>CALMNW010000001.1 GCA_937872095.1 uncultured Verrucomicrobiota bacterium
GCTACTGGGGCCTGCCCGGCGACTACGCCGCGGCGCCGGCCTCCGATCTCCTCACGTTTTTGATTTCCGTGCCGCTCGTATTCCACCAGCTGCGCATGCTCCGCCGCCTCGAAATCGGACCGGAGGCCACCCCGTGAAGACCTGCGACGTCTGCGGCGAGCCCATCGCCCCGCAATCGACGGTTTGTCCATACTGCGAGAGCCCCCGGCGACCCGACCCGGCCGGCCGCGCCGGCGGTCCGCCGGTACGCGACGTCGACGTCGAAATCGGCCTGCCGACCGTCGCCGAAGCCCTTCGGCGCCTCGAAACGCAACTCGATCGCGCCCGCGCCGACGGCGTGCGCGTCGTCCGCGTCATCCACGGCTGGGGTTCCTCGTCCGGCGGCGGCGGCAAGATCCGCGCCGCCGCGCGGCAATGGCTGCGGCAACAGCTCGAACGGGGCGGCGTCCGCTCCGTCTATTTCGGCGACCATTACACCCATACCAGCCCCGAAGGCCGCGATTTTCTTCGCCGCCACCCCGCCCTGCGCCCCGCCGAAAACAGCGACCGGAACAACCCCGGCATCACGTTCGTGGAACCATAGCCTCTGCGGGCAGGATGCCCGCGCTCCGGCAGCAGCCACACCTCACTTTCCCCCGACGAGGTCCCTCCACAGGCGGGCAAGCCGTCGGGGGCTCCAAAGATGAAGACGAAAAAAAGCGCCGCGGAAGATTCCGCGGCGCCGAAGGCCCAGATGGCCGGATTATTGCGCCTGTCCGTCCCCGGCGGGGGTTCCCTCAGCTGCGGCAGACGTCACGATCACGATGGGATCGGTCGTCGCGTTGATGTCGCCGGTCTTGCCGCCCACTTCGATCCAGGTGCCGTTCATGGTCCGGCCGGTGAAGACGCCGGCGGCGACGGTGCCTTCCAGCGTGCCGACGATCTTGACGGGGATGTAGGCGGCGCTGGTGCCGGAGCATTCGAAGTTGGCGATGATCGAGTCGCCGTCCGCCGGCAATTCGCTCTCGTAATAGGTGATCTTGGCGCGCTGGGACTGCTCGTCGTTGGCCACCTGGCCGATATCGGTGTTTTCCGCGCCGGACGTCGAGCGGATCTGGCTGATGTAGCCGGCGAACGAAGCGCCGTTGTTGTCGACGAGGGTCAGGTGCTGGCCGTTGTGGGAAACGGTGAAGGAATAGATGCTGACGCGCGTGGCGCCCGATTCCGCTTCGCTGCCGGCCGAGCCGGAATTGGACACCGTGTAGGAATAGCTGGCCCGCACGTAGCCCGCCACGGTGGGGAATTCCGTGGTCAGATCGAGATTCCACGAACCGGAGACATACTGGACGTTGCCTTGGCCGGTGCCGAGGACGCCGAGCGCGTTGTCCGCGAACGTGCGGACGACTCCGCCGGCGCCGTTGTAGAGCGTGACGATCAGAGAACCCGGCACGACGTTGCCGTGGGCCAGCGTGCCCGAGAAGATGGTTTGGTTCGCCACGAAGGAGCCTTGGCCTTCCCCGACGATAGCGATCGTGTTCGTGACGCCCGGAATCGAGGGCGTGCTGGTATAGTCGGTGACCAGCAGGCCGCCCGTCACCCCGCGGTAGGTCCCGCTGAAGTTGACCCAGTTATAGGAAGAGCTCCAGCTCGTGGCATCGTTGCCCGTTTCCCAATTGCAACCCGCGATTCCGGCAGCCAACGCCGCCGCACACATGCCGATCAAAGCAAACCGTTTCATCCTGTCCGATCTCCTTGCTAGATGCCCTAATTGTTCGACTCTAAACTGGTTGCCGAGGCGGCGTCAACGCCATTCGGCGGGGCCTGCCGGTTCCGGCAGGCCCGCCGCGCGGCGCAAGACCTCCCTACCGGGTCCGGATCCGGAGGTTGAACCGCCCATCCATGTCCGGATCCGGAATGACGTTGGTATAGACGCCCGCCGCGGTGATCGCCCGTTCCACGACCGTCGTCCAGGCCCCCTTCGCGGGCATGTCGTCGTTCTGCTGGATGATCAGATCCACCGGGGTGCCGGTCAGATCCGTCGCCACGTAGACGACCGTCGCGGTGCCCTTCGCCGCCGTGATCCGGACGAATTGGGTCGTCGCGGTCTTGCCGGTGGGATGGTCGGCGGCCACGGTGGGATAGGTGCCCATCTCGACTTCGTCGCCGTCGCTGAAGCCGTCGCCGTCGGAATCGACGATCTTGGGATTGGTGCCGTGGATGCGCACTTCGTCGCCGTCGCTCAAGCCGTCGCCGTCGCTGTCGCTGCGGTTGGGATCGGTGCCGAGCTGGCGTTCCTGCAGGTTGGTCAAGCCGTCGCCGTCCGCATCCGCGGCGGCATCCGCGGCGGAAAGCGGGTTGAGGTTCTGGGTCACTTCATACGCATCGTTCATGCCGTCGCCGTCCGTGTCGGCCAGGCGCGGATTGGTGCCTTTCTGGTATTCCCGCAGGTTGGTCAGGCCGTCGCCGTCCGAATCCAGCGCGGCGTCGGAGGCCCACTTCGGATTGAGGCTATTGGCGTCTTCCCATCCATCCGGCATGCCGTCGCCGTCGGAGTCGTCATCGAGCGGATCGGTGCCGGCAATGACTTCCGCGTAGTCGCTCATCCCGTCGAAATCGGTGTCCCAACGGACGGGGCTGGTGCCCAGTTCCAGTTCGACGTTGTCCGGCAATCCGTCGTTGTCGCTGTGCATCGTGGTTGTCCGATAGGCCAGCGAATCGTAGGAGATCACATCCATCCCCTCCGCGGAGCCTTGCGCATCGACGTCGATCGCCCGGACGGTGTATTCCACCGCGTACGGCGACTGGGAATCGCCCGAGGTCTTGGGCGTCGCGGTCTTCCGCGACAGCAGACTGACGCTGGAAACGGTGCCCTTCACGAAGCCCCAGGCCTCGCCGGCGTCCAAGACGGAGTTGCCGTTGTTGTCCAGATAGCTGCGCACGTGATACGTGCCCGCCCGCAGGCCCAGCAAGGTATAGGGCCGCATGGTGTAGGAACCGTCCGAGATCGCCCGGGTCCGGGCGACGGGCTTCTGGTCGAAGCCGGCACCTTCGAAGGCCTCGACCACCCAGTATCCGGAATTGGTGCCGAAGTAGCCCATGTCGCCCGTGATCATGCCGGCGCCCACCGGGGACTCCTGCAGGTTCACGGAGAAGGACGCCGCGCTCGAGAAGACGCCGGCGGGGAACCGCGGATTGATCGCGCCCACCTGGATGGTGTAGTTGCCGTTGGTGAACGTGCTCCAGCCCGCCAGCCACGGCAGATCCATCTCCGCCACGCCCGCGTTGTTCACGAACGGCGCGGAAACGGTGGTGCTCAGCAGGGTCGCGCCGCCGCGCAGGATCCGGATGGCCACCTGCACCGTATCGTCCGGCAGCGTCATCCGCAGGCGGTTCTGCGCATGGACCAAGGTCGTCCCCGACGGCGACAGGACGGTCGGCGCCGCCAAGGTCGTCGCGTAGTCGATGAAGTTCGTGCCCGAGGCGAACACGGTTCCGTTCACGGTCCCGATGAACCACTTGTAGCTGCTCAACATGGGCGCCACGCCGGCTTGCTTCAGGTCCATTTCGGTGATGTACGGACGCTCCATGGATTCGAGGCTGCGGGTCGTCGAATAGATGTTGAGGCCCGTGCCCACGGAATTGATGGTGACGATGTACGTCGTCCCGTTCACCTGGGAGAGACCCGCGGCGATCGCATCCAAGCTCTGCTCCCACGAGAAGCGGATATAGCCGGCGGGCTTGTCGGTCAGGGCGATGCGGACGGTGGCGGAACCCCACTGGATGTTCTCCGTGCCGTTCTCGCTGTAGCCCATCCATTCGCCGGCGTTCCACTTGCCGTCATTGTTCGCGTCGATGAACGCCATGAAGATGTTCTTTCCTTGGCGCACGTGGCCGTCGCCGATACCTGCCCATGTACCGCCATTCCAGAACTTAACGGTCTCGGAAAGGCCATTGACGAAAGGACTCGTGAAGGTGTGAACCGCGTCCGCCCTTCGCATCATGGGATCGGAAAACGCTTGGACGACAAGCGGAGCATCGGGAGATTGCGTGCTATCGCCAGTGAAGATGAAGGTAATCTCGGGGGCCGGGAACGACTGGGCATCGTTCGGCTTCGTGGGGCTCACGGCGGTGTACCGGTCAAGGTAGTTCGTCGTGGCCGTGTTCGTGTCCACGATCGTACTCGATGACACATATTCGAAGCCGGAGCCCAGGTATTCGGCGAGGTTGTTCCAGCCGTCGCCGTCCGGATCGGTGTTGGCGTCGTTGACCAGCGGGCTCAAGACGTCGCCGTACAGCAGTTCCCAGGCGTCCGGGATCTGGTCGCCGTCCATGTAGAACTCGCCGAAGGTCAGTCCGCCGGCGCTGGAATTGTAGTCGCTGATGCCGTTGCCGGAGGTATCCCAGTTGTTGGGATCGGTGCCGGCGAGATATTCGGCGATGTTGCTCAGGCCGTCGCCGTCCGCGTCGCCATAGGCGCCGTTGGCGCCGTCGGGGTCGCCGGCGTCGAGGTCGTTGGCCTCTTCCCACCAATCCGGCAGGCCGTCGCGATCGCTGTCGCCCACCGTGACGGGGGCCGAGACGAACTGGGCATCGCCCTGCAGCAGGCCGGCGTAGCCGAGATCGTTGCGCTTCATGAAGTTCTCGGCCGACTCGCCGCCGTCGTCCGCGGCGAAGTAGCCGGCGAGGTCGTCCTTGAGCGCGCGCAGGCGGTCCACGAAGACCGGCGGACGCGAATTGCGCAGGATTTCATCGCCGTTGACGTCCGGCAGGATCCGGAAAGGCAGCGGTTCGTTGGCGGCATCGATCACGTGGGGCAACGGCGGCGTGCCGTCGAAGAACATGTAGGACACCAGATCCACCCGCGGATAGGCCGCCCCCATGGTCGACACCCGCGACGCGTAGTCGTCGATGGCGTCTTCCGGCATGGGATCGATCGGCTCGCGCCAGCCCTTGATTTCCTCGGTGGTCAGGCCGTAATTCATGTGGTTCTGGATTTCATCCTGGGTCCGGTCTTCGTTCCAGAACATCACCTCGTCCAGATCGGCCTGCAAGGTTTCGTCGCTGATGCGCAGGGCCGAGCCGTCGTTGGGATACTGCCAGTAGAGGGTTTCGAAGTCCGGAGCGGGCCGGGCCTTGAACTCGTAGTAGCTCAGGGCTTCGGTCTCGAGCGCGCCGTCCACGTAGAGGCGGATGCGCTGGCTGTCGCCCACGGCGGCCAAGTGATGCCACTGCCCGTCGCGGATATCCAGTTCCGAGATCAGCTTGCGAGGCACCACGACCGTGCTGTACTCCAGGCGGTTCAACACCTTGCGCTTGATGATGTTGGTGCTGGCGGGATCCGGCACTTCTTCTTCCTCGTAGATCGGCGTGGCGATGTTCACCTGGCCGTTCCACTCCACCGCCGGCGCGCCGTTGTCTTCGATCACGATCGCTTCGTTAACGCGCCAGTCGGAGCCCAGATCCACCAGCATCAGGTCGACTTGGCGCGTGACCGCGCGGCCGCCCGCCGCGCCCGGCTGCATGCGGATCCACGTTTCCAGGGTGAACTTCTGGGTCAGGCGTCCCCGGACGTAGTTGAGAATGCGGTATTCGTCGCCGATGGCGCCGATCGAGGTGTGGTCATAGGTATATCCATCCTCGATGGCTTCCGTGACGCGGCCCAGATAGCTCTGGTTGCCGGTTTCGCCCGTGGCGTGGAAGCTGTTTTCCAGCGCCGCCACGGAGAAGAGCAACGTCTTGCCGAAGTTGGCGTAGATGTTTTCGGCGGAGCGCGCCTTGTTCCAGACGCGGACTTCCTTCAGTTCGCCCTTGAAGCCGATGCCGCCCAACTGCAGGCGGCCGGCCAGTTCGACCACCGGCCGGGCCGAAACGTCCGTTCCGCGGATTTCCTCGATGCCGTTGACGTAGAGGATCAGGCGGTTGTCTTCCGCCGAATACGTGGCGGCCAGATGGGTCCACTGGTTCGTCGGCAGTTTCTTGGCGCCGCTGTGGACGTAGTAGACGGAATGGCCGTCGTCCTCGCGGTTGAAGCCCGCGTACACCGTCAGGTTGGTGTCGAGGCGCAGCTCGAAGGTCGCCAGATTGCCGTCCCGCGTGGCGCGCCGGACCAGCGGCGTCGTCATCGTCGGCTTGGCCGTCGGCTTGACCCAGGCCTCGACCGTCCAGTTGCTGACGGCATACGCCATCGTCTCCAGGCCGTCCACGTCTTCGGACGCCAGCACGCTGCCCAAGCCGCCGAACTTCAGCGCGCGGGGCACGTAGGGCGACTCGGAACGCAGCACGAGGGTGTTGTTCGAGCGTTCGACGACGTCCGTGGTCGCGTCGTCGTCGGAGTCCAGATCCTGCGGAGGCCAGGCCGACGTCACGAGGGCGGCATCGCCTTCGATCGTGGCGGCGTTCTGCCAATTGGCCATCCAGTCGTTCAGGTAGAAGCTGTTTTCCGCCGTCTGGCCGCCGTCGTCGAAGTTGAAGATGCGCTTCGGCGCGCGGTTCTTGTCGGCGGCTCCGGTGGAGTTGGCTTCCGGCAGCAAGACGCCGCGGGCATTTTGGATGTCCACGCCCTTGCGAGCGTAGTTCCAGACGCGCACGGCATCCAGTTCGCCGACGAGGCTTTCGCCCATGACGGTTTCAAACACGCCGCGCAGGCTGGTGGCCGGCAGGCGGGCGTTCGACTTGAGGGCCACGCACTTGCCGTTCACGAACAGCCGGAGCTGCAGCGTGTCCGGATCGCGCACCGCGGCCACGTGCGACCATTCGTTCATCGGCAAGGCCGTAGGCGCGTTCACGCGCACGGTCACGTAGCCGTCTTCGGCGCGGAAGGCATAGGAAACGTACGGGATGGCCGCGGTCAAGCCCAGTTCGTAGTCGACCCACGGCTGGCCGCTTTCCTGGATCTGTTCGGCGCGCCGGATGAGGATGCCGTCCGTGCCCGAGCCCACCGGCTTCACCCACGTCTCGACCGTCCACGGCAAGCTCGCATCGGTATCGTGTTCGGTGTGGATCACGAGCTGGCCGCTGCCGCTGAAGCGCATGGCGCGCGCGCGGTCGGGAGAACTCGCCTTCAGCGGATCGGTGCCCGCCGCGATTTCGGCGGCATCCTTCTCGCCGTCGTCGTCCGTGTCGGTCGGATCCACCCGGTCACCGAGCCATTCCGAGCCCGGCAGCGTGCCGGCCTGCTGCTCCTGGCCGTTGCTGAGGCCATCGCCGTCGGAATCGGCGTTGAAGTCGTTGATGGCATCGTGGTCCGTGTCGGAGTCGTACGGATTCGTCCCGGCCAGGAATTCGTAGAGGTTCGTCAGGCCGTCGCCGTCCGGATCGCCGTCGCTGCCGTTCAGGCCGGAGGCCAACAGCGGATCGAGGCCCATGGCTTCCTCCCACCAATCCGGCATGCCGTCGCCGTCCGAATCCTCGAAGATCGGCACGTATACGTTCGTCGAGAAGGCGGCGTTGTCGCGCACGGCGGCATGGAACCACGGCTTGCTGAAGCCGTTCAGCGCGCTGTTCCAATCTTCCGACACGGTGAAGTCCTCGGCCCAGGCGCCGCCGTCGTCGAACCGGAAGTTCAGGACGGGGCTGCCGCCCACCACCTTCGCCAAGTTCAGGCGGCCGCCGGTGACGACCTTGTCCGTCAGGGAATCCAGCTTGTCCACGGACTGCAGCAGCACCCGCTTGACGCCGAGCGGATCCAGCAGGTTGTCCTGGCTCAGCAGCAGGGCCGCCGCGCCCGACACGAACGGCGTGGCCATCGAGGTGCCGTCGTAACTGACGTATTGGCTGCCCGGGAACGTGCTGAGAATGCCCACGCCGGGCGCGGCCAGATCCACCGACGCCGCGCCGAAGCAGCTGAAATCGGCCAGCTGGTCGCTCATGTCCGTCGCGGCGACGGCCACGACGTACGGCAGATCGTAGCTGCTGGGATAGTGCGGGACCGCATCGTTGTCGGTGCCCGAGTTGCCGGCCGCCGCGATGAAGAGATGGCCTTTCGCGCCGGCCATTTGGATGGCATCGCTCAGCGATTGGCTGAAGGCGCCGCCGCCCCAGCTGTTGTTGCTCAGGCGCGCGCCGTTCTGCCAGGCGTATTCCAAAGCCAGGATGGCGTCGGACGTGAAGCCCATGCCGAGGAAGCCCAGGAAGTTGACCGGCATGATCTTGACCTTCCAGTTCACGCCGGCGACGCCTTGGCCGTTGTTGCCGACGGCGCCGATGATGCCGGACACGTGCGTGCCGTGGCCGTTGTAGTCCATCGGGTCGTTGGCCGGCAGGCCGAGGAGGTTGTCGAACGTGCTGAAGTCCCAGCCGTTCACGTCGTCGACGTAGCCGTTGCCGTCGTCGTCGAGGTTGTTGCCCGGAATTTCGCCTTCGTTGACCCACATGTTGTCGGCCAGATCGGGATGGGTGTAATCCACGCCCGTGTCGATGACCGCGACGACGATGTCGCGGCTGCCCGTCGCCTGGTCCCAGGCCTCGGCCGCGCTGATGTCCGCCGTCGGCACGGAGGAATTCTGGAGGCCCCACTGGCGGATGAACATCGGGTCGTTCGGCGTGCGGTCGGCGCGCACCACGTAATCCGGTTCGGCGTAGAGCACGTTCGGATCCGCGCGCAGGTCGGCCAGTTTTTCGGCGAGATCTTCGCCCGGCGCGAGTTCCAGCCGATGGACCGGCACGATCTTGAACGAATGCGCCACGCTCAGTCCCAGATTTTCCGCCACGGTCGCCACGGTCGCATCGGACGAGCCGGCTTTGAAGCGCACCAGCACGAAGTTGTTGGTGTGTTCATATTGCAGCGCCTCGGAGATCGGCAGCTGGTGGACTTCGGGATCCACCGCCTGGTTGATCGTCTGGAGCGTCGAGGAAATCTGCTTGGACGCCTCGTACTGGATCTGCTCCTCGCTGCTCGCGCCGGCCAGCACCTTGACGTCGTCCATCCAGCCCGTGAAGGGCAGCTCGACGACGCTGGAGTCTTTGCGGCCGCCGCCGATGGTCAGGTCGCCCAGCACCTTCTTGTCGGTGCCGAGGCTCATGCCGCTGGGCGGGAACACGTCGTTGCGGTAGACCGACAGTTCGCCGTTGATATAGAGGCTCATCGTATGGGCTTCCGCATCGTAGGAACCGGCCACGTGCGTCCACTCGCCCGCCACGATGATCCCGGTCGCCTGGTGGCCGCCCGAGGTCTCGGTCACGCCGTTGGTGAGATTGACGCTGCTGACCAGCGATTCGACCGGCACGTTCGTCGCCAGGCCGTCGCCCGACGTCGTCACGCCGACGTGGCGCACGTAGGGAGCGAAGAAGCCCGCCGCCACCTCGCGCAGCCCCAGTTCGTAGTTGACGAGATCGCCGCCGGCGTACTGCAGGTTGGAGGAACGGACCGTCCGGCGGACGATGATGCTGTCGCCCGTCAGGGTTTCGGAGGGCTTCACCCAGCCCATCACCGTCCAGGATTTCAGGTGATGGCGCGACTGGGCTTCCACGGTCAAGCGGCCGTTGCCCAGGAACTCCATCGAGCGGCGGATCGGCGGATCGAGCGACCAGACCGGGCTGGAAATGCGCTTGGCGGCGCCCTTCCCGATCGCTTCGTCGTAGTCGGTCAGCCCGTCGTCGTCCGTATCCCGCAGATCGAGGCGGGAGCCGCTGATGTCCTGCTCGTACCAGTTCGGCAGGCCGTCGCCGTCGAAGTCCTCTTCGCCGTCGTTGATGCCGTTGTCGTTGGTGTCGGAATCCTGCGGGTCATAGCCCAGCAGGTATTCGTTGTAGTTGCTCAAGCCGTCGCCGTCCGGATCGCCGTCGCGGCCATTGACCCCCGTGGGATCTTCCGGGTCGAGGCCGTAGGCGATTTCCCAATCGTCCGGCAGACCGTCGCCATCGGTGTCTTTTCCCGTCACCAGCACGCCTTCCAGCATCCGGAAGGAGCCGAACCCGGACAGTTGCGCCGAATGGCTCCACTGCGCGTTCCAGTCTTCCTCGACCGTGGAATCTTCGGAGGACGGGATCAGGCTCCAGCGCGCCCAGATCGTGCCGTCGCTCTTGTAGGCGATGCCCTCGTTCCGGACCCAGACGTACAGGTCGCCGATCGGATCGGAGGCCTGGGCCAGCGTCACCAGCGCCGCGCCATCCCAAACCTTCACGGCCTGGTCCGGAGCCAGCAGCAGGATGCGGTCGTTCACGTTCAGCGGTTCCACGGAGAAATTCTCCGCGAGCGAGCCGTCTTCGGACATCGCCGTGTAGATCGCGGGATTGAGGGGATCTTCCACGACGAAGCGCTCGCCGACGACGCGGGAACCGGCCGCCAGCAGCAAGGTGGCCTCGTCCGGGTAGACCCCGTCCGCCTTCAAGCGGACCGGCGCCAGCCAATGGATCGCCGGGCCCCAGCGCAGCCAGGCGCCGCCGTCGAACCGGTAGTATTCCGCCTTGCTGTTCCACCAGGCGAAATCGCCCGCCGCCGCCGCGCCGGCCGCCATCGCGCCCTCGCAGAACACCTGCGCCGGAGCGGGAGCGGAATACTCCACCCCGCTGTCGATCGTGACGATGTCGGCGCCGTTCAGCCAGCACACCCCGTCCATCCGTTCATTCACGGTCGGGGGCGCGCCGACGAAATCCACGCCGCGGATGAGGTTCGGATCGGTGGGCACCGCCCAATTCGCGCCGTCCCATTCAAGCACGTTGCCGGAATCGACGTCCAAGATCCGCATGCCGACCACCGGGGCGGTGAATTCCCAGGCCGCGCCCGAGAATTCCGCGATGTAGTCGTCCTTGCCGGCCCAGTCGCCGGAACCTCCCGCCGCCACCAGATAGCGGTCGCCGGCGTTCGGCAACGGCAGGGCGGGCGGCGCCGTGAGGTTGGCCGCGATCACGCTGCCCCGGACCAGCATGGTCGGCCAGCCGCCGTCGTCCAGCGCATAGCGCGCCACCAGACCGGTCGAGGTCAGCGTCGAGCTGTTGATGTCGTTGTAGACGTCGCTTTCGGAGCGCGTCACGGACCAGATCCGCACGTCGTCCACGAAGCCCTTGAAGCCTTCGCCGATGCGCACGAACGACCGCGTGCCCTTGCCGCTTTGCAGCGGGCGGCTCAGTTCCGGGAACTTCTGGCTGCCGGCCAGGGCGCCATCGATATACAGGCGCAATTCGGCGATTTCGTCGTCGTAGGACGCCGCCAGATGGATCAGGCCGTCGGTGGGATAAGGATCGTTGGCCACGGCCACCGTCAACCGGTGGCTCGGATTGGCCGGATTGCCCCGGACGGAGACGATCTGGCCGGCGCCGGATTCGTCCACGTAGATGTAGCGCACTTCGGGCACCAAGTTGGTATCTACCCGGACCACGCGCAGATCGAAGTTGGCGGCCAACATGTCGTTCGTCGTGTCCTGCACCGTGCGGCGGATCACCGAAGCGCCCTGCCCGTCGGCCAAGGCGTTCAGATCTTCGGGCAGCACCTTCGCCTCCACCGTCCAGTTCCGCAGGCGGAAAGCGTAGCGATCGGCCGCGTACAGGTAGGAGCCGGGTTTTCCGTCCAGATACAGGGCGATGCTCTTCGGCGGGCTGATCGAATCGATGGGCGAGGTCCGGCTGGACTTCTCCACGGAATCCGTCAAGCCGTCGTCGTCCGTGTCGCGCAGGTCGGGCCGGCAGCCGATGGTGGCTTCCAGCCGGTTGGCCAAGCCGTCCCCGTCGAAATCTTCCTCGCCGTCCATCCGGCCGTCTTCATCCGTGTCGGAGCGGTTCGGATTCGTCTGGCTCCAGTATTCGTACTGGTTGTTCAGGCCGTCGCCGTCTGGATCCCGCAGGGTATCGACCACCCAGTTGATATTGGTTCCGCCGTAATCCACCTGTTTGACCGGCAGGCCTTCGTCCGTCACGTACCAGCGCTGGCCGTCCTGGATGTAGAGGATCTGGCCGACCGTCAGCTTCCACGTGATGTTCGTGCCGTCCATCGTATAGGCGACCATGCAGTTGGGACACGGCGTGATGATGATTTCGGGTCCGTTGATGACGGCCACCTGCGGGGCGTTGGTTTCAAACCAGGTGATGCCCGCATCCATCGAGGCCCGGTAGACGAATCCGGTCCGCTCGACGATGATGGGGCTCATTTCGCCCCAGGCCGGGTCGTAGCGGGTCGAGATGTCGTTGTGGTCCGGCGTGTAGGGGGTGAACGGATTGAGCTGGTGCACGATTTCCCAGCTGTCCGGCAAGCCGTCGCCGTCGGTGTCGAACTCGCCGCGGACGCTGTCCAGCGCGCCGCGCACGGGCGCCGGGTTGTTGGCGTCGAATTGGAAGGCGCCGCCGATTTCGTCGCTGTTGATCGCGTAGTATTGGTCGTGGTACAGATATTCGTTTTCGAGGTTCCCCGGGACGGTCAGGTCGTAGGGGAAAAGATTGCCGAGGAGGCTGCATTTCGCGCGCCGCACTAAGTCTTCGGCGGTCGTGCCGCCGTCGTCGAAGCTAAAGTAGCCGAACAGCGGATTTTCCTCTTCATAGAGCATCGTGGCCGGATCGGTCACCTGCACCGGATCGACCAAGGTGGCCCGGTTATCCGCGATTTCCTCGGACGTCCGCGGCACGCCCCAGATCCGGATTTCGTCGAGCCACAACCGATTCGCGAAGCCGTTCGGGCTGGTGGCGGCGGGCTGGCCGAAGATCAGCGAGCCGGTGTGGGTATGGGTCGCGGCCACGGAGCACGCGCCCTCTTCCACCACCTGCAGGGCCTGCTCGATCAGGCCGTTCACGTATAGCGTCAGCGAATTCTGGTCGCGGCCGAACACGCCCGCCAGATGGACCCATTGGCCCAGCGGCAGGGAACGCGCGGCGGACGCCCGGTAGGTCTTTCCGCCCAGCGTATCCATTTCGATGTAGGGCACCGTGTCGAAGCCGTTGATGGTCTTGACGCCGAGATCGAACGTCCGCGCCTTGTAGCCCCATTCGGCCACTTCGATGTTCCCTTGGATGAACGTGCCCTCGAACGCGTTGGCGCCCGGAGCGCTGTCCGGCTCGATGTAGACCCAGGCCTCGACGGTGAAGTTCGGCGCGAAATACTGCCGAAGCGAACCGCTGGTCACCGTCATGCCGTCGTCCGTCACGACCCGCGCGGAACGCGGCGCCATCGGATTGTGCGACTGCACCGGACTCGTGGGCTGACGCCCTTCCCGGACGTCCATCTGGATTTCCAGCGCGTCCGGCCAGCCATCGTCGTCCGTGTCCGCGCCCGGCATGGGATACTTCAGCGGCGCGTTGTCGAGAATCGAAGGCGCCGGCGGATCGACCGTGATGTCGGGATACGGCGCAACCAGCGCCGCGAGATCGCCGATCGGGTCCGACAGGATGATGTCGCCCACCACGGGCGGCGGGCCAAGGGAGGCCGGCGTGAAGACGCCGGGAGTGTTGATGGCCAGCCAGAGGGCGTCGATGCCCGGCGTATAGCGGCCGTCTTCTAAGCCCGCCTGTTCCAGATAATAGAAGCCGCCCATCGAGGTGGCAAACGGCTGGAAGGCGCCGGCACCGTTGGTCGGCAGCGCAGCGTTCACGGCCATGTCGAAATTGTCGTTGAGCGTGTCGTATTGCGGATACAGTTCCAGCATTTCGTTCAGGTCCGGGAACGCCGGCACACCGATGACGGGGCTCCAGTTGGTCACCACCACGTCGATGTCTGCCGCCGTATTGGTGTCGTAGATGGTGTTGGTCGAGATGATCGTCCCCAGCGGATTGAAGAAGCCGGGGTAAAACTCCGGTGCGTAGGCCGTGGTGAACGGCGGAATGTAGCTGCTCGGGGCCTGCTCGCCGCGGGTGCCGTAGCCGACCTGGCCGGCCCGGGCGCCAAAGGCGCTCAAGGCGCCGAAGTTGACGGAGCGTGCGATCCAGGGGTTCGACTCGTCGCCGGTGCCCGTCACCTGATTGATGCGGTAGCCGTCCTGGCCAAAATATTCCTGGTAGTTCACCAGGGTGTCCCCGTCGGGATCGCCGAGCACGCCTGACACATTGTCGTTACCCCATGGATTCAATCCGTGTTCCCCTTCCCACCCGTCCGGCATGCCGTCGTCGTCGCTGTCGGCGTCGTTCGGCTTGGTCCAGCGGTCCGCGGCCGGCAACACGCTCCACACGACCGTCCCGTCGGACAGTACGGTCACGAAATTCTGCTTGGCGCTGGGACCCGCGTCCGTCCCGATGGGACTGCCCCAGATCACGCCCGCCGGCGGCGGGATCGGATCGCTCAGGTTGAAGCTGGTCACCGCCATGGCGCCATCGAAATTGGCCTTGTTCAGGTAGTTCGGCATGTACAAGCCGTCCATGCGGTCCGCGCCCCGCTGGGGATACCGCACGCCGATGCCGCGGATGACAGTGCGGGGAATGGCGAACGTGTCGAACGGCGTGCGCTTCGGCGAGGTACGGGTCATCGAGCTCCAGTAATTGCCCAGCAGCGGATGCATGCACTGCTCGCGGAAGTTGACGTAGCCGTCGCCGTCCAGATCCGCATCTTTGGCAAGGGTTTCATGGTCTTCTTCCGACACGATCGCGTTGAATTCGTTGTTGCCGTTGTAACGGCGCTCGAACGAATCGATCAGGCGGTCGTCGTCGGTGTCGTAGTCCAGCGGCGACGTCCACACGCGGCCGTTGACCGCCACGATGTGTTCGTCGTTCGTCAGATATTGGAAGGGGAAGTTGTAGTTCGTGGCGCAGGTCAGGATGACGGCTTCGCTCGGCAGTTCCTCGGCCGTGTCCAAGCCGTCGCCGTCGGGATCCATCCAGGGATGTTCGCCCGTCGGCTGGGCGCCGGGCGCCGGCAGGCCGTTCGCGTCGTACAAGGTCCAGCCCGAATTCGTGGGCGCCAATCCCGCGAAGATTTCGATGGCGTCCCAGATCCCGTCCTCGTCGGTGTCGGGCAATTGCGGGTTGGTGCGGGTATAGCGCTGCTCGTAGAAATCGGAGATGCCGTCGCAATCCGTGTCGGGATTTTCCGGATCCGGCCCGCAATTGACCCAATTGGCCGCGGTGCAAAGGGTCCGGTTCCACGTGAACCAGACGGTCCGGCCGTTGACGGACGCGCTCCAGCCGTTGAATTCCTGCAGATTGGTCAGGCCGTCTTCGTCGGCGTCATCGCCCGGACCGTAGCCGGACTCGAAATCGACCTTGACCTGATTGGTGTCCGACCATTGGCCCCAGGCGTTCTCGATGGCGAACTGGTTGTAGTTGGTCGCCAGGCCGGTCCAATCGGCCGCGCAGAACGCCGCCTGCGCCGCCGGCGTGAACACTGCCGCCGCCAGCAGCGCCAGCCCCAGAAAACGTCCGGCTCCCCACAGGTTCCGCTTCGCCGATTTTTGCATGCTCGTCCCTCTCGTTGCCTTCACCTGCATCTCCATTCCGTGGCCGTCGCCGTTCCTACCAAAAAGCGCCTGCATCGATCTCATGGGGTGTTCTCCTCCGGGGCGGGTACGGGCTCCGTCCACTTGCTCTGCCGTTCCTTCTCCGCGATCAGCCGCAACAGGCCCGTGCGGAAATTCAACCTATCCATCAATTCCATGTGCGTGCGGTCGGCCGCCGCCGCCGCCGCCACCACCGCCGGATCGCGATCCACGGCCTGCCGCATCTCCGCGTGCAGCCGCGCGATCTGCGCCTGGATCTCCTTGACTTCCTTCGAACCGGCCTGGGCCTGCTCGCGGGCCGCCTGGACGCGGGCGTTGGATTCCGCGATGTTCACTTCGTCGATCTGGGCTTCGACCTCGGCGAGCCGCTGGCGCAATTCCGCGACGTCGGCCGCGGCCAGTTCGGTCAGTTTCTCGGAATAAGTGTATTCATACGCCGGCGCGGGGACGACCTCCGCCGGGGCTTCCGGCGCGGCGACCGCCGACGATTCGGCGGGAACGGACGGCAACGGCATTTCGGCCGGCGCGGCTTGCGCGTAAGCCGTTCCCCCTACCCCCGCGAAGCCCCCTCCCAGAACGAAAACGCCAACGGCAAACGACAAAATTCCCGCACCTGTTTTTTTCATCATGCGTTCTTCCTGCAAAACCTAACAAAGGGCGTTATGCCCTTTTATGAAGAGTAGACTCCAAATGGAATTCTCTGGCAATCAAAAAATGCCCGGGAACCCGAGGTCCCGAGTCCGAAGTCCGGGCTCCCGAGGCCGGGACGGCGCGCGGCGGCGTTTCCGCCGTCGCTTCCTTCCGGCATTTTCCCCCGGAGGGCGCCGCGGCGCACCGAGCCGAAATGGAGAAGAGGCGGTCGCCGGGATCCGAAACCGATCCGATCTTTCCCCGCCTCGCGGCACCCGCGGCGGCCGCCGCCGGGAAGAGTCTTTTCCCCGCCCCCGCGGCTCAAAGCGCGGCAAAAAACGCGTCCATCTGGGCGTCGGTGCCGATGCTCACGCGCAAGGCATTGTCCGTCCGCCCTCCGGGAAAATAGCGGACGATGATGTTTTTCCGGCGCAGCGCCGCGAAAACGTCCGCGGCCGACCGGCCCGCCGGCGGCTCCACGAACAAAAAGTTCGCCGCCGACGGCACCACCTGGAACCCCCGTTTGGCGAGTTCCGCGGCGACTTTTTCCCGCGTCGCGACGATTTTTTCCGCATTGGCCTGCATCCAAGGCAGATCGCCTAGCGCGGCCAAGGCCACCGCCTGCGCCAGCCGGTCCACGTTGTAGGAATCCTTGAGCTTGTACAAAGCCCCGATCAGCTCGGCGGAACCGACGGCCCACCCGATGCGCAAACCTGCAAGCGAGAACGACTTGGACATAGTCCGGCACACGAGGACGTTGGGCAGGCGTTTCGCCAGCGCCAAGCAATTCCGGCCGCCGGAAAAGTCCACGTAGGCTTCGTCCACGATCACCACGCCCGGGAACCTCCGGCAGAAGGCTTCGATGGCCTCCACCGGGTAGAAAACGCCGGTCGGCGCATTGGGATTGGCCAGCAGGAACAAGGAAGCCCCGAGGTCGGCCGGCGGCTCCGTCCAGCCGTAGCCGTCCGGCAGCGGGACGGTCCGGAAACCGACCTCTTCGGCCGCCGCCAGCACCGGATAGAGCGAATAGGACGGGGCGAACGCCGCCGCGACCCCGCCCGGCCGGGTGAAGGCGCGCATGGCCAGGCGCAGCACTTCGTCGGAACCGTTGCCTACGAACACGTTTTCCGTTCCGACGCCGGCCCCTTGCGCGATGCGTTCCCGCAGCGCCGCGCAAACCGGATCGGGATAGAGCCGCAGCGAATCCGCCGCGAATTCCGCCAGCGCGCGCGCCACCGCCGGGCTCGGCGGATACGGATTTTCGTTGGTGTTGAGCTTGATCAGCCCCGCCACCTTCGGCTGTTCGCCGGGGGCATAGGCTTCCAATTCCTGGACGGAGGTGCGGACGTACGTGTTCATATGCGGAAATTTCCTATCAGTTTCAGCCACCGCCCCGATTTGCGCAAGCGGAATCCAAGGATCGGGGCATCGTCGACAAAAAAAGGACGCCCCGCAGGGCGTCCTTTCCGTTCGGCCAAAGGCCGGGGGATTTACCAGCGGTAATGGGCGAAGGCCTTGTTGGCCGCCGCCATCTTATGCGTGTCGTCGCGTTTCTTGACCGCGTTGCCCTGGTTCTTGTAGGCATCGAGGATCTCGCTCGCGAGCGCGCGCTGCATCGAGGCGCCCTTGCGGCCGCGGCTGTAGTCCACCACCCAGCGGAGCGCGAGGCTCGTCTGGCGGGCGGGCACCACTTCCACGGGCACCTGGTAGGTCGCGCCGCCCACGCGGCGGCTCTTCACTTCCACCTTGGGCTTGATGTTTTCCAGCGCCTGCTGGAAGACCTCGATCGGATCCTTGCCTTCGGTCTGTTCCTTGATCTGGTCCAGCGCGCCGTAGACCGTGCGCTGCGCCGTGGACTTCTTGCCGCGGTTCATGATGATGTTGACCAGATGCGTCACCAGCGAACTCCCGTAGCGGGCGTCCGGGGCGAACTCGTGCGATTCAGCTCTGCGCCTTCTCATGCTCGCCCTTCCTTATTTCGCCGCTTTGGGGGTTTTCGTGCCGTACTTCGAGCGGCCGCGCCGGCGGCTCTCGATGCCGAGGCAATCCAGCGTGCCGCGGACGATGTGGTAGCGCACGCCGGGCAAGTCCTTCACGCGGCCGCCGCGCACCAGCACCATGCTGTGTTCCTGCAGGTTGTGCCCTTCGCCCGGAATGTAGGCGGTCACTTCCTGCCCGTTCGTGAGCCGCACGCGCGCCACTTTGCGCAACGCCGAGTTCGGCTTCTTCGGAGTCATCGTCTTGACCAGCAGGCACACGCCCCGCCGTTGCGGGCACTTCTGCAGCGCAGGCGATTTGCGCTTCGCGCGCAACGGGCTGCGGCCCTGTTTCACCAATTGATTGATCGTCGGCATATCGTTCTCTTCATTCCTTCTTCGTTCGGTCTTTTGGACACAAAGTAGCGCGCACCCTACCAATCCCCCCGCCCGTTGGCAACCCCCTTGTGCGTTTTTTTTCCCGGCCCGGAAAAAATCGTGCATTCCCCCGCCCGCCGGCCTATGATCCCGTCTCGACGACATGAAACCGCTCTTGCCAGGACGCCCCGCCATGAAATACCTCCTTGCCTGCCTTGGAATCGCCGCCGCGCTGGCGGCCGCCCCCGCCCCCGCCCAGCTCCCGAGCCGAAGCCGCGGCCCCCTGCGCGTGGCCATGCTGTCCGACGGCGGCACCTTCCGCGACAATTCCTTCAGCCAGAACTGCCGCGAAGGCCTCGAAGAACTGATGTATTCGGGCGCGCCCCTCTTCGTCCAGTTCGTCGAGCCCATCTCCCCGCTCAATTTCGAGCGCAAGCTCGCGGCCCTCGCCGAACGCGACTACCGCCTCATCCTCGGCGTCGGCTACCGCATGGCCCCCGCCATCGAGACCATCGCCGCCCAATACCCCCGCACCCTCTTCGCCATCGTCGACGGCGACTACGAGAAAATCCCCCACAACGTCTGGGCCCTGACCTTCCAAGTCGACGAATGCGCCTTTCCCGCCGGCTACCTCGCCGCCGCCTGGGCCGACCTGCAGGACCCCAAGGATCCCGCCGTCGCCTTCATCGGCGGCGTCGATTGCGACAGCGTCAACCAGTTCGTCGAAGGCTTCCGCAACGGCGCGCTCCACTTCAACAAGATCAAGAACAAGAAGGTCCGCGTCCTCGGCGGCTACGTCGGCTCCTTCGACGACTTCGAGGGCGGCAAGAAACTCGCCCTCGAGCAGCTCGACGCCGGGGCGGACGTGATTTTCGGCGTCGGCTCCATCTCCGGCAACGGCGGCATCGCCGCCGCCAAGGA
>CALMNW010000002.1 GCA_937872095.1 uncultured Verrucomicrobiota bacterium
GGGGGGGGCTGTTTGAAGCTTCCGGCTTGTGAATGAGCCTGTTTAGATTTTGCCAGCATTGCATTTCTTATCAACTTCCAGTTCTTTTGCGTCATCGTCTGCAGTTGCTGGACGCCCCAAGCCGGCAACGGCTCGTCTCCGGGCTCCGTTTTGACTTCGACCGCCTCGGCTTCAATGATGTCGCCTTCGAAACCAGGGAGGGCTAGCTTGGGGATGGCCGCAACGACGCGTTCCTGGTCCTCGGTTCCCACATGTTGGTAAGCCCGCGTGATCATTGAGCTAGCGTGGCCCAACCATTTTTGGACAATGGCAATGGGGACGCCGGCTGTCGCGCAATGCGTGGCAAGGCTATGACGGAAGCTGTGCATCCCGAAACGAGCAATGGCCAGCACCCCGCTTCCTGTTCGTTTCTCGGTTCTGTCGAAGTCTTTGCCGAAGGCCCGTGTCATGAGACGATTGAACCGTTTGATGATCAGATGGGGATCACGCTGGTAGGCCGCCGCGAGTTCGGGGAACAGCGGTCCCTTACCTGAATCGCCAGAGATTTCCGCCAGCACCTTCGTAAGCAGGGGATGCTCGATGATGTTGATGTCTGCGCCGGTCTTAGCGGTCTTCAAGAAAATCTTCCGGACGGGGGCGCTTCCGTTCTTCTGTACGACAACGCGATTCTTGTGCTGGAGCTGAACAGCGTCCCCGGCGCGGAGGCCGGTAAAGTACAGGACGGACAGCAGGCCGCGCATCTCGCCCTCCGCCACGCCGATCAGCTTCTGCACCTGTTCGACGGTGAAGGGTTCGCGATGTTCAGCTTCTTTGGGCAACTCGTACTTCGTCACGTCGGCAAATGGAGAGAGTACTTTTGCCAGCCGGTACATGACATTGCACGTCGTGATCAGTTTGTTGTGCCGCCCCGCAGTAACCTTCTTTCGGTTGTACAGGAAGTCCGAATAGCTCTGCGCGATTGCGGGGGTCACATCCTGCATGGTTTTCGCGGTCTCGTGGTGTTCGGCCATCCAATCGACAAATTGTTCCCAATCGCGCTTATTCTGCGCGATGTTCATAGGGGATAGTGCCCGGACCTGTCCGCGAGTCCGCCTCGGCTGGGAACGATCGTAGGGAAAACGACGCCAGACATCCGACAACTTGATCCGGTTGGTAATATCGGCCGCCCTTTGCGCAGCCGATTCTTCCTTTTTCATCCGGGCGACGACGGTAGCGAGGGTGTCCGCCTCTTCCTGCGCCTTGAACGGATCGAGAATCTGGTCTGCCTTCTGACGCGCCTTTGCTTTGGATGTTTCCCCGGTCGTCTGATAGAACTGCTTCTTACCCGACTGCCATTTGACCCACCAGATGGATGAACCTTCGCGCCTGTAAAGGTGCCCAGTTACCCTTCGACCTTTTCTCATGTCGCCCCTTTTGTACTTTTTCATACTTTAGGCGGGGTAGGGGGCGGAATCAATTAGAATAAATGGGACATTGTTTTTTAAGTATTGAAAAATACCAATAAAACGATAGTTTTCTGGAGCCTTTTAAGCTTGTGGTCGCGGGTTCGAGCCCCGCCCGTCTCACCACTTTATCCCGGAGCGCCGTTCGGCCCTCCGGGATTCTTTTTTCAGGGCACGAGCAATTCGAAGCCGGTGGCGGCGTCGGGCAGGCGCCGGGCGGTCGAACCGACCAATTCGACGAGAACGACCTCGAGGACGTGCCAGGTTTTCACGCCAGTGCGGATGCAGCCGGTGACGGTGTTTTCGCCGCGACCGCAGGCGAGATGGACGTGGAGGATGGGAACGCCGTTCGCGTCGGGGAAGAGCGTGCCGGTGCCGACGACTTCGTGCGCGCCGGCGAGCGTCGCGGTTTGCGGGGCGATGGGCGGCGGCGACCGGGTTTCGCGCGGGCCGACGACCAAGACGCTGCCGTCGTCGGCGCCGCCGTGGAGGGTCAAGGCGGCGTGCGTGATGCCCCGTTCCGCGGCGAACCTCTCGATGCATTCGTGGACGATCTCGCCGTCCTCCAGGCGGAGGACGAAGACGCGGCCGAGCTGGGCCTGGCTGGATTTCATTGTTTCCATCCGGGACGAAGGCGTCCCGGCTCCATCCTTACGGCACGAGGTGCGTGCCGTTCCGGCCGGCGATGGCTTCTTCGAGGAGGTGGGGCTGGGTGATGATGACTTCCTTGCCGCCGTGTTCGAGGAAGTCGACGGCGGCTTCGATCTTGGGACCCATGCTGCCGGCGGGGAATTGCCCCTCGGCCAGATATTTCTTGGCCTCGGCGACGGTGAGCTGGTCGAGCTCGCGCTGGGTCGGTTTCTTGAAGTCGATGGCGACCTTGTCGACGCCGGTGGAAATGATGAACAGATCCGCCTTGAGATTCTTGGCGAGGAGGCAGGACGCGAGATCCTTGTCGATGACGGCGGCGCAGCCTTCGAGTTCGCCCTTTTCGTTTTCCCGGACGGGAATGCCGCCGCCGCCGACGGCGATCACGACGACGTCCTGCTCGAGCAGAAGCCGGATGGTGTCTTCCTCGACGATCCGCAGGGGCTTGGGCGAGGCGACGACGCGGCGCCAGCCGCGGCCGGCGTCTTCCTTGAGGACCCAGCCGCTGTCGGCCTTGTGCTTTTGGGCTTCGGCCTCGGTGTAGAAGGAGCCGATGGGCTTGGTGGGATTGGAAAACGCCGGATCGTTCTTGTCGACGAGGACCTGGGTGACGACGGTGGCGATGGACTTGCGGAGATTCTGGCTCTTGAGTTCGTTGGAGAGCGTCTGGCCGATCTGGTAGCCGAGGGCGCCCTGGGTGTCGGCGACGCAGCTGTCGAGGGGCACCTGGTGGAGCACGTTGCGGGCGAGATCGGAGCGCAGCAGGATGAAGCCGACCTGGGGGCCGTTGCCGTGGGTGATCACGACGCGGTAGCCCGCGGCGACGAGCGCGGCGATGTGGTGCGCCGTTTCGTGGGCCGCGCGGTACTGGTCTTCCACGGTGATTTTCTTGCTGTCGAGAATGAGGGAATTGCCTCCGATGGCGATGACGGCGAGCGGACTCTTCATGTGGGCTCCGTGGGGTTAATGGCTGTGGGGACAGCCGCCGCCGGCGCAGCCGCAGCCGCGCGTAGGGCAGCTGCCGGTTCCGCAGGGGGGCGGCGAGAACGATTTGGACGACGAAACCTGGGCGCTGAACGTGGACAACTGCTTTTCGAGCTTGCGCGATCCGCAATTCGGGCATGCCGGTTTCTGCGAACCGCTCACGAGCAGCTCGGCGATTTCGCCGCACGATTTGCAGATGTACTCGAAGAGCGGCATGGGGCGGGGCTATTTCGCGGCGGCGAGCGCATCGACGAGCACCTGGGCTTGGCGCATGCCGACGAACTCGGCCACTTTCCGGCCGTCCTTGAAGATGACGAGATAGGGGATGGTGTTGACGCCGAATTGGGCGGCGAGATCGCCGTTTTCATCCACGTTGATCTTGCCGATCTTGACGTCGGGCATTTTCTGGACGACTTGGTCGAGGATGGGAATCTGCATGCGGCAGGGGCCGCACCACGGAGCCCAGAAATCCACCAGCGCGAGGCCGGATGAAATGAAATCTGGGAACGTCTGCTGGTTCAGTTCGGTGCTCATGGTTTCTCCTGGGGAAACAACGACGAATTTGTATCACGATGGAGGAAGAGGGGACAATCCGCATTTTGCGGATTTGCGTCCGGGGACGCGCTCAGGGATTCAGAAAGCGGCGGAGGGCGGCGGCATCGAGAATGCCGGAGCCATAGCCGCCGGCGGGCGCAGACGAAAGGGCTTTGTTGAGCGCGGCGAGGGCTTCGGCCGCGGTGGCGCCCGGCGTTTGGTTCAGGTATTGGGCGAGGGCGCTGGCGACGGCGGCGGAAGAAATGGACGTGCCGACGTAGGTGCCGGCGGGAAGAGTGGCGGTCGCTGCGGCGGACAAATCGACGAAATCGCCGTGGTTGGAAGACGCCCACGGCTGCCCGCCGGCGTCGACGCCGCCGACGGCGATCACGTCGGCGTAGGCGGCGGGATAGATGGGCTTGCCGGTGGGTTCGTTTCCGGCGGCGGCGACGAGCAGCAGGCCTTGCCGGGCCGCCGCCTGGACGGCCGCCTGCATGAATTCGCTGTCGACTTCGGAACCCCAGCTCATGTTGACGACCTTGGCGCCGGCCTTGGCGGCATAGGCGAGCGCCTGCATGAGGGCGAAGTTGGACGTTTTCCCGTCTTCGTCGAAGGCCCGGACGGAAACCAGCGGCAGGGCTTCGGCCGAGGCGGAGAGGCCATCCGCCGCGAGCAGGCCGGACGCCAGAATGGCCATTTGGGTGCCGTGTCCGTCGGGATCCGCAAGGGCGCGATCGGGATCGACGGCGTCCCAACCGGCGGAAACCAAGGGTGATAGTCCCGCATTCGGATCGAGACCGCTGTCGAGGACGGCGACGGGGATGGACCCATCAGCCGGGGCCGTCACGGCCGGCAGGGCGGGCAAGCCGGCCGGCCAACCGGCGGGCAGGCGGGTCACATAGTTCAATTCGGCCTCGGCGATGAGCGGATTGCGCGCCAACTGCGGCAACAGCGCCTCCACGTTGGTTCCGGGCGGAAAACGGACGAGATAGACGCCGGTGGCGGCATCCGCTTCCACGATCATGCCGCCGATTTGGTCGAGAAGGTGCTGGAATTGCGCATAGGTGGTGCCAGGCCGGGCACCGACGAGCAGTTCGTCCTTCACGAATTCGGGCGAGGTGCCCGCAACCCCTCGCGTGGCGTCGAAACGGCGCGGTTTTTTAGGCATGGGGCGGGCCGCCGAAGCGCTGCCGGGCAGGAAGACCTGGATTTCCTTCAATTTCGGCACGCGGCCGAGCGGGCCGCGCAGCATTTTCCAGGTCAACAGGTAATCGTAGCCAGCCAACACGGATTCCAACGCATCGTCGATGTCCTGGCCGAGGACGATGCCGGTGACGGCCGATTGGATGCGGGGATCGAGGCGGACCTCCACGCCGACCCGCGAAAACTGCTCGAGAACGTCCACCAACGGGGTTTGTTCGGCTTGCAGCCAGAGGCGATTGCCGTCTAGGCGGAAAAAAAGGGCCGAAGCGGTGCTTGAGGCGAGAAAAAAGGCGAAAAAGAGGCCGAGAGAGGTCGTCAGGTGGCTTTTTCGCATAAAACCGCTTGGTAATCGAGCCAATCGTAATAATCGGGAGCGTCCAGGTCGCCGCGAGGGGCGATCGGTGCCGTAGTCGTCTCCGCGGGGCTCTGTTGAACAGGGAGACCGTATATTTTTGAGGTTTTATGTGAACTGGATTCCGCCGTTGCGATTTGGATACCGCTTGGAACCTCGGAAGAACGCCGGAATCCCCGTGGAACGACGATTTGGATGGGATCTTCGGCGGACAGGAGGTCGGAACGCAACGCCTCGGCGGTTTCCGGGGCCAGAAAACCTTGGATTTTGCCGGTTTTATCGCGGGTCCACAGCAAAGCGGCCATGCAGCGGGCGGCCGGAGTCTCGGGCATGTCCGCAAAACGGTAAATCCCCCTGAAAACGCGGACCCATTTGCCGTTTTTGACGTGGTAGAGGTGGACGCTGTCGGCATATCCGGTTTCGACGGCTTGCGCGGCGGTAAAACAGCCGTGTTGCCGGGCCGCCAATTTCCGCAATTTCCGCGCCAATTCTTTTGAGGATGTGCCCATGCTGAGATCCCGGGGGAATTTCGCTCGCGAGCAGACCACAATTCCGGGGGCCGCGCAAGTAAATTGGGGAAACGTGGATTTAGGGTTGCGAGAAGAAGCGCCGGTTTCATATAAAGCGAACCATGTTCCGCGATTTCATCAACAACGCGACGCTGGTGGTGGCGGTGGCCAGCTGGCTGGTGGCGCAATTCATCAAGCTGGTCACTTTTGCCGTCCGGGAAAAGAAGTTCGACTACGGCTTTCTGTTCCGGCTGGGGGGGATGCCCAGCTCGCATACGGCGTCGGCGGCGGCTTGCGCGACCTCGGTCGGCCTGCGCGAGGGCATGGGCTCGCCGGTTTTCGCGGTGGCGATGGGCATGCTGGCGTTGATCATGATCGATGCGCAAAGCGTGCGGCGGGCGGCCGGCGTCCAGGCGCGCCTGTTGAACCAGATGGCGGAAGAGTTCTATCGGGACCACAAGTTTTCTCCGGAAAAGCTGGTGGAATTCCTCGGCCACACGCGGGCGGAAGTGTTTCTCGGCGCGCTGTTGGGAATCGCCATCGCCCTCTTGATCCACGGGGCTTTTCCCGATTGGGCGTTGGGCCTTTAAAAATATGTTTTTCGTTAGGATGGGGTTGACGGAACGCCCCGAAAGCGTATGATGCCCGGAAGAGTCGTCTAACTAAGGAGACAAGAAAGTCATGAAGCGCAAGGCCTTTGGTTTTACCCTGATCGAACTGCTGGTGGTTATCGCCATCATCGCCATGCTGGCCGCCATTTTGGTGCCGGCCGTCAACAAGGCCCTGATCAGTGCGGCCATGGTGCAGACCGTCTCCAACGGCGCGAACATCTACAAGTCCGCGTTTGCCGGACAGATGGACGACGTGGTGCTGGGCGGCACCTTCGGCGCCTGGCCCAAGATCGGCGACTACGACAGTTCTTCGGACTATTTCATCAATCTGGTGACCTCCGGCGCCATGACGGTTTCCTTCGACTTCTTCTCCGCCCGGGGTCTGCCGGCCGTGAAGAGTTCCGATGAAACCGAATTTGCGGATGGAGAGGGAAATGCGTGGAGAATGGTCGCGGGTCTGGATTCGGCCCGGGAAGGCACGACGTTCCTGTTCACCCGGAACGCGGATGGCGTGAGCTCGTTGCCGGCGGATACGGACGTGATCGTGCCGAACAAGCTGCAGGATCCGTTCCGCGATGCCGGCATCGTGGCGGTGCTGAAGGGCGGCTCGGCCTTTTCCTTGAAGGGCAAGCAATTGACGGGCGCCTTCATGAATCCCGCGCAGGATGCAGAAGCCGTGGTCGAGATCGTCGACCCCTAATCAAGGCTGTTTTCCCATGGCATGGCCGGGACACCGTTGCGCGGTCCCGGCCTTTGCTTTTATGCGATCTGGGATGAGGGCGCAGCCGAAAGGGGCATGACATGTGCGGCATCGTGGGATACGTGGGGCCGAAAAACGCGGTTCCGCTGTTGATCGAGGGGCTGAAGCGCCTGGAATACCGGGGCTACGATTCGGCGGGCGTGGCCGTCCGGCAGGCCGACGGGGCGCTGGCGATCCTCAAGCGGGTGGGGCGGCTTTCGAATTTGGAAGAGGCGCTGGACGCGACACCTGTCGCCGGCGGGCTGGGCATCGGCCATACCCGTTGGGCCACGCACGGCGAACCGTCTGAAATCAATTCCCACCCGCATCTCGACGGTTCGGGCCGCATCGCGGTCGTGCACAACGGCATCATCGAAAACTACCTCGCCCTGCGCGCGGAACTGGAAGCCAAAGGGCACGTGTTCCGTTCGCAAACCGACACCGAGGTCATTCCGCACCTGATCGAGGAAATCCTGAAGGGCGGCGGGAAAAGCCGCCTCGAAGCGATCCGCGAGGCGTTGCGGTCGGCCCGGGGCGCCTACGCGCTGGGCATCGTCTTCCGCGACGAACCGGACGCGCTGTACGCGGCCCGCTGCGGCAGCCCGCTCATCGTCGGCGTCGGCGACGGCGAGCAATTCATCGCCAGCGACGTGCCCGCCATCCTGAACCGCGTGAACAAGGTCATCTACCTGAACGACGGCGAAGTGGCGGAATTGCGGCCGGCCGGCGTGGCCGTCTCGAAGTTGGACGGCACGCCCGCGGCGCCCGAAATCAAGGCCGTCACGCTGAAAGCGGAAGCGGCGGAACGGGCCGGTTTCGAGACGTTCATGCTGAAGGAAATCCACGAGCAGCCGCGCGTGCTGCGGACGCTGCTGGACGCGCACGTCCGGAAGGACGGTTCGGTCGACCTCGGCGAAGCGTCGGCGCTGCTGGAAGCGCAGGCCCAAAACGCGCAGCGCGTGCTGATCTTGAGCTGCGGCACGGCCCACTACGCGGGCATGTACGGCCGGCTGCTGATCGAACGCTGGGCCGATATCCCGTGCGAGACGGATCTGGGCAGCGAATTCCGCTATCGGCAACCCCGCCTGCCGGAACGGACGCTGGCGATCGCGGTGTCGCAATCCGGCGAAACGGCGGATACGCTGGCCTCGGTCCGGCTGGCGCGCGAAATGGGCTGCAAGGTCGTCAGCATCTGCAATGTGCCGGGCAGCACGCTGTTGCGCGAAAGCGACGCGGCGCTGCTGACGCAGGCCGGACCGGAAATCGGCGTGGCGTCGACCAAGGCTTTCACGGCGCAGCTGATGGCGTTCGCCCTGCTGGCGATCCGCCTGGGCCGGCTGCGCGGCGCGCTGGACGAAAAGCGCGAACGGGAATTGACGGCGGAACTGGCGCGGATTCCGGATTACATCCACCGCGTGCTCGACCGCCAGGACGATATCCGGGCGATTTCGCAGAAGTACTACGAGTGCTTCAACGCGCTGTATCTGGGCCGGCGCTTCAACTATCCGATCGCCCTCGAAGGCGCGCTCAAGAACAAGGAAATCTCGTACCAGCACGCCGAAGGCTATGCGGCGGGCGAAATGAAGCACGGGCCCATCGCGCTCATCAACGAGCTCTTGCCGGTGGTGTGCCTGTGCACGCCGACGGCGGACGAGGTGCGCGACAAGATGGTCTCGAACCTCAAGGAAGTCGAGGCGCGCAAGGGCCGCATCGTCGCCGTCGTCGCGGAAGGCGACGAGTCCCTCCGCGGACTCGCGCAAGACGTCATCCCGGTGCCGGAAACCATCGAAGAGCTCTCCCCGCTGGTCAACGTCGTCGCGCTGCAGCTGTTCGCCTACCACAACGCCAAGGCGCGCGGGGCGGACATCGACAAACCCCGCAACCTGGCCAAGAGCGTCACGGTGGAATGACGGCGGGAGCGCGTTCATGGCGAGATTGATCATTCGGGGTGGCCGCAAGATCGGCGGAACGTTCCGTCCCCTCGGCAACAAGAACGCGGTGTTGCCGATGCTGGCCGCCTGCGTCCTGACCGACGAGCCGCTCGTTCTCGCGAACGTTCCCGCGATCCTCGACGTCGAGAACATGCTGAAACTGCTGGCCGATCTCGGCGTGGCGGTGAAGCGCAAAGGCCACGCCGTCGAGCTGTGCGCCCGGGGGCTGAAGAAAACCGAGCTCGACCGGGCGCTGTGCGCGAAGGTGCGCGGCTCCATCCTGCTGGCCGGGCCGTTGCCGGCGCGCCGCGGCGGCGCCACGCTCTACGCGCCGGGCGGCGACGTCATCGGCCGCCGCCGGCTGGACACGCATTTCGAAGGTCTCGACCAGTTGGGCATTGGTCTGTCCTGGACCGGCGCCGCCTTCCGGCTGCGCCGCCGGAAATTCCGCGGCGCGGACATCCTGCTGGACGAAGCCAGCGTGACGGCCACCGAAAACATCCTGATGGCCGCGACGCTTGCGCCGGGCCGCACGACGATCTTCAACGCCGCCTGCGAGCCGCACGTGCAGGATCTCGGCGCGCTGCTGATCAAGATGGGCGCGAAGATTTCCGGCTTGGGCACCAACCGCATCGAGATCGAAGGCGTGAAGAAGCTGGGCGGCGCGCGGCACCGCGTCGGGCCCGACTACGTCGAAATCGGCAGCATTCTTGCGGCCGCCGCCGCCACCGGCGGCGCGTTGACCGTGACCGATTTGCCCGATACGACGACGCTGCGGGTGATGCAGCGGGCGTTCGGCCGCCTGGGCGTGAAATGGACGGTCGCGGACGGCAAGCTTCGGCTGCCGGCGCGGCAGGACCTGCGCGTGAAACAGGACCTGGGCGGCGCGATTCCCAAAATGGAAGACGGCATCTGGCCGGCGATTCCCTCGGACCTGCTGAGCGTGGCGCTCGTGCTGGCGACGCAGACGCGCGGCGAAATCCTGTTCTTCGAGAAGCTGTTCGAAAGCCGGATGTATTTCGTGGACCGCCTGCTGGAAATGGGCGCGACGCTGGTCCAGTGCGATCCCCACCGCGTCGTGGTGAGCGGTCCCGCGAAGCTGCGCCCGCAGCTGATCACCAGTCCCGACATCCGCGCGGGCATGGCGCTGGTCATCGCGGCGCTGTGCGCCAAGGGCAAGACCGTCATCGAGCAGGCCGAAATGATCGATCGCGGCTACGAGCGCATCGAGGCGCGCCTGCGCGCGCTGGGCGCGGACGTCCGCCGCGAAGAGTGAACCCGGAGGATTCCGCCATGAGCACGATGCCTCGCAGAGATTTCCTGAGAACGGCGGCGGCGACGGCCGCCGCCTTGGCCTTCGCGCCGCGCCGGCTGTTCGCCGGGGATTCTCCGTATGCGGCGCGCTTGTTCGTGGTGCAAGGAACCGATATTCCCCACATGCTGGAGGCCGGGATCCAGGCGCTCGGTGGGTGGAGCGCGTTCCTCCGGCCGGGGCAGAAGATGACGCTCAAGCCCAACGTGGGCTGGGCTTCCACGCC
Organism: uncultured Verrucomicrobiota bacterium; assembly: GCA_937872095.1. Lineage (GTDB taxonomy): Bacteria > Verrucomicrobiota > Kiritimatiellia > CAIQIC01 > Lenti-01 > Lenti-01. The sequence continues at coordinate 10,492 of CALMNW010000002.1, forward strand.
GGAGCAGGGGGCGAATACGAACCCAGAGGTCGTCGAGGCTTGCATCCGATCCGGCCTGGCTGCCGGGGCGGCCACGGTCGTCCTGCCGGAAAATCCGTGTTCCTCCTCCGATAAATCCTTTGCGATGAGCGGGATTGGCGCGGTGGCCAAGCGCACCGGGGCCCGGCTCTACGAGCCGCAGGCCGGCAAGGATTTCCGGGAAGTGGACCTTCCCAAGGGGAAGATCCTCCAACGGGCTTCGGTCGTGAAGGACGTGCTGGAAACCGACTGTCTGATCAACATGCCGGTGGCCAAGAGCCACGGCGGGGGCATCATGACGGCCAGCATGAAGAATTGGATGGGATCCGTCCAGGATCGCGGGTTCTGGCATCGCAATGGGCTGCACCAGTGCATCGCGGACTTCAGCACGTTCCTCCGGGCCGCGCTGATCATCGTGGATGCCACGCGGATCATGGTGACGAACGGTCCGCGCGGCCCGGGCCGGATGGAAACTCCGAACCAGCTCGTCTTCGGGACCGATCCGGTGGCGGTGGACGCCTACGTGGCGACGCTCTTCCGCCGGGAACCTTTCTCGATTCCGTACATCCAGATCGCCCACGACATGGGCATCGGGTGCGGGGATTTGTCGAACGTCGACGTGCAGCGCATCGGGACATGAAACGAAACCTGATCCGCGGAGGGATCTTTCTCGGGGCGGCGACGCTGGCGCTGCAGGTGCTGCCATGGCGGGAAGCCGCGATGGTCTTTCCCTCGCTGAGCCCTTTGCTCGGCGTGCTGGGCGCGCTGGCGGCGCGAACGCCCACGGTCTGGATTTTCCTCGGACTGCCGGTTCTGGTTCTCGGCTACTGCCGGAGCCGCTGGTTTTGCCGCTACGCGTGCCCCGTTGGCTTCGCCGCGGAAGGCATCGGCCGGCTGAACAAGAAAAACCGCGGGCGGTTCGTCCGCCTGCCGAACGTCGGCCGTTGGCTGCTTCTGGCGTTGATCGGCGGGGCGGCGTTTGGATATCCGCTCTTCATCTGGCTGGATCCGCTGTCCATTTTCGGCGGATTTTTCAGCGCGTGGCGCGTACCGCCGACGTGGACGTCGTTCGCGCTCGCGGCGGGCTTTCCGCTGGTGTTGCTGCTGAGCCTTCTCCTGCCGCAATCCTGGTGCCATCGGATCTGTCCGCTGGGCGCCGCGCAGGATGGGTTGAGCGCCGTCCGGCGCCGGCTGGAAACCCGGCCCGCTCCGGCGGAGGAAAAGACGTTCCGGCTCGCGCTCAGCCGCCGGGATTTTCTGGGCGTCGCGGCAGGCGGGGCCGCGGCGGTGGCGCTGCGACGGACGGCGGCCGGCGACCCGTTGCCGATCCGTCCGCCGGGCGCGCGGCCGGAGGCGGAATTCACGGGGCAGTGCGCGCGCTGCGGCGCCTGCATCCGGGCCTGTCCCGAGGGCATTCTCCGGCCGGACTTCGGCCAAAGCGGTCTGGCCGGTTTGCTGACGCCGTCCATCGGGTATTCCACGACCCACTGCTACGAGTACTGCAACGAATGCACCAAGGTCTGCCCGACCGGCGCCATCGAACGGCTGGCGCTCGAATCCAAGCGGACCCTGGCCATCGGATTGGCGGAGGTGGCGCGCGGCAAATGCATCGCCTGGAGCGACGGACAATACTGCATGGTCTGCCACGAATTCTGCCCGTATCTGGCGATCGAAGCGGTGGAGCACAACGGCGTCAATTGTCCGGTCGTGAAGCCGGAGATGTGCCGCGGTTGCGGAGCCTGTCAGGTGGCCTGCCCGGCGCTGCCCGACAAGGCCATCGTCGTGAAGGGGATTCCCCAGCGCCGCGTGCGGACGCTCGAGGACGAGCTTTCCTCCCAGAACCCGGTTTGATCCGGCTCAATCGTCGCGGGCGGGTTTTTTCCGCAGGGCTTTTTTCGCGCCGTGTTTCTTCTTGGCGTCGACCATGATCGCCGTTTGCCGGCGGGAGCGGCGGCGCTTCTGGCGGCGGATCTTTTCGCGCTCCTGCTGTTTCTTCGATTTCTCGCCGTGGATCTTTTCGGCGATCTTGTCGCAAAGGTCGCGGCGGGCGAGGAAGCGGTTGAGGGATTGCGAGCGTTCCTGCGCGCAGCGGAC
>CALMNW010000003.1 GCA_937872095.1 uncultured Verrucomicrobiota bacterium
CGGCGGTGATGGCCGGGGCCAGTTTTTCCGCCGCGGCCGCGCGGCGCTTGCGCAGCGCCGCGCCCAGCGTTTGCAATTCCTTCTCGGTCGCCGCGATTTCCTTTTGGACGGCGGCCTTCTGTTCGTCGCGGCTCCGCAGGTCCTGCAGGCGCGTTTTGGCCGTTTCCAGCGCGGCGAGGATTTCCGCCACCGACCCGCCGTACTTCCGCTTGAGCTTGTCGTAGGTCGCCAGGCGCTGGTCCAGCCATTCGAGGCGCGCCGGATCGGCGTCGATGTCGGCCAGCTCGCGCTGCAGGACGCCGGATAGGGAGGCGAGGGCGTCGGTGTGGGCGCGCAGTTCCCCGGGCCAGTCCTTCGCGGCGGGCATCAGGCGGGCGAGTTCTTCCAGCGCCTTGCGCGCGGGGGCCAGGACGGACAGCGCCGCGTTTTCGTCCTCCGAGATCGCCTGCACGACCAGCTGGCCCAGCTCCAGGATGCGCTGCGCATGGCCCGCCGTCTGCTGCTCGTCGCGGACTTTTTCCTCTTCGCCTTCGACGGGTTCGGCGTCTTCGATTTCCTTCACGCGGTAGGCCAGCAAGTCGATTTGCGCGGCGAGGTCGCCGACGTCGCGCGAGAGCTCTTCGCGGCGGGCGAGGAGCGCCTGCCATTTCCCGAAAGCGGCGGCATAGGCCGCGCGCTCCCGGTCGGCCTTGGCGTAGGCGTCGAGAATGTCGAGCTGGGCGGCCGGCTGGAACAGCGACTGGTGGTCGTGCGGCCCGTGCAGATCCACCAGCCCCGCCCCGAGGCGCTTCAGGAGCGGCAGCGTGACGGGCGCGTCGTTGACGAACGCCTGGCCGCCGCCGCCCGCTTTCACCGTGCGACGCAGGAGCAATTGTCCGTCCTCGCACGGATCGAGTCCGGCTTCCGCCAGCGCGGCGTCCACGGCCCGGGGGTCTTCGAGATGGAACGTCGCTTCGACGACGCATTGCGCTTCGCCTGCGCGCACGGCGGAGGTGTCCGCGCGTTCCCCGAGCAGCAGGTACAGCGCGCCGATCAAAATGGATTTGCCCGCGCCGGTTTCGCCGGTCACGACGTTCAGCCCCGGCTCGAACGAGACGCTCGCTTCTTCGACGAGGGCGAGATTCTTCACTCTCAACAGCGTCAGCATGCAGGGCAGGATAGCCGAAGCCCGCCGGGCGGGAAAGCGCGGAGTTGGTCCCCGTTCGAAGCCGTTCGAAGGTAGGGACGCCTCTCCGAGGCGTCCGGATATTCTTTCAACGGACGGCTCGGAGAGCCGTCCCTACCTAGTCATGCATTTCCCAAACGAAGGGCCATGCTTCCGGCTTGTTTACGAGGCTTTTTCGGACCGGATTCTGGCGGATGTAACTGGCTTTTTCATGGTATTCCCGGATCGTGCGGAGGCGGTGCTCGAAAAAGTCGCGTTGCCAGCGGATGCCCAATGCGCGCGCCGTCCAGCGTTTCCACTTGGGCAAAACGATCCGCGGACCGGAAGACCGGGCAAAGCTAGCCAACAGGTGCAGATGATCGGGCATCAACAGAAACAGGTGCGGCCACCATTCGTTTTGCCGCGCGTAACGCCGAGCGCTTTCCCACAAGCGAATGGGGCGATCTTGATCCAACAGGGGAGCGCCGCCGCGTTCTCGCGCGTTCAGCGTGATAAAGAATACGGCATCTGCCGCAACCCATGGCGGCATGTCGTGAGGTAGACGCTTGCGTTGCGGAAACAAGTCCTCCATCTCGTTTTCTTCCGTTTGCATGGTCTTGTGGTAGGGACGCCTCTCCGAGGCGTCCGGATTATTTTCAACGGACGGCTCGGAGAGCCGTCCCTACCTCATTTATCGCGGGCCAGGACCACGATCGTTTCGTCCCGCGGCTCGCCGGCGGCATTCGGCACGGAAACCGTGGCGACGGAAACGAAATGCCACCCCTGCGCGGCATAGGCGTTCAGGGCCTCTTCCAGCTTGTCGGGGTCGAAGGTCCCGGCGAAGCAGGGATCCGTTTTTGTCAGGACCTTGTACTCCTTGAGCCGGGCCTTTTTGGCGGTGCCGGGCGGCAGCGGCATTTTCAGCTTGGGCATGGGCCGGGGGGGCAGGTGCGGGGTCGGGGGCGGCGGGGGCAGGACGATGTGCGATTTTTGGACTTCGACGGTCTCGCCGCAGGTGGGGCAATCCATCAACTGGCCCAGCAGTTCGCCCGGCGCCTCGAGCGCCTGGCCGCAATGGAGGCATTTGAAATGGACGTTCTGCGCCGTCATGATGGACGAGAGCATAAGCGGGCCGCGGGGTGAATTCAATGAAGAATTAGCAAATAAAGGAGGAAAACGGCGGTCGGGCGGGTTTGACGTGACATGGAAAAATTTTGGCCGATTTTTCCACGCTACGTAAAAACTTGGCAATGTCCGAAAGCGTGTGA
>CALMNW010000004.1 GCA_937872095.1 uncultured Verrucomicrobiota bacterium
CCTGCGCCGCACGGGATGGTTCCCGGCGGTGGTGTACGGCGAGGGCCGCCCGGGCTTGGACGTCCAGCTGAACGAACACGATTTCGTGGTGATGCTGCGGACGCACCGCAGCGAGAACATGATCGTGGATCTGACGGTGGAAGGGAAGGAGCAGCCCGTCAAGGTCATGCTCAAGGCCATGCAGCACCACCCGCTGACGGGCCGGATCATCCACGTGGACTTCTACGAAGTGTCCATGACGCGCAAGATCGAAATCGAAGTGCCGGTCAAGCTCGTCGGCGTCCCCACGGGCGTCGCGAACGAAGGCGGCATCCTCGAACACGTGCTGCGCACGCTGGACGTGCAGTGCTTGCCGGGCGACCTGGTCGAGGAATTCGAACTGGACGTGGCGGACCTGCACATCGGCAAGACGCTGCGCGTGCGGGACGTCAAGGTCGATGCGGCCAAGTACAAGGTGCTGAGCGATCCCGACCAGGTGGTCGCCGCCGTCGCCGCGCCGCGGACGGAGGAAGAAGAGAAGGCCACGGCGGATGCCGAAGCCGAAGCCGCCGCCGCCGGTCCGGAAGTGCTGACCGAGAAGAAGGAAGAAGAAGGCGAAGAAGGCGCCGAGAAGGGCAAGGACGCCGCGAAGGCGCCGGCGGCCAAGGAAGAGAAGAAGGAGAAGAAGTAAGCCGCGCCGAGCGGCAGGAGACGCATTGCGCGCATGAAACTGGTGGTGGGACTGGGCAATCCCGGACGAGCCTACGAGCACACGCGGCACAACGCCGGCTGGTGGGTGCTGGACGAGTTCGCGGGACGCCGGGGCGCGACGTTCCGCCGCTCGTGGTGCCGACCGGTCCAAACCGCGAAGGCTGCGTTGGAAGGCGCCGGAAACCTGCTGCTGGCGAAACCGCTGACGTACATGAACCTGAGCGGCAACGTCCTGCCGGCGCTGATGCGGCCGGCCGGGCTGGCCGCAAAAGACTTGATCGTCGTGGCCGACGACGTCAACCTGCCGCTGGGCAAGTTGAGGATCCGGGCCCAGGGCGGCGCCGGCGGACACAACGGGCTGAAATCGGTGATCGAGCGCCTGGGAACGGATGAATTCGTGCGGGTGCGGGTCGGAGTTGGAGAACAGGAAGAAGGAAAAAGTTTGAAGGATCACGTGTTGGAGCGGATGGGCTCCGAGGAGCGCCGGGCGTTGGCGGAAGCCGCCGCGCGGGCGGCGGACGCCTTGGAATGCATCCTCGTCCAGGGGACGGCCAGCGCGATGAATCGGTTCAATTGAGGAGGCATGAGGTGAATAAATACGAGGCGATGATCATCTTTCAGGAAAACCTGAAGGAAACGGACTGGGACGGGGCGGTCGATGCCGTCCGCTCGGAAATCGAGAAGCTCGGCGGGAAAATGACGAGCAGCACGCGGCTGGGCAAGCGCGATTTCGCGCGGCCGATGCAAAAGCAGCTGAGCGGCCACTACGGCCTGATCGCCTTCCAGCTGGCCGGCGACAAGGTGGGCGCCCTCCAGGCGCGCCTGAAGCTCAACGAGCAGGTGTTCCGGGTGCAGGTGGTTTCCGCTCCGCCCGTGGTGGCGGCGCCGAAGCAGAAGGGGTCGACCGATGGCGTCGCTGAATAAAGTGATGCTGATCGGGAACCTGACCCAGGATCCCGAAGTCCGCCGGACGCCGTCGGGAACCGCGGTGTCCACGCTGCGCATGGCCGTGAACGAGTCGTTCCAGAACAAGAGCGGCGAAAAAGTCGAACGGACCGTTTTCCTGGACGTGGACGTCTGGGACCGGCAGGCGGAAACCTGCCAGCAGTATCTGTCGAAAGGCTCGCCCATTTTCGTCGAGGGCCGCCTGCAGATGGACACCTGGGACGACAAGGAAACCGGCCAGAAGCGCTCGCGCCTGAAGGTGCGCGCGGAACGCGTCCAGTTCCTGAGCGGCCCGCGCCGCGACGGCGCCGTGCGCGACGCGGCGGCCCCCGCCGCCTCGGGCCCGGCCTATGAAGAGCCCCTGGCCAAGCCGGCGGCCGACGAAGACATTCCCTTTTAAACACGGAGCGGAGAGACATGAAGAAAGACCAGAAAAAACGGGCCCCGCGGCGCGACGCGAAGACGGACGATCCGGGGCGCACGCGCACGCGCCTGCTCAAGGCCGACCAGCAGGTCGACTATCGCGACTACGAGTTCCTGCGCAAGTTCATGACCGAGCGCGGCAAAATCACGCCGGGACGCATCACCGGCGCGAACGCCAAGCAACAACGCCAGGTGAAGCGCGCGATCCGTCGCGCGCGGGTGATGGGATTGCTGCCCTAGGGCGGCGGAAAGGCAACGTGCCATGGGTAAATCCATTGAAGTGATCTTGCTGGACGACGTGCCGGAACTGGGACGTTCCGGCGACGCCTGCCGCGTCCGTTCGGGCTATGCCCGCAATTTCCTGTTCCCGCAGAAGCTCGCGACGACGATGACGGCCGGGACCAAGCGGCTCATCGAGAAGAAGCGCGCCGAAGCGGTGGCCCGCCTCGCGAAGGAAAAGGAAGAGGCCGAGGCCTTGCTCCAGAAGCTGGACAAGCTGACCGTGACCTGTTCCGTGAAGGCGAACGCCGACGGGCGCCTGTTCGGGTCCGTCAGCGCGGCCGACGTGCTGGCGAAGCTGGCGGAAGCCGGCGTCGCGCTGCAGAAGAAGCAGCTGGCCATGTACGAACCCTTCAAGGCGCTGGGCGACCACGAAGCCGCCCTGCATCTCCATCCCGAGGTGCGCGGCAAACTGAAGGTCAAGGTCGTCGCCGAAAAGATGGCGGCTGCCTCCGCGGACGCGGAGTAGAAGGGCCAACCGTGGCCGGAGCGGGAGAGACGGGATCGGGCGCCCGGGCGCCCCGTCCCGGGGACCGCATCCCGCCGCACAGCGAGGATGCCGAGCGGGCCGTGCTGGGCTGCGCCCTGCAGGACGCCGCGCGCGTCCTCGACCTGTGCATCGAACGGCAGATCTCGCCCGCGTCGTTCTACGTGCAGCGCCACCAGAGTCTCTTCGAGACGATGCTGGCCCTGCACGAAGCCCACAAGCCCGTCGATTTCGTCACCGTGGCCGAACGGCTCCGCGAGACGAACCAGCTCGAAAGCGTGGGGGGCGAAGACGAATTGGCGCGCCTGATTTCCGGCACGCCCACCACCGCGCACGCCGAATACTACGTCCAGCGCGTCTACGAAAACCACCTGCTGCGGCGCATCATCGATGCCGCCCGCGTGGTGACCGAAAACTGCTACCAGTGCGAGACGGAGGCGGAATCGCTCCTGAGCGTCGCCGAAGAGTCGTTTTTCAGCTTGAGCGAGAAGAAGGTCGGCGTCGAACGCACCTGGAAGCAGCTGATCGACCAGGAAGCGATCGAAGTCGAACGGCTGATCACGGAAAAGAAGGGGATCACGGGGGTCTCGACGGGATTCGTGGACGTCGATCGGATGTTGCTGGGCATGCAGGCCGGCGACTTGATCATCTTGGCCGCCCGGCCGTCGATGGGCAAAACCTCCCTGGCGCTGAACATCGCGGAAAACGTCGCCTTGGGCGCGCGCAACCAGCCGCCGAAGCCGGTGGCCGTCTTCAGTCTCGAAATGTCGGCCGAGTCCCTCGTGCGCCGCATGGTCTGCTGCCACGCGGGCGTGCCCGCGCAGAATCTGGCCAAGGGCAGCGTGAATTCGGAGGAGCACGGCCTGCTCATGGGCGCGATGGACGCCTTGGCGAAGGCGCCGATCTACGTCGACGACACGGCCGGCCTCGAGGCGCTGGATCTGCGCGCCCGCGCCCGCCGCCTCAAGCGCAAGTACGGCGTGGAGTTCATCGTGGTGGACTACCTGCAGCTGATGAATTTCTCGAAGTTCGCGGCCGAGGGCCGCCAGCGCGAAACGGCGGCGATTTCGCAGGCGCTGAAAAGCATGGCCAAGGAACTGAAGGTGCCGGTGCTGGTGCTGAGCCAGCTGAGCCGCGCGCCGGAAACGCGCGAAAAAACCGCCGTGCCGAAACTTTCGGACCTGCGCGATTCGGGCGCGATCGAACAGGACGCGGACGTGGTCATGCTGCTGCGGCGCCCGTGCAAATATGCCGCCGACAAGGAGTCGGGCGACCTGCGGCTGGCGATCGTGGACATCGCCAAGCACCGCAACGGGCCGACGGGCGAAGTGCGGCTGGATTTCGACGATCGCTTCACGCGGTTTTCCAACCGGTTGGGCGGCGCCGACGGGGAGGATGCATGAACCGGAACCGTTTCTTCCGCCGCGGGTTCGCGGCGGTCCTGTTTTGCGCCTGGGCGGCCGCGGCCGCGGCGGCGCCGATCCGCGACGTCCGGGTCGTCCCGCTCGGGCCGGTGCCGATCAACGCGGAACAGGTGCTGGCGCAGGTCAGCGCGCGGGTCGGGCAGGAACTCGACCGCGGCGCGCTGTCGGAGGATCTCCGCGCCTTGCAGAAATCGGGCATCTATTCCTTCGCGGAAGTGCGCCTGGAGCAGGCGGCGGACGGCGGGGCCATCTTGGTTTTCCAGGTGACGGGCAAGCCGAAAATCCGCCGGCTGGCGGTGACGGGCGCGGAGTACGTCGGCAACAAGAAAGTGCGCGATCTGATGGAGATCGGTTCCGGCGACCGCGCGGACGACGCGGTGCTGGGCCAGAAGGCCCAGAAGGTCCGCGACCACTACCGCAAGGAATATTATCCCGATGCCGACCTGACCTGGACGTTCGCGCCCGTGGCGGACAATCCCGAATTCGCGGACGTGGAAATCGCCGTGGCGGAAGGCAAGCCCGCCGTCGTCCGGAAGATCCGCTTCCAGGGCAACCGGCACGTGCCCGCGCGCGAACTGCGCAAGGTCATGCAGCAGCGCCAGGCCAATTGGCTGTCGTTTTTCACCAGCGCCGGCATGTTCGAGCCGGGCTGGCTGCCGTCCGACCGCGAATCGATCCGCAAGGTCTTCATGGACCGCGGCTATCTCGGCGCCGTCGTCGACGAGCCGACCATCGCCTACGTGGGCCGCAAGAAGATCGACGTCACCTTCCGGGTCGCGGAGGGGCCGCGCTACAAGCTGGGCGCGTGGCGGGTCGACGGCGTGACTTTGTTCCCGACGGCCGACGTCTCGCGCGGCGTGACCGTGCCGGTGGGGGCCGTCGCTTCGCTGGCGGGCATCGACAAGAGCGCGCAGAACGTCCGGGACTACTTCGGGTCGCGCGGCTACATCAAGACCGACGTCGACCGGCTGGTGGCGCTGGACACGAACGCGGCCACGGCGGCGGTGACCTACCGGGTCAAGGAAGGCTCGCTGGCCTACATCCAGAACGTCGAAATCCGCGGCAACGCGCAGACCAAGGACAAGGTCGTCCGCCGCGAAATCGGCGTGGCCCCCGGCGAGGTCTACAACGAGGTCAAGGTCCGTTCCAGCGAGAAGCGCCTGCAGAACCTCAACTACTTCTCCTTCGTGAACGCCTATCCGGAGGACACGGCCGTGTCCAACCGCTTCAACTTGATCTTCGACCTCGAAGAGCAGCGGACGGGCCAGTTCATGGTCGGCGTCGGCATCTCGAGCGTGGACGACGTCATCGGCTACGTGGAGCTGACGCAGGGCAACTTCGACCTGTTCGGCTGGCCGCACCTCACGGGCGGCGGGCAGAAGCTGCGCCTGCGCGCGCAGGTCGGCAGTTCGCGTTCCGACCTGGAAATGTCGCTGATCGAACCCTGGTTCCTGAACCGGCGGCTGTCGCTGGGCCTGGACTTGTTCCGGCGCGACGCGCGCTACCTGAGCGACGAATACGACCAGACCACCACCGGCGGTTCGCTGACGCTGGGCAAGCCGCTGCTCGCCTTCAACCGCATCAACTGGATCTACGGACTCGAAAACATCGACATCCGCAACGTCTCGACCAACGCCAGCGACCTGATCCTGGCGGAAGCCGGCGGCCGGCTGAAGAGCTACGGCACCGTCGAGCTCATCCGCGACACCCGCAACAGCACCTTCATCGCCACCCGCGGCTTCCGCGGATCGGCCTCGGCCACGCTCGCCGGCGGACCGTTCGGCGGCGACACGGACACCTACCAGTTCCAGCTCCGCGCCGCGCAATACGTCCCGCTCTGGTTCGACCACGTCCTCTGCCTGCGCGGCTGGGCGTCGATGATCGAGGAATACGGCGACTCCGACCGCGTGCCGATCTTCGACCGTCTCTTCATGGGCGGGCCCCGCACGGTCCGCGCCTTCAAGTACCGCAAGGTCGGCCCGAAGGACGAGGACCACGAAGCGCTCGGCGGCCGTTCGGCGTCCACTCTTACCGCGGAATACACCGTCCCGGTGTGGGAGAAGATCCGCTTCGCGTTCTTCTACGACGCGGGCATCGTCTGGCAGGACATTTTCGCCACGGACGAGGAAAATCCCGAAGTCGGCGACGGCGTCTTCTGCGACGGCTACGGCCTCGGCGTGCGCTTCGACTTCCCCGGTTTTCCCATCCAGCTCGACTACGCCTGGCCGATCAACACCGACGAATATCTCGGCGACGGCGGGCGCTTCAGCTTCACCATCGGCTACACGTACTAGTTCCGGCGGGCGCAAACGATTGTACGCCGGAGCGTTCGTTCTGGGTTGCGCGCCGCCGGCTTTCCTGACACAATCTTAACGTGTTGGGCCTTGGCGCCCACCGGAGGAGACGGCATGAACGGCAGCACGATCGGTCGATGGTTGGCCTGCGCAATGGCGCTGGCGCTGCTTTGCGGTTGCAAGGAAAAGAAGCCGGTGCTGCGCATCTACACGTGGTCGGACTACGTGAAGCCGGAGCTGATCCAGCGCTTCGAGCAGGAAAACGGCTGCCAGGTCGTCATCGATACCTACGATTCCAACGAGACGATGTACGACCAGCTGGTCGCCCGCGAAAAGGGGCCGTTCGACCTGCTGTTTCCCAGCAGCTACATGGTCAAGATCCTCCGCGACGAAGGCATGCTGCAGCCGCTGGTTCCCGACTGGATTCCCAATCGGCGGAACGTCGACGCCACCTATCTGGAGATGGCCCCCGACCGGAAGATGGTCTACAGCGTTCCCTACGCGGTCACCGTCACCAGCCTGGGCTATCTCGGGACCCAGGTGAAGGATTTCAAGCCCACCTGGGCGATGCTCGACCGCGCAGACCTCAAGGGGCGCGCGACGATGCTGGCCGATTACCGCGAAACGATCGGCGCGGCGCTCAAATTCCTCGGCTACAGCCTCAACTCGACCAACGACCGCGAATTGGCCGAAGCCAAGGCCGTCGTCCTGCGCTGGAAACAGAATCTGGCCGGGTTCGAGAACGAGGATTACAAGGAGGAACTGGTCGACGGCGAAGTCAGCCTGGCGCACGGCTACAGCGGCGACCTGATGGCGGGGCAGGGCGAGAACGGGGACATCCAGATCGCGGTGCCGGAGGAGGGCTCGGCGCTGAGCTTCGACGACATGGTCATCCCGGCCGATGCCACGGAAATCGTGCTGGCGCACAAGTTCATCAACTTCATCCTCGATCCGCGCGTGGCCGCGGAACTGACCGAATACATCTGCTACCTGTGCCCGAACGAGGTCAGCTACCAGTATCTCTCCCCGGAATTCCGGACCAATCGGATTTTATTCCCCCCGCCGGAAGTGGTGGAAAAACTCGAAATGATCGGCGACGTCGGTCAGGACCAAGCCAAGTACGAAAAACTTTGGGAGGAAATCCAAAACGGGGGATAGCCTCTCCCCAAGCCGTTTTTCGGGCCCGCCGACGCCATTCGGCGGGCTATTTTTATCGCGGAAAGTTGTTCGCGTGGCCGGCTGGATCCGGGGGCCGGCGCGCGGCGGAAAAGGCGCCGAAACGCCAGGTTTCCGGCCTCTCGATTCGTCTGGCAGGCCTCATTTCCCATACCCCCTGCACAGCGGGCCCTAACTTGTTGCTCAAAAACGAATTGCGGGCCTGAAAACACATTTCGTTGTTGTCTTGACAATTAACAGCCACATTTTGTGGTGGTCTTTGGCCTTTTTTGGTTTTTTTTCGGATTGCCGGTTGTGGCGTCAAACCATCTGGCGTTAGATGCTTTCAAACGGTGCGAGGCAACTGCGGGTTGCCTGGTACCGTTGCGATTTTCTGGAGCCCGAAAACAAGGAGAAACGGCGGAATGAACAAGACAGAATCGGCGATCTTCGACGGGTTCCGCAAGCGCGACGGCATGGTGGTGCCTTTCCGGCGCGACAAGATCGTCCTGGCCATCTCGCGCGCCGCCGACGAAGTGCGCCGCCGCGACCACGTCGAGGTCGGCGAGACGATGCCCGAGCAGATGGCCGATCTCGTGACGCAGCAGCTGTCCGATCCGCGCAGCGAATACCACGTTTCGGCCGACGAGCACGGCCGCCGCATTCCGCACATCGAGGACATGCAGGATCTGATCGAGATCGTGCTGGCGGAGCAGGGCTACGCGCCGATCGTCGCCGCCTACAAGCGCTTCCGCAAGCACCGCCAGCTGGCCCGCGAACGCATCCGCGTGCGCAGCCAGCACAAGCGCACCGGCGCCGACAAGCCCGTCGATCTGACCGATGCCAGCATGCTGCTGGTCGAGTCCGTCGCGCGCGGCAGCACGCTGCCGTGGGACCGCAAGGAACTCATCGACACGCTCGTGCGCCACACGGACCTGAACGAGGAAGTCGCGCTCAACATCGCCAAGACGGTGGAAAACCAGGTCATCGCCAGCGGCATGGGCAGCGTGGACAGCACGCTGATCCGCGAGCTGCTCAACAACGAGCTCGCGCTGCGCGGCCACCGCCACCAGCTGCGCGACCTGTCGGTCTACGGCGTGTCGCGCCAGTTCGTGGACCGCCTGATGTACGCGAAGAGCCTCGAGAACAGCAACATCGTCAACAACAACCCCGAGGCCGTGCAGCTCGGCATCGCGGAACTGGTGCTCAAGCAGTGGGCGCTGGACACGATCTTCTCCGCCGACCTCAAGAACGCGCACAACACCGGCGCGCTGCACCTGCACGACCTGGGCTACCCGCACCGCGTGTACTGCTCGTCGCACTCGGTCGAATACGTCAAGAAGTACGGCCTGCGCGGCCTGAACAACCTCAACAACGACAGCGCGCCCGCCTCGAGCGCCCACGTGCTGACCGGCCACCTGAACACGTTCGTGGCGTCCATGCAGGCGAACTACGCCGGCGCCCTCGGCCTGGCCTACATCAACATCATGTTCGCGCCTTACCTGCGCGGCAAGAGCGCCAAGGAAATCCGCCAGGTCGCCCAGGGCCTCATCTTCGGCGGCGCGCAGAACGCGTTCTCGCGCGGCGGCCAGACGATCTTCCTCGATTTCAACATTCATACCGGCGTGCCGGGCTACCTGAAGACCGTGCCCGCCGTCGGGCAGCACGGCCGCTACCTGCTGCGCCGCGCCGACGGCGAGGTCGTCCGCCTCGAGGAAACGATCCGCGCGGAAAAGGACGCCCACGGCAACCGCATGATGGAATTGCACGCGGTCGACGCCGACGGCTCCCGCCGCTGCGTCCTGCGCGAGGTGGCCGATCCGAAGCACGGCCAGGTCTACGATGCCGCGGTGGAGCAGGATCTCGCCGCCCGCGGCGAACGCGTCCTGACCTACGGCGATTTCGAGGAAGAAGCCCGCGACCTGACCCGCGCCTTGCTCGACGTCTGGGAGGCGGGCGACGCCAACGGGCACGTCTTCGAGTTCCCGAAGTGCGATTTCCACGTCAGCGCCGAGACGTTCGCCGATCCGGAACAGATGGCGATCTATCGCCGCGCGTGCGAAGTCGCCAGCCGCAACGGCTCGGTCTATTTCATCTTCGACCGCGACGAAGTCACGCTGTCCGCCTGCTGCCGCCTGCGCACGACGATCCAAGACAACTACATGCTGCGGCATCCCGAAAGCCTGCGCTTCTGCGGCTTCCAGAACGTCACGATCAACATCCCGCAGTGCATGTACCGCGCCACCCGGGCGGGAGAGCGCACCTTCGAGGGGCTCGTGGCGGAAGTGGACAAGATGATGGACTTGGCCGTGAAGGCCCACGAGCAGAAGCGCGCGCGCATCGCCGAAATGATCAGCGGTCCCGGCTTCCCGCTGTGGCAGATCGGCAAGGAAGCGTGCGACGGCAAGCCCTACGTCGAGCTGGAGAAGGCCACCTACATCATCGGGCTCATCGGCGTGAACGACGCCGTGAAGTTCCTGATGGGGCAGGAATTCCACGAGAGCAAGGAAGCGCTGCGGCTGGGCGAGAAGCTCGTGGCCCACATGTTCCTGCGCTGCAAGAAGCTCTCCGTGAAGCACAAGATGAAGCTCACGCTGGAGGAATCGCCCGCCGAGAGCGCGGCGCGCCGCCTGGCCAAGGCCGATCTGGTGTACTACCGCGACGAGGCGCTGCAGGTCTACAAGGGCGGCAGCGAGGACGTGGCCTACTACACCAACAGCGTGCATCTCTCCGCCGACGCCCCCGTCTCGCTGGTCGAGCGCATCCGCAAGCAGGCGCAGTTCCACAGCCTGATCGAGAGCGGCGCCATCACCCACGCCTTCATCGGCGAAGAGCGCCCGTCGCCCCAGGCCATCGAAACCCTCATGCGCGAGACGTTCTTCCGCACGCAGTCGGCGCAGGTGACCCTGTCGCCGGAATTCACCTACTGCCTCGATTGCGGCCACAACATGCGCGGCCTGAAGGACGCCTGCACGTCCTGCGGTTCCGCGCACGTCGAGGGCGAAACCCGCGTCGTCGGCTACTTCAGCAAGATCAACAACTGGAACAAGAGCAAGCGCGAGGGCGAACTGCCGGCCCGTCGCCGCGGCGTCTATGCGGTCGAAGCCGCCGCCGCGCCCGCCGTCGTTTGCGCCGAAACCGAACCCGCGGAGGCCTGAGCCATGTCCAAGACCTATCAGATCCACGTGTTCGGCAAGCCCGGTTGCGACAAGTGCCACACCCTCAACGGCCGCCTCGACGACCTGCTCCAGGAAGCCGAATGGGCCGATTTCGAGAAGCTCTACCACGATCTCGAAACCGAACCTGGCCTCGTCGAGTTCTGCGAGGCCGAGTGCCTGAATCCGCAGCGCGTGCCGGGGTTCTATGTCTCCAAGGCCAATCCCGCCACGGGCGAGCAGGAACCCCTGCCGAATCCGCAGCCCGGCGCGGCCGACGCTCCCGGCGGATCCAGCGCCCTCTATACCTGGGTCGGCCTGCAGACGGACTATTCCTCCGTCGGCCGCGGCGTCATCACCCCGCGCATGATCGAAGCCGTCCTGCGCCAAGCCAAGGCGCTGTGATGCGCATCGGGGAAACCCGAACCCCCGACGGGGTCGTCGGGGGCTCCAAAAACGGATCCAATGGAGCCGGGACGACCTCGTCCCGGGATTGAAATGGTTCCCGCGCCCCTGTCACCCGTCTACGGCGTGCTCCAGAACGCCTCGATGGTGGACTTTCCCGGCAAGCTCGCCGCGGTCTTCTTCCTGACCGGCTGCAACTTCAAGTGCGGTTTCTGCCACAACGCCGCGCTCATGGGCCGCGTCGACGCCGCCGGTTTGCCGTGGACCGAGGTCGAGCAGATCTGCCGCAAGTTCCGCGACAACTGGGTGGAAGGCGCCGTCGTCACCGGCGGCGAGCCCACGCTGAGTCCCGGCGTTTTCCAGGTCGTGGAAAAGCTGCGCGAATGGGGGTTCGCGATCAAACTGGATACCAACGGCTCGCGCCCGCAAGTGCTCGAAAAGCTGCTGCCGCTGGTGGATTACGTCGCCATGGACGTCAAATTCGCCCCGGCCGACTATCCCGCGCGGGCGGGCTTCGCCGACGTCGCCGCGCTGACTGATTCCATTGCCATGATTCGCGACCGCGCCAAAGCCTACGAATTCCGCACCACGGTCATCGAAGCTTGGCACGACGCGGAGGCGATGCGCTCCATCGGCGAATGGGTGCGGGGAGCCAAGCTGCACGTCCTGCAGGCCTTCGTGCCGCGCGCCGAACTGCCCGATCCCGCCTGCCGCGCCATGCCGGAAACCCGCGCCGAGACGCTTCGCGCCTACGCCGACCTCCTGCGCCCCTACGTCGACCGCGTCGAGATCCGCGGGGAATTCTAGGCTGGGTCAATTTTTGCCGCAGAGAACGCCGAGGGGAATCAGGAGTTTTCTCTTGGATCTCTGCGGGCTCTGCGGCGCGGCGAGCGGTCGCTGACTTATGCGGGATTCAATAGATGCTCGCTTGCCCGCGAGCCGCGGGCCAGCCGGGCGGGGCTCAGTTCCCGGCCGCTTGGGCGGCTTGGCAGGCGTGGGAGAAGGCGGGGATCATGATGGCGGCCACGATTCCGAACACGGCGATGACGAGCAGAACTAGGGACAGGATTCCGAATATGCGGAAAAAGGTCCCCAGTTTATCGAGGGAAACGCGCAGTTCGTCCTCGTTGTCCGTTTCGAATGCGATGCGCAGACGGTTCGAGGAGGCACAGAGCAAGACGCCCATCCAGATCGGAATCCAGCAGAACAGAATGCCCCAGATGGAGAAGATGGTGAAAACGCCCTGGATGATGGACAACACCCCGGCGAATTTGATCCAGCCTTTGGCGCGATAGAGCGGTTCTGCGATGCGGGCGGTGATCGAGGTCGGTTCCATGGCGTCTCCTTTATGCGTTGTTTGCCGTCGAAACGGACCCCTTTGATTGGCTAAGGCCCGAACGGAGAAAAGGGTAGGAAATGCAGCGGGGAGTGTCAATGCGGGCAGCGGTTGGGGGTTCAGCCATTTTTTGCCGCAGAGAACGCCGAGGGAAACCCGGAGTTTTCTCCTGGATCTCTGCGGCCTCTGCGGCGAATTTCCGGGGCTTCGTTTCCGCGGGGTGGCAAACCGGCCGGGAACTGGTATCTTGGCGGCATGCTGCAATTTTCCGACAAGGTGAAGGCCAAGCTGGCGGCGCTGCCGGACCAGCCGGGCGTGTACCTGATGCGGAACCGGCAGGGGAAGATCATCTACGTCGGCAAGGCCGCCAGCCTCCGCAGCCGCGTGTCGTCCTATTTCCGCCGCAGCACGTTCTCCAAGGCCGATCCCAAGCTGCGCGGGCTGATCCGCAGCATCGACGACCTGGATTTCGTCCCGCTCAAGACCGAGGCCGAGGCCCTGCTGAACGAGAGCCGCCTGATCAAGGACTACCGGCCGCGCTACAACGTGTCGCTCAAGGACGACAAGCGCTTCCTGCTGCTGCGCGTGAACCTGAACGAGCCGTTTCCGCGGTTCGACGCCGTGCGCATCCGCAAGGACGACGGCGCGCGCTACTGGGGGCCGTACGCGACGTCGGCCTCCGCCTGGGCCTCGCTGGAGTTCGTGGACAAGCAGTTCGGCCTGCGCCGCTGCGCGCCGCGCGAACCGGGTCCGGACGACCACAAGCATTGCCTGAACGACATCGTCCGGTTCTGCTCGGCCCCCTGCATCGGCAAGGCCACGCCGGAGCAGTACCGCGAGCGCGTCCTGACCGCCTGCGCGTTCCTCGACGGCGAGCGCCGCGAATTCCTCGACGGCCTGCGCCAGCAGATGGCCGCCGCCGCCAAGGGACTGAAGTTCGAAAAGGCCGCCGCCTTGCGCGACATGTACCTGCTGCTGATCAAGGGCATCCGCGAGAAGGCCCGGGGCCGCAAGAGCCTCCATTTGAAGCGGGAAGAAGCCCAAAAGGGCCTCGCGGAGCTGCAAGAACGCCTCGGCCTGGCGCGGCCTCCCGAGGTCATCGAGTGCTACGACATCTCCAACATCTCCGGCACGAATTCCGTCGCGAGCCGCGTGGTGTCGGTGCAGGGCATCCCGACGCCTGCGCGCTACCGGACCTACCGGATCAAGACCGTCGCCGGCGCGGACGACCCGGCCTCGATGGCCGAAGTGATCCGCCGGCGGTTTACTCGCGCTTTGGAGGAGAAAGAAAAGCTGCCCGATCTGGTGCTGGTGGACGGCGGCATCACGCAGTTGCGCGCCGCGCGCGCGGAGCTGGATGCGTTGGGCTTAACAGGACAGCGCGTCGCCGGCATCGCCAAGCAGTTTGAAGAACTCTACCACGATCCGGAGAACGAGCAGGCCCCGTTGCGGTTCAAGCCCGATTCGCCGGCGCTGCGAGTGATCCAGCAGATCCGCGACGAAGCCCACCGCTTCGCCCTGACCTACCACCGCAAGCTGCGCACCCAGAAAATCCGCGAATCGATCCTCGACGACGTCGAAGGCATCGGCGCCAAGCGCAAGGAAAAGCTATTGGCCCATTTCGGGTCCGTGGACCGCTTGCGCCGCGCCACCCCCGAGGAAATCGCCGCCGCCCCCGACGTCGGCCCCAAAACCGCCGCCCTCATCCACGCCGCGCTGCA
>CALMNW010000005.1 GCA_937872095.1 uncultured Verrucomicrobiota bacterium
CGCCGGGGGTCTCGTAGACGCCGCGGCTCTTCATGCCGACGAAGCGGTTCTCGACCATGTCCACGCGGCCCACGCCGTGCTTGCCGGCGACCGCGTTGAGCTTGCGCATGACCTCGAGCGGAGTCATTTTCTTGCCGTTCAGGGCGACGCAATCGCCGCGCTTGAATTCGAGTTCGACGAATTCGGGCCGGTCCGGGGCGTCTTCGGGGGCGACGGACAGGCGGAACATGTCCTTGTTCTTCGGCGCGAACGCATCGAGCCACGGATCCTCGAGGATGCCGGCCTCGTAGGAGATGTGGAGCAGGTTGCGGTCCATGGAATAGGGCTTCTTGGCGGAGGCCTGCACGTCGATCTTGTGCTTCGCGCAATAGGCGATCATTTCGGCGCGGCCGGGGAACAGGTTGCGATAGGCCTCGATGCGCCAGGGGGCGATGACCTGGAGATCGGGCGCGAGGGCGGCGGCGGCCAGCTCGAAGCGGACCTGGTCGTTGCCCTTGCCGGTGGCGCCGTGGGCGATGGCGGCCGCGCCTTCCTTCTGGGCGATTTCGACCATGCGCTTGGCGATGAGCGGCCGCGCGATGGACGTGCCGAGGAAATACTGGCCTTCGTAGATCGCGTTGGCGCGCATCATCGGGTAGATGAAGTCCTGGGCGAACTCGGCCTGGAGGTCGTCGATATAGATCTTGCTCGCGCCGGTGGCCAGCGCCTTCTTCTTCAGGCCCTTGAGCTCTTCCGCCTGGCCGACGTCGGCCGCGAACGCGATGATCTCGGCTTTGTAGTTTTCCTTGAGCCACTTCAAAATGACCGAGGTGTCCAAGCCGCCCGAATATGCCAATACGATTTTCATCTGCCGTTTCCTTTGCTGCGCCCGATGGGCGCGAAAACCGGAATACTAGGCGGTTTTCGCCGGAAATCAAGCGGCGCCGCGCGGGGTGTCCCGCCGCGGGGTCGCGGTTTCGCCCGAAAACGGCCGAAAACGGCGGGAATCGTACCGAAAACGGCGATGGGCGGAACTTCCGCTTTGACAGGGCCGGAACGTTGGCGCGAACATGCCACGTATGAACGTCGAGACGCTTCCCAAGGTCGAACTCCACCGCCACGTCGAAGGGGCGATCCGCTACGCCACGATGAAAGAATGGGTGCGGACGGACGGCTTGCAGCCGGCCGACGCGCCGGAAGAACAGCTCCGGGACTTCATCCTGATCGACAAGCCGGTGGACGGCTTGAAGGTGTTCCTCGAGAAGTTCGGGCTGATCCACCGCGTGCTGTCCACGCCGGAACGCATCCGGCGGATGGCGTTCGAATCGTGCGAAGACGCCTGGCGCGAGGGCGTGCGGGTATTGGAGCTGCGCTATTCGCCGATCTTCATCCAAGGGGAGCGCGCGGATCTCGGCTTCGACCGGATCCACGCGGCGATCCTGGACGGAATCGCCGCGGCGCAGAAGCAGTACCCGCTGGCCGTGGGGCTGATCGGCATCCTGGGGCGGGAATGGGACCTGCCGACGGCGACCCGCGTGACGGATTTCTTCATCGAGAACCGGGACACGGTCGTCGGCATGGATCTGGCCAACGACGAAGCGAATTTCAGCGGCAAGCCCTTCGCGGGGCTGTTCCGCAAGGCGCGCGGCGCAGGGCTGCGCCTGACCGTGCATGCGGGCGAATCGGCCATTTCGACGTCGAGCGAATCCATCCGGAGCGCGCTGGACGACCTCGGGGCCGAACGCATCGGGCACGGGGTCCAGATCCACAAGGATCCGGCCTTGATGGAAGAAGTAGCGCGGCGGGGCATCCTCCTCGAATTGTGCCCCACGAGCAATATTCTGACGAAATCCATTCCGTCCATCGCGGCCTATCCCATCCGCCAGATCCGGGCGGCGGGCGTGCGGGTTTGCCTCAACGCGGACGACCCGGGGGTGTTCGCCTACGACCTCAACCACGAGTATCGGCTCATGGCCGAGCTGCACGGGCTGGCGGCGGACGATTTCGCGGCGATGAACCGCGACGCGCTGGCGGCCAGTTTCCTGCCGGAAACCGCCAAACGGCGCTTTTCCGGCGCCTGAACCGGGCGGCCGGAACCGATTTCGCCCGGCCGGGAAGGACTTGCGTACGGCCTCCGGGCGGGCTACAGTTCTCCGTTCAAATCGAAAAAGAGCAAGAAGGAAAAAGAGATGAAGAAGGTACTGATCCCGACGGCGTTGGATTCCGTCGCCAAGAAAACGCTGGAAGCCCACGGCGGCTACGCGGTGGTGCAGGTTCCCAAATGCGACGTGCTCCAGCTCGTCCGCGACAATCCCGACGTGCACGCGCTGATCGTGCGCAGCGAAAAGATCACGGCGGAAATCATCGATGCGGCCCCGCAATTGAAGGTCGTCATCCGCGCCGGCGCCGGCTACAACACGATCGACATCGCCCATGCCCGCGCGAAAGGCGTGGACGTGATGAACACCCCCGGCGCGAATTCCAACGGCGTCGCCGAGGAAGTCATCGCCCTGATGCTGGCCGACGCGCGCAAGCTCATCCCCGCCGACGCCTCCTGCCGGGCCGGCAAGTGGGAAAAGACCGCCTTCATGGGCACCGAGATCACCGGCAAGACGATCGGCATCGTGGGCCTGGGCTACATCGGCCGGCTGGTGGTCAAGCGCCTGGCCGGGTTCGAAGTCAAGTTTTTGGGGTTCGATCCCGGCATCACCCACCGGCAGGCCGTGGAGCTAGGGGTCAAGCTGGTTTCGCTCGACGAATTGTTCTCCCAGTCGGACTACGTGACCTTGCATCTGCCCGAGATCGCCGAGACCAAGGGCATGATCAACCGCAACCTGATCGGCCAGATGAAGCCGGGCGCGACGCTGATCAACTGCGCGCGCGCGGGCATCGTCAACGAAGCCGATCTGCGCGCCCTCAAGGCCGAGAAGCAGATCCGCTTCCTGAACGACGTCTACGCCAAGGACGAAGAGGGGCCCAAGAGCGTGGCGGACATCGCCGACATCATGGTGCCGCATCTGGGCGCCAGCACGCGCGAAGCCAACAACAAAGCGGCCGAAATCGCCGCCCAGGAACTGATCGACCTGGACGACAAGGGCATCGACAAGGCGGTCGTCAACAAGGCGAAGTAAACGCCGCACCGGCGAATCGCCGCGGCCGGCCCCGTCGAGGGGCCGGCTTTTTTCGTGCGCGGCGGGGCGGTCAGGGCGCCGTCGCCTTGAGCCGGTAGAACCGCAGGGCGCCGCTCGCGGCGTTGGTGCGCACGATCGTGCCGCCGGTGCCGGCGAACTCGTCCACGACCGTCCATGGACCGACGGGATCGGACAGATCCGGACGGGCTTCGATGGCGTATTGCGCCAGGCTGCCGGTGCGCAGTTCGACGAGACTGTTGCTGCCGGACGTCGCGATGTCCGCAACCTGCAAAAAGTCCGCGTTGTTCGTGGGCTGGGTGTCGAGGCATTGTTCGACGTAGTCGGCGTAGCCGTCGCCGTCGAAGTCCTCGTCGCTGCCGTCGCGGGACGTGGTGTCGCCGAAGTGGGTGGTTTCCCAGTCGTCCTGGAGCCCGTCGCCGTCGACGTCGGTCGGGGAGGCGACGCGGAGCTGGACGCCGTTGGTGCGGTAGAGCAGCAGCCAGTCCGTGCCCGGCGGCAGCGCCGGCAGGTTGGTGGTCCTGAACGCGTTCGAGCATGCCGCGGCCGTCAGGACGTCGAAGCGCCGTCCGCTGGGGGGGACGTAGCCGTCGTAGAGTTCGACGGTCAGCGTGCCCTTCACCGAAGCGTTGCTGGCGACGACCAGCTGGTCGTATTCCGCGCCCGGATTTTTCCCGCCGATTTCGATCTGGAGAACGGCGTTGGAGCCTTGATTGTAGGCGCCGCCGATGGACAAGGCGCCCGGGGAATGGCCGGGGGCCAGCGTGCCGTAGTTGTGGGAAACGGTGTTCGCCACGTGGCCCGTGCCGGACAGGGCGCCGATGCCGCCCATGTTTTCCATGTAAACGCCGCCGCCCGGCGGGCCGAGATTCCCGCCGTCGAGCACGATCCAGCCGCCGTAGACGACCAGCCCGGCGAGGAAGTCGGCCGTGCCGCGCTGGAGCGTGGCGGTGGCGCCCGGCATGTTGAAGAACGGCGCGGCGATGGACGTCGTGGCGGCTTGGTAGTTCACCGTGCCGTAGTTGTAGAAATGGTCGGTCAGCACCTCGATGCCGCCGCCGGCCTGCACGAAGTCCCAGACGCCGGTTTCGGCGTTGGTGATCTTTCCGCCGGGGGCGCTCAACCGGCACGGGGTCGAGGTGCCGAAATAGACGTGGCCGCGGTTGCGCAGTTCGCCCCAGAGCGTGGCGGGAGTGCCGGTCGCGACGAAGCTCATCGTGCCGCGGTTTTCCAGCGCCTGGCCCGGCAGGACGTTGAGCGTGCCGCCGGCGACCCGGAAGCCGTCGCCGCCGACGTCGAAGACGGTGGTGGTCGCCGAGTAAAACGAGACGTTCATCCGGCCGTCGTCCATCTGCAACGCG
Source organism: uncultured Verrucomicrobiota bacterium (assembly GCA_937872095.1). Lineage (GTDB taxonomy): Bacteria > Verrucomicrobiota > Kiritimatiellia > CAIQIC01 > Lenti-01 > Lenti-01. The sequence continues at coordinate 4,490 of CALMNW010000005.1, forward strand.
CCGGCGCCCGTCGCGGCGTAGGCCCCGTCCCAGTAATCGGTGCCGCCGCATCCCACGCGGCAAACCGAACCGGTCCCGAGTTCGAACAGTCCGCCCGCGTGCCGCTGCCGCTGGCCGACGATGCCGTAGCCGGCGCCGGGACCGAGCCAAACGATGCCGTCTTTCAGGCTGAACGGGACCGTCTCCGTGGAGCCGGTGACGCCGTCCGCCACGCGGAACGTGCCGGCGTTTTCGAACGTGCCCGTGCCGCGCCAATGGAAATCGGAACTTTCCACGGTCGTCGTGCCGCCGGGGGCGTTTTGCCAGGCGCCGGCGAGTTCCACGTAGCCGGGCCCGCTGGTGGTCGCCAGCCGGAGTTTGCCTTTGTTGAGCAGGAGGCCATAGAGGGTTTGGGTCCAGGCGTTGGCGGCGACTTCGATTTCCCCCCGGTTTTCCAGTTGTCCGGTCGGGGAAACGTCGATGGTGCCGCCCTGCCAGACGAAGCCGCCGGCAACGTCGAACGAGGTGGTGACGGAATAATGGCTGCAACGGAGCGCTCCGGTTTGCATCTGCCAGCGCCCCGGGCCTTCCGAAACGACGGTGCCGTCGTAGTAGGCGGTGCCGTGAAAGAGCGGATCGTAGACGGCGCCGGTGGCCATTTGCCAGACCCCGTTGTAGTTGGTCTCGTAGCGTCCCTTGACGCGGAACAGGCTGGCCGTGCCCACGTAGATGGAGCCCGCTTCGTTCTGGAAGCGGTCCACGGTCGCGGTGCCATAATGGCCGATCCAGAAATGGCCCTGGTTGCGGACCCGGCCCACGCCCGAGGTGCCGAACAGATGGAAAGCGGCGGTTTCGACGTGGACGGTGGCGCCGTTCAGGTTGAGGAAGTCGTTTTCCAGCTGCAGCGAGGGCGCGTCGGCGAACTCGACGGAGCCGGCGTTGTACCAAGGCACGTCGATGCGGCTCGTGACGCCGGTGAAAAGGGTGGTGCCCCATGTTTTCAGCGGACCGGAACCTTGCACCCGCGAGTGGCTGATCACGGCTTGCCGATAGATATCCACTTGTCCGGGCGATTGGACGTCGAGCGTGCCGTTCACGTAGGCGTCGGCGCAACCGACGTCGGTGGTGATCCAAACGGAGTGGCGCACGTAGGCCTGATCGAAAGCGCGGGGATAGCCATAGGCCGCCGGCGCCGTCGAGGTCCAAGTGGACGACTGATCCCAATAGCCGCTTTGGACGCTGTAGTAGTCGTCCGTGGTGAAACCCCGCGCGATTCCCGCTCCCCAGATCAGCATCCAGAAACCCAGAATGCATTTGCTCATTGCACGCCCTCTGGGGGGATCATACCGGAAACCGCCGGGGGCGATTCAACCGGAAATTGGCGGATGAACGAAAAATAAACAAAACCCCCGGGCGGCGGAGCCGACCGGGGGCGCAGGGGCGGGGGAATGCCGCCGCTTACTTGAGGCCCATCTCGATCATCTTTTCGGCGATCTGGATGGCGTTCTGGGCGGCGCCCTTCCAGATGTTGTCGCCGGACACGAACAGCGAGAGGCCGTGCGGGACCGTGGCGTCCTTGCGGATGCGGCCGACGAGGGTGTCGTACTTCTCGGACGCCTCGATCGGCATCGGGAAGCGCGATTTGGCCAGGTCGTCCACGACCTGCACGCCTTCCGCCTTGGACAACAGCTCGCGGGCGCGTTCGGGGGTGATCGGGTTGTGGAACTCGACGTGGATGGCTTCGCTGTGGCCGTTGAACACCGGCACGCGCACGCAGGTGGAAACCGCCTGGATGCTGTCGTCGCCGAGGATCTTGCGGGTCTCGCGGGGCAGCTTGGCTTCTTCGCTCGTGTAGCCGGGCAGGTCCTTGGCTTCGGAGCCGATCTGCGCGATGACGTTGAACGCGATCTGCGCGGGATAGACTTCGTGGACCAGGGGCTTGCCTTCGGCCCAGGCGCGGGCCTGGTTTTCGAGCTCGCGGATGGCCGCGCTGCCCGAGCCGGAAACGGCCTGGTAGGTGCAGCAGACGATGCGCTTGATCTTGGCTTCGCGATGCAGCACCGCCAACGGCACCAAGGCGATCGCGGTCGAGCAATTCGGGTTCGCGATGAAGTTCTGGTGGCCCTTGAGGGCGTCGGCGTTGATTTCCGGAATGCACAGCGGCACGCGCGGATCCATGCGGAAGTCGTCGCCGTTGTCGACGACGCAGCAGCCGACTTCGGCCGCGCCCCAGCCCAGGGTCTTCGACGCGCCCTTGGCGCCTTCGGTCCCGGCGAAGAACGCGAAATCGTAGCCCTTGAACGACTCGGGGCCCGTCGCGACCTTCACCTCGACCGGCAGGCCGTCGATCATCTCGGTGCGCTCGCGGGTCGCGAACGCGGTCAGTTTGGCCAGCGGAAAATTGCGCTTGCGGAGCAGCCGGACGATTTCCGTCCCGACCGCGCCGATGCCGACCATGCACACGTTGTATTTCTTCATTTTCTGTGTCCTTTTTTTCGCCGCAGAGGGCGCAGAGGTTCAAGAGGGGTAGCGGTTCGCCACCCGGGTTATTCCTTCCATCATCGTTTTCTTGCCGAAGTTCAAGATCAAGCCGCGTTTCAGACCGGTTGCCTTTAGATACGACATGATTTGCGCTTTGTAAATAGGATGCTCCGCTTCCGTGCTTTTCAGTTCCGCGATCACTTGTCCGTCCACCAGCAAGTCCAACCGCTGGTTTTTGATGACGACGTCCTTGTAGACGACGTCCACTTCCTTTTGCCGCTCGAACCGGACTCCGCGCAGGCCCAGCTCATGGCAGAGGGCTTCTTCATAGACCGATTCCAGAAGTCCGGGGCCCAACAGCCGATGGACTTCGATGGTCGCGCCGATGATTGCTTCCGTGACGGGGTCTGGGCCCCTCTCCTCCATGCTCTGCGTCCTCTGCGGCAAAACGGCTGTTAGAGCGAAGCGGCGACGAGATCGCCGACTTCGGACGTGCCCAGGCCCATGCGCCCGGCGGCGAGGGACTTGATCTTCCCGCCGTTGAGCGCGCCCGTGACGGCCCGGTCGACGGCTTGCGCCGCTTCGGTTTCGCCGAGGGTGTCGAGCATCATGCCGCCCGCGGCGATGGCCGCGATGGGGTTGATGACGTTCTTGCCCGTGTACTTGGGGGCGCTGCCGCCCATGCACTCGAACATCGAGACGCCTTCCGGGTTGATGTTGCCGCCCGCGGCGACGCCGAGCCCGCCCTGGACGATGGCGGCCAGGTCGGTGATGATGTCGCCGAAGAGGTTTTCCGTCACGACGACGTCGTACCACTCGGGCTGCTTCACGAACCACATCGTGCACGCGTCCACGTGGTTGTAGTCCTGCTTCACGTCCGGATAGTCGCGGTCGCCCATTTCCTTGTGCGCGCGGACCCAGAGGTCGCCGCAGTGGGTGAGGACGTTGCACTTGTGGACGAGGGTGAGCATTTTCTTGCGGTTGCGCCGGCGGGTGTACTCGTAGGCGTACTTCAGGCAGCGGTCCACGACCGGCCGGCTGTAGACCATGAGCTGCGTGGCGACTTCGAGGTTCGTGCCCTTCTGGACCGCGCCGCCCACGCCGGTGTAGATGCCGCCGGTGTTTTCGCGGATGACGACGAAATCGACGTCCTTGGGTTCCTTGTCCTTCAGCGGGCAGTCTTCCTTGCGGTAGAGCTTCACGGGCCGCAGGTTGATGTACTGGTCCAGCATGAAGCGCGCCTTGAGCAGGATGCCGCATTCCAGGATGCCCGGCTTGACTTCGGGATGGCCGATCGCGCCGAGATAGAGCGCGCTGTGCTTGCGGAATTCGTCGATGGCGGAATCCGGCAGCGTCTCGCCCGTCTTCAGGTAGCGGTCGCCGCCGAAATCGTAAGGGACGTAATCCAGCTTGAAGCCGAACTTCTGCGCGGCCGCGTCGAGGACCTTGACGGCCTCGCGGGTGACTTCGGGGCCGGTCCCGTCGCCGGGAATCAAACCGATGCTGTAGGATTTTTTCATAAGGCCGGCCATTTATAGGGGTTTTGCGCCTGGAATCAAGCCGGAAACAGCCGAAAAGCGTTTTTTTCGCCGAGAACGCCCGGAAGATCCCGCAACGGGCCGGAAAATGCCCGTCCGCCGAAAACGACCTCCGATGGCGCGTTTTATCGCCCCTCGAGGCAAAAATGGGCGAAAAATGGCAAAAAACACCGAAATTTCTGAAAAAACCGCCCAAAATCGCCAAAAACGGCCATTTTTGGGCCATTTTTCGCCAAAAATAATATTATCCGGATAAAATTGACATTTTATTTCTACCCGGGTAATATTCGGCCTTCAAATTAGGAGAATTTGCCGCCATGAATGAACAAAACGAACCCCAATGCATTGCTTTCGACGGCGTCCGCCGCGTGGCGTCGGGATCGCTTCCGCACGTCGCCCGCAAGGTCAAGGATGCCCTCGACCAAGGCGCGCCTCCTTCCATCCTGATTTTCGACGACGTCACCGGCGAACCCATCGAAGTGGATTTCCGCGGCACGCCGGACGACGTGGCGGCGCGGTTGGAGAAAACGATGGCCGTCCAGCGGCCCGCTCCGGCGCCGGAAGCGGAAGCCGCCCCCGCCGAACAGCGCGGACCGGGCCGCCCGAAACTGGGCGTGGTGGCGCGCGAAGTGACGCTTTTTCCCCGTCACTGGGAGTGGCTGGCCAGCCAGCCCGGGGGCGCTTCGGTCGCGCTCCGCAAGCTCGTCGAGGACGCCCGCCGCGTCCACGCCAAGCGCGACGCGCTCCGGAAAGCCCGGGAAAACGCCTACGTTTTCCTGTCCGCCGTGGCCGGAAACCTGCCGGATTACGAAGAAGCCGTGCGCGCCCTGTTCGCGGGCGATTCCGCGCGCTTCGCCGCGCACACCGGATCGTGGCCCGTCGACGTCCGCGCCCATGCGCGAAAAATCGCCGCCCGCGCCTTCCCGCCCGCCTGATCCGCCCGTCCGGCGCGTTTGGGCATCGCAGAAGCCTCAAAAAGGCCGGTTTTGGGCCGAAAAATGGGATTTGGAAGGCCGAAAACCGTTAAAAACGGCCGATTTCAAGCCGGTTTTGCCGCAGAGGCCGCCGAGAGGGGGCTGAAAGAATCGGAAATTTGAAATGGGCGTTAGGCTGGATTCCAGAGGGGGCTGCGGAGAAAATGGGGAACGAAGGGCTGCAATGTTCTAGTCGCGGCCTTCCGCACGCTCATCTTCGTGCCTCGCTTGTGAGGCATATCCTTCAGCTATCGACCGCAGTATGCGCGCTGTGCGTGGCCAACGGATTTTGCAAAGTTCAGCGTAGCCTCGGTATTTGGCCACGAGTTCACGCTCTTGTTCGCCCCCTTCATTAAGATGACGCGATACCACTCCTCGCTGGTTGATTACACCGGATTGAAAACCACGAAGAATTTCATCGCCAAGGACAGCTTCCATCACTTCGCGCACAGCCAAACAGGGCCACGAACCATCCGGCTCCTCGGGCGCATATGAAAGCTGTTCTCCAATTTTTAAATCGCACACTTCTATGCGATCATTGGCCTTACACAATGAGCGGGCTTCAGAAACCCAAGCTTCGAGTGTCGCCTTGTCGATATTACCGTCAAGCGTTGCTCCTGGTATGCCAAGCCATGAATCTAGTAGTGTATAAGCAGCCATAACGATGTTCATTTTGGTTTCATCTCGTTGATCATCTTTTAGCTGCGGTGCATGTTTTTCCCGATAACATTTAGAGATTATTTCGGCAAAAAACATTGGGTTTCTCGCAAGTTCGCCATGTAATGCTTTAGGGGCAAAACGATTAAATCGCGCAAGGCTCATTAGGCGCCATTCTAGAGCCACAACGCGTTCTTGATCCGCCGTAGGATCATCTTCGAGGTATTTCATCAACTCCGCCAAATCCCAAATGGAATGCTGATTGATCAGTTCGGAGGACTGAGAATCCGAGCGTTTCAAAGAAGCGAGATCAATTGCATCCGCGACAAGACTCCAAGACGGCTTCTTATGGCTATGAATGGACATCGACAAGGCATCTATTGCTGCAAGTGGCCGGCCAGCTTTCAAGAGCATGCGCACCGCCTCGTCCATCTCGTCGTCATTCATACGACCGGCATATGGATGAACTCTCTTCCAGAAAATCGGTTCGGCATCTGGCTTTCGCTGTCGCAATGTCTCCCAAGCTTTTTTATTTACATTCGTTGCCAAAAATATTTCCGCGACTGCTTCCGGCTTCCATTCCTCAAGGGGCAAACTGTCTAGCCAGGAATTACCCTCACTCGACATTCGATGGCTTGCATATCCGCGTGCGAATAGAAGAATGTTGCGATTGGATGACTGAAGCATTTCTGGCAAGAGTTCCCGCCAATCGGGGATTAACCCGTGCGCTGCAACAGATGCCCCAATTATATATGGGGAATATGCGCCTGATGCCAGGCGTGTGATGCCGGCAAGACCGTGTTTATGAAAGATCTCTTTCACGGCTTCATTTTGAGCTGCGGTCCTTAAGCGTTCCGCCTCCTCAAATGGAGTTTGGCAGTTTCCAAAGGCATGGAAATTCTCGCTTTGGAAAAGCCATTGTGACCTGTCAATTGGATCCGTCGGCATAAATTTGGCTTCCAGCTTCGCAAGGTCATCAACGACTTCGGCGGGCATGGCCCATTCCGCATCGTTGAAGTAGCGATGTTTGCGAACGATAACGCGCACCGTATTCCACACACGCAGGCGTTCGTTGGCTTTCAATGTGCCGGCGTCTATCTGGCTGAACCAATTCAGGATTTGATTTTTAACGGTTTGCCGAAATCTTGGAAACTCATTCAGCAATTCACACCATTTTCCGCAATCATCAGCCGCCAACTGAATCAGAAACTCTGCAGTCGAGTCCATTTGCTGGTGAATGTCTTCATATGTCATATTATTAAATTGGGATGCGTCATATTCTCGCCATCTGGGTCTACACGATGACATGGCCATGTCTTGATCATGGGGAACCAAGCTCATGAGAACAGTCCAAGCCGTTTCCGGATCCTCTTTCTTAAGCAAATCCAAGACTTGAAGCCTTTCCTCTGTGCTCGAAGCAGTTTGGGGGCACCAAAATCTAAATATATCCTGCAACACTCCCGCCGGTCGCGGGCTAGAGCGATTGCCAGTATCAATCCTGATCAACGAAGAAAGCGCCATCGCAACGCGTGACAAATGGGCTGCATCCCAGGCAATTAGTGCCAGTGCCCACATAAGCCCGACATGCGGACTAGAAGAGAACATACCATCCGTGTGAAGGGCAAAAAGAGCGGCTACATTGGGGGAGGGCAGCTTAAGATCTGTTTCTAAGGCCGATAGAAATTCATCGGGGGCTGCTTCTGCTAGTAACGGCAATAGTCCTGCCAGTGAGAACCATCTTCTTGGGGATGCGTCCTCAAACAATGATCGGACTGCGACCGCTGCACGCCAAGCAGACCCATCTGCAACCCCTCGCGGAGTGTCTTGGCCGCATGTGCCCAGCAGGGCAAGTGTTTCGGAAATTCCTTCGCGGAGACTATGTGAATATTTTGGCAACTTGTTTTGTATTGCAGCAAGATATCGTTCTTCCTCGGGCATGTCGAAACGGGGATCGTCTTCCCAGAGGACATCCTTTAATACACTACTAAACGAATCCAATTGTGCGCTGGTAAGATATGGCTTTAGCAAGCGCCAAGAATCTTCGCGCGACACAAAGCTGTATATGCCATCCACAAATCGCATCGGAGCATCGGTGCTGTTGAGCCATTGAGTCACAGTTTGTAGGACCCCGGCATAGGGGCGCCCTGTGATTTGTTCGACAATGCCTATATCCGCTGGATTTCTGTTCTCCCATGCGCCCAGCAACAGAAGGGGTGTCAAAAGAAGGGCATTACTACCATGACTCCACTCGGGCGCGGCATATGCCTCATACTTGGATGCCAGGCGAACCAAGACAGACATACAACCACCAGCCTCGCGAGCAAGGCGTTCCGCTTTTTCTTCCGAAAAGCCGGTTTTCTTCAGGGTTTCTTTAAGCGCATACCGCTCGGCACGCGGAAGCCGAATGCCCTTGTTGTCGCGGATGAATGAATACTCGTGTTGGGTCAAGACATGATGTCCCGATTTAACCGCTTCCGATACCATGGTCTGTTCAACTGTCAGCGCATTGTCCGGAATCAAGACCAAATGATTCTTGCATGTCGTAAGCTGATTCCACGCATCACGACTTTCAACGACGACAAGTCTTGCGGCGGCGGCATCTTGTACTTCATCGTTCCCATATGCGGCAAGCGCGCTCACAAAGTCGCGCAGCTCCTGGAGAGACAAGGCGCTCACAACCACTTCGGCGGGAGGACCTGCAAGGGCCCGCCGAATGTCTGTTGCGGCTTGATCTCTGCCAGAAAGAAACACCGAGGGGCTAAGCGGGGGATCACTGATTTCGGCGAGATTGTTCCAATGGCTAGTTATATCGCGCACTCCAATCGGCATTTTTCCGATTAAACGTGACAGCCATGCATCTACTGCCGGCGCAGTCTCAAGCCACTGTTCGAGATCGTCACAATCCCAGACCAGAACATTCTTCCATTTCTTCTCGGCAATCCGGGTCTTCTTCCATTTTGACTTTCCCGCCCATCTGCGTGGAGTGACAAAAACGAAAGATGATGCACTAATATCTAATCCCCCAGTATTCGACATCCGTTTTTCGTAATCACTGTCGGCTTTTTTCTTGGGGTTTTTATCGGTCCCCATTTCCCAGGCACTTTCTCCAGACGGGACCCAAGCGTTGCCTTGCACGGTTTTTACCAAACCGTCCCATTCTGGGCGCTGTACGCCTTCGTCGGCCGGAAATTGAACCAGTTCTGGGTTTTCGACAGTAGCATGGATCAGTCGCCGCACGAGCGCCGGCAGTTTTTGCCTGGCTTGTATGGTGTCTGCCCACGAACGCAAATCGTTTCCTTTGATCCAAGTTGAATAGCTCATGAAAAATTCCCCATTTACATGATTAAAAAATCAGTTCCTTTTTGTTTCCATCTGCAGGATGAAAAATTTTGGGGCGCTTGGCAAGCGGGGAGGGGGCGGGGGAATGGGCGGCGGGATCGGAGCTCGAGCCGCGATTGAACCGTCCCGGGGCAACCGCGCGGAACGGTCCGGACGGGGCGGGGGGTCTCCCGGCCGTGTGGGGGGGCTGGACGCGGGGGCGGGGGGGGGCGGATGGTGGCGGGCGGTGTG
>CALMNW010000006.1 GCA_937872095.1 uncultured Verrucomicrobiota bacterium
AGCGCCTGCGCGCGCTGCGCCGCCGTGATGAACCCGCAGGCCTCCATCCGCTCCAGCACGTAGGCCTGCCGCTGGCGGGCCCTCTCGGGATGCCGGTCCGGCCGCAGCCGCGACGGCGATTGCGGCACCCCGGCCAGCAGCGCGGCTTCCGCCAGGCTCAGTTCCCCCGGGCCCTTGCCGAAGTAGCGCCGCGCCGCCGCCTCGATGCCCACCAGGTTGCCGCCGAACGGCGCGCGGTCCAGGTACTGCGCCAGGATCGCGCGCTTGTCCAGGCGCCGTTCGAGCTGCAGGGCGCGGAAGGCTTCGATGGCTTTCGTCGCCAGCGTCCGCCGCCGCGGTTCCGCCAGGCGGATCACCTGCGTGGTGATCGTCGAAGCCCCCGACACGCGGCGCCCGCCGGCCACGTTCTGCGCGACGGCCCGCGCCAGCGCCCGGGCGTCCACGCCCGGATGCTCCCAAAAGCGGCGATCTTCCGCCGCCACCAGCGCCTTCGCGATCCAGGCGTCCGGCGTCGGCACGTAGCCGGGCCGGCAATCGAAACCGCCCGCCGCCAATTTCACGCGCAACGGTTCGCCGTTCCGATCCGCCAGCACCGCCGCCGAATCCAGTCGCGCCAGCTTGTCCTCCGGGAACGGCGCCCAGCGCACCGCCGCGCCGAAAGCGGCAAGCGCCAGCGCGGCCGCTCCGGCCGCCCAGCGGATCCGAGCTGGAATCCGGTTTCTCACGGCACGACGCGCACTTCCCCGCCGACGCCCACGCCGCGGATTTCCGGTTCGTACATGCCCGAAACCGTCGGCGGCGGTAGCGCGTAGGTCCCCGGCGTCGTCGCCCGCACCGCGTAGTGGAACGCCGCTTCGCCCAAAATCGGCCCGGTGAAAATCAGCATCCGGTCGTCGCGCGCTTCGCGGTGCCGGTCGCCTTCGTTCTTCTCGCGGAGCCAGCCGAATTGCTGCGACGTCGCCAAATTCGGATTCTCGATTTCCCAGCCCGCCGGCAGCAGATCTTCGATGACGAGCTGGTCGAGCCGCCGGCCTTTCGTATCCACCGCCAGCCGCACGACGATCAACTCGCCCTGCGGCAATTCTCGCGCATCGATGGCCTGGCCGGCCTGATCCAGGAATTCGCGGCGAATGGAAATGCCGTCCGCGCGCTCGGGTTCCGGCGCGGCGGAAACGCCTTCGAACCGCGCGCCCAGATACATTTTGCCCGGACCGGCGTTGCGCACGGTGGCGGCGCCGCCCGCGCCGGGTTCCAGCGACCACGCCACGTCGTTCGTTTCCGCGAACGCGCGGACATCGCCGTTCGGCAGCTCCAGCCGGCCGGCGAAGGGCTGTTCCGCGTCGGGCAGATGCTTGGCCAGCTTGCCGAAAGCCAGCAGCGCCAGCGCGTCGTCCTGCGTGTTGCCCCAGTGGCCGTCCTGCTGCCGGTCGCGCAGGTATTGCGCGAGCCGCGCCACGGCGGCGCTTTCCGGATCCACGTCGAGCCAGGCCGACAGCAACAGCGCGGCGTCGCGCACGTCGCCGTCCAGCAGCCGCCCCGGCACGCGCGACCGCGTCACCGGCAAATCCAGGGATTCCAGCAACGGCAGCGCCTGCCGCGGTTCGCCCGCCAGCAAAAGCGCCGCCGCCGCGTGCGCCCGCGCCGCGAAATTCAGCCGGGCGGATTGCCCGCGCAGCCGCGCGTTCCAGCCGGCATCCGGCCGGCCCGCCAGCGCAAGCACGTGGCACAGGTAGGCCCGCGCCTGCATGTCGAGGATCCAGTCTTTTTCGTCCGCGTCCGGCGGCATTGTCCGGTCGAGACGGCCGCGCGCCCAGCCCAGCGCCGCGTCGAGGCGGTCGGCCGGCACGTCGCAGCCCGCCGCCTGCGCTTCCGCGAGGAAATGGACGGCGTAGATCGAGGCGTCTTCCGCCGTGCCGCAGCTGAACGGCCACATGGAAAAGCCGCCGTCTTCCTGCTGCATGGACAGCACGCGCCGGATCGCCGCCGGCACGAAGGCCGCCACGTCGCCGATGGCCCGGCTGCCCGGCAGCAGGCGTTGCGTCCATTCGCCCGCGTAGAGCAGCGGGAACGCGCCCGAGACGGTCTGTTCCAAACAGCCGTACGGATAGTGCACGACGTAATCCAGCGCCCGCCCCAGCTGCGCCGACGGCAGCGCCGACAGGGTTCCCGACAGCGCCAGCGATTCCGGCAGCCAATCCGCCGGCGGTTCGAGCGTCGCGCTTTCGCCGGCCTTCAGCACGCGGGCGATCGTCGCCACGCGGGTGCCCGCCGCCGGCCGCACCGCCAGTTCGATCGCATCGCGGAAGGAATCCGCGCCGGCTTCGACTTCGAGCGTGCACAGCGCCTTGCCCGGCCCCGGTCCCGCCGTCAGCGGCAACGTTGCGGTCGCCGAACCGCCGGCCGGGATCGCGATCGTCTGTTCCGCCGTCTCGACCCGCAACGGGCCGCCGCAAGTCGCGCGCACCTTCGCCGCCACCGGCGTCTTTCCTTCGTTGTAGAGCGCGATCGACGCCTCGCAACGATCGCCGATGGCCAGGAACCGCGGCAGCGCGGGCTGCACGACGAGATCGCGCTTCACCTGCACCGGCGTCGAGGTCGCGCCTGCCTGCGCCGCGTTGTAGGCCACCGCCATCAGGCGCAATTCGCCGTTGAACTCCGGCAAATCCAGCCGCACCGCCGCCTGCCCGTTCGTATCCAGCGCCACCGCCGCCCGCCACAGCGCCACCGGCTTGAAACGGTTGGCCTTGATCGGATTCAACCGCCGGCGCAGGGCGGCGCCGCTGTCGCCGCCGGCCGCCGGCACGGTTTCGGTTTGCTCGTCGGTCACCGGCATCAGTTCGGCGTAGAGATCGTACGGCGACACGCCCAAGGCGCGCTGCGCCGCGAACACCCGGTCGGGGTCGGGCGATTCAAACGCCGTCAGCATGCAGATCGCCTCGTCCACCGCCAGCAGCGTCACCGCGCCCCGGGCGGGATTCCCCGCTTCGTCGCGCACGGTCACGACGGCTTCCAGCGCCGCCTGCGGCCGCGCGACGGCCGGCGCCGCCACCGCCACCTGCAGGCGGCTGGCCGGCATTTCCACCGGCAGCGCGATCGCGCCGATGGCCCGGTGCGCGCTCCAGACGGCCTCGGCTTCCGCCGGCCGGATCAGCGTCAGGGAGCAGTAGGCGTTGGGCGCGTAGTCCGCCGACACCGGCACGGCGAATTCGGCGGTGTTCTTTTCCAACGTCACTTGGCGCGCCTCGCGCACGCGATCGGTTTCCACCGTCAACAACGCAGTTCCCGCGAACGGCGCGCGCACCTGCAGGCGCGCCGTCTCGCCGGGCCGGTAGGTTTCCTTGTCCCAGGCCAATTCGACGCGGCCCGGTTTTTCGCGGCTCCACGCCAGCCATTCCGGATCCGCCGACCCCGCATGGAACGCGATCCGCGTGGAGGCGCCCGAAGCCGGATCGGCCGCGACCAGCAGGTAGTCGCCCGCGCCGTCCACCGCAAACGCCCAGTCCCGCGCTTCCCCGCCGGCCGCGAGCGTGTCCTGGCGAAGATCCACGACTTGCCGTTCGGATTTCCATTCGTAGCGCCCGTTGGAGTTGCGCCGCAGCACGGAGTTCCAAGTCACGCGCGAGAGCGTCAGCACCAGCGGCCGGCCTTCCGCGACGGGCGCGCCGTCCGGCATCACCTCGACCACCGCCACGCGCTGCGTTTCGCCCGCGCGCACCGCCCCTTCCCAGGCGGGCTTCAAGCCGACGTAGAACGGATAGGGATCGAGCAGCGCCGTTCCGTAGGCCGTCACCGCGCGCCCGCCGATTTCCATCACGGTGGCCTGCTGCACGATCTGCAGGGCCGCCGGCGGCCGCCACGCGGCGCGGCTTTCCGCCTCGAACTCGGCGTGGCCGTTCTCGTCCAGCATCCGCGCGCCCAGATTGCGATAGACCGGCGCGAACGCCTTCTCGTCGTCGCCGAACCGCCAATCCGGCCAGTTGCTCGGCGCGAAAGGCGCGGGCTTGAACGTCGCCGCGCCGGTCGCCTTCAGGCCGGCCGCCGGCCGGCCGAACAGATGCGCGGCATCCACGCCGAACGCCAGGACGTCGCCCGCCTGGCCGCGCTCCGCCGGCGGCTTCACGGCCACGCGGATTTGCGGCGGCACGAAATCCTCCAGCGCGACGGACGTCTCGCCCAGCACCGTGAAGGTCCCCGGCAGCGCCAGTTCCAGCCCGTAGCGCCCTGTCGGCAGATAATCGGGCATCTCGATTTCCGCGGTCGCCGAACCGAATTCGTCTAGCATCGCCGGCACGTCGCGGAAAATCCGCCCGTCGGGACGGCGCACCCGCAGCAATGCCGGGAACGGTTCCGGCGCCTGCCGCCGGTCGTCGCGCACGAGCGCCTGCATGAAGATCTTCTCGCCGGGCCGATAGACGCCGCGGTCGCTGAACACCGCCGCTTCGAGCTGGCCCGGCTCCAGATACGGCCGGCCGCCCAGTCCCTCGCCCTGGTCCACGCCCGTGCGCGCCAGATCGACATACGACAAGTCGCCGGCCAGTTCCGCCACGACCACGAAAGGTTCTGCGCCTTCGCCCGGCTCCCAGGCAAGCCGCGCGAGACCCTGTTCGTCGGCCGCGCCGCGCGCAAGCACTTGGTTGTTGCGCGCGTAGACCGTCACCGCCGCGCCCGCCGCCGGTTGCGCCGTCCGCAGGAAATTCACCCAGACGACGGCGCCGCTGGCGAACGTCCGCGCCGCGATGCCCAGATCCGTCGCCACGATCAGCCGCCCGTCGCCGCCCGCGTTCTCGCCGGACACTTCCAGCCAGTAGGCGCCGCGCGGCTCGCCGCCCGCCAGCGCGCGCAGATCCACCGCGCCGCGCGCCGATCCGCCCATTTCCGCCGGTGCCAGCCGGTTCGTGGCGACGCGCGCCGGACCATCCAGATCCTCCGTCAAGGAACCGTAATAGGACCAGCGCGACTCGCGCCGGGCCAGTTCCACGAGATTGTTCGCGTACACCGGCCGCAGCCGCGCGACGTATTTCTCGAGGTTCACCGCCGCCACCGGCACGGAGAGCGTTCCGCGCGGCGACAGGTATCGTCCCGGCGCATCGAAACGGATCGCCGGCTTCGGCAGCGGGAACTGCACCGTGCGGCGGATTTCCTGCGGCAGGCTCGATCCGTTCGCCGCCGGCAAGCCCGGCTTGAAGGTCACTTCGTAGATTTCGCCCGGCTTGAACGCCCCCCGCAGCACCAGCCCGCTGCGCCGCCATTCGTCCACGGCCTCGACCGTGAAATCCGTCGCCGGTGCCACCGCGATGAACTCCTTCAGGCCGTTCGCCTCCGGGAACGCCGTGAAGTCCGCGAACAGTTCCGGGGCGTCGAACGATGGCGTTTCCGCCTCGAGTCCGCGCAGCGACAAATTCATCGTCATCGCCAAGGTCCCGTGCCGCGCCGCGTCTTCGGGCTTCGAGCCGCCGGCCGAGGGCAAGCCCGGATCCAGCACGTATTCCAGCTTGTCCGCCAGCACCGGTTCCGTTTCGACCAGGACGGCGCCGCTGCCCGCCGCGCCCATCAGCCAGAATTTCACCTCGCCCTGTCCGGGCGCCGCCAGATGGAAAAACCGCGTGAGCTGGCTGCGGTCCGGTTCCTCGCTGAACGCCAGCCGCAGCGTCACTTCGCGGCCCGCCGAAACGTCCACCTGTTCCACGCTGCGCAGCCGCAGCACACGTTCGAACGTCCGTTCCGGGACGGCGACCGCCGGCGCTTCTTCCGTCGGCGGCGCGGGCGGCGGTTCCGGCCGCGTCGATTTCCACACGCCGTAGGCGTTCACGATCAGGAACGCCACGCCCAACCAGAACCAGCGCAACGAGCCGCCGCGCGCCCCTTGCGGCGCGGCCCCGACCGCCGTCTCCGCGGGGACATCGGCTGCGCCCTCGGCGAAGGTCTCCGGCGGGTCCATTTCCGCCAGCACGCGCTCGACGGCCTCGCGGCCGCTCTCGCCGCCGCCGGGTTCCAGCCGCTCCAGCGCTTCCGCGATCTGGTTGCGCAGGCCCGCCACCACGTCCTTGCGCACGGCCGCCGGCTTGTGCGCCAACTGCCGTTCCACCGCGGCGAGATATTCCTCGACGCGCCGTTCCGCCGCCCCGCTCCGTTTCATGTCCGGGATTCCTTCCCCTGTTCGGATTTCAATTGCGCCAAAGCGTTCGTCAACATCGGCCAATAGGCGTTCATTTCCGCGAGGCGCACCTTGCCGCGCGGCGTCAGCGAGAAATAGCGGCGCGGCGGGCCCGCGGCCGAGGGCACGTCGCGCGATTTCAGGAAGCCCTCCTGGCGCAGCCGCGCGAGGATGGGATAGACCGTGCTTTCCGAAACGGCGAGGTCCTCGCTGCGCTGGAGCGCCTGCACGAGCTCGTAGCCGTAGCTCTCCCCCCGCCGCAGCGCCAGCAGCACGCAATACTCCAGCACCCCTTTGCGCAACTGCGTGATCCAGCCGTCGATCATAGACTACTCCGCATCATGTATTACGCATTACATAATACCGGACGGGAGGTCAAGCCCGAACGAATATTCCGAGGCGATCAACGGAGTCGGCCGGCTACGACGGGATGAATTCCGCCATGCGCATCCCCTCGCGCTGGCGCGCGGCCCGGAAGGCGCCGCGGACCGCTTCTTTCACGGCCATTGGATCGAGAACCCCGGCCAGTTCCAGGCGCGGAGCCGTGTCGTCGGTCGACAGCACCACGACCGTCCCCGTTCCGAGCATCCGGTCGAACACGCCTTGGCTCAGCGCGACGTCCTTCACGCGGAACAGCTCGACTTCTTCCAGATTCTTCGCAATCAAGCCGGTCTGCACGAACAGGCGCTGCGTCGTCAGCCGATAGCGCGTGGAGGCGACCAGATACCAAGCCCGCAGCAGCAGGAACAGGCCGATCCCCACCGGGAGCAACAGCACGCCCCAGACGAGCAGTCCCAAGCGGCCCCGGTACGCGGGCTTCCGCTCGAAAATCGGGTATTCTTCCGACGGCGCCGGAGGTCTCGGAATGGTCTCGTTCATGGTTGTTCCTTTATCGATGCGCCGTTTTCGCCGCCATTTCGCGCGCGAAGGCCGGCAGTTGCGGATCGCGCGCGCCCATCGTCAGGATCACGTCGCCCGCGCGCGCCGCGTCCGCCAGCGCCGCCCCCAGTTCGCCGTAGCTCCCCGCCAATTCCACGGCCACGCCGCGCGCTTGCAGCCGGGCGGCCAATTCGCCGGAGTTCACGGACCGGTCCGCCGTTCCGCCCGCGTCGTACACGGGCAGCAGCCACAGCCGGTCCTGCGGGCGGCAGACGGACGCGAAGGCGTCGGCCAGCGGTTCCAGCATCGCCCGCAACGGCCCATAGCCGTGCGGCCGCCACGCGCCCAGCACGCGGTTGCCCGGCGCGGCCACGGCGGCCCACGCCGCCGCCAGCTTGGCGGGGTTGTGCCCGTAATCGTCCACCACGCGCACCCCGCCGCCGCGGTCCACCCGTTCCAGGCGCCGCTGGATGCCCCCGAACCGCGCCAGGGCCGCCGCGATTTTTTCCGGCGCGTAGCCCAGTTGCGCGCACAGTTCCGCCGCGGCCAGCGCGTTCAGCGCGTTGTGCGCGCCCGGTTGCCGCACCGCCAGCCGCAATCCCCGCCACGCCACCGCGAAGCCTTCCGCGGTCCGTTCGGGTTGCGCCGCCGTTTCGACGATCCGCGCCGCCGGGGTGCCGAGTACCGCCGCCACCCCTGCGCCGCACACGATCCCCGCCCGCACCTGCGCCGCGTAGGCGCGGAACAAATTTTGCACTTCCGCCAGCGTGAAGTGGTCCTGCGAGACGTTCGTCAGAATCGACCATTCCGGACGGAAATTCAGCAGCGACCGGTCGCTTTCGTCCACTTCCAGCACCCACGGCGCGTCGGCGCCGCCGCGGCGCACGTTGCCGACGCGGTCCGCGCCGGCCCACTCCACCAGCGCGCCGCCGTTGACGACCGTCGGATCGGCGCCGAGCTGTTCCAGCGCCCAGCCCAGCATGCCCGTCGTCGTCGTCTTGCCGGCCGTGCCGGCCACCGCCAACACCGTTTTTTCTCGCGCCAGTTCCGCGAGCATCTCCGCGCGGTGCCGCAACGGCACGCCCGCCTTTTTCGCGGCGATGAATTCCGGATTGTCCGCCTCGATCGCCGTGCTGTAGACCACGGCGTCCGTGCGCGCATCCACCGCCGAGCCGTCCTGTTTCGTCAGCTCGATCCCGGCCGCGCGCAGCGCGCCGAACACCGGCAAGTCCTGGCCTTGGTCGAAAAACCGGTCGGATCCCGTCACGCGGTCGTGCGTCCAGCGCAAGGCCTGCGCCAGCGCGCTCATGCCAACCCCCGCCACCCCCGCCACGTGGACGTGTCCGCCCATGGCG
The DNA here is from genome assembly GCA_937872095.1 of uncultured Verrucomicrobiota bacterium. Classification (GTDB taxonomy): domain Bacteria; phylum Verrucomicrobiota; class Kiritimatiellia; order CAIQIC01; family Lenti-01; genus Lenti-01. The sequence continues at coordinate 8,389 of CALMNW010000006.1, forward strand.
CCGCTCACGAATCCTCGGCCGGCGGATTCCCCTGCGGCCAAATGAACACGCGGGCCGAGAGCCCGCCGCCCTCTTCCACCTGCAGATGCGCGCCGCGCACCGTTCCTTTCAGGTGGCCGCCCTCGCGGATCGACACCAGCCCCGTCGCTTCCACGTCCGCTTCCAGCGTGCCCAGCAGTTCCAGGTGGTGCACCTGCAGCTTGTACTTGAAGCGCATCTCCTTGCCCGCCGCGACGCGCAAGTTGCGCATCGTCAGCTGCCGCGGGTGCGGATTCGCCTGCCCGCCCAGTTCCAGCCATTGCGTGCATTCGATGGACGAATGCTCGTCCATCTCGCCTTCGAGGATCACGTTGCCGGCCCAGATGCGCACGTTCTCCAGCCGCCCAGTCGGCCGAACGATGACGCTTCCTCCCGTCTTGATCTCCTCGGACCACGGGCGGTCGACGACGTAGTCGCCCAGGTCGATTTTCTCGCGGCATTTCGAGCAGTAGATGGTCTTCGTCGTGCCCGAGAGCTGGAACTCGTAGCCGCATTTGAAGCACCGGATGGTCCGTTTCGTGGGCTGGATCGTCTTGACGATGTGCGGATTGTCCGCCGGCATCGCCGTCGGCGGCGGATGCGACGACAAGTCCTCCGCGTGCCGGTGCGCGCCCGGCGCGGGAAGCACGCCGTCCTGCTTCGCCTTGGCCAGCGAACGCACGACGGAATAGCCGTCCATCATCTTTGTTTTTTTAGCCGCCACGTCGGATCCTTCCGCCCGGCGTTCTCCCGGCCATCCCGTTCGAACGGGACCGCCGGACGCCTCTCAACGGAACCGGAGCCCTTAGCGCTGCGGAACGTTCGGCTGCGGCGCCGGCGTGGGCTGGCTGTTCGGATTGACTTCCGAGCGGCCCACGAAGGTCACGCCGTCTTCGACCGACAGCCGGCGCGCCTTGATGTCGCCGTTGACCGTCGCCGTCGCCTTCATCTCGATCTTGTCCTTGGCGAGGAGGTTGCCGTTGATCTTGCCTTCGATGGACACGGACGTCGCCGTCACGTTGCCCTTCACCTGCGCGGTCTTGCCGAGGATGGCGTTGCCGCCGCAGATCAGCTCGCCTTCCAGCTTGCCGTCGAGGCGGACCGTGCCGCTGCTTTTGATCGTGCCGATGATTTCGACGTCGGAGCCGATCACCGATTCATGTGTTTCGTTGGCCATGGCGTTGTTCTCCTGGGTTGTATTTTTTCTTTGGGGCAGGATTATGCCTTTCCGGACCCGTTCGGACAAGCGCCACTTGCCCCGAGGGCCGGGTTTCTTTAGGATTTCCCCATGAATCCGCGCGCCATCGTTCTCGGGACCGCCGGGCTGGGCCTGTTGGCCCTCGCCGCCTGGATGGTGCCTCTCCCGCGGCGCGTGCCGCGGCCCGACATGCCGGAAATCGCGCCGTTCGTCCCCGGCGAGCGCGTCGCCCTCGTGGTGTCCGATCCCGAAAGCTTCCCCGCTCCCGATGCGTTCGGGCTCGTCCAGCGCGCGCGCGCCGCCGGCGCCGAGGTGCGGATTTTCGCCGCGGCGACGGATTTCGGCGGGTTCGCCCCCGACCGCGCGTACCAAGCCAGCGCCGAACCGGAAACGTCCGCCGGCTACCATCCCGACCAGTGGCCGTCCTCACCGCCGGGCGAAGGCTGGCAAATGCTCGTCCTGACTCCCGACGAACAAACCGTCAAAAATCGCGCCGTCCTCGCCGCCGCGCGCGCCCTCCGCGCGTCCGGCACCGACGATGCCGCCGGCACCCGCGAGGCCAAAATACTCGCCCGCGCGCGCCGCGCCGAGGTCTACCGGCCCCTGAAAAAATAGCGCTCCCGCCCCGATCGGAGCGGAAGCGCCCTGGCGACGGCCGGCTTGCGCCTACAGCGCGTACACCGTCTCGGCCGGCAGGATCTCGCCGCATCCTTATCGATCACCGGGCCTCCACTTCGCCATATTCCGAATCGGTGACCGGGCCAAACCACGTCGCGGGGCCCAGATGGACTTGCGTGCTCATGCCGATGTGCACGAACCGTTCCGCGGGCGCGGCGCCATGCCAGTGGACCACGTCCGGCGGAATCGCGACCACGTCGCCCTTTTGCAGCCGTCGCGCCGGCTGCCCCTTCTCCTGGTAATAGCCGCAGCCCTCCGTAACCAGCAGGATCTGGCCGCCGGGATGGGAGTGCCAGTGGGTTCTGGCCGACGGCTCGAATTCGACGTTGTACACCTGCGTGTCGAAAGCCTTGTTCTCGTCGACGTGCAGCATTCTCACCCACACCGCATGGCTGAAGAACTCTTGAGAGGCCTTTTCGCCCCTGGCAAAGATCGTTTCCGCATTCATCGCATGATCTCCTTCTGGATTTCGTTCACCCAGTTTTCCACTTCCTTCTGCGCTTCGCGCACCTGGCCGCCCCGGATGGGCAGGCCGTCGCGAACGGTCGCGCCGGGACACAGCTTCCGGACGTCGTCCACGCCGTGGCCCATGCGCGTGCCTTCATGGGTCATGAAGGGGACGAGGATTTTGCCGGACCAGTCGTGGCTGGCCAGGAACGTGGCCACCGGCGGCGCGATCGTGCTCCACCAATTCGGCGAACCGGCGAAGACCACGTCGTATTCCGCCACGCTCGCGAGGTTGGTCCGCAACGCGGGACGCGTCCCGGCTTGGACCTCCCGCTTGGCTTGGGCGACGACCGCCTGATAGGCCTGCGGATAAAGCGCCGCCGGAACGATCTCGAACAGGTCGCCGCCCGTCGCCGCCTGGATCTGCCGGGCGATTTCCCGCGTGTTTCCGGTATGGGAAAAGCAGGCGACCAGGATCTTGACGGGTTTTGAAACATTGCTCTTGTTCATGTCTTGGGTGTCCTCTCCTTGGCTTCCCGGGGCCCCGATCAGCGCCAGAAGCACTACGGCTTTCATTGCGAATCCGGTTCTCATTCGTTGGGCTCCTACAGCGCCGCGCGCAGCACCGCGACGATGTCTTCCCGGCTCATCGGCGGGACGCCGGACAAATGTCCGTGTCCGTCGCCGACGATGCGCAGCGTCTCGTCCGCATAGGTCTCGATGAGCTGGCCGTCGATTTTCAGCTCGGAAAACCGCGTCGGGCAGCCGATGGACTTCAGGAATTCCTCGTACCGGTCGATCCCCTCGATCGCGCAGTCCAGGTCGTCCGGCCCTTTGGCTTCCAGACCGAAGATGCGCTCGGCGAACTGCACGAACTTCTTCGGATTCGTCCTCGCGGCGAACCGCATCCAGGACGGATTGAAGATCGCCAACCCGGCCGCATGGGTGATGTCGTGATAGGCCGACACGGTGTGCTCGATCATGTGCACCGGGAAGCCCGTGCCGCCCGCGCCGGAACTGACCCAACCGTTCAGCGCCAGCGTCGCCGCCCACTGGATCTGCTCCCGCGCTTCCAGGTCGGTTCCATCGGCGATGGCCTTCGGTCCGTATTCCATCGCGGCCAGGATCACGCTTTCCGCGAACCGGTCCTGGATCGGCGTGCGGGCGGTGCTGTTGAAGTAGGTTTCCGTCACGTGGACAATCAGGTCGCAGACGCCGTAGGCCGTCTGGTCCTTGGGCACGCTCACCGTCAGTTCGGGATCCAGCAGAGCCACCCGCGGATAGAGGCAGGGCGCCTGGACAAACGATTTTTCGTTGGTTTCCTCGTTGGTAATGACGGCGGATGGGTTCATTTCGGAACCCGTCGCGGCCAACGTCGGCACGGCGATCAGCGGCAGCGCCTTTTGCGGCACGTACACGTTCTGCTGGCCATGAAAGATCATGTCCCAGGGATCGCCGTCATAATATACGGCCGCGGCCATGACCTTCGCGGCATCCATCGTGCTGCCGCCGCCCAGGGCGATGATCACGTCGCAACCTTCGTCGCGGGCGATCTGGGCGCCTCGGCGCACGGTTTTGATCCGCGGATTGGGCTCCACGCCCGAACACTCCGCGAAGGCCACGCCTGCTTCTTTCAGGCTCTTGACCGCCCGGTCGAAGGTGCCGCTGCGCTTCACGCTGCCGCCGCCGGTCACGATCAGGGCCTTGCGGCCATGCGCCTTCGCCGCTTCGCCCAATCGCGAAAGACTCCCGGCGCCGAAGATCAGTTGAGTCGGATTTTGGAATTCAAAGTTCATTGGGTTTCTCCTTGCGTGTGGGTTGGTCCGTTTTGCTGCGAACAACCTACGTCAGGAACCGCCGGAAGCCATAGACCGATCCTGCCGGATTCTTGCCCGATCATGCGAATCCCCGCATTTTTCTTGATTTCCAGAGTCCAAGCCGGATAGATTCAGGCTCGTGAAGACATTCCATGATACCTCTATATTATGAAGAATAAGCCCAATATCCAAGCCGCCACCCCTTTGAAGCCGCTGGCGGACATGATTGCCCGTTGGACCGAACAAGGCGATCTGGAATCAACCGCCGTGCCCGGCCTGTCGCTCTACCAACGCGACCGGCCCAGCGAACCGGTCGTCGGCATGTATCCACCCAGCCTTTGCATGGTCGTGCAAGGGGCCAAACGCGTGACGCTGGGCGACGAAACCTACGTCTACGACGCCGAGCACTACTTGATCACGTCCGTGCACCTGCCCACGCTCGTGCAGATCCTGGAAGCCAGCCCCCGGAAGCCGTATCTCGGCCTGCGCCTGACGTTCGATTTGCGCGAAGTGTCCCAGCTGATGTCGGACAGCCATCTGCCGCCGCCGCGCACGCAGGAATCCAGCCGCGGTATGGCGACGGGCAAGGTCACGCCGGAGCTGCTGGACGCCGTTCGGCGTTTGGTCGGACTGCTGGACGTGGAAGCGGAGGTTCCAATCCTGGCGCCGCTCATCCAGCGGGAGATCCTCTTCCGGCTGCTGACGGGCGAACTGGGGCCGCGCTTGCGGCAAGCCGCCGCCGCCGGCAGCCAGAGCCAGCAGATCGCGCGCGCCATCCAGTGGCTTAAAGCTCATTTTTCCGCCCCCCTGCGCATCGACAGCCTCGCCACCCAGGCCGGCATGAGCGTTTCGACCTTCCATCACCACTTCCGGGCCATGACGGCCCTCAGCCCCTTGCAATACCAAAAGCAATTGCGGCTGCAGGAGGCGCGCCGCCTGATGCTCGCGGAACGCCTGGACGCGGCCACCGCGGGATTCCAGGTCGGCTACGAGAGCCCCTCGCAGTTCAGCCGCGAATACAGCCGGCAGTTCGGAGCGCCCCCGCTGCGCGACATCACCCAACTGCGCCAAGGACCGGCCGCCTGAATGCCGGAAGCCCTGAACTAGCTGCGCTGCGCTCGCCGACGGTTCAGGGAACGAAGCCGAAGTACCGCAATTTGGCGGAAAGCAAGGCGTCCAGCCCGGACAAGTCTTTCGGATAGACCGAAATCAGCTTCTTGCCTTCCTGCTGATACAACATCTGCTTCTTGTGCATGCTCATCTTGTACTGCGGCGAGTCCAAGCCCCAGTATTCGACGTAGACGTCCAGCTCGGGCAAATAGAAATCGGGGCGGATCTGGAATTCGCCGATGATGCGAAACTTCGCATCGTACCGATACGCCAACCCATGTTCCGCCAGCCAATCCGCGATCCGGCGTTCGCCGGCGGACTGCACCACCGTGCCATCGGTCGCCTGAACGGTTTTCTGCAGTTCGACCCGGGTTTCGAAATTCCGCCGTTCCAAGAAAACCTCGTCGAAACAGCGATCGCAAAACGTCCGCTGAAAAGCCTGCGTGGAACGCGCGAATTCCTCCGCCGACACTTTCACGCCGCATCGTTGGCATTTACGTTCGGCCGTCGCCGCCGCAATGCGCACGGCCTCTTCGATGAATTGCACCGCCGCTTCCGCGTCCCGCCGGATATAGTCTTTCTCCGCCGCGTTCGCCGCCATGTCGCGCAAATCGGACAGGCATTCCCGTGCCGCGACCCCGTAGGCTTTCAACGCCTTGATGGCGTATTGCCGAGTCTGCGCATGGGGATCGCGCCGCGCCACCGGCGTCAGCGCCGCCACGGCCGCCGCTTGGTCCACCCCCAGCCAAGCCAACTTGCCCAAAGCCGACGCCGCCAAGCGACGCGCGTTGTCCGACGAAGACCGCAACAAAACCAGCAATTCCCCGAACGCTGCGACCTCCCCCTCCCGCCCGATCGCCACAGCCCGATCCGAAAGCCGTTTTTCCAGCTTCCGGTCCATCGGATTTTTCATCGGACGCCCGTCCCCGGCTTAACCGCGCGCCAGCAAAGGCAGCCGGAACGCTTCGTCAAAGCGCGTACACCGTCTCGGCCGGCAGGATCGAAATGCCGGCTTTTTTGAGCGCCGCGATCGCCGCATCGGCGTCCTCGAAGCGGAAGACCACCACGGCCTTGTCGCTGGCGCGGCTCACGAACGCATACATGTATTCCACGTTCAGGCCCGCCCCCGACAGCGCGTCGAGGATGCCCGCCAGCCCGCCCGGCCGGTCCGGCACTTCCACCGCCAGCACGTCCGTCAGCGACACCGTGTGGCCCGTGCCCTTCAGGGCCTGCACGCCCTTGTCCACGTCGTCCACGATCAGCCGCAGAATGCCGAAATCGCTCGTATCCGCCAGCGACAGCGCCCGGATGTTGACGCCGGCGCGGCCGACTTCCTTCAGCACGCTCGCCAGCCGGCCCGACCGGTTTTCCAGGAAGATCGAGATTTGCCGCACTTTCATGGTTCCGCTCCTTTGTTCCTAGGTCAGTTTCCGCAGGTCCTGCACGCGCTTGGCCTTGCCCAGCGTGCGCTCGATCGTGTTGGGTTCCACCAGCGTGATCTTCGCGCTCACGTTCAGCATCGTCTTGATCTGGTGGTGGATCTTGTCGCGCAGCGCTTCCAGTTTCTTCACTTCGTCGCTGAAGAGCGCCTCGGTCACTTCCACCTTGATCTCCATCGTGTCGAGGTTGCCCTGCCGGTCCACCACGATCAGGTACTGCGGCTGCACGCCCTCGATCCGCACCAGCACGTCTTCGACCTGCGACGGGAACACGTTGATGCCGCGGATGATCAGCATGTCGTCCGTGCGGCCCATCAGCCGCGCGATCCGCCGGCTCGTGCGCCCGCAGGGGCACGGGCCGTCGTCCAGGATCATCGTGATGTCGCGCGTCCGGTAGCGGATCAGCGGCACGCCTTCCTTCGTCAGGCAGGTGAAGACCAGTTCGCCCTTCTGCCCGTCCGGCAGCGGGTCGCCGGTTTCCGGATCGATGATTTCCGGATAGAAATGGTCCTCGAAAACGTGCAGCCCGTGCTGCTCGAGGCACTCGTTGGCGACGCCCGGGCCGGCCACCTCGGAGAGCCCGTAGATGTCCAGCGCCTTCAGCGGGAAAAGCTCCTCGATGCGCTGGCGCATCGCCTGCGTCCAGGGTTCGGCCCCGAAGTGCCCGCTCTTCAGCGGCAGTTTCATCAGATCTTCGCCCATCTTCGCGGCCACTTCCGCGATCTGCAGCGCGTAGCTCGGCGTGCAGCACAGGACCGTCACGCCGAAGTCCTTCATCAGCATGATCTGCTTTTCGGTGTTGCCCGACGACATCGGCAGCGCCGCCGCGCCCAGCTTCTCCGCGCCGTAGTGCATCCCCAGCCCGCCCGTGAACAGGCCGTAGCCGTAGGCCACCTGCACCACGTCTTCGGCCGTCGCCCCGCCGCACCCCAGCGACCGCGCCGCGCACTCGGCCCAGTTGTCGACGTCGTTCTTCGTGTAGCCCACCACCGTCGGCTTGCCCGTCGTGCCCGAGCTCGCGTGGATGCGCACGATGTCTTTCATGGGCGCGGCGAACATCCCGAACGGATACTGCTCGCGGAATTCCGGCTTCAGCGTGAACGGCAGCTTGGCGATGTCCTCGATGCCGCGGACGTCGTCGGGTTTCACGCCCTGGGCATCCAGTTTTGCCCGGTAGAAGGGCACGTGGTCGTAGGCCCGCCGCACCAGGCTCTTCAGCCGCTCGCCTTGCAGCTTGCGCAACTCCTTGACCGGCATCGCTTCCGCTTGTGGATTGAACATCGTCGGATCTCCTTCTTTCACGCCTGCGAATGCTGGACTCCGCGGCCGCCGCCTGTCGAGAAAAAATCCGCGGCGCGCCTCATTTTCCCTCCGGCGCCCGGCGCGAGATTTCCGCGACCATCCGCGCCGCCACCCGGCCCACGATTTGCAGGCTCTCCGCCGACAGCTTGTCCACCGTGTCCTGCGCCGTATGCCAGTAGTCGTTCTTGCCCGGCGCGCTGCCGAACTGGAAATCGATCAGATCGATCGCCGGCACCCCGCGCGCGAAGAATTCCTCGTGGTCGTCGCTCACCGTGTACGGATACAGCTGGAAGCGGTCCCGCGCGCCCTCCGCCCGCGCCGCTTCGAACGTCAGCGCCGTCAGCCAAGGCGTTCCGTTGCGCGGGATCGTGATCGTCAGGTCCCGGTCCCCCACCATGTCCAGCAAGATCATCGCCGCGAGATTGGACAGGGTGCCGTCCGCTTCCATCGCTTCCGCCCAATGCCGGCTGCCGTGGAAGCCGTCGTTCGGTCCATACCGCTGCCGCGATTCCTCGCCGTCGAAAAACGCGAATTCGATGCCCAGCGGTTGCGGACCGTTCGCCTGCAGCGCGCGGGCCAGCTCCAGCAGCAGCCCCGTGCTCGATCCCGAATCGTTCGCGCCGACGAACCCTTCGATCCCCGGCTTCGTGTCGTAGTGCGATCCGAGCAGGACGACCCGTTCGCCGGTGCCCGGGATCCGCCCCCGCACGTTGCGGAACGTCAGTTCGCCGACCGGCGTCATGTCCCGGAATTCCTGAATGTCCGCCTCGACGCCGAGTTCCCGCAAGCGGTCCCGCAGATAGATCGCGGCTTTCTCCGCCCCCGGCGTGCCCGGCTCCTTCGGCCCGAGTTCCACGAACCGGCGGACTTCCTCCAGCGCCCGCTCCCCCGACACTTCGATCGCGGCCGGAGTTCTCGCCTCGACCGCCGGCGCCGGCTTTTCCGGCGCCGGTCCGCACCCCGCCGCGCACGCCAACGCCGCGGCCACCGTCCAGATCGCTCTCATGGTTGCGATCCTACTCCGGCGCCCCCCCGCCACCAACGTTTAATTCTCTCTTCTTTGCCGCCACCGCTCCGTCTTGATGGAAGGAGCGTCGGCGGCCGCCGACCGGAACCCTGCTTCCCGCAATGCGGGCGACGCTACCATTCCCCGCGCACCGGCCAAACCCCGCCGCCGATCGAGGTCTTGAGATATGCCCCGAGATAGCCGCCATCGATGCCCCAGGCATAATTGGCCGGCAGGGGCCGGTAGGACGTGCTCGTCCAGAACGGCACGGCGGGAGTTCCCGTGAACGGATGGCCGGCGGGCAGAAGCGTCGGGCTGCCGTAATCGATCAGGCTCAGCACCTCGCGCCGCGTGGGCAACCGCCAATCGTCGTAGCCGCCCAGGGTCATGCCCGTGCAATGGTCGATGGCCAGCGCCCACGACGTGGTGGCGCCGATGCCGATCTGGCGCGTCCACATGCGCCCGCACAGGTTGTCGAACACGAGATTGGTGTCGGCCATGATCGTGAAGCGCGGCACGGGCCATGCGACGCCCGGCTGCAGGTCGCCGTCGTCGCCGGCCAGCAGGCTGAGGGTTTGGCCGGTCTTGGGCACGGGCGCCTTGCCGGTGGTGTGGCTGCGCACCGGCCAGTAGGCCGGGGCGGTGTTGGTGCGGGCCCAGCGGGCCACCGTGCCGTCCTGGATGCCCACCACCCAGGCCTTGTTGGTGTCCAGCGTATCGCCGGTGCCCGTCCAGTAATTGGTGGCCAAGTTGTTGAACGGATGCAGGAAGATCAGCGCCGGGAGAAGTTCGCCCGCATCCACCAGGCTTTCCATCTCGAGAACCGACGGCAGCCGCCAATCGTCGTAGCCGAACCGTTCGATGATGTGGCTGGCGACCACGGCGACGTCCCACGAGCCGGCGCCCGCGGTCGCGTTGCGCGTCCACATCAGCCCGGTCAGGTTGTCCACCACCAGATTCGTGTCGGCCTGGATCGTGAACCGTTCCGGCCAGCTGTGCCCCGGCTGCAGATCGCCGTCGTCGTTTTCGTGGTACGAAACGTCCTGGCCGGTCTGGGCGATGCACGTCGGATCGGTCGGCTGGGCGAGTTGGAAATCGATCATGCCGGTGAACCGCTCGTGTTCCTGGCGGATCCAATTGCTGTTCGCCATCCAGTGGGAGGCTTCGAGCACCGCATCCCCGCCGACCTCGTCGTTGGCCCACGCGAACGCGCCGTCGGAGAAAAAGATGCTGACGATCTCGCTCCCGTAATCTCCGACGACCCGGTAGTAGCGCTGGCTGATGTTCCGCCAGTGGCAGGTTTCCTGCGCCCATGCGGTGCCGGCCAGCACCAGCCCGATTCCCGCCCATCCGAGCAGCTTTTTCATTGGGTCCTCCTGACGTTGCGGGGCGACAGAGCGCCCGCGTGTTTCTTGCGCTTCGACGGCGACGTTGCGGCGTCGCCGGACCGGAACGGCCCTGGTTCCCCGGCCGCTTCACGAACCGGCGTTGCGCCGGCCCAGCCCATTTGGCGGTCTTCCTTCATGCCTTCATCCCGTCGCTCCCCACGCGGTCGTGGCTTCGATTTTCATCGCACCACGTCCGCCCCCCGGATACCAAGACATTTTTCCGTCCAACCTCAAAAAACCGCGACCGCGCGGCCTCGCCCCGGTCAACCGCTACACCCCGGCGATCCCCAAATTTTCACTTCCCCGACACGCCTGAACTTCCCTATACTCCCCGCGTTCATTTGACCCCTATCCAAGGAGCCTTTCATGAAATTGTGTGAATTCATCCGCCCGGCCTCCCTTCCCGCCGCGCGCGACAACCTCCGCGAACTCGGCCGCAAGGGCATGATCCTCGCCGGCGGAACCGCCCTCCATTTCATGCAGGACCACACCCCCGTCGTCGCCGTCGACATCACCCGCCTCGGCCTTTCCTTCATCAAGCCCGAAGGCGCCTACTACAACATCGGCGCCACCACCCCCCTCGCCGACATCCAGCGCTACCGCGCCCCCCGCTGGGCCCTCCACGAAATCTGCCGGC
>CALMNW010000007.1 GCA_937872095.1 uncultured Verrucomicrobiota bacterium
GTTGAGACGTGGGCGCTTGCGTTGTGTGGGCCGTAAACCTGCTCACGCGGAGACGCGGAGGCACGGAGGGGGTGGGGAGATCGAAATTTCGAACATTGAATGCTGAATTTCGAATGTCGAAGGGGAAGATCAAAACGCTTGCGGGGCTTTTGCGTCGTTTGCGTTGAGGGCTCGGGCGGGCGGGATGAGCCGCGATTTGTGACGGACGGAGGGGGCTTTTCCGGCTTGTCGGGGGGCGGGGGGATGGGCATCCTGTTGCGCCATGGTCTTCAGCTCGATCACTTTCCTGTTCGTGTTCCTGCCGGTGTTGCTGGCGGCGTACTACGCCTGCCCGGCGCGGCACCGGAACGCGGTGGCGCTGGCGGGCAGCCTGTTCTTCTATGCCTGGGGTGCGCCGCGGTTCGTGATCGTTCTGGTGGCCTCGAGCTTGGCGGATTACGGCCTGAGCCAATGGCTGCCGGCGGGGAAACGGTCTTCCGGCGCGCGCAAGGGGACGCTGGCGCTGGCCGTGGCGATGAATATCGGGCTGCTGCTGTACTTCAAGTACGCGAATTTCTTCGTGGGCGAGCTGAACGGCTGGCTGGCGCGGTTCGGGGCGGGGGAAGTCGCCTGGACGGCGGTGGCGCTGCCGATCGGCATCTCGTTTTTCACATTCCAGAAGGTGAGCTATCTGGTGGACGTGTATCGCGGCACGGCGCAGGTGGCGCGGAACGCGCGGGACTACCTGCTCTACGTGGCGCTGTTCCCGCAGCTGATCGCGGGGCCCATCGTGCGCTACCACGACGTGGCGCGGCAACTGGTCGAGCGCGACTACGCGCGCGAGCGGTTTTTCACGGGCATCCTGCGCTTCTGCCAGGGCCTCGGGAAGAAGGTTCTGGTGGCGAACACGATGGCGGAAGTGGCCGACGCCGCGTTCGGGGCCGCGCCGGGTTCGCTGTCGGTCGGGGCGGCGTGGCTGGGGGTGCTGGCCTATGCGTTCCAGATCTATTTCGATTTCAGCGGCTATTCGGACATGGCCATCGGGCTGGGGCGGATGCTGGGGATCGAATTCCTGGAGAACTTCAACCGGCCGTACGTGTCGCGGAGCATCACGGAATTCTGGCGGCGGTGGCACATCTCGCTATCGAACTGGATGCGGGAATACCTGTACATTCCGCTGGGCGGCAACCGCAAGGGCGCGGCGCGGACCTATTTCAACCTGTGGTTCGTGTTCCTGGTGTCCGGGTTCTGGCACGGGGCGGCCTGGAATTTCGTGGCGTGGGGCGCGTTCCACGGCTTTTTCCTGTGCGCCGACAAGCTGGCCAAGAACACGCGGCTGGCCCGCGCGCCGGCGTGGGTGGGCCTGCCCGTCACGTTCGTGCTGGTGCTGTTCAGCTGGGTGCTGTTCCGGGCGGAGACGCTGTCGCACGCGGTGGCCTACATGGGGCGGATGGTGGACGCGTTCGGCGCCGCGCCCGCGGCGGCGACGGCGCTCGACATGGGCGCGCGCCATTGGACGATGCTGGCGGCGGCGTTCGTCCTGTGTTTCGGGCCGGCGCTGAAGCCGCATCCGTTCGATTTCATGCGCCTGGAGCCGGCACGCGCCACGCTCGGGCAGGCGATCGTCCGTTTTGCCGCGGCGATGGTCCTGCTGGTCTGGTCGGCGGCGACGCTGGCGACGAGCAGTTTCAATCCCTTCATCTATTTCCGGTTCTGAGGCGATGAAACCCTTCCTGCTCGTCGCCGCGATCGTCTTCAGCCTGTTGCTGGCGCTGCCGCTGGTCCAGATGCGGACGGGCCTGCCGCCCGATTATCCGCTGGCGGGCGTGGAAACGCCCTCGACGCGTCCCGCCGGCGGCCTTGCGCCGTGGTGGAGCGGAACGCTGCAGGCGGACTTCGACGCGTGGATCAACCAGCGCATCGGGCTGCGCGGCATCCTGGTCCGGACGGCCAACCAGATCAACTACCGCCTGTTCGGCGAGTTGCCGAAGCGCAGCGGGACGCAGGTGCTCTTGGGGCGCGACGGCATGCTGTTCGAGAAGGCCTACGTGGACGCCTACAACGGGAACGGCAGCCGGCCGGGCTGGGAACTGCGGAACATCAGCTCGTCCACGCGCCGCCTGCAGGACCGGTTGGCGCAGGACGGCATCGCGTTCCTGCTGGTGATCGCGCCGAGCAAGGCGGAGATCTATCCGGAATTCCTGCCGAAAGAGGCCGACGTGGCGGGGCGGCCGGAACGGCGCAGCAACTACCAGAATTTCGTTCCGTACCTGCGGGAGGCCGGCGTGAACCTGATGGACGCGCACGAGCTCTTCCTGGAATGGAAGCAAGAACCCGGCGCGCCGCTGCTGTTCGCCAAGGGCGGGACGCACTGGAACGAATACGGCGCGGCGCGCGTGGTGGCGCAAATCATGGAGCGTCTGCGGGACCTGACGGGCAAGGACCTGCCGACGGTGCGGATCGCCGGGGCGGTCACCAACCGGACCATCGTCGATGCGGACAACGATCTCGGCGAACTTGCGAACCTGTGGTCGGGCCGGCCGCTGGCCGGGCCCCAGATCCATCCCGTGGCGGAAGTCGCGGCGGGCAGCCATCGGCCGGATCTGCTGGTCATCGGCGACAGTTTCGTATTCACGCTGACGAATTTCATGGACCGCCAGGGGCTCTACCGCAAGCGGGACACGTACTACTACTACAACCGGCAATACTTCTATCCCGAGGCGCCGAACGTGGCGCTGGACAAGCGCCAGCTCGACCTGCTGGAGGAACTGCGGGGCCGCGACGCCATCGTGATCGAAGTGGGCGAATACTGGCTGCCGCGTGTCGGCTTCGGGTTCGTGCGCGACCTGCTCAAAGCCTACGACGCGCTCGATGCCGCAACAGTGGCGGACGCCGCATCCTAAGCCCATGGATCCCGCCGTTTCTTTCCGCGCGCCGATGAAGATTTTCCTGGCGGTGGCGGCCGGCCTGTTCGCCTTGGCGCTGTTGTTGCCATTGATCCATTCCGCGACGGGCTGGCCGGCGGATTTGCCGCTGCGGGGAGTGGAAGACGCGGTTCCGCCGCCGGACCTTCGCTGGGGCGCCTGGTGGGACGGCGACATGCAAACGGGGATCGATACGTGGCTCAACCGGCATATCGGGCTGCGGGGGCGCTGGGTTCGCGCGGCGAACCAGATCCGCTACAGCCTGTTTCGCGAATTGCCCCGGGGGAGCGGAACCAAGGTGGTGCCGGGTCGCCAGGGTTATTTGTTCGAAAAAGGCTACGTGGACGCCTATCGCCAGGCCGGGCGCAGCCCGGAATCGGAATGGCGGGCGACCAGCGCGGCGGTCCGTCGCTTGCAGGATCGGCTGGCCGAAGACGGCATCGCGTTCCTGCTGGTAATTGCCCCGAGCAAGGCGGAGATCTATCCGGAATTCCTGCCGAAAGACGCCGACGTGGCGGGGCGTCCGTTTCGTCGCAGCAATTACGAGAACGCGATCGGCACGTTGCGCCAAGACGGCGTGAACGTGCTGGATGCGCACCAGCTGTTTCTCGATTGGAAGCAGGAAGCGGGTACGCCGCCGTTGTTTACCCAGAGCGGCACCCATTGGAACCATTACGCCATCGCGCGCGTGGCGGGGCAACTCATGGAACGTTTGCGGGACCTGACGGGCAAGGATCTGCCGTCCTTGCGGGTGACCGGGGCGGAAATCGATCGGGAAATCGTCGGCGCGGACAACGATCTGGGCGATTTGGCCAATCTGTGGTCGCGCCGCCAACTGGCCGGCCCGCAAATCCATCCGGTGCTGGAAGCGCTACCCGGGACCGAGCCGCCGGACATCCTGTTCGTTTGCGACAGTTTCGGACTCCGGCTGACGGATCTGATGACCCGAAACCGCCTGTATCGCCGCCAAGACACCTATTACTACTACGCGACGCACGCCGCATGGCCGAGACCGCGCGCTCCGTCGCCGGAAATGGACCAGCGGAAGCAGGATTTGCCGGGGGAACTGGCCGGGCGCGACGCGGTCGTGATCGTGGAGGTGGAAACCTTCCTGCCGCGGATCGGATTCGGATTCGTGGACGACCTGCTCAAGGCCTACGACGCGCGCGATGCCGCAAAAGCGGCGAATGCCGCGCCTTAAGGCGCGCCGAGCAGGGCTTTTTTGAGGGAGTCCTGCGCGGGGACTTCGCCGAGCCAGATGGCGAAGAGGGCTTTTTTCAGATCCAGGCCGGGGATCGTGCCCAGCGTCGTTTCGGAGCCGTCGGCCTTGCGGTAGGACGTGGCGAGCGCGCCGTCGGCATAGCGCATGAGGACGAAATCGCCCTTCTTGAACTCGGTGGAGGCGAACTGGTCGAGAAACGCCTTCGTCTTGGCCGACGCATAGCCGGATTGGGCGGCCTTTTCGAAGCCTTCGGTGGTGGCTTCGACGAAGCGCGCGCGGCTGATCAGGCGGCTCTGGATTTCGAGGTCGAACGCCATGGGCTGGTCGGCTTCGATGAGCGCCGGGGCGGCGGCGCCCTTCAGGGATTCGGGAACCGAAAGGGACAGCTCGTACATCGCGCCGAGAATGGGCTTGGTCCGGATGCCGGAACCGTTCAGGACGAGGCTTTCCGAAGCGCCGGCGGCGACGGTCAAGGCGAAGAGCAAAGCGGGAGCAAGCAGTCTCAGTTTCATGGGTTCTCCTGTGTTCCGTGTTTTGAAAGGGGCGGCTAGGTCGTCAGGTTCCGGGCGATGGCGTCGCGGGTGGCATCGGCCAGGCGGTGTTCGTCGGCGCGGTCGGCCTCCGGAATGGCCGGCAGGAAGCGGACGACGATCCGGGTGAAAAAGCGGGGCAGACGCTTGCCGCGCGGCAGGGCGCGGTACGCGCCGCTGATGGCGACGGGAACGACGGGAATCTTCAGTTCGGTCGCCAAGGCGGCAAACGTGCTCTTGAAGTCGCCGAGCTGGCCGTCGGACGAACGGGTGCCTTCGGGGAAGATGAGGAGGTTGCCGCCTTCGCGCAGGGCCTGGGCCATCATCTGGAGGGAAATCTGCACGTCGCGGCCGACTTCGACGACGATGACGTTGCTGTTGCGGGCAAGCCATTCGAGCAGGCCGGGTTTCACGTGCTTGCGCTTGGCGTAGTAGAACATGCGGCGCAGGAAGGCGTTTTTCAGGAACATCGAGACGAAGAGGCCGTCGATGTAGGATTGGTGGTTGGCGACGAGGATGCAGGGGCCCTGCGCGGGGATATTCTCCAAGCCTTCGGCGCGGACGCGGAAGATCAGGCGGAGCAGGCCGCCGAACAGGTTTTTCAGGAAGGGATGGACCCAGCCGGAGCGCGGCAGTTCCAGGGGCTTGTCGTCGGACTGCACCTTGAGGAGGGTGTCCCAGCTGCCGGCGTTTTCGCGGAAGTACAGCCGCTGTTCGTCGGCGTGCTTGGCGAGGGCCAGGACCGTCGGGAACTCCTGGAAAACGGATTCGGGCAGTTTGACGCCGAAGGTCTTTTCGATGAAGACGAGGACGGACAGGCGCGCGAGGGAGTCGAGCGCGAGATCCATTTCCCAATGGGCGGTCGGCGCGACGCGCAGGCATTCGAGCTCGGTGCGCAGGAAGCGGTCGAAGGCGGCGTAGGCGGGGCCGAGATCCTCGGGCTTGGGCGCGGGCACGGAATCGCCGCTGAACGTGCCGACGGCCAGCGCCGCCAGTTCGTGCCGCTTGAGCTTGCCGAGACGCGTTTTGGGGAGTTCGCCGGCGACGATGGTGAGCTGGGTGATTTTCTTGGCGGGCGGGGCGTGGCGGTTGTAGGGCTCGAGCAGGTTCCAGCGGAAATGTTCGGCCTGCTGGGCGGGCACGCCGTCCAGGAAGCCCGGGACGGGCAGAATCAGGGCGTGCAGCAGATCGTCGCGGAACGTGACCGCGACTTCCTTGATGTCGGGGGAAAGGGCGGCGAGTTTTTCCTCGAGTTCGGCGGGATTGACCTTTTTGCCGTTGGGCAGGACGACGATTTCCTTTTTGCGGCCGGTGATGAAGAGGAAGTCGTCGCTGTCGAGGTAGCCGAGGTCGCCGGTGTGGAGCCAGCCCTCCTGGATGGCTTCGGCGGTCGCTTCGGGATTCTTCCAGTAGCCGGAGAAGACGTGGGGGCCGCGCGCGAGAACTTCGCCTTCCTCGATGCGGACGGAATCGGGCAGGCAGGGCTGGCCGCACGAGCCGAGGCGGACGGCGTCGGGCCGCGGGAAGGTGATCATGGGGGCGCATTCGGTCATGCCGTAGCCCTCGAGGACCTGGAAGCCGCAGACGACCAGGTCGCGGGCGACTTCGCGGTCGAGCGGGGCGCCGCCGGAGACCATCTGGCGCAACTGCCCGCCGAACTTTTTCTGCACGGGGAACAAGAGGACGCGGGAAACCGGCAGGCGGTCGATGGCGGCGGAAAGCCGGTAGAGGAGGCGGCCGACGTGCGACTTGAACAGATTGTCGACGATGGCTTTGCGGAACAGGGCGTAGAGGCGGGGCACGCCGATGAGAATGGTGGCGCGATGGCGGCGCATGGTAGCGACCATGTCGGCGGGATCGAGCGAATGGGCCATGATGATGCTGCCGCCGGAGTAGAGCGGCGCCAGGATGCAGCCCAGCAGCGGCAGGATGTGGTGGAACGGCAGCAAGGCGAAGGTGCGCGTTTCCGGCCGGAAAATCGGCACGCGGTCGCAGACGGATTCCAGGTTGACCTTGAAATTGCCGAAGGTGAGCATGACGCCCTTGGGCGCGCCGGTGGTGCCGGAGGTGAACAGGATGGCGGCCAAGGCGTCGACGGGGCCGGCGGCCAGCGGCGCGTCGGCGACGGAGCCCGACGGCAGGGCGGGAAATTCCTCTTCGTCGAAGCAGATCAGGCGGGGGGCGGTTCCGGACAGCGAACGCAGGGCTTCGGCGAGGACGGGTTCGGTCTTGGCGGAACAGAAGACGGCGACGGGCTCGGTCTGGCGGAGGACGTAGGCGACTTCGTTGGCAGGGCTGAAGGCGTCCACGGGCACGACGGCGCAACGGTTGCGCCAGATGGAAAACAGGGCCGAGATCCATTCGGGGCGGTTTTCGGAGAAGACGACGACCCGTTCGCCGGGGGCGGAGAAGTAGAGGGATGCGAGGGCGGCCGAATGGGCCAGCAGGTCGGCGTAGGAGATTTCGTCGTCTTTCCAGAAGACGGCGGTCTTGGCGAGGGGGCGGAGCAGGAGAAACGCGGGAGGAGGGGGCACGGGCGTGTTCATGCGGTTTCTCCGGGATTCAGGTTAGCGCAGGAGGTTGAAGGTGAATTCTCCGCTTTCCGTTTGGCGGACGTAGCGGCGGGGCAGGTTGCTGAAACGCTCGGGGTGCCACGAGTGGGAGACGTGGTTGCCTTCCGTCCAGACGAGATGCGTGGTGGTCAGGTGCTGCCGCTCGAAAGTGTCGCTTTCGTCGATCCGCCGGATGGCGACGGGGAGAACCGCTCCTTCGGCGACGGAGAGGACGCGTGCCGGCGCGTTCGTCGGCAGGAAATCGGCGGGCGCGGTGCCGTAGATGGCCAGGTCGCAGAAGTCGTAGTCCTCGCGGGCGAGCAGGTTGGTGGAAATGCCGTTGCGATCGGTCCGCACGATCCGGAGGGATCCGTCGGCCGCGGGGGTTCCGGAGATTTCCGTCCGGAGGGGGCCGTCGGTGCGCACGGCCTCCAGCCGTTCGACCGTGCCGTCGTCGCGGAACGTGGCCGACAACCGTTCGGAATAATGGTGCAGGGCGATGAAGACCGGCAGATCCGACTCGAAAGAGGCGGTGACCGTTTTCCGGCTGTCGGTTTGGACGACGTCGACCGTCTGGGTGGCCATGACGTAGTCGCGGAAAGTGACCGAATAGCGGAGTTCGACGGCATGGACCGTCGCGGGAGCCGCGGCCAAAAGGGCGAGAAGCGCGCAGAACAAGGTCGTTTTCATCGCGGAGAATCCTACGTTATGGCCGTTCGGGAAACAACCCCAACGCGCGGGAAAGAAAAGGCCCGGCGGAACGAGCCGCCGGGCCGCAGGTCCGGATGCCGCCTATTGGGCGGGGATGGTGACCTTGAAGAAGAGCGTGACGTTCGTGGCGTTGACGACGGGCAGCACGCCGTTGGTGCTGCTGTTCGTGCCCAGCACGCTCCAGTTCCAGCCGTTGCCGACCACCTGGCGCGCGGTATGGATGACGTAGGCGCGCGGCGCGGCCGAATGCTTGTCCAGGACCAGATTCAGATCGGTGCCCGATCCGGAGAAGGACAGGTTCTCGAGCCGGAAGAACGATTCGTCGTCGGTGGGGTCGGTGTCGGCCCAGTATTCCTGCTCGTTGGTGTAGGGGTCGCCGTCGAAGTTGTCGGAAGGAGCGCCGTTGGCGCCGTTGGGATCGAAGCCGGCGCCGGCGAAATTCGCGGCCCAGTCTTCGTAGGGGGTTTCCTGCTGCGGCACGACGGTGATCGTGATGAGCTCCTCGTCGAAGCCATCGTCGCCGGTGGCGGAGAAGAGGAACGAGTGGACGCCCAGTTCGTTCGTCGTCGGCGTGAACGAGAAGTTGTTGGGCGCGGTGAACGTCCAGGTGCCGGGGGCCAAGGTGCTGGCGCAGGACAGATCGACGGAGTCGCCGGCATCCTGCGTGAACTCCACGGTGAAGGCCAAGGTGCCGCCGACGGCGACGGTGCGGTTGGACAGGCCCGTCAGGACGGGGGCCGCATAGCGGTCGGCGTTGACGAACATGTCGTTGACGTTGGTGGCCGTCATGCCCGCCGTGGTGTCGAGCAGGCGGATGTACTGCGCCTGGCCGCCGGACCAGGTGGCGTTGCTCTGGAAGCCGACGTAGATGCCGTTGGCGATGAGGGTGCTGCCGGTGATGCCGCCGCCCCACAGCAACGTGGTGGGATTCGTCGCGGCGATGTCCACGACGTTGTAGACGTGGGCGGGATCGATGCCGAACCAGTTGGCGCCGGAATCCGTGGTCGCGTCGAGCTTGAAATTGCCCGCGCGGTTGTAGTCGGCCCGGAAGTTGTTGTTGATGAAGGCGAAGACCACGTCCTGGGTGGCCGCGGAGACGCCCGGCTGCTGGAACTTGGCGACGGCGAAGATGTCGGGGTTCCAAGCCTCGCTGGTCGAGTCGGCGAGGAAGTAGTTCTGCTGCGAGCGCAGGGCGGGGGAGTTCGCGCGGGCGGCGTTGAGGCGGCCGTAGGTGTCGTGGATGTCCGCGGACCAAGCGGCGTTCCAGATGTTGGTCATGTGGTTGTAGCGCTTGAAGTGCGGGATGGACTTG
>CALMNW010000008.1 GCA_937872095.1 uncultured Verrucomicrobiota bacterium
GCGTTGCTCCGTACGTCGCACAAGGTGCGCCGTCCGGAGAACGCTGACGTTCGGCAAAAACGATTATGAAAACGGTTGTTCTCACTATCCTGGCCGTAATGGCGAGCGCCCTCGCTATGGCACAGGAAGAGGGCCACAAAGGGAACCCGCGCATCATCATCCCTGCGGATAAACCGTATGTGTCCGTTCCATATGAGCAACAGCACATCACCATCCCTATTCCCGACTCTCAAGTGATGAACCTGTTCAGCCCGGGATACCAAACATCCGGGGATAAACTGATTGGCATTAAAATAGCCTCACGCAAAACCCCCGGAAGAATTAATTTTTTGAAGATTGGCGACTTCGTGGGCAATTACAGGATTGATCGCGTGGTTGGCACGGGGATGGACTATGCACTCTATCTGGTGAAATCCAACGAAACCGTGATCATTAGAGCCCGCCAAGCAACTGAAACCCATAAAAACACAGCCAAAGAATCGGGTGCAGGATGCCCTCCACAAGGTGTCGGGCCTTCTGATCCGTGACGTTCGACCAAGGATCAACCGATGAAAATCACATCACGACATATCGAGATGACAATCGCCGCTTTGATTTTCGGCGGGTTGATCGGAGTCATTCTTGGCATGTCATCTGATTACAGGTGGAGTCTAAGCCTGCAGGATATACGAATGAATTCCGACATATTCATGAACCAGTATCTCGGGATGGTACTCTTGCTTTGCGTTGCGGGCGGTCTCTATGCCGGATTCAGACTCATTAAACTCTTTTGCTCTTGCCCTGGAAAAAACAGAAGCTGATCGGATCCGGTTTCCGGCCGTTTTGAGCCCATTTTCGGCCTTCCAAGCCCAAAATCCGCCATTTCACGCCTCGGCGCGACCATTTTTGGCCCCCATTTCGCGTTTTATCGCGGTTTTTGACGCCACGGACCGCTCGGAGAGCGGTCCCTAACTCGGCCCCAAAAATCCACGATCGAAAGGTAGGGACGCCGCGCCGCGGCGTCCGAATGGCCTTTTCAGGTCTTTCGGAGGAAAATGGAGCAGAAAAACAGGATGGGAATGAAGATTATTCCTGTTTTCGTGTGTTTCCTGCGTTCCGGCTCGGTTTTCAAGGCGTTTGGGAGCCGAAAATGTCTCGAAAACGCCCGAAAACGCCTCTCAGAGGCCATTTTTGACCGAAATTGGCCGCGCGCAAGGCTCCGCCCGCAGTTCCGAGCGCCATTGACCCTCCCTCTCTATTCCGCTATTCTTTGGCCAGTCAGGACGATGCCCCCCCCGACTGCATAAAGCCAACTTAAAGCAGGTAGAATATAAACTTTTGGGAGTAAGAGAATATGAAAGCCATATCCGTTGCCCTTATACTTCTTCTCACGGGCTCCGCATACGCCCAATTAACAACCGAATATCCAGCTACAAATATTGTGCGCATTAGTAGAAATGGGGCACTACTTCTTGTCACAGGCCAAATGAGCGATGGATGGATGCAACATGTGTATTTCAAGAATCGACCTGTTCTCATGAAAGTCGAAAACAACAAGATTCAGGTGTTCTTTGAGAACTCCCCAATTAAGGTCGCAGAGACAGATCGTGATAATGACGGCCGATTCGATGTGGTTGAACTTTACGTGATCGACGATAGCTCCAAGACTATCTATGACCTTCTGCACATCGGCCCCGATGGGCGTCTAACGCCATATTCCGACCAAGAGCTACAGGCGGAACAGGAGGAATGGTTAAAAATCAAGGGCTCCCAACAATCGGGCCCAGGATATCCGCCACAAGACGTCGGATCCCCTGATCCGTGACGTTGAACGGAAATGATGAGATGAATATGACAATAAAAATCCTAGCCGTTACCATTTTCAGCGTCCTTCTATCAGCCCCCATCCTTGCTGAACAGGAGTCTCCACCCGCAAATGGCGAACCCCCGCTTTACTCCTTCAGATGTAAAGATGCCTCCGTGGTTATGCTCCTTGAATACCTTCAGGATCTTACAGGAAAAACCATAACCGTTGATCTCGGCGTTCAGGCGAGGTTCACGCTGAACACAGATGGCAATATCACGGCGTCCGAAATGATCGATTTCATCACTCATGCATTATCGGAAAAAGGCATAGGCCTTGAGAATCTGGATGAAAGCACGATCCGCGTGCGTGGCACAGCAATACCTCGCGACGCGGAACCTCCGTCGCAAAGGGAGAAACCCAGGGAATATACTCAGAAGGAATTGGACTTACATCTACATAACTGCCAAATGCAAGGTATCGGGTCCCCTGACCCGTGACGTGGCTAATTGCGATATGAATATCCAGATTCCAATTGCTGAGTTTTCCCTCGAGCAGCGCAAGTTGTGGGAGCATGTCTGCAATCTCTGGGCTCTGTCCCAAAAACGGGATGCCGACCTTATCCGGGAGACGCTCCACCCGCGCTACGTCGGGTGGGATATGAACGCTCCGCTACCCCACAATCGAAAAGACGCCGTTGGCTCCGTCACTGGCGACACGCCCAAGTTGTGCGCCTACAACCTGCAGCCGCTAAGCGTTCAGATCTACTCGGGGCAAGTCGGCATCGTCCATTATTCCTACACCGCCAGGGTTGAACCCACGCGCGGCCCCACGCTAACCATCAACGGAAAATGGTGTGAAGTTTATATGCGCGAAAACAACGCTTGGATCATGATATCGGTCAGCGGGAGGCCCGATGTGCAAACACAAGAAAGCCGAACGGTGCATTCCCCCCCTGCGCGCCGCAAGCGGCGCGAGGGTGAACGCTGACGTCGGATGTAAGAAATATGAACAAAGAATTATACCGGATATTATTCAATGCGGTTGTATTGCTAGTAAGTCTGCTGGTTTCTGCCGCAGCCATAATAGTGCCCGCCAGATCATCAGACCTACACTGGATATTCTTCATCAACATATATAATTATGGCATTCTCTCGACAGTCGCATTCTACGACCTTCATAAATCCCTTAGAAGGGATTCTCCCGCCGTAAAGCCGGATAATCCAGCCACGCAAAAAGGCAGGACTATCGCAATGGCTGCCTTGACAATCGTCCTAACCGTTATCTTGGCGTTAATGATTCTTTGGAAATGAAAACCCCATCCAACAAGGCGTTGCACCCCTACGGCGTACAAGGTGCGCCGGGAGTGAAAGCTGACGTCGCGAGAAAGCACCGATGAAGAAAATCCGGAAATACCTGACGATCGCGATAGCCATCCCCTATGGCCTGCTGGGGCTGACTTGGATGATCATCGGAATTCGCTTCGTCATTTTTGCCGCCACGGATAAGGATCTGGCAACGGCGACTTTCTCCCTCTTTTTCCTTGCCACCGGCCTGATTTGCGCCGTCGTCGGCTATCAGGCGATCGCCCGGCAAAACCTGGCCACGATCAAGAATCTGTGCGGATTGATCGGGCTCACCGTTTTCACCCTAGCGAGCAGCGCATTGAAACCGGTCGCCGACGCCGCGCACGCCAGTCGAAACATGGCCGCCCATTGGGGCGTCATGCTTGCGCCGATCGTCTTGGGGGTGATGGCCTACAAGATCATGGTCCGAGTGCTCAAGCCGGAGAATATCTAAGCCCCCCAGATATTCCCCTCTCCGTGCCTCCGCGTCTCCGCGAGAAACTCCTGATTTCGATCCGAGATCCGTCTCACACAGAGACACGGAGCCGCAGAGGGTTTTCAAACCGGGATGCAAACTCCGCGATCTTCGCGTCTCCGCGTGAGGTCTTCTCCTTGATCGCGGCGATGAGCCGCGATTTGTGGCGCAGGGAATGGGCTAGCCGCGCGCGGCGGCGAGCAGGAAACGGCGCAACACGTCGCGGCCGGCCTCGAGGGCGGCCGTTTCGACGTATTCGTCGACCGTATGGGCCTGGGCGATGGCGCCGGGCCCCCAGACGATCGTTTCGCCGCAGGCCCTCGCCAGCGGGCCGGCATCGCTGCACCAGGCCGCCCCTTCCCGCACCGCGGGCACGCCGGCGGCTTCCAGCGCCGCGGAGAATCGCCGGACCAACCCCGCTTCGACGCCGGTATGGAACGGCAGCCCTTCTTTCAGCAGGCCGATTTCGACGCCGCCGGGGATCGCCGCCAGCCGCGCGCGCAGATCGTCCAGCACCTGCGCGGCGGTTTCGCCGGGCATCAGGCGGCGGTCCACCTGGATTTCGCAGCGATCGGGCACGACGTTCGTCCCCGTTCCGCCGCGGATCGTGCCGACGGATACCGTGGGCCGGCCCAACGTCGGATCGGAAAAGGTCTTGACCGCGTTTTCCTGCTCTTCTTCCAGGATCCGCCAGACGGCGGGCATCTTGAAAATGGCGTTGTCGCCGCGGGCGGGATCGGAACCGTGCACGGCGCGGCCGCGCGTGGCGACCGTGAACCAGCAGGCGCCTTTGTGCGCGTGGACGACGTGCAGGCCCGTCGGCTCGAGCACGACGCATTCGTCCGCGCGCAAGCCGCCGGCGATGGCTTCTTCGGCGCCGAGGTTGCCCGTTTCTTCGCCGATGGCGCCGAGCCAGGCGATCTGGGTTTCGGATTTCGCCAGCGCGGCGAGCGTTTCATCGTCGAGCGCGGCCATGAAGGCGGCCAGCGGGCCTTTGGTGTCGCACGCGCCGCGGCCGTAGAGCCGGCCGCCTTCTTCGCGCAGCGCGAAGGGATCGCCCTGGAAGCCGATCACGCCGACGGTGTCGAGGTGCGATTCGAAGAGGATCGTTTTCCGCGGCTTGGCGGCGCCGCAGGTCGCGAGCAGATTCGGCCGGCCGGGCGTCTGGCCGACGCGTGCGGTGCGGAAACCGCGCGCGGCGAACCACGGCTCCAGCCAGTCCACGATCCGGAGTTCGTCGCGCAGCGCGGGATCGTCGGACATGGCGGGATTCACGCTGGGGATCGCGACAAGCTGGCGAAGGAGTTCGGGGGCGGAAACGGAATTCATCGGGGTATCCTTTCGACGTTCAAATCAGTCCGACGGCGAACAGCGCGCCGAACGCCAGGTGGAGCATGGCCATGCCTTTGACTTCGCTTTCGCCCACGGGGCGCTTCCAGACGCGGAGCGCCCAGCGGACGGCCAGCGGGATCGTCAAGAAAGCCCAGGCAACGCCCGCAGGCAGGCGGCCGGTGCCGGCCATGAGGCCGGTCAAGTTGTAGGGCACGGCCAGCAGCACCAGCGCCAACACCTTGGCTTCGATGGGCGTGAACAGCATAGGCAAGGTGCGCAGGCCCGCGTCGCGGTCGGAACGGACGTCGCGCAGGTTGTTGGCGTAGAGGATGAGGGTCATCAGAAGGCCGGCGGGAATGCCGGTCGCCACCGCGCCCCAGGAAAAGCGCCCGGTCTGGGCCATATGGCCGCCGAGCGTCATGCCGACGCCCATCAGCAGGAAGAGCCAGACTTCGCCCAAGGCCCGGTGCTTGGGGCTGGCCGGGCCGGCGGCGTAGGCCAGCGCCCCGAAAAGACCCGCGATGCCCAGCGCCACGAGGCCCCAGCCGACCTGCGTCGCCAGCCAGAGGCCCGCGGCGGCGCCCAGCGCCGCGCAGATCGACGCCCCGCGGAAGCACCGCGCGGGCGTCATTTCGCCGGCCACCAGCACGCCGCTGCCGAGGCCTCCGCCTTGCCGGTCCACGCCGTGCTTGAAATCGAAATAATCGTTCCACAGGTTGGCGGCCGTGTGCAGCAGGAGGCCGGCCGCCAGCGAGACGCCGAAACGGAGGCCCGAAAAGTCCTCCCCGGCAGCGCGGGCATGCAGCCCGCCGATCGCCACCGGCACCAGGCTGGCCGAGTAGGCGTAGGGCCGAACCGCCTTGATCCAGAGCCGAACCGCGTTCATGGCCAAACGCGATTCCCGGCGTTCGCCGGGTCCGGCGTCAGCCGGGCCCGCTCGATTTGCCAACCGTCCTCCCCCTTGACCCAGCGCAAGACGGCTTTCCCGTCGCCTTCCTGCGCGTCGCCCGCGCCGGCCAGCCGGTAATGGGCGTCCACGAAGACCTGCACCGCGCCGTCCTGGAGAGCGACCGCCGAGATGCGCGGATCGGCAAACGCGATTTCATCGAGGGAATTCCGGATGTTCGCGTAGAGCTGGACGATTTCCTGCCGGCCCGTCGCCAAGGCGCCGTAGCCCTCCAGTTCCAGCACGGCATCGGCGGCGAGCTGGGCGCCGAGCCGATGGGCGGACAGGCCCAGCGCCACGGGAGATTCCTCGCCCTTTTTCTCCACGAGGCGCACCACGCGGGCGGTCGCGCGCCGCATTCGCGCCTCCGCGCTCCAATAGGTCGCGGCCCAGATCGCCGCCACCAGAACGAAAGCCAGCAACACCGCGCCCGGCACAAACGGCAATTTTTTTCCGGGGGTCGTCGACGCTTGCGCCATGCAAAAAATCCTCTCTCGCAAAATTGGCTGGTCATTCCACCGCAATCAGCATACAAAAATACGTGAAATTGGAAATGCCGAAAGAAACAACATGAGCGAACAGCCCAGCATGCAGGACATGGTCGAATCCGCGCAGACGATCCTCGGGGATCTGCTCCGCCTCCTGGAATTCGAGGATGCCCGTTTGGAAACCGCCCTCGACGACGGGCAGATTTTCTTCCAGATCGTCACGGCGGATGCCGGGCGGCTCATCGGCCGCACCTCGCAGACGCTGGACGCCATCCAGTTTCTGCTGAACCGCCTGCTCTCCCGGCGCTACGAGGATTCGCCCTATTGCGTCGTGGACGCCGAGCGCTACCGCGAACGCCGCCGCGAGAAATTGCTGGCCGACGCCCACGAAGCCCTCGAACGCGTCCGCCAGACCGGCCACCCCTGGCGCATGCCGCTGCTCAACTCCATGGAGCGCCGCATCATCCATCAGGCCCTCCGGGATCTGCCCGACATCCGCACCCATTCCGAAGACGAGGATTCCGAAGGGCGCAAGCGCGTCATCATTTCCATCGCCGAGGATTTCCAGCCGTCCACGCCTCTGCCCCCCCCGGCCGAACCGCTGGCCACGCCCCCGGAATGAGGATCGATCCGGAACGAGCCGGCGCCGTTCCGGCTTCCCTTGGGTTGACAACCCGGCCCCCACGACCTACGATTCGCCCCCATTGATCTTAGTGCTTTCAAAATCGGGCCTACGCCCGCCGCAACCGAAAGGATGATCCCCATGAACAGAACGACCGTTTGGATGATGGCCGCCCTCGCCCTTGCCTGGGCCGGAACGGGCTGCAAGCAAAAGGCCCCCGCGACCGCCGAAGCCGAAAGCGAAGCGGCGCCCGTCGTTGCCCCGGCCGCAGAAGCCGCCGCCCCGGCGGAACTCGCCCTCCCCGTCGCCGGCGAAGAAATGGCCGCCCCCGTGGCCATCGTCGAGCCCGCTCTCTCGGCGGAAGAAGCCGCCGTCGTCGTGGCGAAAGTGAACGGCCAAGACATCACCGAAGGCGAAATCCAGAAGGTGCTGGGCCTTTTCAAAAAGCAGATGGGCGCGCGCGTTCCCCCCGACCAGATGGAAGCCGCCTTGCCGCGGATCCGCGAACGCATCGTCGAAGAACTCGTCATGCGCCAGATCATGCTCGCCGAAGTCGCCAAGCAAGGCATCAGCCTCTCCGACTCCGAATTCGCCGAAATCAAGAACGAGCTGGCCGCCGAACTGCCGCCGGGCACGACCCTCGAAACCTACATGGCCGAGACCGGCACCACGGAAGCCGAAATGCGCGAGCAAATGGCCGTCCGCAAGATGATCATGGCCAAGGCCGACGCCATCGAAAAGCCGACGGACGAGGAAATCCAGGCGTTCTACGATGAAAACAAGGAAGGCTTCTCCCAAGGCGAAACCGTCACCGCGTCCCACATCCTGATCAAGGTGGATCCGACCGACGACGAAGCCACCAAGGCCGCCAAGCGCGCGCGCATCGAAGACCTGCGCAAGCAGGCGCTCGAAGGCGCCGATTTCGCCGAACTCGCCACGGCCAACTCCGATTGCCCCAGCGCCAGCGCCGGCGGCGATCTGGGATCCTTCGGCCGGGGCCAGATGGTTCCCGAATTCGAAGATGCCGCCTTCTCCCAGGCCACCGGCTCCGTCGGCGACGTGGTCGAGACCCAGTTCGGCTACCACCTCATCAAGGTCACGGAGCATCAAGAAGCCAAGGCCATCGATTTCAACGAGGCCAAGACCCGCATCCGCGACATCCTCTACTCCCAGAAGCAGCAGGACGCGGTCAAGGACTACGTGGAAAATCTCCGGACGCAAGCCGACGTCCAGCGCTTCGACGAAGTCCCGGCCGAAGAGGATGAAGCCTCCATGCTCCAGTTGGACGTCGAAGAAGAAATGCCGGTCGAGGAAGCCGTCGTCGAAGAAATGGCGGCGCCCGAAGCCGAAGCTCCGGCGGTCGTCGAAGCGCCCGCCGAGGTCGTCGAAGCGCCCGTCGCTCCCGCGGCGGAAGAAGCCCCCGAGGCCGTTTCGACCGACGACGCGACGGCCGCGGAAGACGTTGCCGCGCCGGTCGCCGAGGAGAAAGCCGAATAGGCGGATCTCCATTCCAAAGAAAAGCCCGGCTTCGGCCGGGCTTTTTCATTGTCCCCGTTGCGGTTGCAACGGCCCGTCCCGTCATTGACTCGCGGGCCCTCTTTCGGCAAAATCCCCCGCACTATGAAAAACAAGTTCTCCCCCGACGGTCTCCAGCAACAACGCAATCAGGCCCTTCTGGCCGAATCCCTGTATATGCGCCGGGAGGTGGTTTCCTCCGTTCCGCCGTTCAATCTCGACATCGGCCAGATCGCCCGCCTGTCCGCCGACGACATCGCGCTGTTCGAGGCCATGCAGATCGACGCCGCCCGCCTCGCCATCGAAGCGGTGGCTTCGCTCTCCAAGATCAACGAAGTCGACCACATGGGCGGCGGACTGGATCTGATCCCCCCCCTGCTGCTGACCCTCTCGCTGGTCAACCGCGCCGAATGCGATTTCACCATCGAAAACGCCCACACCTCCATCGGCTATTTTTCCGCCCTTTCCGTTCTCGGATATCTCGACCGCAAGCGCGTGATCGACACCTTCCGCCGGGGACTCGACATTCCCGGCCACGTCTCCTGGGTTCCCGGCGGCACCCAGCTCAACGGCGGCCGCCTCGGCGTCATGATCCCCACCGCCGTGGGCCAGGCGCTCGGCAAACGCGCGGCCTACGGGTCCGACGCCTGGGTGCTCTGCCATTGCGGCGATGCCGGCTGGATCGCCGGCCATGCCCTCAACGGCTTCCATGCGGCGCACCTCCACAAGGCCCCCGTCACCTTCCTCATGCACCGGAACGGCATCCAGCTCTCCGGCACGACCGACAAGATGACCGGCCGCGATCCCCGGCCCATCATCGAGGCGATGGGCGTCCAGATCCTCGAAACCCCGTCCTTCTACGACGTGTCCACGCTGTGGAAAACCCTGCGCGAAGCCCGTTCGCTGGCCAAGGACGGCATTCCCACGATGATCATTCCCACGGGCAAGAACGACGTTCCGCTGGCGCAGATCGGCGAGCGCTTCGGCATCTCCGCCGAATTGTCCGCTTTCGCCGCCAAAAACGGCGTGGCCATGGACAAGCCCGTCTGGCTGCCCGGCTGCCTGATGAGCTACCGCGACCTGCCCTCGATGATGGAGTGCCTCTTCTACGTCAACGGCCTGCCCGGCGGCAAGGCACACCACGACGGCCATATGAAGGGCCGCGACCTCGACGCCCTCCTGGCGAATCCCATGCTGCAGTTCTCGGAGAAACAGAGCCAGGCCCTCGCCCGCTGGCGCGCCCTGCCCCCGGTTTCCGTCACCACGACGGCCCGGCCCGCCCCCGGCGCCGAAAACCTCGTCATCCCGGCCGAAACGCTCGCCAAGGCCGAGGCCGCCCTCCCGGCGGCCGGCGGCAAATGGGTCTCGCCGCGCGCCGGCGTGGCCACCGCCTATGAACTCGTGGCCAAGACGCACCCCCAGGCCACGTTCGTCGTCGATTGCGATCTCGCCCCCTCCACCAAGGTGGACCTCGCCCAGAAAGTGCTCGATTCCGACCACCAGTTCCAGCTCTCCATCGAAGAACAGATCGCCACCATGCTGGCCAACGGCGTGGCGATGTCGACGCCCGATCCCAAACTGGTCGTGTTCGCCACGTTCGCCGCGTTCTTCGAGGGCATCGCCCGCGAAGGCCTCGAGATGTGGCGCTACCAGCGCAATCTCACCGGCGCGAACGAAGGCCTCAACGTCGCCTTCCAC
>CALMNW010000009.1 GCA_937872095.1 uncultured Verrucomicrobiota bacterium
GCGACCTCTTCCGCCAGATGGCCGGCGACGCCGCCCTCGCCCAGATGCGCGACCTCAAAAAATGCTTCGACCCCGATGGTTTGCTCAACCCCGGAACTCTTCTCTAATGGGAACCCAGCAGGAAAACAAGAAACACAGGAAAACAGGAACGGAATCGGCTGTTCCATCCTGTAAATCCTGTTCATCTTATCTGAAATCCCTTCTTCAGAAACATGTTTTCCTGTGTTTCCTGTTTTCCTGCTAAAAATGTTTCCGGCTGTTTGCCCCATCCTGTAAATCCTGTTCATCCTGTCTAAAATGTCTTCTTCCAAAACCAAACTCGAACGCTGGGAACATCGCCTGAAGCAGGTCTTCGACGAGATCGATGCCGAATTCGAACGCGAAGGCACCTGGCGCACCTTCCGGCGCCATCCCAACCGCCCGCCCGCCGGCGCCACCTCCAACCGCGAAGACGACGGCTTGTTCGACCTCGGTGCGGCTTTCTCCGTCGGCATTGGCTCGCAACATGGCCCGGGCTACGTCGTCCAGGCGCGCATCGCCACCCTCGACCGCGTCCCGCGCGCGGCCCAGGAAAAATTCGAGGCCGAAGTCATCCGCCGCCTGGAGGAAAAACTCCCCGCCGCCTTCCCCGGCGTCGCCCTCCACGTCGACCGCGACGGCCCCGTCTACAAGATCCACGGCGATCTGTCGCTCGGGAGCCTGTAAGCGCAACGCCAGACCCCCGCGGGTGAATCAGGTCCGTTTCCGGCGGACACAGCCGCGAAACCACCCCGAAACCCCACGCTGAAGCGTGGACTACATACCCGTCCCCCGTTTGTAGTCCAGCCTTCAGGCTGGGCTCGAAAATCCTTCATTTGCGTGAATTTGCGTCCATTTGCGGTCTAGCATCTCCTTTTCGCCAACGGCGTAGCGGATTGACCTCCGGTTGCGGGCCGGCTATCCTTTCCATCCAAGATTTGTCCGTGAAAACGGATCGCAACGGAAGGAATCGAACCATGAAGGCCATCTCCCTCGCCGCCCTGTTTCTCGCCGCGTTTGCCGCGACCGCTTCCGCCGAATGGGTCAAACTGGAGAAAGTCACCTTCCGGACCGATCCGTCCAACGACGGCGACAGCTTCCACGTGGCCTGCAACGGAAAATCCTATTACTTGCGGCTGTACTTCGTGGATTGCCCGGAAACGCAGGATCGCCTGAAAGACCGCATCCTCGAACAGGCGCAGGTGTTCGGCATGGACCCGAAATACGTCCACAAGATGGGCAAAG
Organism: uncultured Verrucomicrobiota bacterium; assembly: GCA_937872095.1. Lineage (GTDB taxonomy): Bacteria > Verrucomicrobiota > Kiritimatiellia > CAIQIC01 > Lenti-01 > Lenti-01. The sequence goes on from CALMNW010000009.1 coordinate 1,264, forward strand.
TGGCCGAGGACTTCGCCCACGACCGGCTGAAACAGCCCTTCACCGTCTGGACGGAATGGACGGATGCCCAAGGCGACAGCGGCGTGCCGCGCTTCTTCGCCTTCGTGCGCGACGCCGCAGGCCGCGATCTCGGCCAGGAACTCGTCGGCAACGGCCTGGCCCGCGTCTATGGCGCCCAGGCCGACCATCCCGAAGGCCCCAACCGCATGGCCCAATGGGGCATCCTCAACCAGCGCCAGCAGCAGGCCCAAGCCCAGAAACTCGGCTGCTACGGCGACAAAGTGAAGTAGACCGGAGCGCGCAAGACCCTCATTGACCGCGCCCTTCCCTCAAGCCTATCTTGGGCGCCAACGCGCGGCTTGCCGCCATTCGACCTAGAATTCCAGGAAACGCAGCCATGAAAGCATTCGAAAGACCCGGCCCCGTCAATACCGATGCGGTGATCGCCATCGCGCAGGCCGCCGCGGCGAAATGCGACGCCATCGTCGTGGCCTCCATCACGGGCGATTCCGCGCAGCGCGTCGCGGAAAGGATCGGCGGCAAGAAAATCGTCTGCGTGACCTGTCCCCAAGGCATGAACTGGGAAGTGGAGCACATGGACGACGGGCCGTTCGGCACGATCCCCGAGCTGATGGAAATCCGCGCGGACTGGCGCCGCCAGGGGCTCTCCCAAGTGCCCATGTACCTGACCGCGGAAAACCGGGAACGGCTGGAACGCCTGAACATCGCCGTCGTCCGGGGAACCATTCCCCTGTTCGGCCCCACGTTCTCGATGCGCGTGCATCTGCGCAAGGTCACCGATCTGGACGTGGCCGCCAAAACGCTGGAACTGATCTCCACCGGAACGCTGGTGGGCCTGGAGTGCGTCCTGATGGCCGTGGATGCCGGCTTGATTCCCGAAGGGGCGACCGTCCTCGCATTGGCGGGAACCGAGCGCGGCCTCGACACCGCCTGGACGATCAGAAGTTGCGCCTCGGCCAATCTCTATCATCCGACCAAAGGCGCCCGCTTCGTCGAATTGCTCGCCAAACCCGGCGTTGCGCTCGTGCCCGACGTGAACATCGAATATCTCCGATAACCCATGCACGGTCCCCGCCCAACCGATCCCCACCCCATGGCCGGGTTTCCCCAGGTCTGCTTCATCCGCAATACGGTGAAGAATCCCAACGTCGTCGTCGGCGACTACACCTACTACGACGATCCGGACGATTCGGAAAACTTCGAGCGCAACGTGCTCTACCACTACCCGTTCATCGGCGACAAACTCGTCATCGGCAAGTTCTGCGCGCTGGCCCGCGGGGTCAAGTTCATCATGAACGGCGCCAACCACAAGCTGACGGGCTTTTCCACCTATCCCTTCGGCATCTTCGGCCAGGGCTGGGAAGCCGCCATCCCCGCGCCCGCAGACTTGCCCTCCCGGGGCGACACCGTCGTCGGCAACGACGTGTGGATCGGCTACGACGCCCTCGTCATGCCGGGCGTGAAGATCGGCGACGGCGCCATCGTCGCCGCCCGTTCCGTCGTCGTGAAAGACGTTCCCGCCTACGCCGTCGTCGGCGGCAATCCCGCCCAGGTCCTCAAATCCCGCTTCCCGCCCGAAACCGTCGCCGCGCTCGAAAACATCGCCTGGTGGGACTGGCCCGTCGAAAAAGTCACCCGGAACCTCAAAGCCATCGTCTCCGCCGACCTCGCCGCCCTCCAAGCCGCCGCCAACGACCCAATGGGCTGATTTTTCGCGATTTCGAGCCTCCAAGCCGCCTTTTCTGGCTGGTTTTGGACTGTTTTTCGCGATTTTTGGCCCCCGGATCGGTGTAGGCCAGCCTTCCATTTATCCCGCGTTCGGCGGGACGGCCTGGCGCACCGTCTTCGGCCCCGATCCCGCCGGGGATGTAACCCCGGCCTACAAAATCCCACGCTTAAGTGTGAACTACATACTCGACCCTCGTTTGTAGTCCAGCCTTCAGGCTGGGCTCGACAGCTTTCTCGTTCTTCCAATGGTTTTCGGATCCGTTGTAGCCGGCCCCGCTGGGGCCGGAGCTGTTCTCTTCTGGCCGGCCCCAACGGGGCCAGCTACAACAAAACCACCCAATTTTCTCATCCCAACTCGATTTTCGATGTCGGGACGGTCCAAAACCCGATTTTTACGACTTTTCGCCCTCCAGCCCCCCAAAAACGCCAGTTTTCGCCGATTTTTATCCCCCGACGAGGGCGTCGGGGCTCCAAAAACAGGTTTTTCCGGCTGCTTGGAGCCGGCACAGCTTGTCCGCCATAGCCTTGGCGTCGGCGGAACCTCGTGCCGGGTTCTTGTTCCGTTTTCCGCCTCTTCACCCGCCCCCACGCGGCATCCAAATCCAGCCTGAAGGCTGGACTACGAACATGCCCCGTTGCGGCTCAGGCCTCTCCCGCTCAGAATCCCCAAACCACCCGCCTCGGCGCGAACAGTGGATTGACCTATCGTTTGCTCGGCCCTATCATGGCGCCCAACTGGACGAGTCTTTGACCGCACAAGGACAACTATTGCCGTTGAATTAATATTGTAAGCTGAGGAGAAACATTAATGACGAAACCAACGATATTCTTTAGTCACTCCTCTAAGGACAAAGCTGCATTAGCCCGCCTGAAAGAACAATTCTCTGCAAAATCTGGCGGCACGATAGATGTATTCTTATCAAGTGACGGGCAAAGTATACCCCTTGGTCGCAACTGGGTTCATCGTGTTGAATCTGCCCTTGACACTACGCCACTTATGATTGTTTTCATAACGCCCAATTCAGTAACTTCATCGTGGATATACTTTGAAGCCGGCTACGCATATTCAAAGGGAGTACGTGTTGTACCCGTTGGGCTTCTTGGGATTGATCTATCAAACATCCCCCCACCGCTCAGCCTTTTACAGGGATTCAATATTCGCTCATGCGATGGCCTTGATAACCTCATAGCATTAGCGAATTCTACATTCAGCTTTTCTTTGACGACAAAGTTCTCGCGCGAGGAGTACGACGAGATTGTCGCGCTAGCAGACAATGTATTCGAGGGCGATCAAAGCTCTTTTGCAATGCTGAACGAGTTTTATGTCCGAATCTCAAAGCCTAACGATGAAGGGGATATATCATCGAAAACGATTGCCGCCATTTCAAGACTCCTGGAATCGCATCATATCCAGCATGCTAGGTCTAAAGACGGGTTGTTCTTTCATGGGGTTGCCATCAGTATTGACGATAGCCACAACCTACTCCGTCTATATTTTCATATTGATCCATTTTTAATTGACCGAAATGCCCCTTTATTGAATGAGATTGCCATGTCAATAACCGATACAGGCTTTTCAAATTCAGATGTCACGGCGATATCGACTGACGGGATTTATTCAATTTATAAGATTCATAGTGTATCGGCCCGTATATATGGGTCTGGCATAACAATACTGAGTGAACATAAATATCAATATAAGACACTTCATTTCTCAATCCGATCCGGATCGCCCAGCTCAGTACCCCGCGCATTTATAGATATTTTCCCACAAGAAAAGGTGTTGCCCGTTTCGGATATTCGCGAATTGATTAATATTTTGACAGCTCGCAATGTATTTTACAGAGACGATAATTTTGCATTGAGTTAACAAGCGGGTCCAGGATGCCCTCCACAATGTACGGGGGCCCTGATCTGTTATGTTGGCTGAAGGAGAATCTATGAATTACTGGAGAATGACCTTTAGGATTGGGGGTCTTAAACTAGACTTATGGCCCGAATGTTATGATCGCGGCATTGCAGCTATCGGTGAATATAATGAATATGATGATAGTATTCCCGATCTTCGCCACATGTCAGAAGCTGAATTCGGTGATTTATGGAATCGCGGTGACTTTACCAGCATTACCGCTCGTATTTCATTTACTAATCTGCGCTTTCGCATGACTACGGGGGATGTAATTTACGTTAAAGGCCAAAAAGAAATCGTTGGATGCGGCGTGGTCACCAGCGAATATGACTATGACACAAACATTATGGGTGGCACTGCCGATTGGGAACATTTCGTACGGGTGAAGTGGGATCCAGACTTTAAACCCATTAAGGCCTTATTAGGTGCGGAACGACTCACTATTCTTCATCTTCGTGATGCTCGCTTAGATTACCTCGCCCGCTTACTACGAGAAAGTGGACAAATGCTAAAAGGGTCTGCGCCATTACAAGAAATAGCTGCTCCTGATGAAACCGAAAGTCGGCTACAAAATGACAGTCAACATTCGAGCCCAAGGCATCCGCCACAAGGTGTCGGGTACCCTGCCCCCTGACATTCTTCCCCCCTCTCGCGCCAGGCGCGCGCTTCGCCGGGGGTTTTACCCCGCCCCGCCGTGCAGCGCGGCGTGGATGAGGGCGGCGGTTTTGGGGCCGACGTCGGGGGCGGCGG
>CALMNW010000010.1 GCA_937872095.1 uncultured Verrucomicrobiota bacterium
CCGCCACCAGCAGGCGCACCCCCGCCCCCCCGCCCAGCCGGCCGCCCGCCAGCGCCCCCGCCGCCGTCCAGAACAGCCACGCGAACAGCGTCCAGCCGATGAAAAACTCGTTGCCGGTGAAGACGATCAGCAGCTCGCGGATCGACAGCACCTGCGCGACCAGCGAAGTCGCGCCCAGCACCGCGAACGAAAATGCCAGCGCCTTCCTCACGCGAGGCATCTTAGCCGATTTTTCCACGCTACGTAAAAACTTTCGGCGGATTTTACGTAGAACGTAAAAACTTTGCGGAATTTTTCCACGCTACGTAAAAAGTTTGGCCGATTTTTCCACACCGTGGAAAAAATGTTTCCACGCTACGTAAAACCGGCCGGGCAGGCGGGAACCTTGCCCCGGCCCGGGGGCTTTGCTAGGGTTCGGGCATGAAAACGCTCGATTGCGATTTCCTGATCATCGGCGGAGGGCTGGCGGGGCTTTCCGCCGCGATGGAGCTGGCGCCGCACGGGCGCGTGATCCTTTGCGCCAAGCGGACGCTGGAGGAGAGCAACTCCTCCCACGCGCAAGGCGGCATCGCCGTGCCGATTTCCGAGGACGACACGATCGAAGCGCACCTGAAAGACACGCTCGTCGCGGGCGCGGGGCTGACGGATGCCGCCGTCGCGCGCACCATCATCGCCGGCGGCGCGGCGCGCATCGCCGCGCTGGAAAGCTGGGGGGTGACGTTCGAGCGCAAGCCGCGCCATCCGCGCGAGGCGGACGCCGAATACGACCTGGGGCGCGAGGGCGGGCATTCCGTCCGGCGCATCCTGCACAGCGGCGACATCACCGGGGCGGAGGTGATCCGCGTGATGGCGGAGCGCGTCCGCGAGCAGGCGTCGGTGCAGGTGCTGGAAAACCACATGGCGATCGATCTGATCACGACGGGCTGGCTGAAGGTGGCGGGCGACGACGCCTGCATCGGCTCGTATTTCCTCGACCGGGCGACCGGCGAAATCCTGGCGGTGCGCGCGCCGAACACGATCCTGGCGACGGGCGGCGCGGGCAAGGTCTATCTCTACACCAGCAACCCCGACGTCGCCACGGGCGACGGCATCGCCATGGCCTGGCGGGCGGGGCTGGAAATCCGCAACATGGAATTCGTGCAGTTCCATCCCACCTGCCTCTACCACCCCGAGGCCAAGTCGTTCCTCATCAGCGAGGCCGTGCGCGGCGAAGGCGCGCGCCTGCTCAACGGCGCGGGCAAGCCGTTCATGAAGCGCTACGATCCGCGCGCCGAACTCGCGCCGCGCGACGTCGTCGCCCGCGCGATCGACCACGAGATGAAATCCCGCGGCGACGCCTGCGTCTATCTCGACATCACGCACAAGAGCCCGGCGTTCCTGCGGCGGCGGTTCCCCAACCTCGTCGCCACCTGCAAGAAATACGGCTTCGACATGGCGAGACAGCCGATCCCCGTCGTGCCGGCCGCGCACTATTTCTGCGGCGGCGTCGCCACCGACACGCGCGGGCGCACCGGGATGGCGGGACTCCACGCCGCCGGCGAAGTGGCCTGCACGGGCCTGCACGGCGCGAACCGCCTCGCCAGCAATTCCCTCCTCGAAGCCCTCGTCTGCGGCCACGCCGCCGCGCGCGACGTCCTCGAAACCGAACGCCCCAAGGCGCGCAAGATCAAGATCCCGGCCTGGAAGACCGGCGACGCCGTGCCGTCGGACGAAGCCGTCGTGGTCACGCACAACTGGGACGAAGTGCGCACCGTGATGTGGGACTACGTCGGCATCGTGCGCACGAACCGCCGGCTGGCGCGCGCCTGGCGCCGCATCGCGAACCTGCGGCGCGAAATCCGCGCCTACCACCGGGACTACCTCGTCACCGCCGATTTGCTGGAGCTGCGCAACATCTCGGCCGTGGCCGAACTGGTCATCCGGTCCGCGATGCTGCGGCGCGAAAGCCGCGGCCTCCACTACACGCTGGACTATCCCTATCTCGCCGCAAGCATGTGCCGCGACACGATCATCCACGATCTGCCCGGCGGCGGCGCGGTCTGAACGGACCGGCCGTGCTCGTGTCGCTCCAGATCTTCCGCGGATTTCTCGTCGGACTCGCCGGCCTCCTGCCCGGCCTGTGCGGCAGCACGCTGCTCGTCCTGTTCGGCCTCTACCGCCCGCTGACCGCCGCCCTCGCCCATCCTTTCGCGAACGTTCGCCGCAACCTCGCCGACTTCGGCCTCTTTTTCCTGGCGGCGGGCGTCGGCATCCTCGTCGGCAGCTGGGCGCTCGCCGCGCTGTTCGCGCGCCACGAGCTGCCCATGCTCTATCTGTTCATCGGCTTCATGCTCGGGGCGCTGCCCGATTTGTTCCGCCACGCCCACCGTACCGGCGGCCATCCCGCCAACTGGCTGGCTTTCGCGGGCATGCTCCTGCTTTGTCTCGCGCTGGCCGCGCTGGAATCCCGTCTCGTGCCGCGCCGCGAGGCGCTCGCCGACAACTGGACCGTCTGGGCGACCGCCGGCGCGGGCATCGGCCTCGGCAGCATCGTGCCCGGCGCCAGCGTCGCCTTCGTCCTGATCTATTTCGGCATCTATCAGCCCCTGCTCGATGGCGTCGCCCGCCTGGACCCCCGCATTCTCCTGCCGGTCGTCCTCGGCGCCGGCGCGGCGATCCTGCTTTTCGCCCGCGTGGCCGATGGACTCTTCCGGAAGGCCGAAAGCGCCGCCACCCGCGGCGTCCTCGGGCTGGTGGTCGGCTCCATTGGGCTCGTTTATCCCGGCTGGCCCGGCGGGCACCTCGGGCTCGTTTGCCTGCTCCTGCTGGCGGCGGGATTCGTCCTTTCCGCGCTTCTCAACCGCCTGTCTCCGTCCCCCGCCGCGGCCGCCTGACGCCCGAACGAACCGGCGGAAACCGGATTTTTCCTTTGTCCCGAGCCGGAATCGGAGGTATTCTTCCGTCCGTGGAGGCGAACTCCGCAGAACGCATGGCGAATTTCAAATCGAGGAAAGTGGCGATCGTCGGAGCCGGCGCGGTGGGCTCCGGCTTTGCCTTCGCGCTGGCGCAGGCGGGCATCGCGGAAGAAATCGTGATCGTCGACGTCAACGCCGACCTCGCCAAGGGGCAGGCGCTCGACCTCGCCCACGGCGCGCCGTTCTACCGCCCCGTCAACATCCATGCGGCCGCCGCCCCGGACGCCTACCGCAACGCCGCCATCGTCGTCGTCACCGCCGGCAAGGCGCAGGCGGGACCGGACCAGAGCCGGCTGGCGCTCATGCAGATCAACGCCAAGATCGTCACCTCCATCGTGGCCGACGTCCAAACGGTGAATCCCGACGCGATCGTGCTGATCGCGACGAATCCGGTCGACGTCCTCACGCACGTCGCGCGCCTGCGCACGAAGTGGCCACGCGGGCGCATCCTCGGCTCGGGCACCGTGCTCGATTCGGCGCGGTTCCGCTGGCTGCTGGCGGAACACTGCGGCGTCTCCCCCCAGAATGTCCACGCTTCCATCCTGGGCGAGCACGGCGACAGCGAATTCGCGGCGTGGTCGCTCGTGCACGTGGGCGGCCTGCCCATGGACGACTACTGTTCCGTTTGCCGCAAGTGCGACTTCATCCATCGCCGCCCGCAGATTCTCGAACAGGTGCGGCGGTCGGCCTACCACATCATCGGCTACAAGGGCTCGACCAGCTTCGGCGTCGCCATGGCGCTGACGCAGATCGTCCGCGCCATCCTCCGCAACGAGCGGCGCGTGATGACCGTTTCCGCGCCGCTGGAAGGCGAATACGGCCTGGAAAACGTCACGCTGGGCATTCCGTGCGTGGTCGGCGCGGGCGGCATCGAGGAAATCATCGAAGCGCGCCTTACGCCGGAAGAGATGCAGGAGCTGGCCCGTTCGGCCCAGATCCTGAAGGAAAGCGTCGCCGAACTGGGTCCGGAGCCGACATGAACCCGCGGCCGCAGGCGAATCGGCGCGGGAGAATCCTCGCCGGTTGGTTCTGGGCGGTTTGCGCGCTGGCCAGCCTGCCCAGCGCGGCGCAGGACCCGGTTTGGACGAATCGCGGCCCGCTGGTCGTCACGCTCGACGACAACTACCCGCCTTACGTGTTCCGCGACGCCGAGGGGACCCTGAAGGGCATCCTGCCCGACGAATGGGCGCTGTGGGAAAAGAAGACGGGCGTGAAGGTCGATCTGCAGGCCATGGATTGGGGCAAGTCCCAGCTATTCATGCGGGAAGGCAAGGCCGACGTCATCGACACGGTCTTCAAAACGTCGGAACGCGTCCAGCTCTACGATTTCACCCCCCCCTATGCGCGGATCGAAGTGCCGATCTACGCCCATGAAAGCCTGGGCGGCATCGCGGACGTCGCCTCGCTGAAGGGCTTCGCCGTCGGCGTCAAGGCCGGCGACGCCGTCATCGGGCACCTGACCCAGCGTGGCATCGACACGCTGAAGGAGTATCCCAGCTACGAGGCCATCATCCAGGCGGCGAAAAACGAGGAAATCAAGGTGTTCTCGGTGGACCAGCCCGCCGCGGTCTATTTCATGTACAAGTACGGCATCGAACGCGAATTCCGGCAGTCGTTCGTGCTCTATACGGGCGAATTCCACCGCGCGGTGCGGAAAAACCGGGCGGATCTGCTGAATCTGGTGCAAAACGGATTCCGCCAGATTACGCGGGCGGAGTACCGCGCCATCGAACGGAAGTGGCTGGGCTCCCCCTTCCTGCTGCGGGAAATCGCGCGCCGCTGGGGCATATATCTGCTGCTGGCGGCCGTCGTCGTGCTGGGGCTGGCGGCCCTCAACGCGGTCCTGTCCTTCCACGTCCGCTCGAAAACCGCCGAATTGCGCGCGTCCCACGAGTATTTCGCGTCGGTGTTCGACGCCATCAACGACGCCCTGTTCATCCACGACGCGACGTCGTTCCAGGTCTTGGACGTCAACCGGCGCATGCTGGAGATGTACGGATATCCGTCGCGCGAAGAGGCGATCGAAGCCTTCAGCCAGATGCCCAACGGCGAGCCGCCGTTTTCGAAAGACGACGCCTGCCGCTGGATGACCAAGGCCCGGGAGGAGGGACCGCAGGTCTTCGAATGGCAAACGCGGCATGCCGACGGCCATGCCTTCTGGGTGGAAGTCGGCATCCGCCACGTCCAAATCGGGCCGCATCGCCGGTTGATCGTCAGCGTGCGCGACATTTCCGACCGGAAAGCCGCCGAAAACGAACGCCGGCAGAACGAACACCGCATGCAGGAAGCCCAGAAGCTGGAAAGCCTCGGCCTGCTCGCCGGCGGCATCGCCCACGATTTCAACAATCTGCTGGCCGCCATCATGGGCAATCTCGATCTCGCCTTGATGTCGCTGCCCCAGGAATCCCCGATCCGCGACGACATCCTGGCCGCCGGGCTCTCCACGAAGCGAGCGGCGGAACTCATCCAGCAAATGCTGGCCTTCTCCGGCCAGAGCCGCTTCGTCATCGAATCCGTGGACGTGGCGGCCATGCTGCACCGGACCATGCAGATGATCCGCACGTCGCTGCCGGCCCATGCCACCGTCCAGCTGCGCGTGCCTCCGGCGCTGCCCGCCATCGAGGCCGATGAAGGCCAAGTGCGCCAGGTGATCATGAATCTCGTGGCCAACGCGGTGGATTCCATGGAAAGCCGGCCGGGCACCATCGAACTGTCGGCGGGCGTGATGGAAAGCCGCCGGTTGCCGGCGCTCCCCGTCTGGCCCCACGCGACGCTGCCGCCGGGCCCCTACGTCCACATCGACGTGAAGGATGCCGGCACCGGCATTTCCGCCGATCAGCTCGGGAAGATTTTCGAACCCTTTTACAGCACGAAATTCACGGGCCGCGGACTGGGCTTGCCGGCGGTCCTCGGCATCGTGCGCGGCCACAAGGGCGCCATCCAGGTGGAAACCGCCCCCGGCAAAGGCTCCCTGTTCCGCGTGCTCTTCCCCGCCAAGGGCTGACCGCCTAGCGGCCCGGTTCCAAGCGCCCGAGCAAACGCAAGAGCCCGTCGAGTATCGCCACGGGATGCGGTGGGCAACCGGGAACGTACAGATCCACCGGCACGACGGCGTCCGCGCCGTTGCGGACTTCCACGTGGCCCGCGTAGGGGCCGCCGGAAATCGCGCAGGCGCCGATCGCGATCACGATCCGCGGCTCGGGCAGCGCGTCGTAGGTTTTCCGCAACGCCAGCGCCATGTTTTCCGTCACCGGGCCCGTGATCAGCAGGCCGTCGGCGTGCCGCGGCGAAGCCACGAATTGGATGCCGAAACGGCCCAGATCGAACACCACCGTGTTCAAGACGTTGACGTCGGCTTCGCAGGCGTTGCATCCGCCGGCGCTGACCTGCCGCAACTTCAGCGAGCGGCCGAAGAGGCGCTTCATCTTTGCGTCGAGCGCCTCGGCCAACCGCCGTTCCCCCGGCCCCGCCGCCAGATCGGCGCGCCGGCGCGCCGCCACCCGGTGGTCGCGCGTGAACCGGATCGTCCCCTGCGGACAGGCGGCCGCGCAATCGCCGCAGAACAGGCATTTGCCCAGATCGATGCGGATCGAGCCGTCCGCCAGCGAGATCGCGTCCACCGGACACGCCGCGCGGCAGGCGTCGCAGCCGGCGACGCAGGCGGCAGGCGCGATTTCCGGCGCGCCGCGGTAGCGCTCCGGAATCGACGGGGGCTTGGCGGGATAGGCCACCGTGCGACGTTTCTGGCGCCAACGTTCGAAGAGTGCCCGGATCATAGGTCGTGCCCGCAATAGGAAAGGTTGAAACTCTTGTTGCAGAGCGGAAAGTCCGAGATTTCCTGGTTCCGCAGCGCCAGCGCCAGGCCCGGCCAGTTGCGGAACGACGGATCCACCACCTTGTAGCGGGCGAAACGCCCGTCCGCGCCCGTCGTCGCCACGTGGGCGATTTCCCCGCGCCAGCCTTCCTGGAGCGATACGACGGTCGCATCCGGCGCCGGCGGCCCGCACGGCGCGCGCACGGCGCCGCCCGGCAGCGACGCGGTCTGGCCGCGGATGAATTCGACCGACCGCTGGATCTCCAGCCAGCGCACGTAGGCCCGCGCGAACACGTCGCCGCCGGCGACGGCCGAAACCGGCAACTGCGCGAACCGGTAGATGCCCGAGGGGAAATCCCGGCGAACGTCGATCTCGCGCCCGCTGGCTCGCGCCGCGGGTCCGACCAGCCCCAACGCCGCGGCGGTTTCCGGCGACACCGCGCCGGTGTTTTCGAACCGCGCCATGACCGACGGAGTATCCCACAGCAGGTTCACCGCGCCGCCCACGTCGCGGAAGGTCGCCTCCAGCCGGCCGCGCAGATCGGCGAGCAAGGCGGCATCCACGTCGAACGCCACGCCGCCGGGACGCACGAAGCCGCGCCCGAACCGGCTGCCGCACAGCAAGGCGGTCATGTTCAGGAAATCGCCGCGCAGGCGCCCGCAGAACGAAGACGTCGGCAGGTAGCCCACGTCGCCCGCCAATGCCCCGAGATCGCCCGTATGGTTGGCCAGCCGTTCCAGTTCGAGGGCGACCGCCCGCAACGCCTGGGCCCGCGCCGGCACGCGGCAGCCGGCCAGCGACTCGACCGCCTGGGCATAGGCCAGCGCATGGCCGATCGTCGTGTCGCCCGCCAGCGTCTCCACGTGGTGGATCGTGCGCGGATGCGGACCGCCGACCAGCGCGCGTTCGACGCCGCGATGCTGGTAGCCCAGCGAAATCTCCAGATGCAGCACCTGTTCGCCATGGCATTGGAAGCGGAAATGGCCCGGCTCGATGATGCCGGCATGCACCGGCCCCACCGCCACCTCGTGGATGCCCTCGCCTTCCACGCGGAAGAAATCCAGCACGGAAGGCGGCGGCGATTCCGGACCCGTCCGGCCCCAGGCATCGCGGCTTGGCCGATACGACCGGTGGAAGCGCAACGGCTTGAGCCAAGGATGGCCGCGGGGCTGCACGCCCCACTGTTCCGCGATTTCGCGCTCGAAGCCGGCCGCTTGCGGACAGTCCGGCGCCAGCGCGGGATACGATTCGCCGGGATCCGCCGCCACGGCGCGCAATTCGCCGGACCGGTCGTGGGCCAGCACCGCGACGAGACGGACGGCGGCGTTGGCCCGCGGCATTCCGTAGAACGCGACGAGACGGCAACCTTCGGCGATGGCGCCGAGGACGTCGCGCCGGAACGCGTCGATGGAAACCGCCGGAATCTGATCGGAGGGAATCTTCTCCAGATGGCGGAAGGCCAGGATGCTCATGGCGCACCGCCCCCGAGCAAGTGCGCGGCCTGCACCAGCACCGCTTGCAAGCCGTGCGGAATCCAAAGACCCAGGACCAGCGAAACGGCCAGCAACGCCAGCGCGGGCCAAACGGCCGATGCGGCTTCTCGTTCAGGCGCCGACGTCTCGCCTTCCGGCGCGCGCCCCAGCGACATGCCGAGAAAGGCCTTCGACATGCCCGCGAAGGCGATGGCCAGCGCCGCCAAAGCGACGACCGCCACCGCCGTCCGGCCCTGCGCGAAGGCCGCCTTCAGGATCGTGAACTCGCTGGCGAACGTGCCGAACGGCGGAGCGCCGGTGATGGCGAAAAGTCCAAGCAGCCAGAGCAGGCCGCTCGCCGGCAAGCGCCGGGCGCCGCCGCCCACGCGCGCGATGGATTTCGTGCGGTAGGCGGCGAGAAAATTGCCGGCCAGCAGGAACAGGCCCGCTTTCACCGCGGAATGGTTCACAGCGTGGAGCATCGCGCCGTATAGGGCGACGCCGCCGAGGCCCGCCCCCAGCGCCAGCACGCCCATGTGCTCCACGCTCGAATAGGCCAGCATCCGCTTGTAGTCGGTTGCATTCGCCAAAAACGCCGCCGCCACGCCCATCGACAGAAGGCCGAAGCCCGCCAGCAAGGTCCCGCTGAAATCGCCCAGGCCCGCCGCCGCGCAAATCGAATGCGCGCGCAGGATGCCCAGGAACGCGCAGTTCAACAGCGCGCCCGACAGCAGCGCCGAAACGGGCGACGGCGCCTCGCTGTGCGCGTCGGGCAGCCAGGTATGCATCGGCACCAAGCCCATCTTGGTTCCATAGCCCACCAACAGGAACACGAAGGCGGCCTTCAGCCAAGGCGCCCGCAGCTGCGCGGCCCGCGCCACGAGATCCGGCGCCAGCAGCGTCCCGCCCGAGCCGTCGGCCGACGCCGAAGCCACCACGATCAGGAAATTGCCCAGCAACGCCAGTGCGATGCCCACGGAACAAACCAGCAGATATTTCCAGGTCGCTTCCAGGGAACTCGGCTGGCGGTGGAAGTAGATCAAGGGGGCCGTGGCCAGCGTCGTCGCTTCCACGGCCACCCAAAGCAAGCCCAGATGGCGGCTGGCGACCACCAGCGTCATCGTGGATAGGAACATCAGCAGGCAGGCGGTGAAGACCGCCTCCGGCGCGTTCACGAAGACGGCACCCGTGTCTTCCTCGGTCTGGCGGCCGCGCGATTCGCGGCCCAAGCTGTGCGCGACGTAGACCGATACCGCCAGGAACAGCAGGCTCGAAATGCCGAGAAACAGGCGCCCGGCCGCGTCGAGCCCCACCCAGGCGCCCGGCGCGACGGCCGGAGGCGCGATCCAGCAGATGCCCGTCAGCGCCGAGTGCGCCGCGGCCGTCGCGACCAGCATCGCGCGGCGGATCCGGTCCGACCGGATCAGCACGGAAGCCAGCGCGGACGCCAGCGGCAGGAACACGAGCGCCCAGATCATGGCGCACCTTCCCTCAGCGCCTCGAGCTGATCCGAATCGATGTGGTCGAATTCGCGGTTGATGTGGAACACGATGATGCCCATGACGAACACCGCCACGAAAATGTCCAGCAGCACGCCCAATTCGACCAGCAGCGGCATGGCTTCCACCAGCACCATGCCCAGCGCGAAAATCCCGTTTTCCATCACGACGTAGCCCAACACCTGCGTGATGGCCTTCCGGCGCGCCACGATCAGGAACAGACCCGTCCAGACCGAGAACAGACCCGCCGGCACCATCCAGGGCGAGGGCGCCGCCCAAGGCAACGGCAGGCGCGCGCCGAATCCAAACGACAGCGCCAACGCCCCCACCCCGAGCAGCAGGGAGGCGATATAGCCGACGAACGGCTCGATTTCGCGGCTCGCGCGGGTCTCGCGAAGGGCGCGGCGCAACAGGGCCGGGAACACGAATCCCTTGAGAACCGCGCTGCCCGCCCCCAGCAGGATCGCAGGCCATAGGCGCCCCCGGCCGTGCGCCAGCAGCGGCAGCAATCCCAGCGCCAGTCCCTGCAGCGCGACGATGCGGATGGCGTTCCGCAACCGGCTCGATCCGAGCAGGACGAGATCCGTCAGGACGAGCAAAACCAGCAGGATGTCGATGGCGTTGCCCATGCGGTCACCGGAAGCCCAACAACAATCCCAAGGCGCAGAGCACGCCGGCGCCCACCAGCAACTGCGGCACGCGCAACAGCCGGATGCGCGCCATGCTGGATTCCGCCACGCCCGTGGCCACGGCCAACGCCAGCATCCACCCGAGGCCGACCGCCAAATTCGCCAGCGGACGATCCGCCGGCGCCGACGGGAACAAGCCGACCAGCAGCGCCCCCAGCACCCACAGTTTCAGGGCGGCCCCCCACTGCACGAAGCCGAAATCCACGCTGCCGTGATCCAGCACCATCGCTTCGTGGATCATGGTCAGTTCGAGATGGGTGTTGGGATCGTCCACGGGAATGCGGCAGTTCTCCGCCAGATAGAGCACGAAAAATCCCGTCGCCACCATCGCCAGCATCGGCATGGCCTGCGCCCATTCGGCCCCCGACAGCCCCGCGTACATCGGCGTCAGCGAAAGCTCCTGCGCGCGGCGGGCCAGCGCGGCCAGCCCAACCAGCAGCGCCGGTTCCGCGAACGCCGCGAACTGCACCTCGCGGCTCGCGCCCATGCCCTCAAAGCTCGATCCGGTGTCCAGCGCGGCGATCACCGTGCAGAACCGGCCCAGCCCGAGCAGGTAGGCCAGCAGGATCCAGTCGCCCGCGAACGGCAGCGGCGCGGCCACGCGCCCCAGCGGCAGCACCGCCAGCGCCGCCAGCAGGCAGGCGAAATTCACGATCGGCCCCGCGCGGAATATCCAGGTCGTCGTCCGGCTGTACGTCGCTCCTTTCCGGAACAGTTTGGCCAAGTCGCAATAGGCCTGCAGCAGCGGCGGGCCCTGGCGACCCGCGAAATAGGCCTTGGTGCGGTTGATGACGCCCGGCAGCAGGGGCGCCACCAGCACGGCCAGGACCGGATGCAGCATGGAAGCGACCCTCATGACCGGAGCGCCCATGCCAACAAAACCGCCAGGACCACGACGAGATACAGGATATACCAGTGGACGCGACCCTGTTGCAGCCAGCGCAGGCGGCCCAGCCATTTCGCCGCGCCGCGGAACAGCGGATCGAACAGGCGCTCCCGCGCGGCGTCCGGCGTCTCGGCATGGAACGAGGCGGCGGCGGGAAAGATTCCCTCCGGCGGTCGGCTTTCGATTTCGGGCCGCAACAGGGCCGCGGCGGCCTGCGTCAACGGCTGCGCGAAGCCAGTAGCCGTATATTGCATGCTCGCCGCCGGGGCCGCATAGCCGCAATCCCACGTGACGGCGCGGCGAACCGATCGCCCCGCCAGCAGACGGCGGCGCAGCAAGGCCAAGCTTCCGATCAACGCCAGCAACAGCAACATGACCGCCCCGCAGGCAATCGGGAAAAGCCACGGGGCGGAGTTCCGGCCGGCATCCACCGCCGCGGAGCCGACCAGCATCGCCACCGCCGGTTCCATGAGCCGAACCACCCCTCCCGCTCCCAGGCCGATCGCCAGACAAAGCGCGGCCAGCACGAGCATCGGCCCGCGCATCGAAAGCGGCGCCTCGTGAACCTGTTCGGCCGCGGAAGAACGGGGCTCGCCGAGGAACGCGATTCCAAACGCCCGGGTGAAGCACGCCGCCGCCAGACCGCCGATCAACGCCAGGGCCACCAGCGCCAGCAATCCACCCAAGGCCGCCGATCCCGCTCCGAGCAGCATCTTGAATGAACCCACGTAGATCAGGAATTCGCCGGTAAACCCGTTGAACGGAGGAAGACCGCAAATCGCGACCGAGCCGGCCACAAAAGCCGCCCCGGTCCAGGGCATGCGCCGGAGCAACCCGCCCATTCGTTCGACGTTGCGCGTGCCGGTCGCATGCGCGACCGATCCCGCCCCGAGAAAGAGCAGCCCCTTGAAAACGGCGTGGTTCAGCACGTGCAGCAAACCGCCGGCAAATCCCAGCGCCGCGACCGCCGGCAGGCCGTGATGGACGCCCAGCATGCCCAGCCCGATGCCCATCGCGACGAGGCCGACGTTCTCGATGCTGGAATAGGCCAGCAACCGCTTGAGATCGCGCTGCGCCAAAGCGAACAGCACGCCGAAAACGCCGGAGACGGCTCCCATTCCCAGCATGAGCCATGCGCACCAGCCTGGAACGGCGCCCAAGAGAACCAGCGTGCGGACGATTCCGTAGATGCCCGTCTTGATCATGACGCCCGACATCACCGCCGACACCGGGCTGGGCGCGGCCGGATGCGCCTCGGGCAACCACACGTGGAACGGCACCAGGCCCGCTTTCGTGCCGAAGCCGACCAGCGCCAGCGCAAACAACCCGCCCGCCGAACCCGCCGGAACCGCGTAGGCCGCGAAATCCTGCGAACCGCCGGCGCGGCCCAGGAGGATGAACAGCGCGAGCAGAAACGCCGTGCCGATATGGGTCGCCACCAGATAGATCCAACCCGCTTCGCGGACGCCGGCCCCCGCGTCGTCGTGGACCACGAGAAAAAACGAAACCAGCGACATCGCCTCCCACGCCACGAGGAACAGCACGCCGTTGCGCGCCAGCGCCACGAGCGCCATGCTGGCCACCAGCGCATTGTAGAAGAGCCAGAAGCGTCCTGGATTGCGGCCGTTCCACGGCCGGAAATAGCCCACGGCATACGCCGCCGCCAATCCGGACAACAGGAAGGTCGGAATCAAAAAGAACGCGCTGAGCGGATCGATCCCGACGGAAAATGCGCCATAGGGCAGGCTCCACGGAAACGACAGCGTGCCCTCCGCGCGGAATGCCAGCGCGGCCAAGGCGGCGCCCAATCCGGCCAGACAGGCCCCGGCGGATCCGGAAACCCCGAGCCAAACGGAACCTCGCTCGGACCACCGGCCGATCCAGGCCGAAGCGACGCCGCTCGCCGCCAGCAACCCCAGGGCGCCAAGCAAAACGAACAACGGAATGGAAGCTGACGGCGGCACGTTCTTCGCCTTATTTCGCCGCCGGCGCGGAGGCTTCGATGCGGCGCGCCGCCGCCAGGATTTCCGTCGCGCTCGCCCGCTGGACAATGCATTCCTTGAAGCCCGGATCGCGCAACGCGAACGCCAGCCTGGAAAGCAGGTGCAGATGGATGCGCGTCGTCGGGCTGATCATGGAAAACAAGGCCTGCACCGGCTTGCCGTCCACCGCGCCGAAATCGATCGGCGTTTCGAGAAAGCAGAGCGTCACCAGGGCGGAGGGCACGCGCAACAGAATCGGGCTGCGCGGATGCGGCACCGCCACGCCGTCGCCCACCGCGGTTGAACCGAGCGCCTCGCGCGCCAGCAGAACGCTGTGCAGGAAATCGGGATCGATATCGGCCGGCAGCGGCATGCTTTCGACCAAGTGGCGCAAGACCGCGTCTTTGTTCCGCCCCGGAAGCCCGTGGACGATTCCCCCGGCCACCAACGCGTCGCCGAGCGTCGGCAGGCGCGTTTCCCCGACATCGGCAGGAGATTGAACCGCCAGTCCTCGGGCCGTTGCCCACTCGACGAGTTCATCCCGATTCAGGAAATAGCGACCTTTCACGCGCTGGGAAGGAATCTCGGCCTTCTCGACGCGTTCCATCAATGCGCGCTCGGAAAGGTTCAGCAGCCGGGCGGCGTCCCTGACGCTCAATTGCATAAAATACGGATATCTCGCTGGTTCGGGGAAAACGGAGATGTACTTCTACTCCGTTCCCGCGGGCTGTCAAGATCGGGGTTGACCGGCCGTCAGTCGCCCAGATACCGGTAGCCGTTGCGGGTCGCGGCAGTCCACAAGCCGTGGTCGCCGTTGGGCAGCGGCTGCAGGTTGGGGTTTCGATAACCTTGGGGATTCTGGCTATAGGCATCGTAGAAGCCGTTGTCGAACTCGTAGACTTCGCCGGTCCCCGGATCGTACAGGCGTTCCTTGCCGAGGATGGCGTCCGAGCGCTTTTCCGAAAGGACGTCGTCGATGCGGTTCCGTTCTTCCCAGCCGCGCGCAATCAGGTCCGAGGTTTCCCGCAGCGTCTGGCCGGCCCGCATCACCGCGCCGAACGCCGCATCGGACCGCATCAGGCAATTCTGCACGTAGTCCGGCCGCACCGCGAACATGGCCAGCGAACGCGACAGCGTCGGCAGCAAGGCGTCCAGCTCGCCTTTCGGAGCGGCGATGCCCGCCAGCAGATAGCCATAGGCGGTGCCGCCCCCGGGGCCGCCCATCATCGGCATGTAGGGCGCCGTCGTCAGCGAAAACAGACCTTCGGCCACCCGGCCGTTTTCCACGAACAGCCCCCGCACCAGCGCGCTGCGGGCTCCGGCTACCGGCAAGGGACACGGCAGCGGAACGGACGAAACCACCTGAAAGCCATCCAGCCGGGGACAGCCCGGCATGAAGCGCTGGGCGATTTGGCTCGCCGCGATCTGCGAAAAATTCGCCAGCAGGTTCTCCGGCGTCAGCGGTTCTACCGCCGGCATGTCCGCCCACTCCACCGGATAGCCGTAGCCGGACATGTACTGCCAATCGATCTGCTTTTGCGCCTGCGTCTGGTAGACCGGCCCCACCGCGCCGAAATAGAGGATCTTGCGCAACGGTTCCTGCGGATCCTGCAGCACGAACGCCAGCGAGGCGCAATCGCCCGCCGGCACCATGAGCCAGTTCGCCGGCACCTGCATGGAAAAGAATCCGTTGTCGAAGGGCTGCAAGGTCGGCGGCGCGATCCGCGCCCGGCCTTCGCCCCGCGGTGATTCCCCGGCGCTGCAGCCGACCAACGCGATCAGGAGCCCCGCCAACCAACCCTTTGCCTGATTGCCAATCGCCATGGCTGCCTCCTTAGCATGAATCCTGCGAACGCCGATGCGACCCCAGCATGCGCCGAACCGCCGAAAACCGCAATTTCAAATCCAGACGGCCAAAACCTTTTCTCGCTATTTTCCCAAACGAGAGTAGATTGTCCCGATGAACTCGATTCCTCAAATCATCCAAGGCGGCATGGGCGCCGGCGTTTCGAACTGGCGACTGGCCCGCGCCGTGTCCTGGCTGGGCCAACTGGGCGTCGTCGCCGGAACCGCCCTGGACGAAATCATGTCGCGCCGCCTGCAGGATGGCGACCAGGAAGGCCACGTCCGCCGCGCGCTGGAGCATTTCCCTTTCCCGCGCATCGCCCGCAAGATCCTGGACGCCTATTTCATCCCCGGCGGTCGCGATGCCGCCAAGCCCTACAAAACCAGCCGCATGCACACCGCCGAGAGCAACGTTCCGGCGCAAGAGCTGTGCATCGCGGCGAATTTCGTCGAGGTTTTCCTCGCCCGCGAAGGCCATGACCATCCGGTCGGCATCAACTTCCTCGAGAAAATCCAGTTGCCCCACCTGCCCTCGCTGTATGGCGCCATGTTGGCGGGCGTGGCCGTCGTCGTCGTCGGCGCCGGCATCCCCATGGAGTTTCCCGCGGCCATCGCCGCGCTCGCCGACCATCGGCCGGCCTCCTACACCTTGAACGTCGCCGGTTCCCGGGCGGAGGAGCCCGTTGCCATGACGCTCGACCCCGCCACGTTCGCGGAACCCGGCCAAGCCCTGCCGCCGCTGGCGCGCCCGTCCTTCCTGCCCATCGTTTCTTCCGGCACGCTGGCCACGATGCTGGTCCGCCGGATCAAGGGCGATCTGGCCGGCTTCGTCGTCGAAACGCCCCTGGCCGGCGGCCACAAC
This sequence comes from uncultured Verrucomicrobiota bacterium, assembly GCA_937872095.1. GTDB lineage: Bacteria > Verrucomicrobiota > Kiritimatiellia > CAIQIC01 > Lenti-01 > Lenti-01. The sequence goes on from CALMNW010000010.1 coordinate 16,005, forward strand.
GCGCCGCCGCGCGGGCAGATGAAATTCACCGCGGACGGCCAACCGCTCTACGGGGAGCGCGACGCCATCGATCTGGAAACGTTCCGCCGCCTGGGACTTCCGTTCTGGCTGGCCGGCGCATATGGCTCGCCGGAGAAGCGCAAGGAAGCCCTCGCGGCCGGCGCGGCCGGCGTGCAAGTCGGCACGCCCTTTGCGCTTTGTCGGGAATCCGGCCTGGCGCCCGAACTCCGCCGCGCCTTGATCGCCAAGGCGCGCACCGGCAAGGCCAAAGTCTTCACCGATGCCAAGGCCTCGCCCACGGGTTTCCCCTTCAAGGTGGCCGAGCTGGAAGGCACGTTGTCGGACGAATCGGTCTATCGCCAGCGCCGCCGCATTTGCGACTTGGGATTCCTGCGCGAAGCCTACCGCAAGCCGGACGGCACGCTCGGTTACCGCTGCGCGGCCGAACCCGAAAAGGCCAATCTCGCCAAGGGCGGCAACGAGGAAAATCTGGACGGGCGCAAATGCCTGTGCAACGCGCTCGTCGCCAACATCGGCATGCCCCAACGCCTCGCCGACGGCAGCCATGAATTGCCCCTCGTCACCCTGGGCGACGATTTCGAAAACGTTTCCCGTTTTTGCGGCGGCGACCAAACCGATTATTCCGCCGCAGACGTGATCCGCACCCTGCTCGGCTAAGGGCCTGGCGCGGTCAGCGCTTCGCCTTCTCCTTTTCCACGCCGTGGAGATCCTGCTGGCGATCCTGCGCCAGATCCACCGCCGCGAAGTCTTCCGTCTCCGGCAGCTGCATCGTGAAGCGATCCAGCACGTCCACCTGCGCCGTGCCCGTCTCCAGCTCGAAGGCCAAAATATGGCCGCCTTGCGAACGGTTTCGGCTCAGGAAATGGAGATGATACCCCGGCACGTTCACGCCGGCCACGAAGGCGGGGCATCGGAAGCCCACGATGGTGCCGGCGACGTCCGCCATGTCGAACGTCGGCTGGGAGGCGGCGATCTCTTTCAGCGGCGGAAACGGCCGCTGCTGCGGCGGGACGCTGCGCGTGCGCATCGTCTTGAACCGGCCGTCGACCCGGATCGCGCAGAACAGATTCGGGTTCGGCGCTTCGCGGTCGATCCGCCGCTGGAGACCGGCCATGTCCACGCGCTCCGTCCAGCCAAACGATTTTTCCGGCCGGAACGAACAGACCCCCGCGAACGGCGTTTCGCCGCGGAGATCGGGCGCATAGACCTTCCCGTCGGCCTTCACCTGGTGGAACGTCCCGTCCAGCAAGATCATCTCGCCGTCGAGGTTGTCGTAGGTGCCGATGCCGAAGTCGCCGTGCCGGCGCAATGCGTTCAGCGACACGTCGCCGTCGTACGTCCCCGCCAGCAGCGCATCGATAGTCGACACCTGGTACAACGTGTCCCGCGACGTCCCCGCACAACCCGCCAACCCCACGCAAAGCCCCATTCCCGCGATCGCCTGCCATCTGTTCATGCCGGACTCCTTTGCTGAATCGACGGAATCGATCCTAGCGGTTGCTCCGGCCGAAGAAAAGCCCGCATCCGGGACTCGCCAGCGCGATCCGCCTGGCCTATGATCCTCCCCGTGACGGACACGCTGACCATCGCGGAACGCAGCCGGCTCATGGCGAAGATCAAGGGCAAGAACACGGGCCCCGAACGGGCCGTGCGTTCCCTGCTCCACCGGGCGGGCTACCGATTTCGGATCCACATCCGCGGCCTGCCCGGCACGCCCGACGTCGTCTTGCCGAAATACCGGACCGTGGTGTTCGTCCACGGCTGCTTTTGGCACCGGCACCGGGGCTGCAAAGTCGCGACCATGCCGCACAGCCACGTCCGGTTCTGGAAGGAAAAATTCCGGCGCAACGTCGCGAACGACGTCCGCCACCGGCGCAAGTTGCGCCGGCTCGGTTGGCGGGTGGTCGTCGTCTGGTCGTGCCAGCTCAAGCGGCCCGACCGGGTCCTCGCGAAGCTCGAAAAAGCCCTGCGGCCGCGCTCCGTCCGCTACGCTCGAACTCAAACCCCGCTGGCGATCGCGGCCGAAGCCCGTCCCGTCTACGGGAAGTGAATCCCCCGCCCGAACCGAAAATCCGCAAGCGGCTGCGCAATGGAACGCGCCTGCGTCGCGAAAGGCTGAACGGACGGTCGCGCTCCGCGCCGGCGGATGAAGGCTACGGCACCAGAATCAACCGGTAGTAAGACGGCGTCGGCGGCGCGAGGTTGGTCCACGGCGAAACCTGCACGCCGAGGTTGATCCAGGGCGGGTTGTTTTGGGTGATGTTCGTGCTCTGCCAGATCTGGACGTTGCCGCTCGCGTTGGGATTCGTCCACGCCAAGCGGACGTTGCCGTTGGTATACAGCGGCATCGCGGTGAACGCCGGCGGATCCTGGCCGAGAATGGTCACGTCGTAGACGCGGTTGCTCCAGCCATAGTCGTTCGTGGCGCGCACCGTGAAGTTGAAGAGACCGTCGGCGGTCGGCGTGCCGCTCACGAGACCATCGACGCCCAGATTCAAACCGCCCGGCAGACTGCCGTCGTACAAGCTGAAGATCGGACTGCCCGACGCCACGATTTGCACCGAGTACGCCGCGCCCACCTGTCCGTTCGGCAGCGGATTCGTCGTGGAGAACACCGGCAGCGCGCCGACCAGGAGATCGAACATGCGGTTGGTCGAACCAAAGTCATTCGTCGCCATTACCGTGAAGTTGAAGGATCCGACGCTGGTCGGCGTGCCGTCGACCCAGCCGTTTGTGCCCAACGACAACCCGTCCGGCAGGCTGCCGGCCGCCAGATAGAAGAGCGGATCGCCCGTGGCCGAAATCTGCTGCGAATACGGGATGCCGAGCGAGCCGTCCGGCAGCGGGCTTTCCGTCAGGAACGCCGGCGGGCCCAGGATCTGCAGGTCGTAGGTGGCGTTGGTCGCGCCGACGAGATTCGTGGCAAAGATCGTGAAGGTGGCGGACTCCACCTGCGCCGGCGTGCCGGTGATCAATCCGGCGGTCGTCATTCCCAGTCCGACGGGGTAGGCGCCGGAAACCAGCCCCATCTCCGTGGGATAGTTGCTGACGTCGATCTGCAACGAGTAGGGCTGGCCCACCACGCCGAACGGCAGCGGATTGGTCGTGACGAACGTCGGCGCCGCGGCCGGCGCTTCGATCGTAATCTCGAAGATCCGGTTGCTGGTGCCGGCTGGATTCGAGGCGCAGACGGTAAACTGCGGCGATTCCACGGCTGTCGGCGTGCCCGTGATCCAGCCGTTCGTGGCCAGCGTCAGCCCGGACGGCAGATTGCCTTCGCCCGACACCAAGCTGAACGAGGCGCCGTTGGTGACGATGATCTGCTGGGCGTAGTACGCCCCCACCACGCCGTTCGACAGCGGGCTCGTCGTGAGGAAGATCGGCGGGCCCAGCGGTTTCTCCAAGACGCTGACCTGATAATTGTTCGTCACCCAGCCAAAGGCGTTGCTGGCAATGACCGAGAAATAACTGACGCCCAAACTGAGCGGCGTGCCGCCCAATTCGCCGGTATCGGCGTCCAGCGTCAGCCAACTCGGCCAAGAGCCGAAGGGATAATACCGAACGGCAGGATCGCCGGCCGCCAGCACGTAGGGATTCGGGCTGTTGGTGTACGGGTAGTCTTGGTACGCATTCGGCGTAAAGGAGGCGACGAATCGCGGCGGCATCGCCGTGCAGACCGCGAGACAGTGCCCCACGCCGACGGCGATCGCCGACACGCCGTTGCTGGCGTAGTTCGGTATCACGGTCTGGCCTTTGGTGTCGTCTCCCCAGATGACGAGGGTTCCGTCGGTCTTCAGCGCGACGCTGAAGCAATCGCCTGCCGCGATGTTGGTGACGCCGCTGGTCGCTTCGGCCGGCACGTTGGTGGCATCGTAGAACGGCGCGCCCCACGCGATGACGCCGCCGTCTTTCAGCGCCAGCGCGTGCCAACGCCCGGCGGCGATCGCCGACACGCCGTTCGTCGCCTCGGGCGGCACGCCCCGAATGCCGTAGGCCAAGCTGCTGGTCGCGGCGATACCAAACACCTGGGCGCCGCCATTCTTCAGCGCCAAGCTGTAGAATCCGCCCGCCGAAACGGCCGACACGCCATTGGTCAGTTCATCGGGCACGGTGCATTGGTTATAGGTATTGCTGCCCCATGCAACGATGCCGCCGGCCTTCAAGGCCAAAGCATGGTTTTCTCCCGCGGACACTTGCGTGACGCCCGAGGCAACCGTCGCCGGTGAGTTGGTCACGACCGCCCCGGTGCCCCACGCCACCACCGAACCGTCCGATTTCAACGCCAAACTGAACGTGCCGCCGCCGGCCACCTGGGAAACGCCGCTTTGCGCCGCAACGGGCACGGTGGTCTGCCCGTACGTGTTCATTCCCCATGCCCATGCGCGCCCACTTTTAATGGCTAGGCTGTGATAATAGCCCCCCGCAATGGAAGATGCGTCCGTCATGACGTTTGTGGGAACCGGCGAAGCCTGCTTGTCCGCATTCAGACCCCAACCGAGCGGATGCGTGGCGGCCCCCGCCGATGCGGCCATCCATAACCAGCCCAGCACAAGGGCATACGCACGCACCGAGACCGATGTAGAGGCCTGCTTCATATTGTTAATATGGCGTAAAGGGACGTTTTCCGCAAGCCCAACTTCGGGTCTTCTCGTTCGATTTCCGCCGGCGCGCCTCCCCATGCTTGAAACCCCGCCGCGGATTTCCTACATTGCGCCCATGAAACGCCTTCGACTCGTCATTCTCGACGCCTTTACCGCCAATCCCGGCGATCTGTCCTGGGCACCCGTCGAAGCCTTGGCCGACTGCACGATCCACGACCGGACGGCTCCGTCCGATGTCCTTGCCCGCGTGGGCGATGCAGACGCCGTCATGCTCAACAAGGCCGTGCTCGACGCCCGCACCATCGCGCAAGCGCCCCACCTGAAATACGTCGGCATTCTCGCCACCGGCTGGAACACCATCGACCTCGCCGCCGCCAAGAAACGGGGGCTGGTCGTCACCAACGTGCCCGGCTACAGCACCGATTCGGTCGCGCAGCACGCCTTCGCCCTCCTGCTGGAGCTGACCAACCAGGTCGCGTTGCATTCCGCCGACGCGCGTTCCGGCGGCTGGGCGAAAAATCCCGACTACTGCTATCGCCTCTCGCCCCTGATCGAACTGGCGGGAGCGACCCTCGGCATCGTCGGCTTCGGCCAGATCGGCCAAGCCGCCGCGCGCATCGGCCAAGCCCTCGGCATGCGCGTGCTGGCGAACCGACGCGATCGCTCCCAGCCGCCGCCCGACGGCGTCGCATACGCCGACCTCGACCGGATCTTCTCGGAGAGCGACGTCGTCAGCCTGCATTGTCCGCTCACGCCCGCCACCGCGGGACTGGTCGACGCCCGGCGCCTCGCGCAAATGAAACCCACCGCCTTCCTGATCAACACCTCGCGCGGGCCGCTCGTCGTCGAACAGGATCTCGCCGACGCCCTGCGCGCCGGCCGCCTCGCCGGCGCCGCCGTCGACGTCCTCTCCACCGAACCCCCCGCGCCGGACAATCCCCTGCTTTCCGCCCCGCGCTGTTTCGTCACGCCGCACGTCGCCTGGGCCACCGATGCCGCCCGCCAGCGCCTCATCGACGTCGCCGCGGAGAACCTGCGCGCCTATCTCGCCGGCCGCCCCGTCCACCAAATCCCTCTCGGTTGATCCCGCCGCACGGCTCCGGGAATCGCGGCTCGTTCGCACCCGCCGGTTTGCCATGCTATGGAAAACATTTCGCCGATTTTTACGTAGCACGTCAGGGCTGTCCCGTTTATTTTTTGACGATCTCGGTTTCGGCCCCATTTGAC
>CALMNW010000011.1 GCA_937872095.1 uncultured Verrucomicrobiota bacterium
AAATGATCGGACTGAGAAAAAAGACCAAGCGTGAAATCATCGTCAACGCGGAGAGTTTGGAAACCCGCGTGGCGATCATGGAAGGCGGCCATCTGGAGGAGTTCGCCATCGAGCGTCCGACCGAGGAGCGCATCGTGGGGAGCATCTACAAGGGCCGCATCCAGAACATGGAGGACGGCCTGCAGGCGGCCTTCGTGGACATCGGCATGAAGAAGAACGCGTTCATCCACTATTGGGACATGATCCCGGAAGACGCGGCGCGGCTCGAGGCCGAAGAAGGCGTGGCCGCGAACCGGCCGCGCAAGAAGAAGTCGCAGCCCGGGGAGATGGCGAAGCAGTTTCCGCCCGGCAGCGAGATCATCGTGCAGGTGACCAAGGGGCCCATCGGCACCAAGGGCCCGCGCGTGACGGCGAACCTGAGCATTCCGGGGCGCTATCTCGTCATGATGCCGGGCAGCCGGCTCAAGGGGGTGTCGCGCAAGATCGAGGACGACAAGGAGCGCGAGCGCCTGAAAAAAGTCCTCGGCCGCCTGCCGATCCCGTCGAGCATCGGCCTGATCATCCGCACCTCCGCCGAAGGCTCGCGGGCGACCAGTTTCGCGCGCGACCTGCGCGGCCTGCTGGACACCTGGCAGAAGATCGAGGACGGCATCAAGAACAAGCCGGCCCCGTGCTGCCTGTACCACGAGCCCGACCTCGTCGAGCGCGTCGTGCGCGACTCGCTGACCGAAGAGGTCGACCGCATCGTGATCGATTCGCGCGAGACCTTCGACCGCATCCGCGAAATGACCGTCCGCATCGCGCGCCACGTCAAGAACCGCGTGAAGCTCTACGACGGCACCGCGCCGATTTTCGACCATTTCGACGTCGAGAAACAGCTGGAGAGCGCGTTCCGCCGCAAGGTCTGGCTGAAGTCCGGCGGCTACCTGATCTTCGACGAGACCGAAGCGCTGGTGGCCATCGACGTGAACACGGGCCGGCACAAGGGCGGCAAGACGCAGGAGGAAAGCATCCTGCAGGTCAACATCGAGGCCGCGCAGGAAGTCGCGCGCCAGCTGCGCCTGCGCAACATCGGCGGTCTGGTCGTGATCGACTTCATCGACATGAAGTCCCGCAAGAACCAGTCGATCGTGCACCGGACGCTGAAGGAAGCGCTGCAGAACGACAAGGCGCGGACGAACGTGCTGCCGGTGTCGCAGCTGGGGCTGATCGAAATGACCCGCCAACGCATGGAAGAAAGCCTGCGCGCGGCGAACTACGCCGACTGCCCGTATTGCCACGGGCGCGGCAAGGTGCTCTCGAACCTGAGCATGAGCGTGCGCATCCAGCGCCGCATCCTCGAGGTGATCAAGAAGAACCGCCAGCGCGGCGAAATGCCGCTGCGCATCGCCGTCAATCCGATGATCATGGAGCGCCTGCGCCGCGAGGACGAACAGGTGCTGATCAACCTCGAGAAGCGCTGCGCCACCCACCTGACGTTCGTGAGCGACGTGAACCTGCACATCGAGGACTTCCGCATCGCCCACGGCCAGACGGGCGAGGTCTTCTACGAGGATCACGAACAGTAGAAGAGGGAATCAATATCCAATATTCAATGTCCAATATCCAATGTTCAAGTGAACAGCCAATTGAACATTGAAGATTGATGATTGGATGTTGAACATTCGGATCTAACAGATCCGGGGCAGCTGTTCGCCGGAGGGAGCCGCAAGACGCCGGACGGTTCCCAGCGCGGTGCGCGCGGAAACGCCGCGGCCTGCGGCGACCTCGCCGATGGCGAGGGCGCGCGCCGTCGCGGGATGCCGCTTCAAGACGGCCAGCGCGGCCGCCGCGTCGGCCGGTGCCACGAAAATCGCGGCGCAGCCTTCGTTGGCGACGAACAAGGGATCGAATCCCAGCAGCTCGCAGGCGCCGCGCACGGGCTTTTCGACGGGAATCGCGGCTTCGTCGATCCGGAAGGCGAGGCCGGCGGCGTCCGCCAGCTCGCAAAGGGCGCCGCCCAGGCCGCCGCGGGTGAGATCGCGCGCACAATGGGGGACGGGACCGACCGCGAACAGCTCCAGCAGCGGCGCGTGGAGCGAGGCGCAATCGCTCGCGACGGGCGGGTCGAAGGCCAGGCCGTGGCGCTGGGCCATCACCGCGATGCCGTGCCGGCCGACGTCGCCGGTCAGCAGGATGACGTCGCCGGGACGGATGCGCTCCGGCGCGAGCGGCTCGGTCACGACGATTTCGCCGACGCCGCTGGTGTTGACGTACAAGCCGTCGCCGCTGGCGCGGCCGATCACCTTCGTGTCGCCCGCGATGATGGAAACGCCGGCGGTTGCCGCCGCGGCGCGCATGGAAGCGGCCACGCGTTGCAAGGTTTCGATCGGCAGGCCTTCCTCGAGGATGAAGCCGGCGGTGAGCGCGAGCGGTTTCGCGCCGGCCATGAGCAGATCGTTGACGGTGCCGTTGACGGCGAGCGAACCGATGTCGCCACCGGGGAAGAAGAGGGGTTGGACGACGTAGGAATCCGTGGTGAAGGCGGCGCGGCGCCCGCCGAGAGCGAAAGCGGTGGCGTCGTGGGGCGAGGGGGCGTGCGCGCCGAACGCGGGCAGGAAGACGTCCCGGATGAGCGATGCGGTCAGCGTCCCGCCGCCTCCGTGGGCGAGAGTGATCGTGTCGTAGCGCGGCGTGGGAACGGGGCAGTTCATAGCATGAGGAGATTGAATCCATTGGGGCCCAGAAGGGAAGTAAAATCGAGCCGGAAAGGCGCAACATGCAGCACGGCATCGAGGTATGTTCATGGGGTCTGTCCGGGCCGCGCCATTTTGCGCTTGTCTTCGCCCATCGGTCGGGAGGATGCTAACCAAACAAGTTGGCCGTCGGCAACCGGATGTCTTGATTCGAAGAGCAATCCGTCCAGATGGACAAGGAGAGCGGCGATGAAAGGTTTTGCACGGTCCTTGGCGGATGGCGTCCGGGGTTCTTTTTGTTTTCGTCTCAACGGGTTGTTTGGGATCTGGTGGCTCGCGTTCGGGTGTATCGGCGGCGGAACCGCGTGGGCCCAGATGTCCGAATCGTTCGAATACGGCGTGCCGCCGCCGGGGTGGACGAAGACCAATCTGCTGGGCGGCGGCGGCTGGTACCAGCTGCCCGTCGGCGTCATGCCCCTGCCGGGGTGGGGCAACGGCACCAGTTCGGTGCCGGCGACGGCGAACGCGGGCACGCACAACGCGTATTGCTCGTGGACCACGGGCGGCGGCGCTTCCGAAGGCTACCACAGCGACCAATGGCTGATCTCGCCGCGGCTGACGGGGTTGACGGCGACGTCCACGGTGAGCTACTGGCTGCGGTTCGCTTTCACGAACTTTCCGGACACGGTGTATTTCCGCGTGTCCACCAACGGGCCGGCGCCGGCCAATTTCACCTTCGTGCCGCTGACCAACGTCTTCGCGCGGGCGTCGTACACCAACCAGTTCCCGCCGTGGAGCAACCACGTGGTGAACGTCGGCGCGCTGGGCATCCCGGCGGGGACGCCGATCTGGATCGCGATCCAGGAATACGAATGGGACAACACCTGGAACGAATCGGCGCTGCAACTGGACGTGATCAACAGCGACCTGACGGCGCCGCCCGAGGTGCGCGTCGGTCCGACCTCGTTGACGTTCACGGCCTACTACGAGGGCAGCGATCCGGCGCCCCAGACGTTCGCGCTGCAGGGCGTCGGCAGCAGCGGGATGGGGTATGCCAGCGCCGTGGCGTTCGGCGCGGGACCGACCAGCTGGCTGGCCGTCGGCGGGCCGGCGTCCGGGACGCTCGGCTTCCAGGGGAGCCAGGTCTACACGGCGGCGGTTGCGGTGGCGGGCCTCGACCTGGGCACGTACGTGGCGACCAACGTGTTCACCGTGCCGGGGGCGACCAACAATCCGCTGCGGGTGCCGATCACGCTGAACGTGATCCGGCGGCCGCAGGTCATCGCGTTCCCGAATCCCGGGCCGCAATTCACGACGAACCGGGTCGGGCTGGCGGGGACGGCGTCGTCGGGCCTGCCGGTGACGTTCAGCGTCTTTTCGGGTCCCGGCAGCATCGTCGGCGCCACGAACCTGAGTTTTGCGGGAACGGGCACGGTGCGGGTGGTGGCGTGGCAGCTGGGCAACGTCTACTACGACGTCGCGCCGTGCGTCACGCAGTCCATGGCCGTGACGAAACCCAGCGCCGCGATCGCGATCACCAACCTGAGCCACGTGTACGACGGATCGCCGCACGGGGCGACGGTCACGACGGTGCCGGAAGGGCTGGCGGTCGTCACGACGTACAACGGCGGCGCCGCGCTGCCGGTGGCCATCGGGAGCTATGCAATCACCAGCACCGTCAACGACGCCCTCTACGGCGGCACGGCGACGGCCACGTACACGATCACGCGGAGGGTCCAGACGGTGGACTTCCCGGATCCGGGGGCCCAGTGGACGACGAGCGTGGTCGGGCTGGCGGCCACGGCCAGTTCCGGGCTGCCGGTGACCTTCTCCGTCGCCTCGGGGCCGGGCACGATCGGCGGCGGCACCAACCTGAGCTTCACCGGCGGCGGCACGGTCAGCGTGGTGGCGGCGCAGGCGGGCGACGCGGACTGGTTGCCGGCGGCGGCGACGAATTCCCTCGTCGTTTCCAAAGTCGAAGCGGCGGTGACGCTCGGCAGCTTGAACCACGTCCACGACGGCACGCCGAAGAGCGCGACGGCGACGACGGATCCGGTCGGCCTCGCGGTGGACTTCACCTACGACGGGTCCGGCTCGGCGCCGTCGGCCGTGGGCAGCTATGCCGTGACGGGCACGATCAACGACGCGATCTACCAGGGCACGGACGTCGGTACGCTGACGATCGGCAAGGGCACGGCCACGGTGGCGCTGGAAAGCCTGGACCAGGTCTATGACGGCACGCCCCGGCATGCGACGGCGACGACGGACCCGGCTGGCCTGGCCGTCGAGTTCACGTACGACGGGGAAACCAACGGGCCGATCGAAATCGGCAGCTACGCGGTGACGGGCACGGTTCGCGACGCCAATTGGCAAGGGTCCGCCACCGGGATGCTGATGATCGGCAAGGGCACGGCCACGGTGACGTTGGAAAACCTCAGCCAGGCCTACGACGGCACGCCTCGGCACGCGACGGCGACGACGGATCCGACCGGTCTGGCCGTCGAGTTCACGTACGATGGGTCGACCAACGCGCCGACGGAAATCGGCACCTACGCGGTGACGGGCACGGTGAACGACGCGCATTGGCAGGGGTTCGCCACCGGGACGCTGACGATCGGCAAGGGGCCGGCCACGGTGACGCTGGGCGATCTCGAGCAAAGCTACGACGGCACGCCGCGGTCTGCGACGGCGACGACGGAGCCCGCCGGATTGACCGTCGAATTCACGTACGACGGTTCCGGGAGCGTCCCGACGGATGCGGGCACCTATGCGGTAACCGGTACGGTTGCCGACGTCCGCTGGCATGGGGTGGCCACCGGCGTACTGATCGTCGCCAAAGGAGACCAGACCATCGTGGATTTTCTGCCGCCCGACGGCGCTTGGTTCCCGCAGGGCGCCGCGACCACGCTCAGCGCGCAAGCGTCCAGCGGATTGACGCCGCTTTCATTTTCCAACCTGACCCCCGAGGTCGCTTCGCTGGTCGGGAACGACATCGCCTTTACCAATCGGGGGCGGGTACGGGTGCAGGCCAGCCAGGCCGGCGATGCCAATTGGAACGCCGCGACGACGGTGCACGAGTGGCGCATCGGAGCCCTCATCACGAACGTGGCGCCGGACGTCGCGAACGTCGGCGGCGGCATCGAGATCCTCATCCAAGGACTGGGACTGGGCGACGGCGCGGACGTGACCAACGTGACGCTGTGCGGCATCGCCGCGACCATCGTGACGCAGAGCGCGGATGCGGTGAGGGTGAAGGCGGCGGCGGCTCCGGCCGCGGCGACGGGCGACGTGACGGTGGCGTCGGCGACGGGCGGGTTCATGGTGCGGAGCAACGCGTTCGAGTACCTCTGGCTGGCGGCGCCGGCGATGCTGCCGCCGACGGACGTCACGCTCTGCGACCTGATGGCGCATTGGACGGGCGTTCCGGAAGCCGCGGGCTATTTCCTCGAGGTGGGACTCGACGCGGGGTTCGCGGCGACGTTGCCCGGCTACGGGCCGTTGGACGCGGGGACGGAAACGAACGCCTTGGTGGACGGACTGCTGGACGAAACGGACTATTGGCTGCGGGCCTTCGCGTGGAACGCCGCCGGGCGGAGCCTGGCCTCGCCGGCGGTGCAGGTGACAACGCCGGCGGTGGCGGCCGGCGACTTCGACGGGGACGGACGTGCGGACTTCGCGACATACCGGCCGGCGACGGGCGTCTGGAATCTGCTGTCGGCCCGGACGGGCGCGACGTGGAGCCATGCGTGGGGCTGGTCCAACGCGGTGCCCGTGTCGGCGGACTACGACGGCGACGGGGTGTCCGATATCGCGGTGTACCATCCGGCCACGGGCAACTGGCATATCCGCTATAGCACAGGCACGCAACCGGCGGTCATCCAATTCGGCTGGAGCGCGACGGTACCGGTGCCGGCGGACTACGACGGCGACGGAACGGCGGACCTCGCGGTGTACCACCCGGCGGAAGGCCGCTGGTACTTCCGGTGCAGCACGGCGGGCCGCTACAGCCTGCCATGGGGTTGGTCGGCCGCGGTGCCCGTGCCGGCGGACTACGACGGGGACGGGCGCGCCGACGTTGCCGTGTACCATCCGGCTTCCGGGAACTGGTATGTCCTGCAGTCGCTGAGCCAGACGGCGGCGGTCGTGCAGTGGGGCTGGGCGAACGCGCGGCCGGTGCCGGCGGACTACGACGGGGACGGGCGCGCCGACATCGCGGTGTATCACAAGGCGACCGGCAACTGGCATGTCCGCTACAGTTCGGGAACTCCGGCGGAGATCCTGAACTTCGGCTGGGGGGCGAAGGCGCCCGTGCCGGCGGACTGCGACGGCGATGGCCGCGCCGACTTCGCCGTCTACGACTCGACTGCCGGTCGGTGGTACGTCCGCGATTCCGCCAGCGAAGCGTATCGCCAGATCGAACTTGGCGGTCCGGACCAAATTTCCGTCCTGCCGCTATCCCTGATCCATTCCTGGTTCGGATTGCCCTGATCTTCTGCCGAGCAGCGTTCGGAATGTAAGGTTGGCATTCGCGTGGTTCGCGAAGACGGGCGCTGGATGGTCGTCCGTCATGGGGTCGGCTCCGGCGAGGCCAGCCTGGCGCGTTCGAGCCAAATGGCATGGATCTCGTTGGTGGGGCCGGCCTCGGCGCGGAGCCGGAGCGGGGAATGGCCGACGGGAAGGGCAAAGGAAGGGCTGCGGAGGGGCTGGAAAACGCGGCCGATGGGGATGTCCCAAGTGCCCAGCACTTCGGAACCGAGAAGCAGTTCGAGACGGGCTTGGCCCGGATAGCGGGCGGTGACGGCGACTCCGGCATCCAGCACGGCCGGAACGGCGCGATCCTGGAGGGAAGCGACCTGCAAGGGGGCTTCCGCGCCGGGGAAAGTGCGGCCGTAGTATTGGCCGGTTTCGTCGGCGTAGAACACGTCGAAGGCCCAGCCCGGATAGAACAGGGATCCGGGCCGGCCGGCTTCGACGTCCATGGCCACCAGATCGGAAGGCGCATTGAAACGGATGGGAATGGAGGTTTCGTTGACGGGAAAACGTCCGAGGGGGGCGGGGGCCACGCGATAGCGCGCCTGGAGCCGGAACGACGTGTTTTCGATCAGCACGAGCCGGCGGAAAAAGGTGCGCGGCCACTCCCAGTCGCCGAATTCCATGCCCGGGCGCTGCCCGTGGCGGCAATCGATCCAAGGAACGTCGGGATAGCGCAGGAGCAGGTCGCGTTGGGCGCGGCGCAGAGCCGGAAAATCCTGCGGTCCGGCGTGGATCATGGGCCAGAGGGCGAGACGGTCGGGGGTCGGGAACGGCGTATCCGGTTCTTCGGAGACGAACCGGCGTTCGTAGGCGCTTTCCCAGAGGTAGGCGCCGCCGGGGGGGATGTTTTGGTTGAGCCAGTCCGAGACGGCCCCGTAGTCGCGGGCGCGGACGGTAGGCAGCCAGAAAAGAGGCAAGATCAGCAGGTTCAGCGCAAGGATCGCGCCGGCGAAAATCGAAAACAATAGACCGGGCGACCGGCGGCGGAAAAGCGGAACGCGGCCCGCGCGTTCGGCGAGATCGGCGACTCCGCAGGCATTCGCCGAGAGCAACACGGGCAGCGCGACGATGAAGTAACGGGTGTGATAGGTGCTTTGGTGCGCGAACAGGGCAAGCAAAAGAACCAAGATGCCGCCGATCGCGGCCATCCATCGCGGCGCGGGATGGACGGGCGTTCCGGCGCGGGCGAGGGCGAAGAACCCGACCGCCAGCAGCAGGAGCCCTGCGGCATTGAGAAGGGGAAAATTGCCGAGGAAGCATTTTCCGGCGACGTCCCAGAAAATGAGCCAGAGGGGAGTGCCGGGCGACATGGTGGCTTGGATATGCTCCACCAGCCAAACGCGCAGAAAGGGCGCGACCGCCAGAAACGGAACGGCGGAAAGCGCGGCGAGCTGGACGCCGCCGGGGACGCGCCAGCCGAAAAGGCGCGGAAGAACGGAAGCCACAAGTGCGGTTGCCGTCAAAACGGTTTGGAAGAGCAGACCGGTGACGTGGGAATGGACCATGGCGGTCGCGGCGAGCACGAATCCGATCGCCGGCCGGACGAAGAGCCGGCCGTTGGCGGCGAGCGTTTCGAGGCCGCGCAGCCAGAAGTGGAGCGTCAGGGCGGCCAAAGTCATCAACGGGGCGTAAAAGTAGGCCTCCCGGGAGTAGCAGACGGGGAAAAACCCGAACGCCATCCAGGCGGTGGCCAGCCAAACCGTGGGGGCGGGTAGACGCCGGCGAAGCAATAAAAACGTGGCGGGAATCGTGGCGGCGCCCCAAAGAACGGAGGGAAAACGAAACCAAAAGGGATTCAAGCGATCGCCGAGAAAGAGCGCGGAAAGCGCGCGGATCGCCAGATTGTGGGCCATCAGCGGAAAGGGCAGATGGGTGACCGAACTGAACCCGTCGAGCATGTGCCGATAGATGGCCCAGAAGGGAATGGCCGGATGGCCGTCGCGGACCACGAAAAGAATCTCATCTCCCCAGAGTTGGGCCCGGCCGAGAAACAGGAGCCGCGCGGCCAAAGCCGCCAGCGTCAGAACGCCCAGCAGCAGGGCCTTCCGGCGGCGATTTGGTATTCCATCAGACTGTTCCGGATTCATGGCGGGCCATCCAATGCTGGAACACCAGCAGGGACCAGAGCAAACGCCCGTGGTTGCGGCGGCGGGCGAGATGGTCGCGGAAGAGCATATGCACGCGAGCCGGATTGAACAAGCCCTGTCTGGCGAGACGCTCCTCCGAACACCAGTCGCGGAAACAGGGCTGGAAGGGGCCCGCCAGCCAAGCGTCGAGCGGAAACATGAAGCCGGCTTTGCGGCGGCGAAGAATGGCCGGCGGCACGAGGTCGCGGACGGCGCGTTTGAGGACGCGTTTGCCGCGGAACAAATCCAACTTGCAGGGCGTCGGGAGTCGGAGCGCGAAATCGGCCAGGGCCGGATCGAGGAAGGGCACGCGGACCTCGAGACCGTGCGCCATGCTGGCGCGATCCACCTTGGCCAGCACGTTGTCTTCGAGATAGCGCTTCAGGGCCACGGCTTGCAGCAGGTCGTCGGGATTGCTGCCGGGCGGCGCGAGGGATTCCAGATCGGCGAAGGGCCGATCGTCGCGGAGTTCTTCGAGAAGAGCGGAGGAACAAATCGATTCGCCGGCGCCCGGACCGCCGGCGCCCATCCAAAGGAGAAAGCGGCCTGCAGGAGATGCTTCGTTGCGGCCTTTGAGAAAAAGGGCCAGCAGGGACGAGGCGGTTGCGTAGCGATCGGACGCCGGCCAGCGATCCGCGAGACGGACGAGATTTCTGCGAATGGCTGCGGGCAAGCGCAGGAATCGGTCCATGAGCCGGTGCGCTTGGAAGGCGGGATAGCCTCCGAAGAGTTCGTCGCCGCCCTCGCCGCCAAGGACCACCTTGACGGTTCGGCGGGCGAGGCGAGCCAAGACGAAGGTGGGCAGGAGCGAGGGATCGGCCAGCGGTTCGTCGAGGACGGCCAGCGCTTGCGGAAGAACGTCGAAAGCCTGCCGGGCATGCAGCCGTTCATGATGATGGATCGTTCCGCAATGGCGGGCGACGGCGAGGGCATGCCGGGATTCGTCGAAGCTCGATTCGTCGAAGCCGAGGGAAAAAGTATGGAGGGGAACGGCGGATTCCCGGGCCGCGAGAGCGGTCAGGGCGGAGGAATCGATTCCCCCGCTGAGCAGAACCCCGACCGGCACGTCGCTGCGTAGTTGGCGGCGAACCGCCAGACGGAGATGATCGCGCACTTGGCCGGCGCTTTCTGCCAATGGAGGAACGGACCCTCCGGGATCGTGCGCGGGAAGTTCCCAGAAGGGTGAATGTCGACGGAGACCCTGCGGTCCGAAAATCAGGTAATGTCCGGGCTCCAGCTTGCGGACGTCGCGATAAATGGAGCCCGGCGCGGGAACGTGGCCATGGGCGAAGTAGCGGCCGATGGCGGAACGATCGATTTCCCGCGAAACGTGCGGATGGAGCAGGAGCGTGCGGGCTTCGGAAGCGAAGATCAGCTCGCCGTTGCGGATGGCGTAGAACAGCGGCTTGATGCCGAACCGGTCGCGCGCCAAAAGAAGTTCTCGGCGGGCGGCATCCCAGCACGCGAAGGCAAACATGCCGTCGAGCCGCGGCAAAGCGGCGACGGGGTCTTCGGCCAGTTCCCGCAGGAGGACTTCGGTGTCGGAGCCGGTCGCAAACCGCTCTCCGCGGGCTTCGCGGGCCTGGCGGAGTTCGATGAAGTTGTAGAGCTCGCCGTTGAATACGAGCTGGAAGCGCCGATCGGGCGAGGCCATGGGCTGGGCGCCGCCCACGGGATCGATGACGCTCAGGCGCCGATGTCCGAGTGCGATGGGCGGCGCCACGAGATGGCCGCATCCGTCCGGCCCGCGATGGGCCAGATGGTCGGCCATGCGAGCGACGAGATCCGCCGGATCGGAAACCGGGGTGTTGAACGTCGTGAATCCAGCGATTCCGCACATGGGCGATTTACCGAGGGGGGGCCTGGACGTCGCGGAGGAATTCGCCGGCTTCGGCATCGGTCGGGTCGAGCTGGAGCCGGAGGCGGGCGGCTTGGATGGCCTCGGGGAGCCGTTGGGCGGCGACGTGCGATTGAAACGCGAGCCAAGCCCAGCGGTAATGGTCTTCGGGGTTGGCGGGGCGAAACCCCTTCATTGCGGCGGCGGCTTCGCCGGGGCGGTCCATATGGAAACAAACGAAGGCGATTTGCTGGCAGACGCCGAAATCGTCCGGGCGGATTTCCTGGCAGCGTTTCAGCTTGCCCAGCTTGGATTCAAAGTTTGGATCGGAGCCGCCCCAGCATCCTTGCCAAAACAGGTCGGCGAACTCGAACTGGCGGGTTGCTTCGTCCAGGAGCGCGCGCGCTTCGGGATGGTCGGGTTCCTGGGCCAGGACCTTGCGGAGAAACCAGGCGGCTTCGCGGGGCATCAGCTCCTCGAGCAGTTGGCGGGCCGTGGCGAGGGCGTAGTCCGAGCCGGCGAGGTAACGGCGAATGGATTCGGCCTGTTCGGGCGCAAGAAAAAGCGCCAGTTGCTCCGCGAACAGTTGTTCGCCCAGCGGCCGGAAGTGAAGGCCGTCCGGTTGATGCAGTTGGGCGCCGGGACCGAATTCGCCGGTTTCCCAGCGGGCCTGGAGACCGCGCGCGATCGCATCGGCGTCGAACAGCCGGACGTTGGGCTCGGTGGCGGCGACGCGTCGCTGGACGTCGAGGCATTGGTCATGGGCGCGGGGTTCGTTAGGCGGGAGCGGATCGAGAACCAGCGGTGGCCGCGTGAAAACGACCAGTTCCTTGCCTTGCGCGGCGCAAAGCTGCGCCATGGATCGCAGGTTTCGCTCGAACCGTTCCGGGGCTACCCGCGGCCTCGGCCAGGAAACGTCGAGCGCATCGACAAGGCGAGCCACACCTTGGAACAGGCGGAACCGCCGACCCAGCGCTTGTTTCCAGTTGCCGGCGGATTGCGAGAGGGGGACGAGGGAGTCTTTTTCGGCGTCGGCGTATCCGTCCTCGGCCACGATCCAGTCGTTCCAGCCGTGGTAGACGCAGACTCGTTCCGGTTGGCGTGCAAGCACCCAGCGCGGAAGCGCCAGGAGGCTCTGATGGGTGGAGTAGGAAGAGCCGCCGACGTTGAGCGCTTCGAACCGATCGGTTCCGAGCGCTTCGTTGAGGATGCGGATGGCGCGTTCGGGGTAGGGATGGCGCTGGCCTTGAGTGGTGGATCCGCCGAGAAAGGCGATCCGGATTCGGCCCGGTTCCGGGACCGGCGAAAGACCGGGCAGGCGAAAACCGTCGGCGTCGGTGAACGGCGTGTTGGGCTGGGTGCGCCAAAGATAGCCGGGAGGATCGAGGAAGGTGGGGAGACGATATTCCAGCGTGCCGTCGTAGCCGGCGATGGTGGGCGTCCAAAGGACTTTTTGGCGGGGGGCATAATGGAACCCCGCGAGTCGCAGCGCGCCTTCGGCCAAAGCCAGAAGCAGCAAAGGAATCAAGATGGCGAGTCCGATTTTCTTGCCAAGAGCTAGGAATCGGGAAGCCGGTGCCGAAGGTTGTCGAGACGGGAATTTCATCGGAGTTGCTGAAGCAGGGTGGCACCGGTGCGGGGAAACGGTCAATGGGAAAACCATATTAAACGCAACGGGTAAAAACGCATTCGCAGATGCTTTGCTTACACGGGAACTGGCGTGAGAAACCCCGATAGATTAACCTTGTCCCAGCTCGGGGTCGGTCTTATTGTCAAATATAGAGGCACATGGTGCCCGATTGAGTATTTGCCTATGTGCTGTTCCGGCAGGGACGTCATGTCGGACGTGGGCGAGGAAGGTAGGCTGAACATGAAACAGAAGTGGGCATGGGGATTGGGGTTGTTGGTGCTCTTCGCGGGACTGGCGAGTGTCGCCCAGCAGATCGGCACGGCCATCAGCGACGACGGATCCTTGCCGAATGCCAACGCGATGCTGGACGTCCAGTCGCCGGCTACGGGCGACGGCAAGGGCCTGCTGATCCCGCGGGTAACGCAGGCGCAACGCACGACGGCCAGTGTCGCTCTAGCCGGTGGATTGTTGCTGGATAGCGGGAACCTGCGCGGCGGACCTGCGCATGGATTGATGGTCTATCAGACCGATGGCGCCCAAGGGTTTTACTACAACTACTCCGTCGGCTCGGCGCCGCTGTGGATGCGCTTGGGGAACTTCTGGGACGACGGCTCGGTGGCCATGTCCGGAAACCTGAACCTGAATTCCCACGTCATCACCAACGTGGATAGAATCGATTACAATAATATGAGCGTCGCGCTCGGGCGCGGCGCCCTGTCTTACAGTTCATCGGCGGGCAGCGTGGCGGTCGGCCAGGACGCCACGGCGCGCTACCGGATCGGCGGCGTGGCCGTCGGTTGCGAAGCGGACGGCGACTACAACGGGATCGCCATCGGCTATCAGGCGGACGGGCAATACACCAACATCGCCATCGGATTCCAGGCCAGCGCCTTCAGCGGCTACGATCGGATCGCCATCGGCCGGGCGATCACCAACCGCCGCAACGATTCGGTGGCGCTGCGCGGCTCGCTGTATCTGGACGGCGGCACGGGAGTGATGTACCGCTCAACGGTGGGCGAGGGCGGTTGGACGGCCAAGGCGTTCACGATCGACCATCCCGACGATCCCGAGAACAAAGTGCTGCGCCATTTCTGCGTGGAGGGGCCCACGGTTTGGAACATCTATGCGGGGCGTTCGCAACTGACCAACGGCGAAGCGACGATCGGCTTGCCGGACTATTACGGGGCGCTCAACCGCGTGGGCGCGGAAATCTACAGCCTGACGCCCATCGGGGAATACGCCGCCCTCTATGTCAAACGGGAGGTGGAAAACAATCATTTCATCGTGGGCGGCGACCGCGATGGGGCGTTTTCGTGGACGATCCACGTGCCGCGCAACGATCCGGCCTGTCTCGAAGATCTGGAACGTCGTCCCGTGGAGCAGTTGAAGGACGAAATTCCACCCGGCCGGATTCCGGAGGAGAACTGGGCGGACAACACGGACGTTTCCAGCCCGGCCGGTTCCAAACATAGGCATTGAACCGCGCAGAGATAGGCGCGTTGAAGATGAGTCGATGAGGAGAAACCGCAACAGGTGGCGGGGGCTGGCGCTGGTCGCGCTGCTGCCCGTTTTGCAGGCGGATGCCGCCACGGTTCGCATGGCCGGCGGCGTCTGGCAGCTCGGTGCGCATCTCGTCGCCACGAATCTCGTCGTGGAAAGCGAGGCGCAATTGAGCGGAACGGGCACGGTCCATGGCGTTGCCGTGATCCGCGGCGCGGTTTCTCCCGGCAGCCAATTGGCCGACGCCCAAACGCTGTCCTTCAGCGACGATTTGGCTTTCGAGGGCGGCCGCTACCGGTGCTATGCGGCCGCATCCGACTCGCTGGACCGTCTGGCCGTGGCCGGAAACGTTTCGGGCTTGGCCACCGTGGAAATTTCGCGGGCGGTCGGAGCGTTTCCGGATCAGGAAGTGATCGTGGCGGGCGCGCCGGCCAGCGATTACGCTTTGTTTTCGGTTTCGCCGGAAGCCGGCTGGAAGCTCGGAACGAGCGGTTCGCTGGATCTGTGGATCGGGGTGGAGCCGGGCATGGCGTTCCTCGGCACGAACGGGGCGGCCATCGCAAGCGGGGAACCGGCCAGCTTGGAAAAGGGTACGAAATTTGGACCGGTCCTGCCGGGCTCCGTGGTCACCAATATCCTGAGCATCACGAACGACGGCAACGCGGTGCTGGACCTCACGGACATTCAGACGAACGGCGTGGACAGCGCATATTTCACGGTGGCAGGCATCCCGGCCACCATTCCCATTGGGGGGGGCAGTTCGATCGCGGTGATCTATGCTCCCGTTGCGCCGGCCGGCCATGCGGTGTCGCTGGTCATCAGCAACAATTCCCCGACCAATCCCTTCACCCTGAATCTGTCTGGTTCCTGTTATGCCCTTTCGACGAACAACGGCCCGTATGCGGGCGGGAACGTGGTGGTGCTGACCAACGGGCATTACGGCGCCATCACCAACGTGCTGGTGGGCGGGGTGGCGGCGGCCATCCAGGACAGCGGCGCGAACTGGGCGGCCTTCACCGTGCCGGCGGTCGGCAGCGAGGGCTTGCAGGACGTCGTCGTGCAGACGTCGGACAACGGCGACCACGAAATTCCGGACGCCTACGTCGTGAATCCGGCGGGATCGATCGCGGACGTGCTGCCGGCGAGCGGTTCTTGGACGGGCAATTATTCGGTCGCCATCGGCGGCGCCCATCTGGGCAATGGATCCGACGTCACCAACGTGACGCTATGCGGCGTGCAGGCGGCGTCCATCGACAGCCAAAGCGCCACGCAGGTGGTGGTGACGGCCGGAACGTCCGGACACGTTGGGCTTGGCAACGTGCGGGTCCATTCGACCAGTCATGGCGAGACGGTTGCCGGCGATGCCTTCGAGTACTTGCGCGAAACCCAAACGGCCTTGATTTTCGCTCCGGCGACGCCGCAGGCGTACGGTACGACCCAGACCCTGTCGGTTTCCGGCGGGTCGGGCACGGGGGCGGTGAGCTATGCCGTAACGAGCGGGCCGGGGACCATCGCGGGCGGCACGAATTTGACGGTGACCGCGGGCAGCGGCGACATCGAAGTCGTCGCCGCCAAGGCGCAGGACGATTTCTACTACGCCACGGCCGCCACGGCGACCGTCACGGCCATCCATGCCGACCAGACCATCGCGTTCCCGGCGATCGCGGATCAGGAGACGACGAACGAAGTGG
>CALMNW010000012.1 GCA_937872095.1 uncultured Verrucomicrobiota bacterium
CCCAAATGCCTCACCTCCTCATCACACGCTTTCGGACATTGCCAAGTTTTTACGTTCTACGTAAAAATCGCGCAAAGTTTTTACGTAGCGTGGAAAAATCGGGCAAAAGTTTTACGTAGCGTGGAAAAACGGGGAGGGGGCGCGAAGCGCGATTCCCCGCGCCGGGGTACAAAAAAGGCGGGAGGCCAAAGCCTCCCGCCGGGGGGAACCGGGCGGAATCAGCCTTGTCCGCGCTTGCCGAGCTGGCGATCCATCATGAAGAGGCCGTTGGCGGAAGCGCCGACCATCGCGAGGGCGGCGATGGCTTCGTTGCAGTTGGCTTCTTCCTCGACCTGTTCGTCGATGAACCACCGGAGCATGCTCTGGGTGGCGTAGTCCTTTTCCTCGAGGGCGAGGGTGTAGAGGTCGTTGATCCAAGCGGTGACCTTCTTTTCGTGGAGGAGGGCGTCTTCGAACATGTCGAGGATGTTCTTCCACTCGGTCTTGGGAGCTTCCATGGCGTCGAGGACGACCTTCTGGCCCTGGTCCTGGAGGTACTTGGAAAACTTGAGGGCGTGTTCCTGCTCTTCCTTGAACTGGAGGCTCATCCACCGGTAGGTGCCGTTGAACCCCTTGTCGAGGGCGTCGTTGGCAATGGCGAGGTACAGGAAGGCCGAGAAGAATTCGCGGTTGATCTGGGCGTTGATTTCCTGGGCCATTTTCTTGCTGATCATGTCGGAGGGTCCTTTCGTTGCTGTGGTTTCGGTCTCCGGGCCGGGGCCCGGAGCGCTTTTGATGGACGAAACTCTATCACGGAGAGGGGCAAAGGTCAAAGAAGTGGGGGGCGCGCCGGGGCGGAATATCCGGGAAAACCGGTCCAGAAACCTCGACAACGGGGGGGCGGGGGAGGTAGAGTGCGCCCCTTATGCCCGAAATCGGGACATTCGAGATTTTGCACGAGGACCCGGGGTCCAAGGCGCGCCTGGGGCGGCTGTGGACGGCGCACGGGCCGGTCGACACGCCCGTTTTCATGCCGGTGGGGACGCAGGCGACGGTCAAATCGATGGCGCCGTGGGAGCTGGAAGGGCTGAATTGCGAGATTTTGCTGGGGAACACCTACCACTTGAACGTGCGGCCGGGGATGGACGTGATGGAGAAGTTCGGGGGGCTGCACCGGTTCCAGGACTGGAAACGGGCGATTTTGACGGATAGCGGGGGCTATCAGGTGTTCAGCCTGACGAAACTGCGGCAGATGACGCCGGACGGGGTCTGGTTCCAGTCGCACGTGGACGGGACGAAAATGTTCATGGGGCCCAAGGAGAGCATGGCGATCCAGAAGACGCTGGCGTCGGACATCGCGATGGTCTTCGACGAGTGTCCGCCGTGTCCGTGCACCCCGGAATACGCTTGCCAAGCGGTGGAGCGGACCCTATCGTGGGCGGCTAAATGTGCCCAACAGCCTCGGGCTCCGGGGCAGTTGGTGTTCGGCATCGTCCAGGGCGGCGTGTATCCCGATTTGCGGGAACGCTGCGCCAAGGGCTTGCTGGCGCTGGGCGCGTTCGATGGCTATGCCATCGGGGGCGTGAGCGTGGGCGAACCGGAGGACCTGATCATGCCGGGCGTGCGCATGACGGTGGATTTTCTGCCGAGGGAGCGTCCGCGCTACCTGATGGGCGTCGGCCAGTTCTGGCAGATGTCCGAGTCGGTGGCGAGCGGCGTGGACATGTTCGACTGCGTGATGCCGACGAGGCTGGCGCGGCACGGGACGGTGTTCACGCGCACCGGGCGGTACTCGGTGCGGGCGGCGGCGAACCGCCTGGACGAGCGGCCCCTGGAAGAGGGGTGTTCGTGCGCGGCCTGCCGGCGGTTCAGCCGGGGCTACGTGCGGCACCTGCTGAACGTGGACGAGATCCTCGGGGTCCGCCTGACGGCGATCCACAACATGCAGGCGTATTTCGATTTCATCGCCCGGATGCGGCAGAGCCTCCGGGACGGCAGTTTCGAGGCGTTCCGCGCGGAGACGGCCCGGGTGTACGGGCCGGCGGCGACGGGACCGGGAGCCGCGGCCGGAGCCTAGCGGCAAGAGGAGAAGGAAAAATGAGCGGTTTGGGATTTTTGGCGATGATGGGCGCTCCGGCGAGCGGCGCGCAGGGCGCGGCCCCGCAGTCGAGCATGTTCATGTTCGTGTGGCTGGGGCTGATGGTGGCGCTGTTCTATTTCATGCTGATCCGGCCGCAGAAGCGGCGCGAGAAGGAACGCCAGGCGCTCCTGAACGCCGTCAAGACCGGCGACCGGGTGCTGTTCGCGGGCGGGCTGCTGGGCACGGTGGCGAACGTGAAGGACAAGACCTTGATCGTGAAGATCGCCGACGGCGTGAAGGTGGAAGTCGTGCGCGGCGCGGTGTCCCAGGTGCTCGACAAGGGCGAGACGCCGGAACCGGACGGGAAGGGATCCTGCAACTGCGGCTGAAAGGCGGATAGGGAATTTCCGGCGGAGTCGCCGGGGCAACACGGGAAACGAGGACTATGAAGGCATCGATCTGGAAATGGCTGATCTTGGTGGTGGCGACGGCATGGAGCGTGGCTCTGGTGATGCCCCCGAAGGAGAAAATCAAGCTGGGCCTGGATTTGCAGGGCGGCACGAGCTACACGCTGGAAATCGACGACTCCCAGGGGCTGGAAGGCTCCGTGGCGGACGCGCGGGATCGCGCGCTCGAGGTGGTCCGCAACCGCGTGGACTCCATGGGCGTGGCCGAACCGACGATCTATCCGGACGGCGAAAAGCGCATCGTGGTGCAGATTCCCGGCATGAAGGCCGAAGACCGCGAGCGCGCCTCGGCGAACATCCGCAAGGCGGCGTTCCTGGAATTCCGCATGGTGCACCCGAAGAACGACGAGCTGGTCAAGAACCTGTTCGCCGACCGCAAAGTGCCCGCCGGCTACGAGATCGCCGCGATGCCCGGCCGCCAGAACGGCGACTGCTGGGTCCGCAAGGGCCCGCCGCCGACCGAAGCCGAGCGCGTCGCGCTGCGCCGCTTCGAGGAAAAGGCCGGCTATGACCTCCTGCTCGAGAAAAACCGGGTCCAGAACCGGGACTACTTCGTTCCGTACTACGTGAGCCGCAAGGCGGAATTGACGGGCGACAGCCTGAAGTCCGCCAACGTGGACTACCAGCAGTTCGGCCAGAAGGTCGTGCAGATTTCGTTCGACGCGAAGGGCCGCAAGATCTTCGCGAAAGTGACCGCCGACCACGCGCCGGGCGGCGCGAAGAACCCCGATCCCAACGGGCGCCACTATCTGGGCATCGTGCTGGACAACACGCTCTATTCCGCGCCGTTCATCCGGACGTCCATTCCCGGCGGCGAAGCGGTGATCGAAGGCGCGTTTTCGCTGGAAGAGGCGAGCGACCTGGCGCTGGTGCTGCGGGCGGGCGCGCTGCCGGCGCCGCTGCGCGTGCTGGAAGAACGCAGCGTGGATCCGACGCTGGGCACGGACTCCATCGAGAGCGGCTGGCGGGCGGCCGCGATCGGCTTCGGGGCCGTGGCGGTGTTCATGGCGATCTACTACCATTTCGCGGGTCTCGTGGCCGTGCTGGCGCTGTTCCTGAACCTGGTCCTGCTGCCGCTGGGCATGATCGTCGTCTCCGGCTTCTTCGGCCTCATCGGCGGGGCCGGCATGGGCGGTTCCGCCACGACGTTGCCGGTGCTGACGCTGCCGGGCATCGCGGGCATCGTGCTGACGGTGGGCATGGCGGTGGACGCCAACGTGCTGATCTTCGAGCGCATCCGCGAGGAAATGCGCACGGGCAAGCGCTTCGGCGCCGCGCTGTCCGCCGGCTACGACAAGGCGTTTTCGACGATTTTCGACTCGAACCTGACGACGTTGCTGACGGCCGTCATCCTGTTCTGGCAGGGCTCGGGTCCCGTGAAGGGCTTCGCGGTCACGCTGAGCGCCGGCATCATCGCGAGCATGTACACGTCGATCGTCGGCACGCGCATGGTGTTCGAGTTCCTGGAACACCGGGGCCTGCTGCACAACTTGAAGATGACCCAGTGGGTCAAGGAGACGAAGATCAACTTCATGGGCCTGCGCCACGCGGCGGCCATCTTGTCCCTCGCGATCCTCGCGGTGTCGGCGTTCATCGGCTACCAGCGCGGCATGGCGAACTTCGGCGTGGACTTCACGGGCGGCCAGCAGCTTTCGCTGGAATTCGCGCAGAAGGCCGACGTGGACGCGCTGCGCGCGGCGCTGCCCCGCGGCGCCGGCATCCAGTACCAGCGCAGCGGCATGGGCGACGCGATGAACGAAACGCTCGTCGTCAAGGTGTCCAGCCCCGAAGAGGGCGCGGCCGCGCAGCAGGCGCTGGCGGAACAGTTCGCCGACAACGGCTTCAAGCTGGTCCAGGAAGACACCGTCGGCCCGCAAGTGGGCAAGGAGCTGCAGCGCAGCGGCCTGATCGCCATCGGCCTCTCGCTGGTGGGCATGATCATCTACATCACGATCCGGTTCGAGTTCTCCTTCGCGATCGGCGCGGTCGTCGGGCTGCTGCACAACGTGCTGATCACCCTGGGCATCTACTGCCTGCTGGGCCGCCAGCTGACGACGACCAGCATCGCCGCGCTGCTGACGGTGCTGGGCTACTCCGTGAACGACACGATCGTCGTGTTCGACCGCATCCGCGAGACGCGCAAGCTCCGCGCCGGCCGGCTCGACCAGGCCGTGGTCAACGAGAGCATCAATTCGACCCTGGCCCGCACGCTGCTGACCTCGCTCACCACGCTGCTGAGCGTGGCGATGCTGATGGTGTTCGGCGGCGGCGCGATCTTCGACTTCGCGTTGGCGATCTTCATCGGCGTGGTCGCCGGCACCTACGCGTCGGCGTTCATCGCCGCGCCGACGATGCTGGCGGTGCGCCCGAAGGTCGCGGTCGCCCCGGCCGGGAAGTAGTCCGATGGTGGTTCGCTCCGAAAAGCGCTGGACGACCGCCGAGGCCGTGCCCGAGGTGGCCGACGGCATCGCGGCGGACTACGGCTTTTCGCGGGCGATGGCCCGCGCGCTGGTGGCGCGCGGGCTGACCGATCGGGCCGAGATCGACAAGTTCCTCCAGCCCCGGCTCGCGGACCTGACCGATCCCTTCGTCCTGCCGGGCATGGAGAAGGCGGTGGATCTGATCCTTTCGCACGTCGAGCAGGGCAGTTCCATCCTCGTCTACGGCGACTACGACGTGGACGGCGTGACGGCCACGGCGCTGATGATCCAGGTGCTCAGCGAGCTGGGCGCGGTCGCGTCGCCCTTCCTGCCGCACCGCATCGAGGACGGCTACGGCCTCGGCGTCGAGACCCTGCACCGCTGCGTGGAGACCTACCATCCCAACCTGATCATCACCGTGGATTGCGGCACGAGCTCGGTGGAGGCCGTCAAGGAAGCCGCGCGTCTCGGCATCGACGTGGTCGTGACGGATCACCACGAGCCGGCCGCGGAAGGCGTGGCGGACGCCTGCGCCATCGTCAATCCCAAGCTGGGCGGATGTCCGGAAGACGTCCGGATGCTGGCCGGCGTGGGCGTGGCGTTCAAGGTGTGCCACGGCCTCGTCAAGGCGGCCCGCCTGCGCAAGCTGGAGTCGGCCGAAAAGCTGGATCTCAAGACCTACATGGAGCTGGTGGCCGTCGGCACCGTGGCGGACATCGTGCCGCTGCTGAAGGAAAACCGCATCTTGGTCTATCACGGCCTGATGCTGCTGAACAAGACGCAGTCGGTGGGCCTGCGCACGCTGATCGAGGCCGCCGGCATCACCGGGCCGGTGGACACCTACCACATCGGCTTCATGATCGGCCCGCGCATCAACGCGGCCGGCCGGCTCGGCAACGCCGACGCCGCGCTGGAGCTGGTGCTGACGGAACAGGAGCCGCGCGCGAAGATCCTGGCGCAGCAGCTCGACGACGCCAGCCGCAAGCGGCAGGAGATCGAAGACCGCATCGTCAGCGAAGCCTGCGAAGATCTCGATGCGCGCTTCGATGCCGACAAGGATTTCGGACTGGTGGTGGCGCATCCGCATTGGCACGCGGGCGTGATCGGGATCGTGGCCTCGCGCATTGCCAGCCGCTACAACCGGCCCGTGGTCGTCATCGGCATGGACGACGACGGCGTCGGGCGCGGTTCGTGCCGCAGCGTGCCGGGCTTCGATTTGCTGAGCCATCTCCAGAAATGCTCGCCGATGCTGCGCCGCTACGGCGGCCACGCGATGGCGGCGGGCCTCGAAGTGGACCAGAACCGGATTCCGGAGTTTTCGGCGCGGTTCAACGAAGTCTGCGCCGCGACCCTGAGCCAGATCGACCAGCGCCGGCAGCTGATGGTGGACGCGTGGATCGCGCCGACCGACATCGGCGATCCGCTCTATCACGACCAGAACCGCCTGCGGCCGTTCGGCCATTCGAATCCGCTGCCGGTCTGGGCCGTGCGCAACGTCGCGCCCCTGTTCCCGGCGCGGGTCATCGGCGGCAAGCATCTCAAGCTGATCTTCTCGATGGGGGGCAAGCAGCGCGAAGCGATCGGCTTCGGCATGGGCGAGCGCGAAGTGCCGGACGGGCCCCTCGACATCGCCTTCAACCTGATCCTGAACCGCTACAACGGGCAGGAATACCTCCAACTGCACCTGCAGGATTTCCGTCCGTCGCAAAACGGCGGGGAATGAGTCTGCGGAGGGGGGCGGGTTGCCGGGCGGCGCGCCGCCGGTAGGGGGCGGAAAGGCCGAGGATCCGCTTGCATGCGGCGCGATCGTTTTCCGCGCGCTGCGATCAGCGGGGGGCGATGGTTTCGGCGAAAAGGTCGCGAGTCTGGGCGGCGAGGCGATTCCAGTCGTAGCGGGCCAGATCGTAGGTGCGAGCGGGTTTGGGGCCGGCGAGTTTCAGGCCCAGTTTGGCGGCGAGATCGTCGTCGTTGGTGAAATAGTCGCTCGGGGGAAGATCGACGAGGCGGGTGGCGGGCAGATCGCGGACGAGGACGTCGGCGCCGGCGGCCATGGCCTCGAGAAGGACGAGGGGGAACCCTTCGTTGCGGGAGGGCAGAACGAAGAGCCGGGCGTGGGCGTACAGCTGGCGGAGGGATGGACTGGAGAGATGGCCGGCGAAAACGACGGGGGCGTCGCCGGCCTTGGCGCGCAATTCGCGGGCGTAGGCGTCCTCGTTGTCGACGCCGCCGGCGATCGCGAGATGGAAACCGTCGAATCCCGATTGCCGGAAGGCGCGGAGAAGGACGTCGAAGCCTTTTTCAGGAGTGAGACGTCCGACGGCGAGGAGGTAGCGGCCCGGGCGGAGGCCGAGGCGATCGAGTTCCTGCGTACCGCGGTCGAAGCTCGCGAAGTCGACGCCGTTGGGGAGATATCGGGATTTTTTCCGGATGGCGGGCGGATATTTCTCCATCTGGTAGGCATTCACGAACACGACGGCGTTGGCGCAGCGGAGGGCGATCCATTCGCTGGCGCGGAGGAGGAAACGGGCGGTCGGGCCCCATTTGGCGTGTTCGTAGTTGGGGCTGTGGTAGGTGAGGACGACCGGGAGGCCGAAGAGGCGGAGGAGGGGGGAGAAGCAGGCCGGACCGATATTGTGGACGTGGACGAGATCGGGACGGATGAACAGGCAGGCGATCGCGGCGAGGAACGAGTGGAGCGCGGCTTCGAGGCCTTTGATGCGGGTGGACGGCAGATCGACGAAGCGGATGCGGGGATAGGCGGGGGTGGACTGGACGTAGGGGCGCCGGCGGAAAACGGTGAATTCGCAGTCGGCGGGAAAGCGGGGATAGAGGTGTTCGCCGTGTTTTTCGACGCCGCCCTGAATGTCGGGGAAGCCGCGGGTGCCGAACACGCAGATCTTCATGGCCGGGCGGGGATCAGTCCCAGCGGATCCGCTCGCCTTTGCGGATGCGGAACTTGTTTTTCAGGACCCAGAGGATGGGGCGCCAGGGACGGCGGACCATGTCGTGTCGCTCGGTGACGATGAACGCGCAGTTGCGCTGGCACTGCGCGACCTGCTGGGCGATCTCCTTGGCCTTGTCGGAGGCCATGATGTTCTCGAAAGAGTCTTCCTTGACGTTGCCGATGACCCATTCTTCGGGCGATCCGTTGCAGGGCGAGACGTTGCCGGCGGGGTCGATGAAAAAGAAGTCCGACAGCGCGCCGCAGGGGGGGCGGTAGCCGGGGCGGTCGCCGCGGAGGCGGCGATGGATGCTGCGGTTGAAGTAGGCCCGGCCGTAGTCCTTGAGCCTGTTCTTGAGGCCGCGGCGCTTGGAGGTGAGCAGGGCTTCGACGAACCGTTCATGCTGGAGGAGGGCCTCCTCGCCGACGATGGCGTTGTCCTCCTTGTGGAAGTACCAGGAGTTGTGGACGACGGAGTTGCCCAGTTCGACGTCGAGGGCGACGCAGAGGTCGTAGAGGTAGATCAGATCCTTGTAGTTGTCGGGAGAGATGACGACGGAGAACCCGATGTTCTTGCACTTGGTTTTCTTGAGTTCGAGCATGGTGCGCAACGCGTGGTCGAAGCCGTCGGGGGTGCCGCGCTTGGCATCGTTGAGGGCGGGGAGACCCTCGAGGGAAACGCGGATGAGGATGTTGGGATACTGGTTGGCGAGCGCGACGATCTTGTCGGTATAGTAGCCGTTGGTGCTGAGCTCGAGGAGGGCGGCTTTGGGATAGAGCTTGGCGAAGATTTCGTCGATGTCTTCGCGGAGGGTGGGTTCGCCGCCCGTGACGTTGATGCGCAGGCCGGGGGGGAGTTTGTCGTAATATTCGGCCGGCAATTCGTCCGCAGGGCGGGAGGGGAACTTCCAGATGTTGCACATGTTGCACTTGGCGTTGCAACGAAAGGTGGTGATGAGGCTGCCTTGGACGGTATTTTTCATGGGAGTACTCGGAAGGCGACGATACCATCCCGGCCGGAAGGGTTCAACCTGCGAATGAAAGGGCGCGGACCTATTTGTTCATCCCGTTGTTGTAGGCGCCATAGGGTTGTTCGGTCTTCCGCTGGATGGCCGGATGGAAGGGTTTTCCCAGCCAGCTTTCTCGCCGAGGGACGATGGAACTCTGGGCGACGTTCCGGAAATCGACCGCGCGGTCGAACTCGACGGGGCGGCCCCCGATGGCGCGGAGCGCGTGGACGAGGATCCAGCCTCCGGTTTGGAAGCGATGGGCGCGGCGGGCGGCGCGGGCATGGGCGTCGAAACAGCAATTGTGGGTGCAGCGGGCGACGCGGGTCCGGGCCTCGGCGGCGCGGGGGCCGCGCAGGATGTCCTTCCAGGTTTGTTCGGACAAATCGCCGATTTCGAGATCGGGTCGGACGTTGCAGGCGTAGACGCGGCTCCACGGATCCACAAACAGGAAGTCGCGGCCGGCGGGGCAGGGGGTGCGGCGGGGCTGGCCGAGGATTTTCCGCGCGAGACCGCTGGCCGACCAGGCGCGAAACCCGTCGCGGGGACGTCGGGAGCGGAGCCAGCCGTCGACGAGCGGCTGGAGGGCCCGGGCGGCGCGAACGCGATTGGTGAACTCGTTGTCGATTTTGTGGAACTGGAAGCCGTTGTGGAGGGAGGCGAGATCCAGTCCGCTCCCGCAGGAAACGCTCATTTTGTGGAGATCGAGGAGCTGATCGGCATTGTCGTCTTGGACGACGACGGCAAAGTCGAGATTGCGGCCGCCGGCGGCAAGGAGACGCCGGACGGTTTCCCTTTTGCGTTCGAAGCCGTCCGTCTCGCCGCGGATGGCGTCGTTCCGGGCGCCGATGCCCTCGAGGGAAATGCGGACGTTGAGGTCGGGATGGTTGCGGACGATGCGTTCGAGCTTGTCGCCCTGGAGGCCGTTGGTGGTAATGGCGAGCTGGCGGGTCTTGGGATGGAGAAGCTCGACGATTTCCTCGAGATCGTCGCGCAGGGTGGGCTCGCCGCCGGTGAGATCGAGGTAATCGAAGCCGCCCGGAAGCTTTGCGAGGGTGGCGAGGTCGATTTCGTCGTCGGGGAGGGTGGGATGCTGCCAGACGTGGCACATGGAGCAGCGCGAGTTGCAGCGATAGGTCAGGATGACGGAGAGATCCATGGGTTCGGAAAGTAGAGGATGACGGGGGCCGAGGGCAAGCGCGGGGTGGGACCGCGGCGCCGGCGCATCACGCGGGCGGGAGAAAACGGTCGGCGATCGTCTCCGCGGGCGGACGGGCATCGGCCTTGTTCTTCAGCTTGAACTTGTGCGGAATGAACAGCGCGCGCCAATAGCGTTCGTTCGCGTCGCGGTGGTATTCGAACAGGCGCCAGACCAGCGAGAAGTGCTTGGTTTCTCCGCCGGAAATGTCCAGCAGCGGCTGGAGTTCGAAGGTGTAGCCCTTGTCGTCCGCGGCCCAGCGCAGCAGGCGCAGGCCCAGCTTGAGATCGACGCCGCCTTCCGCGGGCCGGTTCATCCAGCCCAGCAGGGGCGGGATCCACGTCGTGCGGTCCTTGCGGATCCACAGGGGGAAGACGTCGAGGTAGGATTTGCCGCGGCTGTCTTTGCCCCACCAGACGGGACCGACGCCCTTGTGGTCGTTGAGATTCCACGCCAGCGGGAACAGCAGCCAGTCTTTGTTCCAGCTCCAGAACAGCGGCGCGAGGTGGAAGTGGTTTTGGCCCCACCAGAGGGGGCCGACGACTTTGCTGCCGTGGTAATTCCAGGCGACGGGCGGCAGAATCCAGTTGCCGTTCCAGCTCCAGAACAAGGGCGCGGCGTGGAAATAGTCTTTGCCCCACCAGATCGGGCCGAAGCCCTTGTTGCCGTCGATATTCCACGCCAGCGGCGGAATCAGCCAGTTGTGATCCCAAGTCCAGAGCAGCGGCGCGGCGTGGAAGTAATCGTCGCCCCACCAGAGGGGCCCGAAGCCTTTGTTGCCGTCGATGTTCCAGGCCAGCGGCGGAATCAGCCAATTGCCCTCCCAGGTCCAGAGGAGGGGGAAGAGATGGAAGTAGCGATCGCCCCACCAGAGGGGGCCGAAGCCTTTGTTGCCGCCGACGTTCCACGCCAGCGGCGGGATCAGCCAGTTGTTTTCCCAGGCCCAGAAGACGGGGGCGATGCTGAAATAGTCCGGCCCCCACCAGATCGGTCCGAGACCTTTGTTGCCGTCGACGTTCCAGACCAAGGGCAGCAGCATCCAGTTGTGTTTCCAGGTCCAGAGGAACGGGGCGGCGTGGAAGTAGTCCGGTCCCCACCAGAGGGGGCCGACGCCCTTGCGGCCGTCGACGTTCCAAGCCACCGGCAACAGGAGCCAATTGTGGCCCCGGCTCCAGAAGAAGGGGGCCAGATGGAGATAGCGCTGGCCGGTTTCGGCCGTGCCCCACCAGATGGGGCCCACGACGTAGTCGTCGTCGAGCTTGCCGCCGAGCGGCAGCAGGAGCCAATCGCCGCCGCCGCTGAAGAAGAAGGGGTAGATGTCGAAATGGTGGTCGTCCCAGGCGATGGGGCCGAGCATGCCCTCGCCTTGGTTGGAATAGCCGAGGGGGAACAGGGTCCAGCCGTCGGGATTTTTCCACCAGAGCGGAAACAGGCCGGATTCGCCCCGGTCGTTCCACCAGACGGGGCCGAGGACGGTGGTGCCGCGGAGGTTCCAGGCGAGCGGCGGCAGGATCCAGTTGTCGTTCCAGCTCCAGAAGAAGGGCGCGGCGTGGAAATAATCTTTTCCCCACCAGACGGTTCCGACGCCGCGGTTGCCGTGGACATTCCAGGCGAGCGGCGGAACGACCCAACTGTCGTCCCAGCTCCAGAAGACGGGGGCGAGATGGAGGTGGTCGTTGCCCCAGAAGAAGGGCACCACGCGGCGGGAGACGTTTTTGCCGTCGGTATGGGCGCCGACCAGGCCGCCGAGCGCTTCGAAATCGTAGGTGTCCGCCGTTTCGCGCTGGTAGACCAGGGGGAAGAGCTTGATGGTGCTGGCCGGATCCCGGTCGATGGCGCCGGCGGCCGGCAGGAACAAGCCCGCCACCGCCGCGGCCAGAAGCAGTTGTCTCGCGCATTTCGTCATGGGAACCTCGCTGCGTGCATGAACGCCAAACCGGAAGGCAGGATAGCACTTCCGCCAACCTGCGCAACGCCTTAAAACGGCGCGGGTCCGGCCGGGTCGGGAAGGGGGGTTGACTTTTCGAAAGGGGATGGGTATGGTGCGCGGGTTTTTGAAACGGGTCTGCCTTGGGGCGGACCCGGTTGGTTCTTTGTCACGGTCGGGCGCGGCGCCTGCAAGGAATGCCGTTGCGCGATCGAGGAATGCCATCGAACGCATTGCCCGATGGTGTAATGGCAGCACACGGCCCTTTGGAGGCCAGAGTCTAGGTTCAAATCCTAGTCGGGCAACCATTGCGCCGGATGAAGAACAACGAGGAAACGACAACATGGAAAACCACATCAAGATTTTTGCGGGAAATGCAAACCGGCCGCTGGCGGAAAAAATCGCGGCCCGGGTCGGCATTCCTCTGAGCGTGGCGAGCATCGGGCGGTTTCCCGACGGCGAAATTTTCGTGACCTACGAAGAGACGGTGCGGGGGCGCGACGTCTACATCGTCCAGCCGACGGGGATGCAGCCCAACGAATACCTGATGGAGTTGCTCCTCATGACCGATGCGGCGCGCCGGGCTTCGGCGAAGCGCATCACGGCGGTGGTGCCGTTCTTCGCGTACGCGCGGCAAGACCGCAAGGACCGTTCCCGCGTGCCCATTTCGGCGAAACTGGTGGCGAACCTCCTGGTCGCGGCCGGCGTGAACCGCGTGCTCACCGTCGACCTGCACTCGCCGCAGATCCAAGGCTTCTTCGACATTCCGGTCGATCATCTCTACGCGGCGCCGTTGATCGTGCGCTATCTGCGCGACAAGCTGCCGGCGGAAAATCTCGTGGTGGTGGCGCCCGATCCGGGCGGCCTGAAAATGGCCTATTCCTATTCGCAGTTGCTGCGCGCCGGCCTGGCGCTGGCCGGCAAGCACCGGAAGTCGGCGACGGAAGTCGAAGCCATCGAACTGGTGGGCGACGTGAAGGGCAAGGATTGCATCTTGACCGACGACATGACCACCACGGCGGGCACGCTGTGCTCGGCGGCCAAGATGGCCAAGGCGAACGGGGCGAAATCGGTGCGCGCGGTGGTCAGCCACTGCCCGATCACCGCGCTGGGCATCCAGCGCCTGAAAGAATCGGCCATCGAGGAACTGATCACGACCGACACCATCCAGCAGCAGCAGGGCTGGAACGACTTCCCGGTCACCGTCCTGACGGTCGCGGACCTGCTGGGCGACGCGATCAAGCGGATCTACGGGGACGAGTCCGTCTCCAAGCTGTTCGAGATTCATCAAGGGAGAACGCAATGAAAGAAACGAAACTGATTGCCAAGACGCGCGAAGCGAAGGGCAGCTCGTCGGCCGGCCGCCTGCGCCGCACGGGATGGTTCCCGGCGGTGGTGTACGGCGAGGGCCGCCCGGGC
>CALMNW010000013.1 GCA_937872095.1 uncultured Verrucomicrobiota bacterium
CGTCTTCCGCGTCCTCTCCGCCACCTAGCCGTCACACGCTTTCGGACATTCCCAATTTTTTGGGCCGATTTTTCCACGCTACGTAAAAAGTTTGGCTGAGTTTTACGTAGCACGTAAAAACTTTGGCCGATTTTTCCACAGTGTGGAAAAACCACAAGCTGCGATTTGTGGAGCGCGGGAAGCGGTTCGGTCAGGCGCCGGCGGCGGCGGTTTGGCAAGCCACGCATTCGCCGACGATCATCATTTCGACCCGGCGCACGCTGCCTTCGACGCATTTCTGGGCCTGGGAAGCCATTTCGCGGCAGGCGTCGTGGGCCGCCACGTTGTCGATGCGGCCGCATTTTTCGCAGAGGAAATGCGCATGGGTCTCCACGTTGCCGTCGTAGCGGGCATGTCCCTTCCAGGTCGCGACCCGCCACGCCATGCCGGCCGATTCGAGCGCGTTCATCGTCCGGTAGACGGTGAACAGGGACATCTGGCGCATGCGGGGCTTGACCGCCCGATAGAGGTGTTCGACGTCGGGATGGTCGTAGCGCCCCGCCAGTTCGCGGCAAATCAAGAGGCGCTGCCGCGTCAGGCGCAAGCCGGCGGCATTGAAAGCGGATCGCAATTGGCGGTCGGTCATTCTTTTCATGGTGCCTTCATTTAAGCATGTTGTGCAACTTTTGGCAAGATTTATCCTGAAATTTGATTGGCGACCCCGAACGGGATGTGCACGGAGGGCGTACTGGCCGCTACGGGCTCCAGATGCACCATCTGGTCGTCGAAGAACAGATGGGGCTTGAGGATGTCCAGCACGCGCTTTTTCTCGATGCCCCCCATCAGGAAAACCTCGTCGGCCTCGAGGCCCAGGGACGAAAGGGTGGTGTTGAGCCGCTCGTGGGCGGGCGCCCCCCGCGCCGTCACGATCGAGATGCGCAGCAAGCGCTTGCGTCCGGAATCGTCCTGCGCCCGCGCGATGTCCATCTTCTGGAAATACGACAATTGCTGCAGCAGGGGCATCAGCGGGCCGGCCTTCAGCGGGCGGGCGCGGTTTTCCAGCTCGTATTGGCGGAACTGCTCCAGGTCGTTCGTCTTCTTGTAGACCTGCTCCGCCTCGTCGTCCACCAGGACGCCGTCGAAATCGAACGCGATGCGCAGCTGGTCGTCTTCCTCGTCGTCGACGGCCGCGCAAGGCAGGACGTGGCCGGCCGGATAGCCGAGGGCGACCGCTTCCTTGACCTGTTCCGCATTCGTGCTGAGATAAAGCGAGGCGTTCACGGACTCCATGAACGGATAGGGCTTGCGGCCGGCCATGAAAAACGCGCGCGTGATGTCGAGGCCGTACTCGCGGACGGCGTCCATCACCCGCATGCCGTCGTCGGCGTGGTAGCGCGACAGGATCACCACCTCCACCGGATGCTCTTCGGGATACATCCGGTTCAGCATCAGCAGGCGCCGGATGAAGGGAAACCCCGTGCCCGGCTTCGGGACGTCGCGCCGGTGTTCGTGCTGGTAGCGACGGAAGGCTTCCAGCCCCTGCTCCAGATACAAGGCATGCTCGAACGACAGGTCGAACAGCACCGTGGACGACACGGCCACGACGAATTTCTTCTCGATGGGATAGGACATGGGAACGCCGGACTCCTTCTTTTCGCAAACGCCCGGCATTGTCGACGCTTCCCGCTGGACTGCAAGCCCTTTTCTCGGCGGCGATTTTGCGCGATTTTAACCTTCCGGCGGTTGCGGATGGGGTCGAATGGACGGATAGTATAAAGGGATGATTGAGAGGAGGTCGCCATGCTGGTACTCGCCAACCGAAAGTTGGAAAATGCCGAAGTGGTTGCCGCCAAGGGCCGCCTCGACACCGCCACTTCGCGTTTGCTCGAGGCTCACTGCGGCGACCTTCTCCACTCCGGCTGCAAATGCCTCGTCTTCGATTTCAACGGGCTTCAATTCCTGAGCAGCGCGGGGTTGCGGACCATCCTCGGCCTCTCCAAACGCATCCATGCCGGCGGCGGCAAGCTGGTTTTTACTGGCGTCCACGGTTCCATCCGCGATATGTTCGACGTCGCCGGTTTTCTGGATTCCTTCCCCGTGGTGGAGCAGGTGGAAGCCGGCATCGCCTGATCGCATCGGAGACCCGTGAAAAAAGCGCTGAAGATCCTCGTGGGCATTTTTATCGTCTTGGGCCTGGTTTTTGCCGCGCTCGAACTGTCGCTGAACCGGCTCGTCCTGAACGGCGTCAACGCCGTCGGCCCCGCCGCCCTCGGCGTGCCGGTCGCCCTGCAGGGCGCCGACGTTTCGCTCGTGCGCGGGAAAGCCGCCTTGCGCGGGCTCCACGTCGGCAATCCCGAAGGCTATAAAACCGACGGACTGCTCGATCTGGGTTCCGTTTCCGTCGTGCTCGATGCGTCCACGCTGTTTTCCGACGTGATCGTCGTCCGGTCGATCCTGATCGACGGTCTGGCCGTCACCTACGAAAAGGGGCTGCTCAACAGCAATCTCGGCGCGCTCATCGACCAGCTCGCCAGCGGCGAGGAGGAAACCGACGAAGCCGCGGCCGAAGAAAGCGCCGCGGAAGAATCCGCCGGCAAGAAGGTCGTCATCGAAAAGCTCGTCATCGCCGACAGCCAGATGAACTTCTCCGTCACCGGCGCGGCGGCCCTGACCGGCGGCGGGGCCATTCCGATCCCGCTGCCGCGGATCGTCCTGACCGATCTCGGCAAGGAGGAGGAAGGGCTCACGCTCGTCGAAGCCGTCGCGCACGTCCTGAAGGCCATCGCCGGGGCGACCGGCACCGCCATCGCCGGCGCCGGCAACCTGCTCGGCGACGGAGCCGGGGCCGTGTTCGGCGCCGGCAAAGCCGTCGGCGGCGGCGCGGTGGGGCTTGTCGCCGGGGACGCGGACGAAAAAGACGGCGCCACGGCCGCCCAACCCGATTCCGGCACCTCCAGCAAAACGGCAGCCGAGGCCCTGGGCCACCTCTTGGGAAAACAATGAATATCCCCGAACTCCCCTCCGTTTCCTCCCGGCGCTGGCTGGCGCCCATCACCGCGGTGTTCTGCACCGTGCTGGTGATTTCCAACGTTTCCGCCATCAAGCCGCTGGCGATCCCCGGCCTGCCGTTCGTCCTGATGGACGGCGGCAACCTGTTGTTCCCCATTTCCTACATCTTCGGCGACATCCTCGTCGAAGTCTACGGCTACGCGCAATCCCGCCGCATCATCTGGCTCGGGTTCGTCCTGAACGCCTTCGCGGCCGGCGCGTTTTCGCTCGTCGCGATCCTGCCGCCGGCGCCGGGCTGGGAAAACTTCTACGCCCCCGGGGTGCCGATGCAGGACGCTTTTGCCTCCATCCTGCTGCAAACGCCGCGGGTGGTCCTCGGCAGCGTCGTGGCCTTCTGGTGCGGATCGTTCCTCAACGCCTGGGTCATGGCGAAGATGAAGGTCTGGACGTCGGGCCGCCATCTCTGGATGCGCACCATCGGCAGCACCATCGCCGGCGAAGGCGTCGATTCGCTGCTGTTCACGGCCCTCGCGTTCGGCGGCGTCTGGCCGCTGCAACTCGTCCTGCAGGTGATCTTCTGGAACTTCGTCCTCAAGACCGGCTACGAAATCCTCGCCACCCCCCTCACCTACGTCATCGTCCACCGCCTCAAGCGCGCCGAACGTTCCGACCCCTTCGACGTCCAAACCCGTTTCTCCCCCTTCCGCCTCGGCGACTCCTGAGCGCCGCCGGCACGGCCGGCCGGTCAACCCAGCGCGCTGGCGATCCGGTTGCGTCCCGCCTGCTTGGCCTGGTAGAGAAATTCGTCGGCCGCCCGCACGAGGGCGTCGACGCTGCGGAAATTCTCGCCCCACAGCGTGGCCACGCCCAGGGAAATCGTCACCGGCACGGCGCGGCCGTCCCACAAGAACCGGTGGGATTCGACGGTGCGCCGGATGCGTTCCGCCATCGCCCGGACCTGCCGTTCGTCCGCCGCCCGCTCGATGATGGCGAATTCTTCCCCGCCGACGCGGGCGAACCAATCCTCGCCGCGCAACGCCCGGCCGACGACTCCGGCCAATTCCCGCAGGATGAGGTCCCCGGCCGGATGGCCGTGGACGTCGTTGATCTGCTTGAAGTGGTCGAGGTCGAAGGCGATCAGGCTGAGAGGCGTTCCGTGGCGCCGGGCATGGGCGAAGTCGTTCTTCAGCTGGTCGAGGAAATAGCGCTTGTTGTAGATGCCCGTGAGGGCGTCCTTGGTGGCCGAGTCGTATTGGTGCCGGTAGAAATCTTCCTCGAGGCCGTCGTGGAAACTCAGTTTCAGGATCGTCTCGGGCCCCAGGCGGATCCGGTCCCCGTCCTGGAGCACCTGCCGGCCGAGCCGGCGGCCGTCGAGGAGGAACGTGCCGTTGGTGCTGTCGAGATCGGCGATCCAGACCTGGCCCCGGTCGTCCAGCTCGACCCGGGCATGCTCCCGGGAGACGCCGTCGTCGTCCAGGCAGATGCCGCAATCGGCCGCCCGGCCGATGACGGTCGCGCCGGTCAGCGGAAACGTCTTGCCGATGGCGCGGCCGGACAGGGCGATGAAAAACGCCTGGCGCTTCCGCGCGGGTTCCGCGGCGGCCGGCGCGGCGCGCAGGAGCGGATCCGGAAACTCGATCAGAACGGTCTGATCGGGTTCGCGTTCCGCCGGTGTATGGGCGGCGCCGTTTTTCGCCTGGGCCGGGTCGTCGTTCATTCGCGCCCGTATACAACCGGTGGCGGCCGGGTTCAAGCCTCTTGTCGCGCCGCCAAGGAATTTTCCTTCCGGCTCGACGGCGCCTCCGCCCCCCGCTATTCTTCCCGGACATGAAGCGTTCCGCCCCTCCAGTTCCCGCTCTCCGGCGATTGCCGCCCGTGCGCCGCAACGGCACGCCCCTGCTCGACCATCTGGCCGACTGCCTCGCTCTTTCCCGGCGCGCCGCCAAGAACCTCCTCGACGACCGTCTCGTCTTCGTGAATGGCCGCCGCATCTGGATGGCCAAGCACCTGCTCCAGACCCGCGACGCCGTCGAACTCCTGCCCGATGCCGTCGCCCCGCAGCCAAACCGGGAAACCCCCGTCCGCATTCTGCTCGACGATCCGGCGTTCCTCGTCGCCGACAAGCCGCCGCGGCTGCTCACCGTCGGCGAAAAGTCCCTGGAAATCCGGTTGCGCGACCAGCTCGGCCTGCCCGGCTTGCGCGCCGTGCACCGCCTCGACAAGGACACGTCCGGTTGCGTCCTGTTCGCCAAGGACGAAGAGACCCGCCGCGCGCTCGTCGCGCAGTTCGAGGAAGGCCGCGTCCGCAAGCTCTACCACGCCCTCGTCGCCGGCAACCTCGCCGAACCGCAAATGGACATCCGCATGCCCGTGGACCATTTGCCCGCCGTCAGCCACGTCCGCCAGGTCGCCGCGCAGTCCAAGCCGCCCCGGGCGGCCCACTTGACCGTCGCCATCGAAACCGGCCGCACCCACCAGATCCGCATCCATCTCCACCACGCCGGCACTCCCGTGCTGGGCGACCGCCAGTACTTCAGCGCCCGCAGCGCCGATTTTCCCGAAGTGCCCCGCCAGATGCTGCACGCCTCCGAGCTGCGGTTCGCGCATCCCGCCACCGGCAAGCCCATCGCCGCCGCGGCGCCCCTCCCGAAGGACTTCCGCAACTGGATGCGGACCCTGCGCCTGACCTAGCCCCTATTCGCCCGCGGACGCTTCCTCGGCCGCTTCCGCGGACGGCTCGGTGGTTTGAGGCGCCGGCGGCCAGACGACGTCGTACATCTCGATCTTCTGGCCCAGCAGATACAGAATCGGCTTGCCCGCCGCGTCGAGCGCGAAAATCGCCTGCGACCGGTAATCCAGATCCTGCTTGAGCCGCGTCTTCCCCGCGACATCCAGGAAGCGCAATTCGCTCCAGGTCGCCGCCACGAGCAGGTCTTCCGCGGCCGACAGCGGCACGACGTAGAGGCCGCGCAGCGATTCGTCGTCGTCCAGTTTCCGGCGCCAGGGTTCGCCGTCGGGCAATCGCCGGCCGAACAGTTCCGCCTTCCGGGTGCGGTAGTTCGTGCTCGTGCCCTTCTTCGTCACGGCATAGAACTCCTGATAGCCGACGATCGCATCGCCCTCCGGCGTGTGCAGGTAGACCAACTCGGGAATTTCGCCTTGTTCGTTCGTCGCGCACATGTCCGCCGGCAGCTCGAACGAGACCGCGATTTCGCCGCTGGCGGCGTCCACCACCGCGGCCTGCGTGCCGTCCAGCCGCAGGAACGTCCGCGGCGGAATCGCCGTGGCGATCCGCTCCATGCCCGCGCCCACGCTGCGCGGCGCTTCGCCGGACTGCACTTCCCGGCTCCAGCGCAGCTTGAAGACTTTCGGGTCCAGGCTCACGTCTCGGGAGCGGGACGGACGGCTGCGGGGCCGCGCGCCTTTTTCGAGGGCCTGCAATTCCTCCACCGTGTAGGGCGTCGCGCTTTCCAGCGTTTCGCCCGCCAGCAGTTCGTCCACGGCCCGT
Organism: uncultured Verrucomicrobiota bacterium; assembly: GCA_937872095.1. Classification (GTDB taxonomy): domain Bacteria; phylum Verrucomicrobiota; class Kiritimatiellia; order CAIQIC01; family Lenti-01; genus Lenti-01. The sequence goes on from CALMNW010000013.1 coordinate 6,497, forward strand.
TTCAGATCCTTCTCCAGCTTCGGCGAAAAGCCGACCCGCCGGCCCTGCACGACGCCGTCCTTGCCCACCACGACGATGCACGGGATCCCGGTGACCTTGAACGCCTCCTTCGCGTCGTCCGGCCCCAGGCCGATCGCATAGGCCAGCTTGTTCTTCGCCACGAGCTTTTCGACCTCGTCCCGGCTTTCCGCGTCGTCCGTGCTGAACCCGACCACCGCGACCTCCGGGTTCTCCGCATAGGCCTCCGCAAGCTTCTTCATCTCCGGCAGCGCCCGCACGCACGGCCCGCACCACGTCGCCCAGAAATCGATGACCACCACTTTGCCCTTCTGTTCGGACAGCTTGAACGTCCCGCCGTCCAGCAGCGGCAGTTCGAAGTCCGGCGCCTCCTGGCCCGACAGCTCGAAGCGTTCCAGGCCGGCCGCTTTCTCGATGGCCCGGTCGGCGGCCTCGATTTCTTCGGCTTGCTCTTCCTCGGGCGTGACGACGTCTTCCGCGGCCCCTTCCGGCGGCGCGAAAACGAAGGCGTCGTCCGCGATCGGTTCGTTCACCCGCTGTTCCCGCACCACGTAGGAGATTTTCACGTCGCGCATGGCGCGGGCGTATTCCGGTTCGTCCTCCGCATCGTCCTCCGGCTTGGCCGGCGCCCATTCCGGCGTCGGCACGCTTTCGATCCGGCGCAGCAGGCCCGTTTCCGCATCCAGCCAGATTTTCACCCAGGCGGTTTTCACCATGGAATCCATCAAGGTCACGAGCACCTCGCAGGGCCGCCCGTCGAGCTCTTCGTCCGGCAGGCGGCGCGTGCCTTCCGCGCCGAGCATGTCGTCCAGGACGTCGGCCCGTTCGGCGGCGTTCGTCTGCAGCAGCAGTTTCTTGTCCGACTGCAGCATCAGCATGTCCGTCTGGAAATCCTCCAGGAACGCGAACAAGCCGCCTTCCGCGGATTCCCGGCGATACTCGTTCTTCATCATCTTCTGGTAGGTCGTCGCGTTCGTCCCGAGCACGTAGAGCTCGGCGAAGGGCCCCTTGGCCACCAAGGCGTCGGGCCGGCGGAAGATGAATTCCGTCTCCATGATCTGCTGGCTTTTCATCCCGCCCATGGCGATTTCCATGCGCAATTCCCCCTTTTCCCGCACGGTCTGGAGCGCGTCCAGCTTCGCGGGCAGCTGCGCCCGCCATTCGTCCAGCGCTTCGTCCGCCGCGCTCGTTCCCGCCCACAGGCACCCCGCCAACGCGATCGCCGCCCATCTGTTCATCACGCACCTCCTGAATGCGGAGAGTCTACGCGCCCCGGCAAACCGTTGGCAAGACCCGAAAGACGGGCCGCGGCCACCGGTTTCCCCCGCAACGGAAAAAGGGTTTTCCACGCCGTGGAAAACCCTTTGCCTGCTCCCGGAAACGAGAAAATTCAGTTCTTTTCGCGGAACGTGATGCGGCCCTTCGTCAAATCCGTCGGGCTGATTTCCACCGTGACCTTGTCGCCCGTGGTGATCTTGATGAAATGCCGCCGCATCTTGCCCGAGATGTGGGCCAGGATTTCATGGCCGTTCGCCAGCCGCACGCGATACATCGTCGCCGGCAGCACCTTCACCACCTCGCCGGGCACCGTAATCAGATCGCTTTCTTTCGCCATACGCCTTGAACCGCTCCTTTACCCAACCTATTGCGGCGGTTTATAGCAGAGGGCGGCCGGCCAATGCAACCCTTTCGCGCCGGTCCGGCCCCGTTTAGGCTGTTCAGCGGTCCCGCGGTTTGGTTCACTTTTCCCCCGACGATGAGCGACAAGTCCACAACCCCCATGATGGCGCAATACCGCCGCGCGAAGGCGGAGATCGCTCCGGACACCATCCTGTTCTTCCGCCTCGGCGACTTCTACGAGATGTTCTTCGAGGACGCCGTCGTCGCCTCCGAAATCCTCGGCATCGCCCTCACCAAGCGCCAATCCTATCCCATGTGCGGCATCCCCTACCACGCCGCCGATCTCTATCTCGCCAAGCTGCTCCGCGCCGGCAAGAAAGTCGCCCTGTGCGACCAGATGGAAGACCCCGCCCTCGCCAAGGGCATCGTCAAGCGCGAGGTCACCGGCATCGTCACGCCCGGCACGGTCCTGACCGATTCCATGCTCGACGCCGCGCGGCCCAACTATCTCGCCGGCCTGCACCGCGCCGGCAAGACCTGCGGCCTCGCCATGCTCGACCTATCCACCGGCGATTTCTGGATGGAGGAATCCGCCGATCCCGAGGCGCTCTTCGACGATCTCGCCCGTTACGCGCCGCCCGAGGTCATCTTGTCCGAATCCCTCCACGCCGACGAACGCTTCCTCGCCGGCCTCAACGCCACGGGCACGTTCGCGCTGACCGCGCGCGAGGACTGGATCTTCGATCCGGCCACCGCCGACGACGGCTTGCGCCGCCACTTCGGCACGCAGTCGCTCGCCGGCTTCGGCGGCGAGGGCCACCCCGCCGCCGTCGCCGCCGCCGGCGCCCTGCTCTACTACGTGACCCGCGACCTCCGCCGCAACGCCGGCCACGTCCGCCGCATCCGCTTCCGCACCGCGTCCGACGCGATGATGCTCGACGAATCCACCCTGGCCAACCTCGACCTCGTCGCCTCCCGCGGCACCCCGCGCGCCGACGCGCCGACCACGCTGCTCCGGGCGCTCGATACCACTCGCACCGCGATGGGTTCGCGCCTCCTGCGCGACTGGATGGGACGCCCCCTCCAGAACCTCGCCGCCATCGTCGCCCGCCACGACGCCGTGGAGACGCTGCTGAAGAAGCGCCACGACCTCGAGGCCCTCCGCGGCATCCTCGGCGACATCAAGGATCTCGAACGCCTGCTGGCGCGCCTGTCTTCCGGCTCCGGCAACGGGCGCGACGTCCGCGCGCTCGCCGTCTCGCTCGCCAAGCTGCCCGAGCTCAAGACCGCCCTCGCCCCACACGCGGCCCCGCGCCTCGGCGAACTCGCCGCCGCCATCGTGCCGCAGGACGAACTCGTCGCCCTGATCGACCGCGCCATCGTCGAGGAACCGCCTCTGGCCATCAAGGAAGGCGGCGTCATCCGCAAGGGCTATCACGCCGAACTCGACGAGCTCCGCGCCGCCGCCCACGACGGCAAGCAGTGGATCGCGGAACTCCAGGCCCGCGAGATCGAGCGCACCGGCATCTCCTCCCTCAAGATCCGCTTCAACAAGGTCTTCGGCTACTTCATCGAAGTCACCAAATCCAATCTGGCCCGCGTGCCGGACGACTATATCCGCAAGCAAACCGTCGTCAACGGCGAGCGCTTCATCACCCCCGAACTCAAGGAATACGAAAACAAGATCCTCGGCGCCGAGGACAAGTCCGTCGCCCTCGAGACCGAACTCTTCCTCGAACTGCGCGAACGGATCGTCGCCCACGTGGCCGCCATCCAGCAGACCGCCGCGGCCATCGCCGAGCTCGACGTGCTCGCGACCTTCGCCGAACGCGCCCTGACCTGCCGCTACGTTCGCCCCGCGATGACCGCCGACGGCCCGCTCGTCGTCCGCGACGGCCGGCATCCCGTCGTCGAGCTCCTGCCCGAATCCGGCCGGTTCGTCCCCAACGACGTCCTGCTCGACAACGTCGAGAACCAGCTTCTCATCATCACCGGCCCCAACATGGCCGGCAAGTCCACCTACATCCGCCAGGTGGCCCTGATCGTGATCATGGCGCAGATGGGCTGCTTCGTGCCGGCCGCTTCCGCCGAGATCGGCGTCGTCGATCGCGTCTTCACACGCGTCGGCGCCGGCGACGACATCGCCCGCGGCCGCTCGACCTTCATGGTCGAAATGCAGGAGACCGCCAACATCCTCAACAACGCCACCGCGCGTTCGCTGATCGTCCTCGACGAAATCGGCCGCGGCACGTCGACCTTCGACGGCATTTCCATCGCCTGGTCCGTCGCGGAATATCTCCACAACCACGCCGAGGTGAAGGCCAAGACCCTCTTCGCCACGCACTATCACGAACTGACCGACATCGCTCTCGCCCTCCCCGGCGTGAAGAACTACAACGTGCTCGTCAGCGAAAAGGACGACCGCGTCGTCTTCCTGCGCAAGATCGTCCCCGGCGCCGCCGACAAATCCTACGGCATCCAGGTCGCGCGCCTCGCCGGCCTGCCCGAGGAAGTCGTCGCCCGCGCCAAGGAAATCCTCGCCAACCTCGAAGACCAGGAACTCAGCGAAGCCGGCCAGCCCAAGCTGGCCCAGCCCCGCGCCCGCAAGCCCAAGATCGATCCCGGCGACCAGATGTCCCTGTTCGACCGCTGAGCCGGAGCAAAAACCGATTTCTCGCGGAGGCGCGGAGACCGCGGAGGTCCGGTACACTTGAAAATTGAACATTGAATTTGAATATTGGATATTGAGATTTTCGCCCCCGATTTTTCGCATCTCAGCCCCCCACCAACTCCCAAACGCCACAAATCGCAGTTCAAGCCTCCAAAACGCAAAAAGCGGTCGTTTTTAAGCGTTTTCGGCCCATTTTTCGCGTTTTTCGCGAATTTCGCTGTTTCCGTCCCGCCCCTCCTGTTTTCCTGAAATTTCCTGTTTTCTTGCTAAAATCCCCGGTTTTGATGCCGTTTTCGGCCCATTTTTCGCGTTTTTCGTGAATTTCGTAGTTTCCGACCCCGCTTTAGCCGTTCCCAGGCCCTTCCGGACCACGCCGAGCGTCGCTCGACCTGTTTTCCTCCCCATTCGCATCATTCGCTCAATTCGTAGTTTTCCGAACGTTTTGAGCCGTTTTTAAGACATTTATGGCCCGTTTTTCGCGAATTTCGTGGTTTCCGACCCCGTTTGGGGCCTTTTTTTTTACCTCCACAACCCGTCCAAACCCCGTTTCGAGCCCGTTTGAGCCTCTCTAGGCACCGCCGGTGTCTGCTTTTTGCGTCTCCAAATCGGTTTCGACCCCTTTGGCCCACTTTCTAATTTTCCGCAATCCTTCGCCCAATCCCGAATCCCCCCATTGACCGCGCGCATCCCGACTTGCAAAGCGCCCCCAAAATCATCACGCTTCCGGATCGGAAATAGAAGGGCCAATCCACCCCTGCCCCGCCATCTTAAGGATTAATAACTATATGGACAATGCATCCAGAATCGAGCAGATCATCACTTATTCAGACTGCCCCTCTTTTGCCTCCCTTTAAACAATCATGTAATACCCCCCTAGCTGATTATATAGACCAAATGAATGACGCCATTATTCGCAATGCATTATACCGCAAGATACTGCGGCGTAATATTTCTTGCGATTCAACGCTAGTTGTTGACGAAATGGGACTCCTCCACGGCAATTTCCGCGCTGACATTGCCGTAGTAAATGGCCACCTCGCAGGATACGAGATTAAGAGTGATGAAGACAACTTGCGCAGGCTAGACAAGCAGGCGAGTGCATACAACTCCGTGTTCGACCGCGTCAATATCGTAGTAGGACAGAAACACGCCAAACCAGTTTTAAAGAAAGTCCCTAATTGGTGGGGCGTCCTCGTTGCACACGAAGGTAAACGAGGCGGTATTTCTTTTGAGACCGTTCGCCGCGGACGATTTAATCACGCCGTAGACCCTATCGCCGTTGCGCATTTGTTGTGGCGAAACGAGGTCGTTTCCCTACTAGAAACTCACAACGTGAAAAGAAAAGTGCTTCGGTCCCCGCGAAACGAGTTGTACGTGGTGCTTGCACAATTAATCCCATTGAGAGAGTTACGGTGCCATGTAAGAACATGCCTCAGGCGTAGGACAGAGTGGCGACATCCATAGCAACTTTCTCAAGATGATGATTTGTGCCCACCTGCCGCCAAGTTGTAAGGTTGCCTTTACCAGCTTTTTTGACAGCGCATTGTGAAATGTAGTTGTCGCCAGCCGAATAATCTGAGCCCATATAAAAGTCCGATGCGCATACGGTCGCCGAATGGGAATAGAACTGATCAAACCCGTTTGGCTGTCTGACGCTGGTTCCTTTTATAATAAGCCAAGCATCATCCACTGCGTATCTGATGGTTGCGCTCGGCTTGAGCAACCGCGGATCTAATAGAATCTGATCCGGATGATTTACAGCATAGTCGCCGAATGCCGGCATTCTTATTCCCGAGACACCCAATGCATTTACTACGGTTTTATATAGGAGCCACTCGTTTCGGGGTATACATGTGACGCCCCTCTTTACTTCGCCCATGGAAGCCGGGAATGATGTGCCAAGCAAGGTAAATGTACGCCACAATTTCAAGTGCGGCAGTCTACCGATTATGCTGAATATTGCTTTGCTAAAACTAGCAATGGGTACAAAATTCGGAGCGCCCAGATCCAAAATGAAGTCTACTTGCTCGGCCCGCACCTTGAGACTTTTCAGTAGTTCGTCAATTTCGCTATCTATCGAACGACTTGCGGCGGACTGAATGCTTATTCTAAAACAAACCCCGTGCTTATCGCGAGCAATCGCTTTTCGCACTGTATCTTGATAGCTAGAATTACGCGTACAATCAGTGACCGGGACTGCCGGGCAGGCATTATCCTTCAGTTCATTTAGCACGAATTCCATCGGATGAGTTCCATCGGCCATGCTCCCGGAACTCGCAACATGCCGTGCATCCACAAATGCATTCCGGTTCGCCCATTTTTGCCGAACACGTCCAGCGAAGGGAGCAAGGTGATCATCAATCGATTTTGGGGGGCAGTGTCGCGCAAAGTCGTACCCGATTTCGGGCACTTCGATGAGTGGCGTGATAAGCTCCTTGGCAGTTTCTGACAACTGGCCCACTGCATCATACTCGCCTTTTTTCCAGTTAAGGCAAGGGACATAGTGCCTGTGTGAGAATTTCATTATCTTCTGCCCTCTATTGTCTATTGGCCAAACAGAACATCGGGAAATTGCTTGCGCACTTCACCTAGTCCTACCATATCGCTCAAGATTACATAATTACTAGCCTCATGCCGTATCTTTCCCGCCACGATGGCGGGACTAATTTTTAGATCTTGTGCAAGAGTCGTGATGGAGTCCGCCGTCCTCAGATAGCGTGCTAGCGCTGTCTCCCATGCTTCATCCGGAATGAGGCTCTGCCCTGCGATCTCATCGGCTTCTTTTTCAAAGTCGTCAGGAGCAGCATCCAAGTCATCAAATATGTCCTCCGTTTTTCCCTTTCGCAGATGTTTCATTACATGGGCAATTTCGTGCAATAATACGAACCAGAAGTTGTCTAAGCGATCATAGCGTAGTGTCATGCCAATTATTGGCACATCATCATGTAGCAGTGCAGCACCATCCAAGTGAGTACCGGGCAAACATGGCTCGACAACTAGAGTAATCCCCACATTACTAAGCCACTCCTTCATTCTGGCGGGCCCATCTTCCTGCCTGCTAATTTGCACTGTTGAACGCAGCCATTCTGCATCAAGCCGAGCGCGGTTAAAGGCGATTTTCGGGGGCCGATCTTTGGCCAACATTAGTACCCGACATTCCCAAGCCAACAGCGCGTATTGATCTAAAGCAGAACCAGTTCTAATGCGCTTCCTGTGGTAAGCCAACGCCGGCCGCCTCACAACCTCACGCACAAATCGCTCTACTATCGAATCAGCCTCAGCAAGCGCAGCATTTATTGATCCGCTAAAATCACGGAACCAACCGCGCCGATACATCTCCTTTATAGGGAACCTATTCCAGTCCAGTTCCACAGCTGTTTTCTCTGGCTTTGTCTGGAACTCTGCGACCCCACTGAGACTTAAGCCCAAGACCTTGGCTACATCGGATAATCGACGCAAATTTGCCGAGCGATACTCTTCTGACTCGTATCTTTGAACCTGCTGTTCTTTTATTCCAAGCAAATCCGCGAGATCTTTCTGGGTGAGCCCTTTTGCAATCCTTCCCCGGATCAGTATCCGTGGCAGTTCTTCAATACTCTCTGCCTGAAAGTTCGTAATATGCCCCGCTTTAAGTGCCTCATAGTCCCGTATGTCATCACCTAGGGCTTCGATCTCACTTTTTAAGGCATTGGCTTCAGCCTCGGCAAGCTCCCTGGATTTAAGCCCTGAAGCCACATTATCGACTTCAAAAGCCTCAGCGGCATCCCGTAGCTTTGAATATTGACCTTTCGTAATGCGATACTGACGTTCATTTGTAATCATTCATTCACCTCAAACATTTGTGCCCTGTCGAGCGCCAACCGAATTATCCCCTTCTCTTTCCCTGTATGCTTGTCTGTGCGAAAATATTCTATAAATGTATGTGTCCTATCCGCACGGGCGCTTGAGGGAAAAAACTCTCCACCGTATTTTTGCTTCTGTTTTTTTCTACGCTCACTGAAATCTAGAAGTATAGGGTCCAAAGCCTTTGGATCTACCCCGTGCGGATCCCAACAGGCATCGAAATCATCTGGATTGTGCTTCTCCGTAATATAGCTGCCATCCAGATACATAACTTTGCATCCGGCTCGATGAAGCGCTTTCGCCCCAGCCAACAGCCCCTTAAAGAGGGCCACCCGTTTGGGATTTATGGCGAATGATGCCTGCACCTCAGCCAAAGTTGCGTCATATACCCCTGGCGGTAAAATTTTCCACGGGCCGCCAATGTTTACAAGCTCTACTATCATGACACAACAATATAGTTGTGTTGAAGGAGTGTCAATAGGGAAATAAAGGGGTCAGATATAGGGGTCAGTCCTATATAGGGGTCAGTCCTATGATTTGATGTTTTGCCGTCTCGCCCCAAGCCGCGATTTGTGCCGCAACGGGGCGCTTTTTGAAGACGCAGACCTTGTTAATCCGGTTCGCTGGCGCTAGATTCAAAACCTCATGATAACAAACCAACTCTCTCGCTTCCTGTTCGCAAGCTTCCTTCTGCTGGCTGCTTCCTTCGCCCGCGCCGACGAGCGCGGCGGGTTCGCGAAGCCGGGGGACGTCGTGGGCTACTGGCAGATGATCCCGATGTCGACCGAGCTGACCGCGAAGAACGTCGAGAATCCCTGGCCGCTGTCTTTCCAGTATTTCGCGATCTACGCGGACGGCGAGATGTTCGCGCACATGTCCACGCACGCGACCGACCACACCCCGGCCTCGCTCGACCAGCTCCACGCCACGTTTCCGAATGCGGTGCGGTATGCCTTCGACGCGGACGGCTTCCTGGTCGTGACGCGCGCCGACCAGCCGGACGCGAAGGAACGCTGGGGCATAAACCTCCTCGCGCAGGATTTCACCTCGGGCGGCACGGAGTTCAAGGCGGGCGACCTGCTCATGAGCCTCGACGACGGCCGCGGCAACCCGGTCTACCGCCGCCTGTTGCGCCGCCTTCCCGGCGCGGCCGGCGCGCGGGCTTCCAAGCACCCAGCCAAGGAAAACCCATGAATGTCCTGATCCTTCTCGGCCACCCGGACACCGGCAGCTTGAACCATGCCTTGGCGCAGGCGGTGCGGGACGACCTGCGCGCGGCCGGCCACGACGTGGTCTTCCACGACCTCTACGCCGAGCGCTTCGATCCCCTGCTCGGCAGCGCGGAAATCCCCGAGCGCGGCCAAGTTCCTCCGGCCATCCAAGCGCATTGCGACGAACTCTGCGCGGCCGACGGCATCGTCGTCGTCCATCCCAACTGGTGGGGCCAGCCCCCGGCGATCCTGACGGGCTGGATCGACCGCGTCGTCCGGCCGGGCCGCGCCTACCGGTTCGAAGAAGGAGACGGCGGGGAGGGCGTTCCCGTCGGCCTGCTTCGCGCCCGCGCGGCAGTCGTCCTGAACACCTCGAACACGGAAAAGGAACGGGAACAGACCGCGTTCGGCGATCCCCTGGAAGCCATCTGGCGGCGCTGCATCTTCGACCTGTGCGGCGTCCGGGTTTTCCACCGCCGGACGTTCGGAGTGGTCGTCACGAGCACGGAGGCAGAACGGCTCGCCTGGATCGAGGAAGCCAAGGCCCTTTGCCGAAAGGCCTTCGGGCCGGCGAGGCCCGCCTCCTCAACTTGATCCCGGCCGACATCCAATGGCGACGGCGCGGCCAATCCGGCGCCCGGCCGTTGGCCGGCGCGGAAACCACTTTTCGTTTGCCATCCGCGGGCGTTCCGTGAAAACCTCTGCCCGGCCATGAACCCGATCCCCATCAGCGCGGAACAATCGCCCCTGCTCTTCCTCGAGCTGCTCTACAAGCTGCGCGTGCGCGACGTCATGGCGCGCGACCTCGTCGTCATCCGCCGCGACGCCACGATGCGCGAGCTGCAGCGGCTGATGCAGGCCCGGCGCGTTTCCGGCGTGCCCGTCGTCGAAAACGGCCGCCTGTTCGGCATCGTCAGCATCGAGGATCTCCTCCAAGCCCTCGACACGCACCGCATGGACGAACCCGTCGCGAACTTCATGGCCGCCAACGTCGTCACGATCGAAGACGACATGCCGCTGGCCATCGCCATTTCCTACTTCAACAAGTACGAGTACCGCCGGTTTCCCGTCCTCAACGCGAGCAACGAGGCCGTCGGCATCGTCACGGCGCGCTCCATCAACACCCGCCTGCTGGTCGAGCTCTTCAAGGAACTCGCCCGCATCGAAAACCAGTACGTCCTGCCCCTCTCCGAAAACGCCAGCTGCTATTTCCAGACCTTCCGCGTGGCGCGTTCGGACTTCGAGAACGCCGGCACGGCGGCCACCGAAATCAAAAACGTGCTCCAGAAGCGCGGACTCGATCCGAAAATCATCCGGCGCATCGCCATCGCGGCCTACGAGCTGGAAATGAATCTCGTGGTCCATTCCGACGGCGGCACGCTCACCTTCCGGGCCGACGAGGGCGAAGTCCAGCTCGTCGCCAAGGACCAAGGACCCGGCATCGCCGACGTCGAACTCGCCATGCAGGAAGGCTGGACGACGGCCAACGACTGGGTCAAATCCCTCGGGTTCGGCGCCGGCATGGGTCTGCCCAACGCGAAACGCGTGTCCGACGAATTCCACATCGCTTCCGAACCCGGCAAGGGAACCACCGTCACCATCCGCGACGTCCTGCCGCCCCGCGCGCCGCAAAATCCGGCGTCCTGACGATTCCGGGGTTTGACTCCCGCCCCTGCGGGGGTATGCTTCTGTCATGATGGAATATGGATCGACATTCCGTCCGTTTTGGCGTGGACCGGCGTTGCGGGCGCTCGCGCTCCTGCTGGCGCTGGCGGGCTCAGCCTCTGCCGGGGGCGGACCCTTCAACGTCCTGGTCGTCGTCAACACCAACTCCGCCGATTCCGTCGAGCTGGGCGACTACTACGCCGCCGCCCACGGCATCCCCGACCATCAAATCTGCGCGCTCGGGATCGACACGAACTGGGGATCGATCACCTTTACCCAGTTCCGCAACGGGCTGCTGAACCCCATCCGCGACCACATCGCCGCGGAAGGGCTGGACGACCAGATCGATTACCTCGTTTTCTGCCAGGATTTTCCCACGCGAATCGAGGACGCCGAAGGCATCAGCGCATCCCTCTTCTACGGCTTCAAGGACGCCCCGCGCTACGCCGAGGCCGGCTGCAACCTGCCCGACTACACGTCCAACGAATATTTCCGCGCCGAGCGCGCATTCCGGTCGGCCGACGGCTGGAATGCCACCAACGGATTCGTCGCTTTCCATCTCATCGCCTCCAACCTGCCGACGGCCAAGCTCGTGGCGGACCGCGGCGTCGCGGCCCAATCCTCGTTCCCATCCTCCGGCTTCTACCTGTACACGCTCGGCAGCATGGGCCGCAGCGTCCGCGAACAGCTCTACGCCAACGCGCAGTTCGCTTTCACGGCCTTGCCGGGCACGCCGGGCACGTGCACGATCGCGCCCTATTTGACCGTGCTGACGGGCAAGACAAACGTCCTCGGCTACCACGACGGCTACGGCAACATCCCGGCCCTTGCCCGCACCAACAACGTCTGGCTCCCCGGCGCCTACGCCGACCACCTGACCTCCTGCGGCGGCATGCTGCCCGTTCCCTGCTACGGGCAATCCACCGTCCTCGACTGGATGGACATCGGCGCAACCGCTTCCTACGGCACCGTGGACGAACCGTGCGCCTTTATCGAAAAGTTCCCCGATCCTCTCATGGCGTTTTGGTACGCCCGCGGCTTTACGATCGGCGAGGCCTACGCGATGGCCGTCGAAGCCCCGTACCAAGGCCTGTTCGCCGGCGATCCGCTGGCGGCGCCGTTCGCCGCGCCGCCCGTCGTGTCCAATCTGTCCCATGCGCCGTACCAGATCGTTACCGGCACCGTACCCGTGCAGGTGGCTGCCGTCGCCCGCTCCAACGGCGTTCCCGCCGCCCGAATCGATTTCTACCTCGACGGCCGTTTTCAGACCAATCTCGCCGCCCTCGGCCCCACGCCCGGCAACGTCCTGTCCGTCGCCGTCTCCGGCCACACCAATTCCGCCGAAGTCGCGACGAATCAGACGCTCGCCGACGTCGTCGCCGCCCTCGCCGCGGAAATCAACGACGACACCAACGCCATTGTCCTCGCCCAGGCGTACGGCGACCGCCTCGAACTGGCCTATGAAAATTTCGATCGCAACGGCGACCACGCGCCGGTATCCGCAGCTGTCGCCACGGGCACGGCCACGGCCCTGACCTTCGGCGTCGGCCGCGCCGGCACCAACCTCTATCCATCCGTCTATCCCGCGCGCAAGAAATTCTTCCTCCAGGCCCACACCAACGGGGCCTACAGCACCATCGCCAACGCGGGCGACACGGTCTCCCTGACGATCACCCTTACCAACGGCGTGGCCGTCACCAACGTTCTGGTCGCTTCCGCCGGCGAACGGATCACCAACCTCCTCGAACGCCTGCGCATCGCGATCTCGACCAATACCGTCCTCATGGCCACCAATGGCATCCGTTTCAACTACATCGCCAACGGTCTCGGCAACGTCCTTTCCGACGCCACCCTCTTCGCCCGCAAACCCGGCCCCGAGGGCGCCGGCATCCTGATCGACTACGTCGCGACTCCGGTTACTTCCAGCTATGGGCTGGTCACCAACAACAATTTCTCCGCCTTCATGCAGGATTGGCCCGCCGACCTTCGCGCCCGCGCCTCCATCCTCTTCCACGTCGCCCCCACCAACGGCGTGCTCGACGCCGAAGCCTCCCTCGACACCGCGGCCCTCTCCGACGGCGAGCACGTGCTGGATTTCGTCGCGTACGACGGTTCCGCGGTCGCCGCCCAATCCCGCTTTTCCCTGCCGCTCCTCGTTTGCAATTCCTCTCCGCAGCTGGCCGTCCTCGGCACCAACGGCGCGACCGTCGCCGACGGCGAATCCCCGTCCCTCGCCAAGGGCACCGACTTCGGCCGCATCGCTTGGGGCCAGCCCCGCACCAACTTGTTTTCCATCCACAACAACGGCACTGCCGCGCTCGCCATTTCCGGCTGGACCACCAACGGCGACGGCGCGGCCGCCTTCCAATGTTCCGGCGTCCCCGCCGTCGTCGCCGCGGGCGGCGTTTCCAATTTCGCCGTCGTGTTCGCGCCGGCCACCGCCGGCGTCTACGCCGCCGCGCTCGCCTTCGACAGCGATGCCCTCGTGCCGCAGACGAACGTTCTCTTGGCCGGCACCTACGGCCTCTATTCGCTTTCCGTCGCCTCCGCCCACGGCACCGCCGACCCGCCGCCCGGAACCACCACCAACGTCCACGGGGCCGTCCTCACCAATTCCGTGGCCGTTCCCGATCCGGCCGGCGGCACCCAGTACGTCTGCACCGGCTGGGCCATGGCCGGCAATGAGCCGCTATCCGGCTCCGCCACCAACTTCGAGATGACCGTCACCAACGACGCCGCTCTTCTCTGGCTCTGGACCACCAACTACTGGCTCGACACCGAAGCCGCCGATCACGGCTCCGTGGACGTCGCCGACGCCTGGCAACCCGCCGGCGCCACCACCCAAATCACGGCCGACGCCGACGCCTACTACCATTTCACCGACTGGACCGGCTCCGTCGCCGAAACCAACAATCCCCTCGACCTCCTCATGGATGCGCCTAAAGCCGTACAGGCGAATTTCGCCGAAAACCTCGCCGCCGGCGACGTCCCCGAATGGTGGCTCGCCCAGTACGGCTGGACCAACGACTTCGACGCGGCGGCGACCAACGACGCCGAACCCGACGGCTACTTCACGTGGCAGGAATACGTCGCCGACACCGATCCCACCAATGCCGACTCCTACCCGCAAATGGCGTTCATCGAGACTTGGCAGACCAATCCCCCGAATCTCACTTGGCCCGCCTCCACCGGCCGCCTGTACGCGATCCACTGGTGCGACGACATCGTCGCCGGCGAATGGACGCCCCTCGCCCTCGGCCTGGGCACCAACGCCTGGACCGACACCAATCCGCCGCCGGCCACCAGCCGCTACTACCGCATCGCTCCGCAACTGCCCTAGCCTCCGGTTTCGGGCAGACCCCTCCGGTTGCGTTGGCCAGCGAAATGGCGTAGCCTTTCCTTCCATGAAGAAGCTCGCGAAGGGCAAGGCCGTCCTGTACTGGATGCAACAGTCCCAGCGCGCCGAATTCAATCCCGCGCTGGAAACCGCCGTCGCGCGGGCCAACGCCTTGCGCCTGCCGGTGCACGTCGGGTTCGCGCTGACGGCCTACCCCGGCGCCAACCGGCGGCACTACCGGTTCATGCTCGAAGGCCTGCGCGAGACGGAGCGCCGCCTCGCCGCGCGCGGCATCGGCTTCTGCATCCGGCAAGGCCCTCCGGAGGAAGTCGTTCCCGCACTCGCGAAAAACGCCGCCCTGCTCGTCGGCGACGTCGGTTATCTGCGCGTGCAGCGCCAGTGGCGGGAAACCGTGGCGCAGCGCGTCGCCTGTCCCGCCGTCTTCGTCGAAGGCGACGTCGTCGTGCCCGTGGCCGAAGTCTCCGACCACGCCGAATTCGCCGCGCGCACGATCCGGCCGAAAATCCACCGGCGGCTCGCGGAACACCTGAAGCCGATCCGACCCGTCTCCGTCGCGGTTCCCGCGGTCGGCCTCGCGAAGCGCTCGCTGGCGCTCGACGATGTGGAAGCGGTTTGCCGCCGGATCGGCGCGGACGATTCCGTGCCCGCCGCCGCGGGGCCCGGCGGCGGCCGCGCCGCCGCCATCCGCCTGCTCGACCGCTTCATCGGCCATCGGCTGGCCGACTACGCGGAAGACGGGGGCGATCCCGTTCGCGACGGTTGCTCCGGCATGAGCCCCTATCTGCACTTCGGCCAGATCTCGCCGCTGGAGATCGCCCTGCGCGTCGGGAAATCCGACGCGCCGCGCAACGCCGTCGACGCCTATTTGGAGCAGTTGATCGTCCGCCGCGAGCTCAGCATGAACGCGGCGTGGTACAACCCCGGCTACGACCGCTACGACACCCTGCCCGCGTGGGCGCTCCGGACGCTGGACCGGCACCGGAAAGACCCCCGCGAATTCGTTTACTCCCGCGCGCAATGGGAAGCCGGCGCCACGCACGATCCCTGCTGGAACGCCGCGCAGGCCGAGATGGTCCGCACCGGACGCATGCACAACACCATGCGCATGTACTGGGGCAAGAAGATCCTCGAATGGAGCCGTTCTCCCGAAGAAGCCTTCGAAACGGCGACGTATCTGAACGACAAGTACGAACTGGACGGCCGCGACGCCAACGGCTACGCCGGCGTGGCCTGGTGCTTCGGTCGCCACGACCGCCCCTGGGCCGAACGCCCCGTCTTCGGCATGGTCCGCTACATGAACGCCAACGGCCTGCGCCGCAAGTTCGACGTCCAGGCCTACCTCGAGCGCTGGCTCGGTCCCGACGCGGCCGGACGCCTCGTCTAGACGGCTGGGCGGCCAACATAGTTTTCCACGACATGGCAAAAAGTTTTCCACGCCGTGGAAAACTTTTTGCCGTGCCCCTCCCGCGAGCCCACGCGGCGGGGCGATCTGGAAGCGCAGCCTAGGTCACGTAGCGCTCTTCGGTCAGGTAGCGGTTCATGTGGTCGCACATCAACGCCACCACGCGCAGCTTCTTGCCCTGGGCCTTCTTGATCTCCTCCATGGCGAAGTGCACGTTCGCGCCGGAGGACACGCCGCAGTAGACGCCTTCCTCGAGCCACAGGCGGTGCGTCATGTCGCGGGCGATGGTGTCGGTCACCATCACCAGCTCGTCGAGCAGGCCGTCCGCCTTCAGCATGTCGGAAACGATGCCGCCCTTGATCGGCGTGGACGGGAAGTCCATCCCCACGTGCCAAGGCTCCTTGGAGCTCGCCGGCTGGATGCCGATGATCTTCACGTTCGGAATTTCCTTCTTCAGGATCTTCGCGATGCCGGCGACGCTGCCGCCGGTGCCGATGGACTGCACGAAGACGTCGAGCTTGCCGTCGGTCTGCTCGAGGATTTCCTGCGCGGTGATGTAGTGCGCCCGGCAGTTGTCCTCGTTGCTGAACTGGCGCGCCCACCAGATCTTCCCGGGGGCTTTCGTCTCGTCCTCCAGGCAGAGCTGGCGGCCGGGCAGTTCCACTTCGGCGCCGGCGATGCTGCGTTCCTTCAGGTGCTCGATGTCGTCGGGTTCCATCAGGCGCACTTCCGCGCCGACGTTCCGCATCATCTTCGATTTTTCCGCGCCGGCCTTGCCGGGCATGGTTTCGTAGATGGTGACATTGTAGCCCATCATCCGGCCCACGCTGGAGAGCGCGAAGCCGGTGTTGCCGGTGCTCGACTCGATGATCGTGGCGCCGGGCTTCAGTTCGCCCCGTTCCGCCGCGCCCCGGATCATCTCCAGCGCGATGCGGTCCTTCAGGCTGCCCGAAGGATTCATGTACTCCAGCTTGACCAGGATCTCGGAGCCCGTGCCCGCGGGAATCTTGTTCAGCCGGACCATCGGGGTGTTCCCGATGAGTTCGAGCATGCTGTCGTAGATCTTCTTTCTCGGTTCCATGCGCGTCCTATTCCAGTTCCTGGCCGACGTTCAGGGCCTTGGCCTTCTCGATGAAGTAGCGGCCGGTCGCGATGTCGAAGACGGCCATGCCCATCGGGTTGAACATGATCGGCACGTCTTTCGGCCAGGCGGCCATCGCGTTGTGATAGACCACGTCCGCGATGTTCTTGGTGTCCTTCTCCTGCAGGCCGCGTTCCAGATGCATCATCTCGATGTCGGTCTTCTCGCGGCAGACTTCTTCCCAATCGTCCACGATGATGGCCTTCGTGTGATCCAGGATGCTGGTCTTGTAGTCGCGCAGGGAGCAATTGAGCTGCAGCGAGCCGGTCTTGGGCTTCAGATCCACGTACGGCGCCTTCGACACGGTGCAGGTGATGAAGACGTCGGCGTCCGCGTAGGCTTCCTGCCACGACTTGACCACGACGGTCTGGTCCTTGGCCGGGCCGGTGATCGTCGCCGGATCGATGCCGCGGATGTCGAAGAGCGAAATCTTCGCGATCTGGCCCTTCATGATTTCCGACACCATCTCGTAGTGGCGGCGGCCGATCGGGCCCCAGCCCATGATGGCGACGTTCGCCTTCTGCAGCGGGCGGGCCTTGAGGAAATGGCGGATCATCATGCCCGACACGGAGGCCGTGCGCACGACGCTCAGCAGCGCCGTGTTGATGATGGCCACCGGCACGCCGGTCTCGGCCTGGTTCAGGACCACCACGCTGTGGGCGCGCGGCAGGCCGTGGTCGATGTTGCCGGGGAAGCTGGCGATCCACTTGATGCCGGCGAGGTTGATGTCGCCGCCGACGAACGCCGGCATGGCGATGATGCGGTTCACCGGCTCGCGGTAGCGCAGATAGGGCTTCACCGGCTGGGCGTAGTCCTTCTTGTCCAGGCAGGCGACGGCTTTTTCGAGGTTGTCGATCGTCTCGTTCCAGCGGATGCCGATCTTCAACAGGTCTTTTTCGTTCAGGTAGAGCATGGGAATTCCTTTTGGTTGGGGTTCGGTCAGTTCGATCCGGCGCAGCCGGATCCTAAAAATCGTTCGGGATGAATCCTTTGGCGTGGGGCTCGATGAACATGGTGGCGAGCTTCAGCTTCTTCATCCGCATGAAGTTCTTCCAGCGCTCTTCGCCGATCGCCTTCCGGATCGTGCCCGGCTTCAGTTTCCGCTGGGGAAACGACGCCGACAGCGCGACGGAAATGGTGTTGAGGCTCTCTTCCTTGCCTTTCAGCGTCAGCTTGACCAAGAAAGCCCCGTCGACGGTGGGACTGGTGAAGCGGTATTCAGTGTTGATTTTTTCGACGAGCATAATGCGTTCTCCGTCCTTGCTGGTTTCGCAACCGCCTCCCGGACGGCACGGGCTCGAGCCCGCCAGAACCGGCCAAAAGGCGCGTTTTCAAGGGTGGTCAGTGTGCCAAGAGAGGGGCCGCAGCGTCAAGCACGACCTTGGTTTCACCGGGCTCCGCCGGCCCTTTTTCGCGACGTATTTGTCGCGCTCCGGCCGCCCCCAAAAACAAGAAAAACGCAAGGGAGTCCGGAGACTCCCTTGCGTCGGCGCCGGCGTTTGCGCCGGGGCTATTTCTTTGCCGGGACGGGGGTCTTCGCGTATTCGATCGCGAAACCGGCATAGAACGCGGCGGCGCGGGTCAGGTGCTCGACGTCGATTTCCTCGTTCGGGAAATGGGCGAACTTCTCATGGCCCGGGCCGAAGCCGATGACGGGAATGCCGTACATGCCGCAGATGGACACGCCGTTGGTGCTGAACACCCAGTAGGACACGACCGGGTCTTCCGCGAGGGCCGCCTTGTAGCCGGCGACGGCGCTGGTGACCTGCGGGGTCGATTCCTCGATGTGCCAGGTGGGATAGTACTTCTTGGTGGGATACACCAGGCCCGTCCAGCTCGGGACGGAGTATTCCAGCACGCGGACTTCGGCGCCGGCCTTCTGCACGCTCGGCAGCGCCTTCAGCTCGGCCACGCTGGTCTCCTCGTTCTCGCCCGTCGTCAGGCGGCGGTCGAGGTGGATCGTGCAGCTGTCCGCCACCGCGCACAGGCTCGGCGAGGTCGAACGGATGTGGCTGATGGTGACCGTGCCCTTGCCCAGCGGCTTCGTCGGCGGCAGGCGTTCGTTGAGCTTTTCGATGTCCTTGATGATGTCGGCCATCTTGTAGACGGCGTTCACGCCGCGCTCGGGGGCCGAGCCGTGGCAGGACACGCCCTTGGTCTCGATCTCGATTTCCATGCGGCCGCGATGGCCGTGGTAGATCTGCAGGCTGGTCGGTTCGGTCGAGACGACGACTTCGGGGCGCAGCTTGCTTTCCTTGACGATGTACTGCCAGCACAGGCCGTCGCAATCCTCTTCCTGGACGCTGGCGACCACCCAGATCGTCAGGTCCTTGGGCACCAGGCCCAGTTCCTTCAGCATGGCGATGCCGTAGACGGAGCTGGCGATGCCGCCCTTCTGGTCGGTGGTGCCGCGGCCGTAGACCTTGCCGTCCTTGATGACGGCGGGATAGGGCTTGACCTTGGTCCACAGGCTGATGTCGCCGATGTCCACGGTGTCGCAGTGGCCGTCGAAGGCGATCACGCGCGGCCCGTTTCCGATGCGGCCGAGCAGGTTGCCCATGCCGTCGATGACGACTTCGTCGTAGCCCAGCTTCTTCATCGCGGCGGCCATGAACTTGACCACGTCGCCCTCCTGGCTGCTCAGGGAGGGAATGCTCACGATGTCCTTCAGGAAATTCGCGATCGCGCCTTCGCGCTTCTTGGCTTCCTCGTACAGTTTCGAACTCATTTTCTTCTTCTCCTTGCTTGTTTACATGGCTTTCAGCACGCCGGTGGCGGCATTGAAGTCGTCGATCAGGCGGTCCCACTCGGCGACCTGGGCCGAATCGAAAAGGCCTTTCCAGAAATCCTCGTCCCACAGGGCGCGCAGCTCTTCGCTGTCCTTGCCCTGCTGCTCGACCCAGGTGAAATACTTGAAGTTGTGCAGCGCCTTCCGGTCGAAGTAGGTCAGCTCGCGGAAGGTGGTCGGATTGCAGCCCTCGAGGAAGCGGCCGTAATGGCGGGCGGCCAGATCGGCGTTGTAAGGACCGTGCTGCGCGGCCATCTCGACGACGCGCGACTCGTACAGATCCATCGAGTCGGTCAGCGGCAGGAAAATCACGTCGCGACCGTCCATGTCGTAGTAGCGCGCGGTCCAGATGGCGCTCACGAGGTTGCAGATGCCGGAGATGCCGGCGGCCGGCAGCTTGGCGAGCACGTCGTCGCGGACGCCCTGTTTTTTCAGGTAGTCGCGGCCGGCCTTTTCGTTGAAGAGCCGCAGCAGCTGCATGACCTGCTCGTCGTCCACCGCGCTGATGGCGTCCGTGTTGCGGACGTTGTGGACCCACGGAATGTGCTTGTCGCCGATGCCTTCGATGCGGTGCGCGCCGAAGCCGTACTGGTAAAGCGTCGGGCACTGCGCGGCCTCGCTGGCCACCACGCGGAGAGCGGGATGTTTCGTGCGCAGGAAATCGCCCGCGGCGATCGTGCCGGCCGAACCCGTCGCGCTGATATAGGCGGCCAGGCGGCTGTGATGGGTCTTGAAGTTGTTCTCGTAGATTTCCTGGATGACGCCGCCGGTCATGTTGTAGTGCCAGATCGCGTTGCCGAATTCCTCGAATTGGTTGAAGATCACGATCTTGTCGCCGCGCTCGCGCCGGAGCTGCCAGCACATGTCGTAGATTTCCTTCACGTTCGACTCGGTGCCCGGCGTGGCGATGATCTCGTCGGTCTTGATGCTCTTGAGCCATTGGAAGCGCTCCTGGCTCATGCCTTCCGGCAGGATGGCGATGGCCGGACACCCCAGCAAGGCGCAGTCATAAGCGCCGCCGCGGCAATAGTTGCCGGTGGAGGGCCACACGGCCTTCTGCGTCGTCGGGTCGAAGTTGCCGCTCACCAGCCGCGGCACCAGGCAACCGTAGGCCGCGCCGACCTTGTGGGCGCCCGTCGGGAAGTAGCGGCCCATCAGGCCGACGATCCGGGCATCCACCCCCGTGATCTCCTTCGGAAATTCCAGCCAGTTGCCTTCGCCGAAACCCCCGGTCTTGGGGTCGTTCTTCCACGTGATGCGGAACAGATTGAGCGGATCCACCGCCTGCAGATCGATCTTCTTGAGCTTTTCCTGGATTTTCGCCGGAACCAGCTTGGGATTCTTCTGCTGGGCGAAGGTCGGCAAAATGACCCCTTTTTCCTTGGCGCGCTGGACGGTCCGACGAAGGACGTTGTGATCGATCTTGGAAATGATTTTCATGCTTTCAGGCTCCTTCAATTAGGAATAGAGGGGGACGCAAACGCGGGAAAGTTTCGCCTTTGGGCCCCCTTTCCGTCAAATAAAATGGGATTCCCAGATAAAAGCGTTTTATCGGACCAGGAGAATCCCCAGCACGGCGACGCCGTAGAGCGCCACGTCGGCCATCAGCGGCAGATCCGTCAGCAAAATGTGCTCCGGTCGATCCCCCTGTTCCTGCCGATAGACCAAGTCCATGTAGCGGAACAGGCCGAACACGACGAACGGGATGGTCGCGCCGAGCCACGGCGTGCCGAATTTGGCAACGGTCTCGGGCCAAAGGGTATAGATCGAATAGCACACCAGCGACGCCGCGCCCGTCATGGCGATGAGCAGGTCCAGCAACCGCTCGTCGTAGCCGTCCAGCGCGGCCCGGGTCCCCATCCCGGCCAGATTCACCTTCTCGTGCCGCCGTTTGCACAGGCCCAGGAACAAAGCCAGCAACATCGCGCAAAGCAACAGCCACGGACTGATCTTGACGTGGATCACCACCGCCCCCGCCAGCGCCCGCAGCACGAACCCGAGCGCGATCACGATGACGTCCACCAGCGCGATGCGCTTCAGCCAAAGCGTATAGGCGATCTGCAACCCCAGATAGGTTCCCAGCACCGCCAGCAGTTCCGTGCCCAGCCGGCCCGCGCCACCCAGTCCCAGCGCCAGCAACGCCGCCGCCATTCCCCACGCCAGACCCGGGCCCGCCTCGCCCGACGCGATCGGCCGGCGGCATTTGATGGGATGCAAACGGTCCTGCGGCGCATCGCGCAAATCGTTGAGGATGTACACCGCGCTCGACGTCAGCGAAAACGCCAACGCCGCCAGGCAGACTTTCCACAGCTCCCACGCGGCCAGATCCTGCTGCCGGTCTCCGAAGGCGAAGACGAAAGCCGCGAAGACGACGGCGTTCTTCGTCCACTGCTTCACCCGCAGCAGGCGGGCCAGCGTGCGCAGAAACTTCATCCCGCGGGCTCCGCCGCGGAGGGATTCGGCGCCGCCACGCTGTGCGGATGCACGCCGCGCGGATGGCGGCGGTATCCGCAGCGGGCCAGCAACTTCCAGACCATCCACAGCGCCTCGTTCACGATGCCGCCGCTCATCTTCGACTGCCCCTCGCGGCGTTCCTCGAACGTGATCGGCGATTCGACGATCTTGAAGCCCAGATGCCACGCCGTGTGCGTCATTTCGATCTGGAACGAATAGCCGCTGGAATGGATGCCCTCCAAATCGATCGCCGCCAGCACTTCGCGGCGGAAGCACTTGAATCCGCCCGTCGGATCCGTGAACGGCATGCCCGTGATCAACCGCACGTAGAGCGCGGCGCCCGTGCTCAGGATCAGCCGGTTCAGGGGCCAGTTGATCACGCGGATCCCGCCGACATAGCGCGAACCCAGCACCAGATCCGCGTTCTGCGCCGCCGCGCGGAGCTGGGGCACCGCCTTCGGATCGTGCGAGAAATCGGCGTCCATCTCCATGATGAAGCGGTAATTCGGGCGTTCCAGCGCCCAGCGGAAGCCCGCGGCATAGGCGCGGCCCAACCCTTGCTTCTGCTCCCGATGCATCACGTGGATGCGCGGCTCGGTCGCGGCCAGCTGGTCGGCCAGCTGGCCGGTGCCGTCGGGGGAATTGTCGTCCACGAACAGGAGGTCCGCTTCGGGACAAGCCGCCAACACCGCTTTCGCGATGGCCTCCGCGTTCTCTTTTTCATTGTAGGTCGGAATGATGACCAGCGTGTCGCTCATGATGGACCATCTTACTCCGCCGCGCCCCGGCCGGACAATCCCAAATCCAAGGACAGTTCGGTCGTGCCGCCCCGCCGGCCCAGGGCCGCCCGCGCTTCGCCCAGCGGCGCGAAAGCGTCGATCCAGGCCTTGGCTGCGTTCAACTGTTCGCCCACGGCCGGATCTCCGCCGGTCGCCGACCAAACGATGGACCACGTGGCCAAGGCGCCCTTCGCCGCCTTGCCGCTCCGCGCCAAATCGATCCACGTCGAAACCGCGGCGGACCCGTCCAGCGCTGCGGCCCAGGCCGGCTCGTCCGGCGACGCCCCGGGCGCCGCTTGCGCCAGCTTCTGCAGCGCGCCGAGGTTGCTGGAGGCCAGCAGCCAGCCGTCCAGGATCGCGTAGGCCGGACGATCCGCCAGCGCCAGTTCATCCACCCACTCGTCGCCGCCGGCGCTGGCCAGCACGTAGATCGTGGCGGGCGGCACGGAAACCGGCTGCAGAACGAACGCCGCCCGGTAGCGCGCGTTGCTCGCGTCCAGCACCCGTTGGATCGCGGCTTCCGCCGCGGCCGGATCGGGCGCCGGCGTCGCCAGCAGCAGCGTCGGCACGCGCACGCCCGCGCCCAGCAAGCGCATCACCCCGAACGTCAGCCGGCCGCCCAGATCGCCGTCCATGCCGATCACCGCCAGGCGGTCGGCCGTCGCCACGTCCAAAACCATCCGCAGCGCATGGCGCGCATGGCGCGACCCATCGAACCGGCTCCACGCGCGCAGGAGCGCCTCGCGGCTCACCGTCGCCGCCAGGCACGGTCCCTCGCCCAGCCGGCGCGCCAAGGGCCCGAGATCCACCGCGGAGGCCCGATCGTCCGGCACGATCTCCGCCCCCTTCGTCGTCGCCGACAGCGAAATCGCCTGGGCCAGCAGCGTCGGAATTTCCACGGCGATGCCGGCGGCATCGGGCGAAGCGAATTCGCTTTCATCGCGGATCCACAGCCGATCCGGCACGCTCCGGCCGTCTTCTTCCGCGAACCGCGCGAACGACGGTTCCCGCTCCAGCAGGCGCTGGCCGCGGCCGTCGCAGGCCGCCAGCGCCTCTTCGATGGCCAGCGGATCCACCGACAGGCAAGCCAGGAGCACGCCTTCGCCGAACGCGATCGCCAAATGCTGCCCCGGCTCCAGATCCCGGACGTCCACCCGCCAGACCGACCGCCCGGGAAATTCTTTCATCCGCTCGAATCCCGGCACCCGGAACAGCGAAAGCTGCCAGCGCAACTTCTGGCTTTCGCCGCCGAGATGGCTCACCGCCATCCACGCCGGCGCCCGGCCGATGCGCCCCGGCAAATAAGCCAGCGTTCCTTCCCGCCCCGCCAGTTTTTCGAACCAGATCCGCGATTCCTCGTCTTCCACGAGGGCCGCCGCGTCTTCGGTGCGGACGCCCATCGTCCGCATCAGCGCCAGCGCCAGCGGATTCGCCAAGAGGTCGTTCCAGCGCTCGGGCAGGCGCAGATGCCGGCCCACCAGCGTGGCCGACGCCGGAACGGGCCGATAGATCGCCAGCGGATCGTAGGGCACGTAGACCAGCCACCACGCCGCCGCCGCCAGCGAACCCGCCAGCAACGCGAGCGTCAGCCACCGTTTGGAACGAAGAAGGCGCGCGCCCATGAATCAGCCGGCCTGTTCCGGTTTTTTCTCGGAGGCGGCTTCGGCCGGCTTTTCGTTCAGCGTCTCGACGTAGTTCAGCTTCAGTTCGGCCAGCACGCCCTTCAGCAGCTTGGCTTCGGCGTCGGACAAATTGCCCTTCGTCTTGGCTTCCAGCATGTCCAGCATGTCGATCGTGGATTGCGCCGCCGGCAGGTTCTTCTCGATCTTGTTCGTCACGGGGCT
Organism: uncultured Verrucomicrobiota bacterium; assembly: GCA_937872095.1. GTDB lineage: Bacteria > Verrucomicrobiota > Kiritimatiellia > CAIQIC01 > Lenti-01 > Lenti-01. The sequence continues at coordinate 31,291 of CALMNW010000013.1, forward strand.
CAGCGTCTTGCCCAGATGCTGCATCGTGGCCGCGGCCAACGAAATCACCAGGCCTTGGAACATCGCGCCGTTCTGTTTTTCGTCGCTCATTTTCGGACTCCTTTGAAAAGCCTCCATGTCTTACCCGAAGCCCCGTCCCCGTTCAATCCGTTTCCGCGCCAACGCAAAGGGCCGGGCACAAGCCCGGCCCCAAGCGTTCTTTCGCGGGAGGCGAGTTACTCCGCCGCCACGGCCGCTTCCACGGCTTCCACCGCGGCGGACTCGTCGGTCAGCGCGTCCTCGGCCATCTCGGGCGCCGGCGGCGGATCGATCACGCGCACGTCGGTTTGCGGCGCATGGTTGCGCCGATACCACTTCCAATACTTCCGGATCACCACGCTGTCCGGCGGCAGGCTCTTGAACGCGCCTTGGATCTTGAAGCGATACATCATGTCCAGCTTCTCGGGCGCGGCCACCATTTGGTCGTAGAGGTCCCGCGGAACGTCCCGATAGGTCAGTTCCTGCCCATCCAGCAGACGCAGATACAGGATCTGGGTGGCCGGCGCATAGCGGATGAGCGTGATCATGGAGGATTGGCCGATGATCCGGGCGTTGGCCTCTTCTTCCTTCGCCGCCTGGGCCGCCGCTTCCTCCGGGCTGATGGTCTCGACCGCTTCTTCCGGCATCTCTTCCGCCGCCGCTTCTTCGACAGGCGGCGGCTGAAGGGCCGCATCGAGTTCGGCCTGCAAGCGGGCCGTTTCTTCGGCCATCTTGGCTTTCAGTTTTTCGATGGTCCCTTCCAGCTTGGCCTGTTGCTTGGCAGCGGCCTCTTGGACGTCCTTGGTTTCCTGCGCGGCCGTCTCGGCTTCCGCCTGGGCGGCGGCCAGCGCTTCGTCTTTCGCCGCCAGATCCTTGGCGGCGGCTTCCGCGGCGGCCGTTTGATCCTGCACTTTCTGCGACAGGGCCGCGACCTCCGCCTTGGCGTTCGACGCCTCGGTCTGCGAAGCGGTCAAAGCGTCCTGCGCGGTCGTCAGATCCCGCTGCGTCCCCTGGATGGCCTCTTGCACTTGCTGGACGACGTCCGGCAACGCCGCATCCGCGGCCAATTCCTGGACGTTTGCCGTGGCGGCCACCTGCTGCAGGGCATCCTGCAATCCCGCCGCGCGGGCCGACTGTTTCTGCCCCAAAAATCCAAGCACCCCCGCGCCGATGGCCAGAACCACCACCAAAACCCATGCCACGATGCCGACGATGCTGACCTTGGACGCCATAGGAACCTCCTTGATGTTGAGCGATATCTGCGCGGAATTGGACCGCATGCCGCCCCTATTGTCAAGAATTGTCGGCCGGAGGCGGCCTCACGCCCAGTATTGCCGGTCCAGCGACCGGTATTGGATGGCTTCGGCGACGTGGTCGGCGGCGATCTGCTCGGCGCGCGCGAGGTCGGCGATGGTGCGCGCCACCTTCAGGATGCGGTCGTAGGCCCGCGCGCTCAGGTGCAGGTCGGCCATGGCGGCCTTGAGCAGGCCTTGCGCCGCGTCGTCCAGCACGCAATGCTTGTGGACGTCCTTCGCCCGCATGCCCGCGTTGCAATGCACGGCGCGGGCGCCTTTGCTTTTCGCGAAGCGCTCCCGCTGCACCGCTCGCGACGCCACCACCCGTTCGCGGATCGCGGCGGAGGTTTCGCCTTTTTCCAGCGACGCCAGCTGCTGGTATTCCATCGCCGGCACTTCCACGTGGATGTCGATGCGGTCCAACAGCGGCCCGGAAATCCGGTTGCGGTAGCGCTGCATCTGGATCGGCGTGCACCGGCACTCCCGCTTCGCGTCCCCGTAATGGCCGCAAGGACATGGATTCATCGCCGCCACCAGCATGAACCGGCACGGAAACGCCACGGAGGCCGCCGCGCGCGCGATGGATACCGTGCCGTCCTCCAGCGGCTGGCGCATCACTTCCAGCACGTTGCGGTGGAATTCCGGCAGTTCGTCGAGAAACAGCACGCCGTTGTGCGCCAGGCTCACCTCGCCCGGCATGGGATGCGTGCCGCCGCCCAGTAGCCCCGCGTCGGAGATCGTGTGGTGCGGCGCCCGGAACGGGCGTCCGCCCACGACGGCTTGGTGAGACGGCAACACCCCCGCGATGCTGTGGATCTTCGTCGTCTCGAGCGCTTCTTCCAAATTCAGCGGCGGCAGGATCGTCGGCACGCGCTTGGCCAGCATGGACTTGCCCGTGCCCGGCGGGGTAATATTGAAATACAATATTGTATTTTTCCCGTCCTTTTGGGATGATTGGCTGTATGGACAAGGGAGCAAAAAAGCGGATTCGGGTTGCAATATATGCCCGCACGAGTTCCGAAGAGAAAAAGGCGTCAGAAAAAACCAGCATAGAAGACCAGATAGAAACCTGCCAAGAGTTTGCATCTAGTCAGGGGATGGTAGTCGTTTTTGTAGAAAAGGACAGAGATTTTTCAGGGCGTACCTATTGGCCAGGCTGTCCGTTTGAACCCCTAGACGATGCAACAAAGCAGTATTTGGACGCCCACAACGTCAGACCATCGAAACGGACAAGACCTGGGTTTGGCACCCTGCTCGGTCGTCTGGGAGAGATAGACCGCATATTGGTCTTTGATTGCAAGCGACTAGCCCGTCCCGTAAATGACTCAATGTTGAGGCAGGCCATATATCAGGCCATATTACGCCAGGAAGTTCAGGTTCATTCTGTTAAGGAAGGCCTCATTGACCGTAAAGACCTTGCCAGGGTCTTGACGGAGGCCGTCAGCGACATCACTTCTGACGGAGAAATCAATACTCGTATTGAACAAAGCAAAATTCGCCTTCGGAGTCTTCGGAATGACGGAATGCTGTATCATTGCCCATCCTGCTATGGGTTCCGTTCTGGAGGCGAACAAAAAGCCGTACCGATTGAATCCGAGTTGAAAGTTGTTCGTCGGATTTTTGACCTTTATCTAAAGGAAACCCCCGTCTTGACGATTTGCAAGATGCTTAATGCCGATGGCGTCAGGACGATGAAGAACAAGGATTGGTCTTATAGCCAGGTCAGGGCAATACTTGAACGACTGGCATATACAGGACATCAAAAGTCATCTGACGGGAGAGAGATTCCGTCCAAGGTATTACATCCTCCCGAAGAATTAATAGTCACCCTGGATGAATGGCATTCGGTTCAAAAAACACTCGGCTGGAAAAACGACTCGTCAGCCAGCAAGAAAGACCGCAGGAGAAGTTTGTCTTCCGACCGCAGGCATCCGCTCTCTGGCTTGATATTTTGCGGTTATTGCGGATATGCGATGGGCACATTCAGGGGCGTTGATTATGACAACAGGAGCAAGACGCATTACTACCGCTGTCGCCATTCGCTCGGAATGGCTCCAAAGCAGGCTGGTAATTGTCGGTTCTCGCTAATCAGAGAAATCCTTGAGAACAGCACATTTGGATGCGGGATTTATGATTCCTTAAAACTCTTTGCCGTCCACGGAGCCCATCGCTATCTCAAACAACAAAAAGAACTCCCTGGCCTTCAAGACGAAAGAAAGTCTCTCGCAGATGAGGCGACAAGACTGGGCAAAAGGGAAATCAAGGCGTACGAAGACAGCGAAAAGGATGTTATTACTGAAGACCAACGTCTTGCCGTACTTGCCGATACAAGGTTAAGGCGAGAGCAAATTAAACAGCGAATCGCCGAATTGGACGAAATCCTTAATCATAATATTGCAAATGTTCCAACGCCCGAGAGAGTCGGGGTTATGCTTCAAGGAGATGACCCTATGGATAGGCATCTCATTCGACGCTTCCTCCATGAGGCCATCAAATCAATACACGTATTTGCTTACTCCGTAAAAATACAACTGCGGTCTGGGGAGGAATTCACTATTGAACGAATTCCAGACCGCAACTCAAGAGTTATGCCTCTCTCTTTTGCGAGTAAGGGCGAAAAGGCGGGTTCGGTTCGCATTCTCTTTGCCTATAAATCCTACTGCTATCCAGAAGCCTGGAAAAATATGAAGCCGAGAATGCTGATTTCGGGGGGCGATATTGAAGTTGGTGTAATCGGCGAAAATCCAGCCCCTTACGCCAGAACTCGCCCCCGCAAGAAGAAGACCGTCTCGGCATAGAAATATTTTATTCGCTTTATTCACACACGCACGAGACACCACCTCCGAAAATATACAGGAGGTTCAGATGTCATCTATTGGGTCGCCGATTAAAAGCATACAGAGGCCGAAGCATAAGCCCGTTGGCAAGTTGGTTGTTCCCAGCCATTGCCCATATCGAAAGGGAGCGTACCAGACCGCCTATGCCCTGCTCTCTATGGCGACCGACAAGTATGGCGGTTGTAGTCGAGAATGGTTAGTCAAGGAACTTGCCCGCAGAACAGGCAAAGACCCGAAACGAAATGCGTCTTGGAATGTCAGCGTCGTCTGTTCTCGAAAAGCCCCCGATGACGAGGGACATCGCTCTGCAAAATCTGGGTATTGGGTTGAAGTTAAGGGAGACGGATTCCTCCGCCTTCGCCGTCAAGTATAGGCTCAATTCCCAATGGCTGACGACAAGCCAAAGAGACCTCCATCACGCCTTGACGGGCGTTCAGACCTGGACTCAAGGGGAGTCTCCCAACTTGTAGCCCTTGGATGGCTGTTAAATGAATTCGCCTGGCCACGCAATGAGGTCGGGTTCCCAAGTCAACACTCACCCGAAAAAGAAGCGGAATTGCGGACGAAGATTAAGGAGGCAGAAAACGCCTGCGAGCACTTTGTCTATCTCGACAGCAATCCTGGCTTGAGGCGAATCCTCGGGATTGTTGGGCGTCAGGTTGCCGATATGGTCGCTGTTCGGACGATTGCATACTGTTCATATGTCTTTTTGCTGACCCCAAACGACAGCATATCAATCGGGCAAGTCGCCAAAACGGTTGGGCTTGGCAATCCGCAGGACAGCCTCGAATCACGTCGAATCGTCTATGAATTAATTAGGACTGGCAGTTTTAACTACAAAGACCAGGATTTTAATGGGGGCACGATAAGGGTTGGCGACAGATTACGCAGATATCTGAATGGCGACAGAAGAAATCCTCTCCTATTCGATGAATCTGCCTTTCAGGCCATAAAAGACCAATCCGCCTTGCGGTCGGCCACTCGAAGGCCAACTGGGATAAACGAAGCCGATGTATGCTCGCCCCCTTCTGGACAAGAGACGCAGGCAATCCCCTCTTCCTGTCCTTCTACTGCCAGCGAGATAATGCGGAGGATGCAAGAATATGTCATTGGACAGAATACTTCATCGGCCTTGCGACGCTACTGCTGTAGGCTCGCAATGCACTTACAACGCAAGCGAATGCTTGACCGAGGCCAACAGCCAGATACCCCGCCAGAGGCAATATTGATTCTCGGGGATTCTGGTAGCGGGAAAACCCATCTTGTAAATACGACCGCAAAGATACTCGATTTGCCAGTAGCCTCATTTTCCGCCTGCGACATTACTTGCGAAGGCTATGTTGGGATGAGCGTTTCCGATGCCGTTTCTACGCTGATGCGGGTTTCTGGGAGCAATCCCGCCCGCAGTCGAACGGCGGTTTTGCACCTTGATGAATGGGATAAAAAAAGGGCATCAGGCGGAAGCAGTCGGGACACTGGCATTGATGTATTTGGGACTGCCGTACAACAAGGCGTCTTACGGATTATGGAGGGGCAGTCGAATTTCCAAATCGGAGGTCGGCGAACATTCGACGGCAAACCATTACTATTTGATTCTCGGGGTTTACTATATCTGTTTTCAGGGGCATACACAGATTTGCCCGACATACTGCATAAGCAAAAACGGTTGCGGGCAGGAATCGGATTTGGTTCACCAACAGATGAGACGGTCGGGATGATGGCCATTCGCTCCGCTTTGATTGAATATGGGATGTTGGAAGAGTTCGTGAACCGACTTACGGGGGTCATTTACCTTCCCAGGCCGTCAATAGCCGACTTGGAGGCCATTCTAATTGCCCCAACGGGGGTTCTGGCAATGTACAACTCGCAATTCGTCACGGAGAAGATGAAGATGGCTTTAACGCCAGAGGCAAGGCGGTATTTGTCCGAATGGGCATATGAAAGCGGACTGGCGAGAGGCCTGAAACTGGTCATATCCTGCCTTGCAGAGCAGATGGTCTTTAATAAACGGGAAGGGCTTATCTTTTTCGACGAAGGCGATGTCGCCCAGGCCATAGACGGGATGTCAAAGCAGTTCGGTTAGTTCATCCCAATGGAGGTATACCTGCGTCCTCCTGAAGTCCTCCTTGGCACTTTTCTCCCCCGCCAGACAGCACTCTGCTTAACGGCAAAATGATTTTCTTTGAACCCCTTGCAGGTAGATTCCCCCGTAATTCCGCAATATTGATTCGTAAACATCGGAGTGCTTCAGACACTTACATTGCGGTTTTATTGCTGGAACATATATGTCTTGGGACGAGATAGAATATTTTTATTTCAGGCGGTATCAAGGCAACCCCCGCCTTATGGATAGGGAGCCAGTCCTCCTTGCAACAGCCAGGGCGGTCTGCGTTATGGGTACGGATGTAATAAAGCGGGATTTATCCCCATTTCCCTTTTGGACTCCTTTGTCACGAGATATGCCTCCGACCTACGGCGAAGTCCGTTGGCGGGGCGGAGTTCGGGCGGTCAGGGAGCGAGTAAAACGGGGAGGGCTGGGCATTGAGGATAGAATCCGACCCTGGACTGGCAGTTTTTGGAGAGGCCTTGTCATTTCAGGGGCGTTAAGGGTTCAGGCAACGGCATCTTGGGGGCGATACCAGATTTGGGAGGCGACGCATTCGGCACTGGTCAGGGACATTGAGGGGGCGAAAATGGGAATCTGTTTTGAGCAGACCACAGGAGCCAGCGGATGTAGGCGTCTCTCAAGATGCCCGTCAATGCTCTTGCCCGCCCAGGACGACCTTGAGGTAACAGCAGGGCTGTTTGCTGGCTCACTTCTGGAACGTGATGCCAAAGGGGATGCCTGGCTGGTTCTGCCAAGTACCGAGGCAGTAATATCACTGCTCAAACGGATGACCATATTGTTCAATCCTTGGCGACCTTTTCGGGAGAAAGGACGGATTGTCGTATCTCCTTTCTTTGGGGTCTTATTCGCTTCTAGGATGCCACAGGAGTCCGCCGAACGCATTAGAGCGATAAGGCGTCCCGCCTTGGGAGAACTCTTGCCCTTGATGTATTGGACAGCCTATTTCGGCAGGGAGGGACAATGGATACCGCCATTCGCAGATGCCTTGCCATTCTGCATTAGCCCTCGAACCTATAGACGGCGACGGTATGGGAGAAGTGACCTGCATAAAATGGCCGTCCTGAAGTACGGAATTCTTGCCCTGGCTCCGCCTCTTCGCCAGGCGATGATGCTCTGGTTTCGGAGCAAGTCCGCCACTCTTGGCAAGGGCATCACTCCACAATCGGGAAGCAGTTCGCTATCGGCCTAGATGCGGTTGCTTTTCCCAAGATTCCACGTTAACACCTGTTCAGAATAACGAACGAATCTCTGGACATCTGACTGCCTTTTGAAAAGGGTCATTATTCAGGGGTTTTAGGGGGTCGAAAAAAGACCCTTTTGCTGAACAGGAGGCAATATGAAGGCGGTTATCTACTCTCGGGTCAGCACAAAAGACCAGGAATTAGAAAATCAACTCCGTCAACTCCGCCAATACGCCTCTGCCCAAGGTTGGGAAGTCGTTGAAGAAATCACGGATGTCTGCTCTGGCGGGAAGGGGGAAAAGGAGCGGTCTGGATTGGAAAGGCTATTGACGCTTTGCCACCAAAGACGGTTCAACACAGTTCTGTTTTGGTCGTTAGACAGGCTTTCTCGGGAGGGAAGTCGGAAAACCATTGCCTATCTTACCCAATTCGATGCCTGCGGAGTTCGCTGGCATTCGTTCACCGAACCCTACATCAGTAGCCTTGGAATCTTTTCCGATGCCATTGTAGCCCTGCTGGGAGCATTGGCTCGTCAGGAGCGAATCCGTCTGTCTGAAAGGACGGTTGCAGGGCTTCAACGAGCCAGGGCGAATGGCAAGAGACTTGGAAGACCGAATACGCCTGCCAACACCATTGCCGAAGCAAAAGCCTTGCGGAGTCAGGGTCTTTCATATGCCGAACTTGCGAAGCGGATGGGGGTCAGCCGTTCCAGAGCCCACCAATTAGTCCACGTAGCCTGATTTGGCAAACGGGGTTTTAGATACGGCTCATAAACTGATGATTTAGAGACAGGTTTACCACCCCTCCTTGGGAGAATAAGGGTCAAGGGGCAGAGGCAATGACCACAAAAGAATTTGATACGATGGCGAGGGAATGGCTGACCAAGTACAGGATGCCGTATGCCGTCCAGATTGATGAGTGGAGCACGACTTATCTGGTCGTTCTGTTG
>CALMNW010000014.1 GCA_937872095.1 uncultured Verrucomicrobiota bacterium
GCCATATCCTCCCAAATGCCTCACCTCCTCATCACACGCTTTCGGACATTCCCAAAAACTTTGCGCGAGTTTTACGTAGCACGTAAAAACTTTGCCCGATTTTTCCACACCGTGGAAAACTTTTTTCCACGCTACGTAAAACCCGCCCCGCCCGCTGCCGGCGCGACACCCGGTCAGGGCTTGAGGATCAGGCGCCGCCAGACGTCCGGATCCTTGCGTTCCAGGGCGACCACCCAATGGTTGCGGTCGCGTTTGGGAGGCAACTTGAGCTGGTACTGCTGGGGTCGTTCGTTCGGATACAGGACCACCATGACGCTTTCGTCCGGCTCGACGGAGTTCAGTTCCAGGTAGAAATCGGGCATCACGCCCATGCCCATGAAATTGACGGAGACGAAACCGTCGGAATTGATGCGGGCGGAAAACGGCATCGGCAACGCAATGGTTTGGCCCCCCACCGGGGTGAACCGGCTCTCCATCAGGTCGCCATGGATGACTTGCCGCTGGACGAGTTCGGTCTTCAGCTCCTGGCCGGATTTCTTGACGGCCGTGAAACCGCTGGACGACCAGATCAGTTCGCCTTCCTTCACGCCGATGAGGTACGGCGCGACGATCACGAACTGGATCCGCTTGATCGGATCCTCGATGTCGGGGTTCGGGGTCATCAACGACGCCTTCGCGTCGATCGCGACCAGACAATATTTCTGGGCGAAATCCCGGAAGGCGACCTCCGCCCCCTGGCGGTCGGGGTCGTAGCCGCCGAGCTTCAGCACCTTGGCCAGATATTCGGGGCAATCTTTGGGAACCATTTCCACGGGCGTCGACTGTTCCGCGAAAAGGATGTCCTGGATCGTCCCGATCGTCGCGCGGAATCCCAGGCCGGACTTCAGTTCCAGCGACAGAAGCGCGCCCGCCTTGTCGTCCGTAGCGAGGATGCGTTTGCGCGAGGCGTCCCAGCAGGCGGATTCGAGAGTGCCCTCGTTTTCATACAGCCATTGGGTCGTGTCGACCGTCGGATCCAGGCGATAGATTTTACCGCCTTCTTCGACCACCAGCGCCGAACCGCCGGGCAGCGCATACAGGCCTTCAGGAGCATGAAACCGGTGCTTCGACCGAAAAACCCGGACGTTGTGCGTGCGCAGATCGAGGCAGCCGACGTCGCCCGTGAACTCGTCGGCGAAGAAAGCGTAATTCGCGTCGTCGGAGAAGCACGCGGCGGAATAGCTGGCCATCGCGTCGTTCAGCGGCATCCACCAGTCGCCCTGCGCATCCCGGTAGAGGAGCGTGCCCCGGAACACGCCCAGCCCCCCGTCGTTCTCCAGGTTGTGGGCGAACGCTTCCATGGTCGATCCAGCGATCAACAGTTCCCCCGCGGGCCCGACGTCCACGGATTCCCAGGCGAACTCGTGGTTCGGCAGCGGCAGGGGCACCACGTACCCGCGGTCGGGCGGATCCCCGTCTCGGCCCGAGAGGTCGAAGGAAATCAACCGGCCGCCGGGAACGTCCTCGACGACGTAGAGCGTGCCGTTTTCGTCCAGCGCGATTCCTTCCGGCGAGCGCAGCCCCGTGGCTTTTTTCCGGCGGCTTCCGCTCTCTTCGTACAGCGGAGTCGAAACGTCGACGATCACCTGCTTGGAGCCGCTGGGTTTGATGCGGACGATGGTCGCCGCGTTTTCTTCCGAGACGTAGAGGTTTCCGGTTTTCGCATCCAGCACGATGCCGTCGGGGCCGCGCAGTCCTTTGGCCAGCGTGGAGACGATGCCGAAAATCTTCGGAGGCGAGGAGCGCGTCCGGCGGCCGCCGGCTTCCGTCGCCTTGGCGGCCCCGGCAGGCGCAACCAAGGCCAGCCAGACGCCCGCCGCCAGGATCCAGCGGAGGCAAACGCGGCAGGAAGCGGGACGCAACAGGTTCATGGGACGGAAATTCGCTTTCATATTCACTTCCGCCCGAACGGCCGGGGAAAAACGTCGGAAGTTCTTCGACTAACTTTTACTCCCTCGTCGCCGAACCGTCAATCTCGAGGCCGGTCCTTGGCGGACCGGACTTGATCCGACCGGCGCCATTGAGTATGGTTGCGCCATGAAAGGCCCACTCAAACCGGACTTCCGGGAGCGCGGACCGGGATGGTGGTCGTCCCGGAAGCGATCCGCCCGGGCGCTGGGCTTGATCGCCGCCGGCGTCCTGGCGGTCGCCGCCGGACCGGCGGGTGCAGAAACCCGCTACGTCTCCCCCGCGGGCCTGCACGTCCCCCCCTTTACCAACTGGGCGGAAGCCGCCACCAATTTCCAGGCCGCCATCGACGCCTGCGCGTCCAACGATCTCGTGCTGGTCGCCGACGGCCTCTATGCGCCGACGGCGACCGTGCGGGTGACCAACCACGTCGTCCTCGCCGCCCTGAACGGCCGGGATGCCGTGCTTTTGGACGGAAGCGCGTTGCCGGCCGGCCAGGATGCCGTTTTCCTCCAGTTCGGCGCGCTGGACGGTTTCACGGTCAGCAACGCCCCCCGCCATGGGGTCAAAAGCGAATACGGCGCCGTTTACAACTGCCTCGTCACGCATTCCCGGTCGAACGGCATCGACAGCTATACGACGCCGCGCGTCGAGTCCGACTCCACGCTGGTCGTCACCAACACGATCGTCCGGAAAAGCGCCTTCAACGGCATCTACACCTGCGCGGTGGACACCCGCATCGAGGACTGCACGGTTGCGGAATCCGCCGGCACCGGCGTAGCCCTGCGGCAAAACGACACCACCGGCACGATCCAGGTGCCGCGGGTCAGCAATTTCCTGATCCGGGCCTCCACCGTGGCCAGCAACCTGAACGGAGGCATCGCGGCGGCGTTCTGGAATTACAGCGCGGCGCTGCCCGATGTCCCGGTGCGGATCGAAGATTGCCTGATCGAGGACAACGTCGGCACGTACGGCGGCGGCATCGCGGACGGCGGCGGCGCAACGACGGACCGATCCTCGGGAATGGAAATCGTCGGATGCATCATCCGGCGGAATCGGGCCGGAAACCACGGCGGCGGAGCATATTTCATGGGTAGCCGTTCGCCAACCATCCGGCATTCGCGGATCGAAAACAATTCCGCGGACGGCTACGGCGGCGGGCTCTACAGCCCGTCCGGCGGAAACGGATCGATGCACAACTGTCTTGTCCGCGGCAACGATTCCCCGACCTACGGCGGAGGCGTGGTCTATGGGACGTTGATCAACAACACCATCGTGCAAAACACGGCCGGAGTCCGCGGCGGGGGCACTTACGGCTCGGATGTGCGCAACTGTATCGTCTACTACAACGACGCCGTTGCCTACGCCAACGATTACAACAGCAGCTTCTCCTATTCGTGCACGACTCCCCTCGCCGCGGGCACCGGCAATTTTTCCGCCCCGCCGGGTTTGGCGGGCTACGACAATTGGCGGCTGGTCGCCGGTTCGCCGTGCGTCGACGCCGGCAGCTTGTGGCTTTCCGAAGGAAATTTCGACCTAGACGGCGATCCGCGCATCTGGGGCAGCGAGGTCGACGTGGGCTGCGACGAATTCTACCTCCCCGGCCTGGGCGGGCCGCTGGCGGTCGCCGTGGAGAGCAGCACGGACCGCGCGGTCGTCGGCACGCCCATCGCGTTCCAATGCGACGTCGCGGGCCAGCCCGCCGCCTACGTCTGGACCTTCAGCGACGGCTTTGCCGTCTCCAACGTCCCGTTCGTAGAGCGGACCTTCGAGACGCCGGGCATCTACGTCGCCACCGTCGCGGCCTGGAATCCGGACGGGGCCGCCTCCAATTCCGTCGCCGTGGAGATTTTCCCGGGCTACACCAACTACGTCTCCCCCGCGGGCCTGCACGTGCCCCCCTTCACCAACTGGCCGGATGCGGCGACGAACATCCAGGACGCCATCGCCGCCAACATTCCCGGGGGCGTGGTGGCGGTCGGCGACGGCGACTACGACGCGGGGGGCGTCGCCTGGAACGGCGGGCTCACCAACCGGATCGCCATCACGAACGCGCTGGACGTCGTCAGCCTGAACGGACCGGCCCACGCGCGGATCGTGGGCGCGGGCCCCTGCGGCGACGCCGCGGTGCGCTGCGCCTACGTGGGCGCGGGCGCGCGCCTGATCGGCTTCACGCTGACGAACGGGCACACCCGCGCGGCGGGCGACGCGGACCGGGACCAAAGCGGCGGCGGGGCCTGGTGCGAAGCCGGCGGCGTCTTGGAGGATTGCGTGCTCCAAAACAACGCGGCGGCCCAATCCGGCGGCGGCATCCGGGGCGGAACGGTGCGCGAGTCGACTTTGTGCGCCAATGCCGCGCTCGACGGCGGCGGCGCCGGCAACGCGGCGCTCTCGCGCTGCGTGCTGTCCAACAACGTGGCGACCGGCAACGGCGGCGGCGCCAGCGGCGGAACGCTCGAAAACGTGCTGGCGGCGAACAACCAGGCGGCCTACGGCGGCGGTATCGCCGACGCGGCGATTCTGCACGCGACCGTGGCCGACAACCACGCCACGCAATCCGGCGGCGGCATTTTCCGAAGCGTGGCCAGCAATTCCATCGTCTATTTCAATACCGCGGACGCGGGCTGGTCCAACTACTTCAACTCGGTCTGCCGGTACACCTGCACGGCGCCCGATCCGCAATCCGTCGGCAACGCGACCAACGATCCCCGTTTCGTGGATCGGGCCGCGGGGATCTACTTCCTGGAGACCAATTCCCCGGCCTTGGATGCCGCCGCGGCCGGCGAGCTCGCGCTGGACTTGGCCGGCATGCCGCGGCCGGTGGCGGGTAGTCCGGGTGGAACCGCCGCGCCGGACATGGGCGCCTACGAGTTGACGCCCGCGCACTACGTGTCCCCGCAAGGCGGCCACGTCTGGCCGTTCCTGACGTGGGCCGACGCCGCCCACGACATCCAGTCGGCCGTCGATGCCGCCGACGCTCCGGATGCCGTGTGGGTGTCCAACGGCGTCTACAACGCCGGCGGTCGCACGCACTTCGGGGCGCTGACCAACCGCGTAGTGGTGGACAAAGCCATCCGGGTGGAGTCCGTCAACGGCCGCGGGCAAACCGTCATCGAAGGCGCCGGGCCCGTCGGCGCGGCCGCGATCCGCGGCGTCTATCTCGGCACCAACGCCACTCTGGTCGGATTCACGGTGCAGGGCGGAGCCACGCGCGCGGCCGGCGACGCGACGCTCGAGCAAAGCGGCGGCGGCGTCTGGTGCGGCCACGGCGCCTTGGTTTCCAATTGCGCTGTCGCGTTCAACGCGGCGCAGGCCTTCGGCGGCGGCGTGTACGGCGGTCGGCTGGTCAACACCCTCGTGGCCGCCAACGGCGCCGGGCAAGCCGGCGGCGGCATCGCCCGCGGCGAAATCGCATTCTGCACGGTGGCGAACAATGGCGCCACGGACGGCGGCGGTGCGTTCGAAACCACCGGAACCGCCAGCATCGTCTATTACAACGCGGCTGCCGGCTCCGGATCGAACGTGCTGGGCGGCGCATGGGACTTCTGTTGCATCTTCCCGGACCCCGGAGGCCCCGGACACATGACCAACGAGCCTGCCTTCCTCTCTTACGACAACTATCGGCTTACGCTCGGTTCGCCATGCATCGACGCGCTCCCCATCGCGACGCCGGCGCCGGGCAACGATCTCGACTCCGTTCCCCGGCCGCTGGACGGGGATGCAAACGGCGAGGCGAAGGCCGATATCGGCGCATTCGAATTCGTCTACGCCAGCGCGGACACGGATGGCGACGGCATGCCCGACGAGTGGGAATTGCTCCACGGCCTGCTGCCGTTGACCGATGACGCGGCCGAAGACCCGGACGACGACGGCCTGACCAACCTGCAGGAATTCCAGCAGAATACGAATCCCCGGCTCTGGGATACGGACGAAGACGGCCAATCCGATTGGGCGGAAACCGTCGCCGGCACGGATCCGCTGGATCCCGACAGCCTCTTCGCGATCCGGAATCCGGCCGTGCAGGCGGGCACGGGCCATCAGATCTTCGCCTGGCCGGGCAACACCCAGCGCCTCTATACCGTCGTCGCGACCGACGACCTGAACGGCCCGATGACCAATCGTCCGGATTACGTCGACCGGCCGGGGGTGGACGGAACCATGGCGTTCACGAACGACGAACCGACCCTCCTGAACGCGTTCGGCGTCCGCGTCCGCCTGGCGCCTTGACGCATCCGCCCCGTTCCCGCAGCGGTCTCCTCTTCTGGATTGAAAAATGGCCGCGAACAGGCCAGATTCCGCTTCCATGCATTCCGAATACGAATTCACTTCCGTCGCCGAAGCGGATCGCCGGGGATTTCCGTCCCTGCTGGTGGTCATGCTGGGATTCACCTTTTTCTCCGCCAGCATGTGGGCCGGCGCCAATCTGGGCAACGGGCTGCGCGCGCCGGCATTCCTGCTGGCGGTGCTGGCGGGCAACCTGCTGCTAGGCATCTATACGGGTTTGCTCGCGCACATCGCGGCCCGGACGGGACTATCCACGCATCTGCTCGCCCGCCGCGCGTTCGGGCAGAAAGGCGCGATTCTGCCGTCGCTGCTCCTCGGCGTGACGCAGGTGGGCTGGTTCGGCGTGGGCGTGGCGATGTTCGCGCTGCCCGTCGCGCAACTGTTCCCCGGCCTGCCCCGCCTGGTTCTCCTCCTCGTTTCCGGCGCATGCATGACGTTGACGGCCTACTACGGCATCAAGTCGCTGACGATTCTGTCGATCGTGGCGGTGCCGGCCATCGCGCTGCTGGGGTCGGCCTCGATGGCCAAGGCATTCCACGATTTCGGCGGCGTCTCCGCCTGGTTCGCGATGGAACCCGCGGCCCCCCTCTCCCTCACCGCCGCCATCGGCATCTGCGTGGGCTCGTTCATTTCGGGCGGGACGCTCACGCCCGATTTCACCCGCTACGCGCGCACGCCGAAGATCTCCGTTTCCGCCACCGTGATCGCGTTCCTGCTGGGCAATTCGCTGATGTTTCTCTTCGGCGCGGTGGCCTCCGCGTTCTACCAGACCAACGACATTTCGCTGGCGCTGAAGGCGCAGGGCCTGATCGCCGTATCCGTGCTGGTGCTCGGCCTGAACATCTGGACGACGAACGACAACGCGCTCTATGCCGCCAGTCTCGGATTCGCCACGCTCACGCGCCTGCGCAAGCGGAAATTCGTGCTGATCAACGGATTTCTCGGCACGGTTTTCGCCACGGCGGCCTACAACCATTTCGTGCCGTGGCTGAATCTCCTCAATCTGATGCTGCCGTCCATCGGCGCGATCCTGATCTTGGACTACTTCGTCGTGCGCCGGCGCGCGCCCGACGCGGCGCCCGAGCCGGGCATCCGCTGGGCTGCGGTCGTCGCGTGGGCCTGCGGCTTCTGCGCGGCGAAGTTCTTGCCGGGCATCCCGCCGCTGAACACGGTGCTGGCGGCCTCGGCGGCCTATCTGCTTCTGGCCCGACGTCCGCGCCCGGCGTGACGGTCCCGCTCCTTCCCCATACCGGAACCGCGCCATTCCTTTGACAGAAGCCCGCCTCCGGCGTATCGTCGCCGACTCGATGAATGCCCAACTGCCAGCCGATTATCACACGCACACGCGTCTGTGCCGCCACGCCGGCGGCGATCCGATCGATTATGCCCGCGCCGCCGCCGCGCGCGGCATCCCCGAAATCGCCTGCACCGACCACATCCCCTTTCCCAACGATCCGCATCCGTCCATCCGCATGACGCGCGCGGAACTCGACGCCTATTTCGAGCTGGTCCGGCAAGCGCAGGCCGCGAATTTCTGCACCGTCCTGCTCGGCATCGAAGCCGACTACCAGCGCGATCTCGTGAACGGCCATATCCAATCGTTGCTGGACCTCGCCGATTTCGACGTCGTCCTGGGTTCCCTGCACACGGGCCCGTTCTGGGACCTCTCGCCCGGGGATCCCGCGGCGACGCCGGAATTCGTCGAGCAGATGAACCGGACTTACTATCTCCGGATGACCGAGCTGGCCCGCACCGGGCTCTACGACGTCTGCGCCCATTTCGACATCGTCAAGCGCACCGGCGTGCGCGCCCCCGAAGCCCTGCTCGCCGAAATCGTGCCCCCCGCGCTCGACGCCGTCGCCGCGGCCGGCATGGCCATCGAGATCAACACCAGCGGCTACGACCACGGCGCCGCCGAGGCCTATCCCGCGCCGCAAATCCTGGCCTGGATGAATGCGCGCGGCATTCCGATCACCTTCGGCTCCGACTCGCACGATCCGACCCAGATCGGCCGCCATTTCGAGAAGGCCATCGAACTCGCCCGCGCCGCCGGCTACACCCGGCGCGCCGCCTTCCGCCGCCGCCAGAAGACCCTGGTGCCGTTTTAGGCGACGAAAAATCCGGGCCCGCTGCGGGTCCCGGATTTCGCGGCGCGCGGCGCGGATGGATTCCTAATCCGTCCGTTGCGTCACTTCCACGAGATGATAGCCGAACTGGGTCTTGACCGGTCCTTGGACCACGCCGATCGGCGCGCTGAAAACCACCTGGTCGAATTCCTTGACCATCTGGCCCGGCGAGAACGTGCCCAACGCGCCGCCGTCGCGGCCGGACGGGCAGGATGAATGGAGCTTCGCGAGCTCGGCGAAATCCGCGCCGGCGGCGATCTGCTGCTTGAGGGCGTTGCACTGGGCTTCGGTATCGACGAGGATGTGACGTGCTGCGGCTCGGGCCATTGGATTCTCCTGGGTTCGGGGTTGAGCGTCCTAGCATGCCCGGACGGGCCGGGAAATCAAGCCTTCACGGCAAAGTTCCCGCGCTTTCCGGTTCGGTCGCGTCTTCCGGCGGATCCGCATCTTCCGCCGCGGCCGCGGCCGCCTCCTCGATTTCTTCCGGATCGCGGCCGCCGTACTTGCGGTAGAGCCGTTCGTAGACCTGGAATTGGACGTCATCCGAACTGCGTTCGACGACCGCCGGATTGGCCACGGCCACGACGCGGCCCTTGTCGTCGAAGACCCAGAAATCGCGGGCGGGCTGGTTGCATTTGACGCATTGGGGAATGAGGTTGCCCGGGCCGAGGGGCTTGCTCGGATCCATGTGGCCTTTCTGGAGCACGGTGATGGTGTCGGGCCAGTTGAAGTTGGGTTCGCCTTCCTTGGAACCGCAACAGGCGCAACGGTAGCCGTAAGCGGCCTTGAGCTGTTCCCAGTAATCCGGCGACGACAGATCGACCCGGCGCTGGCTGTTGAAGCCCGGATAGGCCTCTTCCAGATTGATGAGGCGGTATTCGCCGGGCTGGATGTTCAGTTCCCGCCCGTCCTTGCGCGTGCCGGAAAGGATGTACCAGCCCGACTGCGCGGCCAGATGCCGGGCCTGCTGGACGTCGTTGACGTCCGGCACGTATTGCCGCATGAACTGGGTCAGCTCGGATTTCGAGACCGTCTTCACGTCGGGATAGCCCCGCGCCAGATAGACGAGCGTCAGGGCCGACAGGACGTAATCCCCGTTCGCCCTCCGGAGCCGGGGCAATTTGACGCCGAGTTCTTCCAGATGCTTGGTGTGGTAGTCCGCGATCAAATCGTACGTGCGCTGGATTTCCTCGTCCGTCGGGAACGACAACTGGCTGGCGTCGGCGGTCGTTCCCGCGATGGCGGCGAGATCGCCGCCGGCCAAGGTCCGGGAAGCGGTTTCCTGGCTCCCGGCCGCAACGGCGAACCAAACCGCCGCCAATCCGAGCAGCCACGATTTCATGCGCGTTTTCATGATCCCATTCATACGCCCTGCGGGCGCCAATGGCAACCGCGAGACGGTCCAAACGAAAACGCCCCCGCGCGGGCGGCGCGGGGGCGTGCGGCTACCGGCGGTTTACCAGTTGGCGAGGAAGCGCTTGATGACGGGCTCCCAGTTCAGGAGCACCGGCGCGATGACCAGCGCGACCACGCTCATCAGCTTCATCAGGATGTTCAGCGAAGGACCGGCGGTATCCTTGAAAGGATCGCCGACGGTGTCGCCCACCACGGCCGCCTTGTGCGAGGGCGAACCCTTGCCGCCGTGCGCGCCGCCTTCGATGTGCTTCTTGGCGTTGTCCCACGTGCCGCCGGCGTTCGCCATGAACAGCGCCATCAGCACGCCCGAAGCCGTTACGCCCGCCAGCAGGCCGCCCAGCATTTCCTTGCCGAATACGAAACCGGTCACCACCGGCGTCAGGATGCCCAGCAGGGCCGGCACGGTCATCTTCTTGATCGCGGCGGCGGTGGAAATGTCCACGCAGCGGGCGTAGTCGGCCTTGGCGCCTTCCTTGCCGTCGAGCAGGCCGGGGATTTCCTTGAACTGGCGGCGCACTTCTTCGACCATGGCGAAGGCCGCCTGGCCCACCGCCTTCATCGCGAAGGCCGAGAACAGGAAGGGCATCATCGAACCGACCAGCAGGCCGGCCATGACCTTGGGATCGGTGACGTCGATGATCGGTAGGTTGACCGTCTCGCGGAACGCCGCGAACAGGGCCAAGGCCGTCAGGGCGGCGGAACCGATGGCGAAGCCCTTGCCGATGGCGGCGGTGGTGTTGCCGACCGCATCGAGCTTGTCGGTGCGCTGGCGGACTTCCTTTTCGAGGTGCGCCATTTCGGCGAGGCCGCCGGCGTTGTCGGCGATCGGCCCGTAGGCGTCCACCGCGAGCTGGATGCCCGTCGTCGCCAGCATGCCGAGGCCGCCCAGCGCGATGCCGTAGAGGCCGGCGAAGTAGTAGCACGCGATCGTCGCGACCGCGAGCACCAGCACCGGGTAGGCCGTCGAGATCATGCCCACGCCGAGGCCGGCGATGATGTTCGTGGCCGCGCCGGTTTCGGACGCGTCCGCGACGCCGTTGGAGGGCCCCTTGCCTTCCGCGGTGTAGTACTCGGCCAGCAGGCCGATGACGGCACCGGCCACCAAGCCGACCACCGTCGCCAGGAACACGCCGCCGCTCGTGCAGGTCAGCGCGCCCGCGCCCGCCACGGCGGAAGCGATGTTGAACTCGCCGGGCAACATGCGCTTGCAGATGAAGTAGGTCGCGATCGCCATGATCAGGCAGGCGCCGAAGGTGCCCTGATTGAGGGCCTTCTGCGGGTTGCCGCCTTCCTTCGTGCGCACGAAGAACGTGCCGGCGATGGAGAACAGGATGCCCGCGCCGGCAATGACCAGCGGCAACAGGATGAAGGTGATGTCCTTGGCGCCGTTGACCGTGATGGTGGCGCCCAGCACCATGGCCGCCACGATGGCGCCCACGTAGGATTCGAACAGGTCGGCGCCCATGCCGGCCACGTCGCCGACGTTGTCGCCCACGTTGTCGGCGATGACCGCCGGATTGCGGGGATCGTCCTCGGGAATGCCGGCCTCCACCTTGCCGACCAGGTCCGCGCCGACGTCGGCCGCCTTGGTGTAGATGCCGCCGCCTACGCGCGCGAACAGCGCGATCGAGCTGGCGCCCATCGAGAAGCCCGTCAGGATCGGCAAGACGGTGCTCTTGATCAGGTCCACGTTTAGAACGCCGTTCGCGACGCCGTACTTCCGCAGCAGCGCCATCAAGGTCAGCGTCAGGCCGGTCAGGCCGAGGCCGACGACGCTCATGCCCATGACGGCGCCGCCGGAGAACGCGACCTGCAGGGCCGCGGGCAGCCCGGTGCGGGCCGCGTTGGTCGTGCGCATGTTGGCGGCCGTGGCCACCCGCATGCCAAAGAATCCGGACAGGGCCGAGCAGAACGCGCCGAACGCGAAGGCCGCCGCGACCAGCTTGATCGGGCCTTGGTTGATGACCGCCAGCAGAATCGCCACCAGGACGACCACGATGGCCAGCACCTTGTACTCGCGCTTCAGAAACGCCATGGCGCCCTCGCGGACGGCCGCGCCGATCTCCAGCATCCGGGCCGTGCCGGGATCCTGCCGGTTGATCCATTTCGTTTTCCACCACGCAAAAAGCAAAGCGACCAGGCCGCAACCCAAGGCCGCATACAGCAGGTTGTTCGTGTTCATAGTAAAGCGTTTCTCCTGTTTGTTTTTCTAAATCGTCGCGGGCCAAGGTAGGAGATTTGCCCCCTTTCTGTCAAACCCGAAGAACCCCCCTACAGCAATTCGCCGACTTTGCCGCCAAACAGGATCTCCAGCCCGATGCGCAGCGACGGCCGGGCCTGATACTCATCTTCTTTGGGGAATTGGACTTGCGGCGTAACCGTATAGTAAATCCACTTCCGATACAGGGCATCCCGCCAGGTCAAATTCACCAGCGAATCGTCCCAATACCAGTCGGAACTCCGAATGTGCGGGAAAACGCTGATTTGCGCCACCCAGCCCCGGCCGCGACCGGAGCGCAACCAAGCAAACCGCAGGCTTTGCTCGAACTCCACGCTGTCCAAGGCCTCCGACGTCCGTTCGGCGGTCCGCGTCTGGAAAATCTGCTTCGGACCCACCGGCCGCGTCCATGCCAGCACGATCTTCTGCCCGAAGCCTTCGTCGCTGTGATAGGTGGCCTGCGGGTTCAGGCAGAGGATGCCGTCCTCCACCGGCCGTTCCAGCCGCCAATCCGTGCTCAGGTAGACGACGGGATTCCCATCGCGCCAGCGGAGCCCCCCCCCCATCGACAGATCGGTCCCCCGCAATGTCCGAAACATGGTGCGCACGCCAAGGCGCATGTCGGATTCTTTCTTCATCGGATCCGTGCCCGGCAACTCGTCCTGCCCGGCGTTGTCCACGGACAAGTGCAGCGAGCGCTCCAAACCGGGCAACGCCATGTCCGCGCGGAACCGCACCTTGAAATCGAAATTCTTTTCGCTGCTCTTGCCCCCCGTCCGCGTCAGCAGCTTCAGCTTGAACGTCGATAGTTCCGGATCGTAGGGCGCGTCTTCGGCCAGCCACTTCACGTCGATGCGCCGCACCGCATCGTCCATCCAGCAATAGGTCCGGTCATGGACCCCATCCATCCATTTCGTGAACCGATTCTGGCCGCGGCGCGTCTGGCCATTTTCTTCGTATTGGGCGTTCAGCGCCTGCATCTGCAGCGCCAACACCTGATCCGGATTCAACTTGAGATGGAGTTTCGGTTCGTGTGCCCCCCCGTTTTCCGCCGGCGTCCCCGTCGCCGCCGGTTTTTTCGCAGGCGTTTCCCGCGGCAACGACGCCAGAGGCTGGAGGCCCAACTGCGCGTATCCGACCCCCGCCGGCGTCCAAGCCGCCGCCGCCAGCAGCAGGACCCGCACCGCGATGGGTTTCAAGCGCCGTCTCATGGGGCCACCCGGCGCGCCTGGCAATCGTACGGCCCGGTCCGCGAAATTTTCACCTTCACGAAATCCCCGATCTGGGCGCCGCGACCCGCGGCGTCCAGCACGGTTTCGCCGTCCACTTCGGGCGCCTGCCAGGGCGTCCGGCCATGCCAGCCGTCCGGATCGCGCCGTTCCAGCAGCATGACCGTCCGCTCCCCCTTCCGCCGCCGCAACCGCGCCGCCGCCGCTTTGGCCTGCGCGGCCATCAGCCGGCGCCGGCGGTCTTCCGCCACCGCCGCATCCACGCGGTCCGCCATGCCCGCCGATACCGTGCCCGGTTCCGGCGACCACGCGAAAACGCCCAGATGGTCGAAATGCCCCTCTTCCACGAACGCCAGCAATTCCCCGAATTCCTTTTCCCGTTCGCCCGGATGCCCCACGATGAACGTCGTCCGCAACGCCGCCCCCGGCAGGATCCGGTCGATCTGCGCCAGCGCCGCATCCACCCGCTTGCGCCCGTAGCCGCGGCCCATCCGCTTGAGCATCTTTTCGTTCACGTGCTGCAGCGGCAGGTCCAGATACGGACACACCCGCAAATCCGACGCCATGACCTCGAGAACGTCGTCCGTCAGATGCCGCGGGTGCGCATACATCACGCGGAACCACAGATCGCCCGGGATCCGGAGCAGTTCCTCCAGCAAGACCGCCAGCCGCGGCTCGCCCGCGGAATCCATCCCGTAGGCGGTCGTGTCCTGCGCGATCAGAATCAGTTCTTTCGCGCCGGCCGCCACCAGTTCCCGCGCTTCCTTCAGGATCGCCTTCATGGGCCGGCTGGCTCGCCGTCCCCGAATCAGCGGAATCGAACAATACGCGCAGCAATTCGAACAGCCTTCGCCGATTTTCAGATAGGCCGACGCTTCGGAACCGATCCGCATGCGCGGCCGGCCCAGCCATTCCAGATAGGTCTTGGGCAGCACCCGTCCCGCGTAGCCCCCGGCGCGGGACGCCGACGCCTTGCCCGCCAAAAGTTCCTGGCAGATTTCCGGCAGGCGCGCGTAGTCCGCGAACCCGACCCGCGCGTCGGCCGCGGCCAGGAATTCGTCCAGCGCGGCCGCGCCGCCCGCCCGCTCCACGAGACAGCCCGTCGCCACCAGCAGAGGCCGGCCCTTGCGGCCCCGTTCCGCCGCCAGTTCCGCCAGCACGTCCGCCGCCTCGCGGCGGGACGCGTCGAGAAATCCGCACGTGTTCACGAGGCAGACGTCCGCCGCCGCCGGCTTTTCGGCGAACTGGAACCCCGCCAGCGCCATCCCGCCCAGGAGACCCTCGGAGTCCACGGTGTTCTTCGGACACCCGAGGTTAATCAGGCTGAATCGCTGGACGCGCTTAGCCACGTTTCTCCATCAATCCGAACAGCCACGCGATCTGTTCGCCCAGATTCTGCATGTTCGCGAGCCCTTCCGCGTCGTTCAGCACCTCGCCCGGCGCGCCGCCCATGCCGAAATTCCAATAGGTCGAGCCCGGCACCACCATCTCGCAGGCCAGAAACAGGTGGTTGATCGTTTCCATCACCTGGACGGCGCCGCCGCGCCGCACTGCCGCCACGCCCGCGCCGACCTTCCGCCGCAGCAAACCGCCGTTCGCCCGCCCCACCCGGCCCGCGCGGTCGATCAGCGCCTTCGTTTCCGCCGTCACGTCCCCGAAATACGTCGGCGAGCCGATCAAGATCGCGTCCGCCTCGCACATTTTCGCGAACGCCAGGTTGAAGATGTCGTCGTCGATCACGCATTGCCGGTTGCGGATCCGCTTGCAAGCGTCGCACGCCGTGCAGCCGCGGATGCGCGTCCCGCCCACCTGCAAAAAGTCCGTGCGGTGCCCCGCCGCCGCGATCGGCTCGAGCGCCTTCCGCAGCAGGATTTCCGTGTTGCCGCCCTTGCGCGGGCTCCCGTTGATCGCCAATGCCCTCATCGTTCCGTCCTGACTTCCGAGCTCCGCGCTCCGTTTTCTACTTCCGCTTCTTCCCAAATTCCGTCCCAGCACGCCACCTCGTGGTCCGCCTCCAGCGTCCGCATCCGCGGCATGGTCCGCCGGCAGGCGGCGCGCGCCAGCGGACAGCGGGGCGCGAACCGGCAGCCCGGCGGCGGATCCGCCAGCGACGGCAATTGCCCCGGAATGTCCGGCAGCCGTTCCGTTTTTCCGTGCAGCCGCGGCATCGCCGCGAGCAATCCGCGCGTGTACGGATGCGCCGGCCGCTCGAAGGTCGCGTCGCGCGATCCTTTTTCCGCCAGGCGCGCCGCGTACATCACGTGCACCCGGTCGCACACGTCCCACACCACGCCCATGTCGTGCGTGATCAGCAGCACCGCCGTGTCGCCGCCGCGCAGGCGCAGCAGCAGTTCGAAAATCTGCGCCTGGATCGTCACGTCCAGCGCCGTCGTCGGCTCGTCCGCGATGATCAATTCCGGCTCCGGCAGCATCGCCATCGCCAGCATGACCCGCTGCCGCATCCCGCCCGACAGCTGGTGCGGATAGTCCTTCATCCGCTGCTCCGGGTCCGGCAAGCCCACCCGCTTCAGCCAGTCCAGCCCCAGCGCCCAGGCGTCGGCGCCGGCGCCGTCCCGATGCAGCCGCGCCGCCTCGACCAGCTGGTCGCCGATCCGGTGCAGCGGCGACAGCGCCGTCATCGGCTCCTGGAAAATCATCCCGATCTGGCCGCCCCGGATTTTCCGCAGCTCTTCGATCGGCATGGCCAGCAAATCGCGGCCGCGGAACAGCGCCCGTCCGCCTTCGATGACCGCCGGCGGCCGCGGCAGCAGCCGCAGCAGGCTGAGCGCCGTCACCGTCTTGCCGCAGCCCGATTCGCCCACGAGGCCGAGGACTTCGCCGCGGCGGACCTCGAACGACACACCGTCGACCGCGCGCAGAAATCCGGACGCGGTCTCGAATCCCGCGCGCAAATTTTCCACGCTCAACAGCACTTCGCCCATGACCTCGGCATCATCCGATGCCGCCGCCCGCGTGGCAAGCGTTTTGGGGTTGGCGGTTTCCGGTTCGGCGCGGTATGGTCCCCCCCATGAAATTGGACCGTTTGCTCGACATTCCCGGCACCGAGTGCCTTCTGCCCGCTCCGGCGGGCGCGGAGTTCGACTCCGCCTTCACGTCCGACTTGCTCAGCGACGTCCTGGCCCACGCCGCCGAAAATTCCGTGCTCATCACCATCCAGGCCCATCAGAACGCCGTCGCCGTGGCCTCGCTGGTCGGCATCCGCGCCATCCTCGCCTGCTCGGCCCGGCCCATTCCCTCCGACATGCTGGCCGCCGCCCGCACGAAATCCATCGGTCTCTACCGCACGCCCCTCCACCAGTTCGACGCTTCCGTCGCCGTCCACCGGCTCCTCGCCGCCCCATGAGCTACCGTCCTTATTATCCTTCCGCCTCCGCCGGCCGCGCGCCGGGCTTCTTCGCCCAGCTCCCGCCCGTCGTCGCCGCGCTCATCAAGATCAACGCCGGCGTCTTTCTGGTGTTCTGGTTGCTGCGATCAAACACCCTCTACGATTTGCTCGCGCTGTCGCAGAA
The DNA here is from genome assembly GCA_937872095.1 of uncultured Verrucomicrobiota bacterium. Taxonomy (GTDB): domain Bacteria; phylum Verrucomicrobiota; class Kiritimatiellia; order CAIQIC01; family Lenti-01; genus Lenti-01. The sequence goes on from CALMNW010000014.1 coordinate 16,751, forward strand.
CGGCATCCGCCACGGCTATCTTTGGCAGCCGTTCACCTACATGTTCCTGCACGGCGGGTTCATGCACCTGCTTTTCAACATGTTCACGCTCTATTTCCTCGGGCCCGAAACCGAACGCGCCATGGGCTCGAAGCATTTTCTCGCCATGTATTTGATCAGCGGCCTCCTCGGCGGCCTCGGCTGGCTCTGGCTCTCGCCCCAGCCCCACGCCCTGTGCGTCGGCGCCTCCGGCGCCATCTTCGGCGTCCTCGCCGCCTTCGCCACGCTCTACCCCCGCCGCCAGCTCACGCTCCTGATCTTCTTCATCTTCCCCGTCACGATGATGGCTTGGCAGCTCGTCGCCGGCCTCGCCCTGATCGAATTCGTTCTCGCCAACAACGATCCCGCCTCCGGCATCGCCCATACGGCCCACCTCGCGGGCGCTTTCGCCGGCTTCCTCTACATCGACCAGCTTTTCGAAAACACCACTCTTCGCCGCCTCTGGCACCGCGCCCGCGACTACGTCGCCCAGCGCCCCCACGTGCCCCGCGCCGCGCCTCCGCCCCCGGACCAGGCCGAAGTCGACCGCATCCTCGACAAGATCTCCGCGCAGGGCATCCAATCCCTCACCAAGGCCGAGCGCCAAACCCTCCACCGCGCCTCGCGGACGTTTTAGGAACCCGGTCGCCGCATGATCGACCAGAAGCAACCCGAGCTGGAATTCCCCGTCGATTGCCACTTCAAGGTGATCGCCGAAAAGCTGGACGGCATCGCTTTCGTCATCGAAACCGTCCTGCTGGGCCTGGGCGTTACCAGTCCCCTGACGGCCGGGAACGAGTCCAAGGGGGGCAAATACGTCACCTTCAACGTCACGGTGCGCGTGGACTCCCGGGAGCAGATGAACCGGATCGACGCCGAACTGCGCAACGTCCAGGGCGTAAAGATGGTCCTGTAGCTCCTCGACCCAATCCCCCAACGGCCTCGCGCCTCAGTTCCCCACGCCTTGCGCCTCAGCCCCCGATGGTGACTTCAGACCCCCACGGCCTTGTGCCGTGGGTGAATCAGGTCCTTCCCTAAAGCCCCGCGCCCTCCTTCCCCCCACCCTTTTCTTGCACATCCGCGCGGCGTGGGGCATATTCCCCGAAACGTTTGACCCGAACTGGAGCACCCCATGAGCTTGAAACTGGAAAAAATCGCCAACTATGCCGGCCCCAAGGGCCCTGTCGTCCTCGTCGTCATGGACGGCGTCGGCATCGGCAAATACGAAGAGGGCGACTATGTCCGCTCCGCCAACAAGCCGAATCTCGACCATCTCCTCGCCACCTGCCCCCACACCGTCCTCAAGGCCCACGGCACCGCCGTCGGCATGCCGTCCGACGACGACATGGGCAATTCCGAAATCGGCCACAACGCCATCGGCTGCGGCCGCGTCTACGACCAAGGCGCCTCCCTCGTCGCCAAGGCCGTCGCCTCCGGCGACCTCTACCAAGGCGAAACCTGGAAAAAAATGATCGCCAACGTCCAGGCGCACGGCTCCACGCTCCATTTCATCGGGCTTTTCTCCGACGGCAACGTCCACTCGCACATCGACCACCTCAAAGGCATGCTCGCGCAGGCCAAGAAGGAAGGCGTCAAGCGCGCCCGCATCCATCCCCTCCTCGACGGCCGCGACGTGCCCCCCACCTCCGCCCTCGACTACGTCCTGCCCTTCGAGGAGTTCCTCGCCGAACTCAATTCCGACGGCTCCGTCGACTACGCCATCGCCTCCGGCGGCGGCCGCATGAAGGTCACCATGGACCGCTACGAAGCCGACTGGAACATGGTCGCCCTCGGCTGGAAGACCCACGTCCGCGGCGAAGGCAATCTCTACCCCTCCGCGCAGGCCGCCATCGAAGCCCTGCGCGCCGCCACCCCCGGCGTCCTCGACCAGGACCTGCCGCCCTTCGTCGTCGGCCGCGACGGCAAGCCCGTCGGACCCATCGTCGACCACGACAGCGTCATCCTGTTCAATTTCCGCGGCGACCGCGCCATCGAACTGACCCATGCCTTCGAGCAGGCCGACTTCAAGCCCTTCGACCGCGGCCCGCGCCCCGACGTCCTCTTCGCCGGCATGATGCAGTACGACGGCGACGCCAACATCCCCGCTCTCTATCTCGTCACGCCCCCCCGCATCACCCGCACCATCGGCGAATACCTCGCCGACGCCGGCCTGCACCAGCTCGCCATCAGCGAAACCCAGAAGTTCGGCCACGTCACCTACTTCTTCAACGGCAACCGCGCCGAGAAGTTCAACGAAGCCCTCGAGGACTACGTCGAGGTGCCCTCCGACCGCGTCCCCTTCGAGGAACGCCCCTGGATGAAATCCGCCGAAATCACCGACCGGCTCATCGAGGCCATCGAGTCCGGCAAGTACGACTTCATCCGCGTCAACTATCCCAACGGCGACATGGTCGGCCACACCGGCATCTTTCCCGCCGTCAAGATCGCCGTCGAATCCGTCGATCTCGCCCTCGGCCGCCTGATCCCCGCCATCCAGAAGGCCGGCGGCATCCTCGTCATCAGCGCCGACCACGGCAATTCCGACGACATGTACGAGCACGCCAAGGACGGCACCGTCAAGATGGACAAGAAGACCGGCCTGCCCAAGGCCCGCACCGCCCACTCCCTCAACCCCGTCCCGGCGATCATCTACGACCCCGCCAACCTCGCGAAAGCCAAGCTGACGGACAAAACCGGCCTGGGCATCTCGTCCCTCGCCGCCACGTGCCTCAACCTTCTCGGCTACCAGACGCCCGAAGGCTACGATCCTTCCCTCGTCTCCGTCGGCGATTGAAACCTTGAAATCTCAATATTCAATATCCAATGAACAATCTTCAATATTCAGCTCCGTTGAACATTGGATATTGAACATTGAATATTGGATATTCCTCCGGAGATCTCCATGCCTTGGCTAACGGACACTCCCCAAGGCACCGTCTTGAACCTGCGCATCGTGCCGCGCGCTTCGAAAAACGCCATCCAGGGCGAACACGGCGACGCCCTCAAGGTGCGCCTCTGCGCCCCGCCGGTGGACGGCGCCGCCAACGCGGCCCTGATCGAATTCCTCGCCGACGCCTGCGATCTCCCCCGCGCCCGCGTCCAGCTCCTCTCCGGCCAGACGTCCCGCAACAAACGGGTGCTGCTGACCGGCGTTTCCGCAGCCGCCATCCGATCCCAGATCCAAGCAGGAAAACAGGAAGGACTCAGGAAAACATGAAAATTCCGATTCCTGATTTCGGCTGTTCCTCCCAAGAATCTCCGGCTGTCCTCCTGTTTTCTTGTGTTTCCTGTATTCCTGCCAAAATTCCTTCGGCTTTTTTCTTTTCATGAGTTCCTGAGTTCCGATTGATGAAACACCTCACGGAATATTCCGAACCCGACAAAATCCGCGCCCTCGCGGCGGAGATCGCGCGGATTTCGAAGCGCCCGGCGCGCATCATGGAAGTCTGCGGCGGCCAGACCCACGCCATCCTGCGCCACGCGCTCGACACGCTCCTCCCCCCGCATGTCCAGCTCCTGCACGGCCCCGGCTGCCCCGTCTGCGTCACGCCGTCCGCCTACCTCGACCACGCCATCGCCATCGCCCAGCGGCCCGACGTCGTCGTGACCACATTCGGCGATTTGCTGCGCGTGCCGTCCAACGCCTCGGGCGACCTCTACGCCGCCAAGGCCCGCGGCGCCGACGTCCGCATGGTGACTTCCCCCCTGCAGGCGCTCGATTTCGCCCGCGCAAATCCGGACAAGCAAATCGTCCATCTCGCCATCGGCTTCGAAACCACCGCGCCCGCCAACGCCATGCTGGCCTATCTCGCGAAAGAACGGAATCTGGCCAACGTCAGCCTCCTCGTCTCGCAATTTCTCGTGCCGCCCATCCTGCGCGCCATCTGCGCCGATCCGGAAACCGCCCCCGACGCCTTCCTCGCCGCGGGCCACGTCTGCGCGATCGTCGGCTCCGATCCCTACGTTTCGCTCGCGAAGGAATTGAACCGCCCCATCGCCGTCACCGGCTTCGAGCCGGCCGACATCCTGCTCGGCGTCCTCGATGTCCTGCGCTTGTTCGAGCAGGGAAAGGCCGAGATGATCAACGCCTACCCGCGCGTCGTCCATCCCGGCGGCAACCCCGAAGCCCTGCGCGTCATGGACGCCGTCTTCCAGGTCTCCGACCGCGAATGGCGCGGGCTGGGCTTCGTGCCCATGAGCGGCCTGTCCCTCCGCCCGGAATACGCGGCCTACGACGCCGCCTTGAAATTCCCCTCTCAAAAAACAATTGTTTGCAAACAATTGCAGGAGGCCCCGGAGTGTCCGGCCGCCTCCGTCCTGCTTGGCAAGCTGCAACCGCCCGACTGCCCCCACTTCGGCACGCGCTGCACCCCCGACCACCCTCTCGGCGCCCCCATGGTTTCCCCCGAAGGCCCTTGCGCCGCGTTTTATCTCCACCGGCGGGCGTAATCCCGCGCCGGCGCCTTCATCCGGCCTTCATTCTGCCCGCCTTGACAATTTCCGCGTCCCGGCGCACTGTGCGACCATGAAATCGTTGTCGTCTCTCGCCGTTTGCTTTCTGGTTTGGCTCGCTTCCGTTTCGGCGGGTTTCGCCGCCGCAGAACCCGCAGCCGCCCTCGTCTATTTTTCCCCGTATCCGGCCGTCCCCGAACAGGTCCGCACCAACCGCGACGTCGTCCGCTGGCGCCTGGGCGATCAACTCTTCGACGAAGGCCCCTGCCTCGAAGGCGTGCCGTTCCCCGTGCTCGTCGGCACCACCCAGCAGGTCGCCGCCGTCAGCCAGCTGCTCGCCACTTCCGTCCAAACCTTCGGCCCCATGCGCGGCTATGAACAGATCCTGCCCCAGTTCTGCGCTCCGGAGCCGGAGCCCGGGCTCGGAGCGATCATCGTCACCAACGGCTATCACGACGAAGAGGCCGTCGCTTCTTTGCTGACCCAATTCGAGACAAACTTTCCCGCCTTGGCTCAAAAGATCCAGATCGGGTGCACGACCATGGGCCGGCCCATCTGGGCGCTCAAGATCTCCGACAACGTCGAGACGGAAGAACCCGAACCGCGCGTCGTGATCGACGCCAACATCCACTCGCGCGAATTCGCCCCGCCGGAAGTGGCGCTCGACGTCATCTGGCAGCTTCTCTACGGCTACACCAACAATGCCACCTTCGCCGCCTGGGTCGACGGAATGGAGATCTACGTCATCCCCTGCCTCAATCCCGACGGCCGCTACTATTGCGACACCGTCAGCACCAGTTGGCGCAAAAACGGCCGGGACAACAACCGCAGCGGCACGTGGACCTATCCGACCGACGGCGTGGATCTCAACCGCAATTCGTCGTTCTATTGGGGCAGCGACGACGAGGGCTCCACGTCCTATGCCGCCGACGACACCTACCGCGGTCCCTACCCGGCCTCCGAACCGGAAATCCAGGCCTACGACGCCTTCCTGCAACGCGTCCGCCCCGGGTTCACCTTGACCTTGCACAGCTACGAAGGATCGATTTACAGCCCCTACGGCGACTACAACGTCGGCATGCCGTCCCCCGATCCGTTCAAACCGCTCGGCACCAACATCGCCCGCGTCTGCACCAACGACGACAATTCCGCCTACGTCTACTACAGCGGCCCGGAATTCAGCTACACCGTCAACGGCGACCGCACCGATGCGAATTACGGTCTCTACGGCATCCAAGCCTATGGGGCGGAAATCGGCTCCGCATTCCAACCCACCTACACCACGACCCGCGACAAACTCGTGCCCGGCCTCCGGCGCGGCTGGCAGCAGTTCCTGGCCGCCGCCCACACGAACTGGCCCAAGGTCCGCGGGTGGTCCACCGATCCGCTCACCGGCCAGCCCGCGCCCGTGCGCATCCATTCGCTCAATTTCACCAGCCGCCCCAACGACGAGCATTGGACCAGCCGCGACGACGGCTTCTTCGAATGCCCGCTGCCGACCGCCGGCACCTACCGCATCGTCTTCGCGCCGCTGGGCCAGGCTTCCCTCGCCGTCACCCAGACGCTCGCCATCTCCTCCACGGCCCGCTCGACCAATCTGGCGTTCGGCACGGCGCCCGTCCTCGGCGCGCCCACGACCAACGGCCTGATGACCTGGAGCAACCAGAACGAAAACGGCACGCTGCTCCTGGAATTCGCGGATCAAGTGGAAGGTCCCTGGATCCCGCTCCTCGCCCAGGCCAGCACCGGCCGCACCGGGCAGGTTGCGCTGCCGACGAATTCCGCCACGCCGTTCATCCGCATCCACGCTTCGGCGCGGCTCTTCTCCGCCAACACCAATCTGGCTTGCGTTCCCGCCGGCCAATTCCGGATGGGCGCCGACGGTTCCGCCGACACCAACGAGGCGCCCGCCGCCGCGATCCACGTCGATGCCTTTGCCATCGACGCCCGCGAAGTCACCTACACCAACTGGGCGATGGTCCGCCGCTGGGCCCTGACCAACGGCTACCACTTCGCCACCGGCCAATGCGGCGTCGTGTCCGGCGGCGGGGCCGCCGCCTCGAGCAACCACCCCGTCGTCAAGGTGGGTTGGTACGATGCCGTCAAGTTCTGCAACGCCCGTTCGCAATACGAAGGCCTGATGCCCGCGTACTACACGACCGCCGGGCAAACGAACGTCTACAAGTCCAACGTCGTGAGCCTGTCCTCCGCCTGCGTGAACTGGGACGCCAACGGCTACCGCCTGCCGACCGAAGCCGAATGGGAAAAGGCCGCGCGCGGCGGCGCCACCGGCCGGGAATACCCGTGGGGCGATTCCATCGCCGCCAGCAACGCGCTCTATGCTTCCGTCGGCACGTCCAACGTGGCCTCTTATGCCGCCAACGGCTATGGCCTGCGCGATGCCGCCGGCAACGCCGCCGAATGGTGCTGGGACTGGTCCGGCTCCTATGCCGACCGGACCGATGCCAATCCAACCGGCCCGGCCACCGGCACCCTCCGCGTCGTCCGCGGCGGCTCGTGGAGCAACGCCGCCGCCGGCCTGCGCTGCGCCGCGCGCTCGTCCCTCGCCCCCGCCGCCAGCAACACCGTCGTCGGCCTCCGCTGCGTCCGGCGGTAAGGACCCGTTCCGAAACCGGATCGTCTGAAGATCCGGCGATGACCGGACTGGAGCGTCTCCCGGTGCGCCACGCCGGATCAGCCCCATGCAATGAAAACGCCGCGCCCCTTTCGGGGCGCGGCGCGCGCGGCGACCGCTCGGTCTAGGGTGCGAGCAGGCGATAGTACCGCTTCACGTCGACGTTGTTGGTGTCCGTCAAGGTGAGATTGCCGCCATCGCCGATGCCGCTGTCCACCTCGGTCCACGTCACCGGATCCGCCAGGAGGTCGAGGCTGAATTCCAGGCGGTATTCCTGGCCGTTCACCGTCGGGAAGGTGGCGGAAGCCGGCGCGCCGCCGCTCACGTCGAACGTCCGGACCACCGGCAAGGGATAGACGGTTATGCCCACGGCCTCCCCGTCGCTACCGTCCTTGTCGGTGGCGTAGAAGGTAACGCTGTACTCGCCCGTCGGCGCCGCGGCCGTCCACAGGAACGTGCCCAGTTCGTTCGTCGGATAGAACGCCGCGCCGGCCGGCAGATTGCTCGCCGTCAGGGTCACCGGATCGGCTTCCGTCGGCGTGGCCGACACCTCGAACTGCAGATCGTGTCCCACGAACGTTTCCTGGCCGCCGATCGCGTTCAGCACCGGGGGCGTGCCGCCGGCGGCCGCCGTCGTCACGTTCGTCGTCTCCGAATACGGGCTGTTGGACACGGCGTTGTAGGCTTTCGCGCGGTAGTAGTACGTCGCGCCTTCCGTCAGGCCGGTCACGACCGCCGTCGTCACGTCGCCCACGTCGAGGTTCTCGTAGCCCGGAACGTAGGCAGGAACGCCACCGCTCGTACCCCAACCCATCACGACCAGATTCGACACCCCCACACCGACTCCGGAAAGCGCATCCAGCGACTGCCACCGAATGCGAGTCTGGGCATTGCCAAGATTGGCCGTATTGGTCAAAGTCGGGATCGTGCAGAACGTGCTGCCAAGGAAGGGATTTACGACGCCGATGACCGTCCAGGACCCGCCATTGTCTTCCGAAATGGACAGGGTAATGTTCGAATGCGTCGTTCCGCCATAGGTGCGTGCGCGGAAATCAACGGTCAGATTGGTAAATCCAACGGTGGAAAACGCCGGCGAGACGATTTCGGCCGCTGCATTGGTCATCTGGACGTAGGTAGTCCCGCCCAAGGCGACACCGGACCAATCCCCTGTGATCAGCGCGGGAGAAGTAGCGGCATTGCTGGCCAAGAGAAATTGTCCGCTCGCACCGCCACCGCTTGAGAACGTGTCGTTCGTGCCAACGTCCAAAATATAGCCGGTGGCGCCGGCGGAAGCCAGCCAGTTGGCGTTGAACTGTTCGGCCTGCACGCTGCTGGCCGCCTGGATGACCGGCGCCGCCAATTCCGCCGGGGCTTCGCCCACGGTGATGGCGATGGTCTCCTCGTCGGTCCCGTCCTTGTCCGTCGCGTAGAACGTCACGCTGTATACGCCGGTCGGCGTCGCGCCGAGCCACTCGAAGGTGCCCGCCTCGTTGGTCGGATAGAACGCGGAGCCCGCCGGCAGGTTGCTCGCGGTCAGCGTCGCCGCGTCGCCGTCCGTGGGCGTCGCGACGACCTCGAACAGGAGGTTGCTGCCCAGTTCGACGTACTGGTTGCCCACCGGATTCAGGATGGGCGGCGTCGGCAGGCCGGGACCCGAGCAGTCGCTCGTGTGGGTGCCCAACCCGTCGAAGGTGTCGACGGCGTAACCGTCCCATTCCGTCGCGGGATCGAAGGCGTCCACGGTGTTGGTGTCGCCCACCTTGATCGTGCTCTTGCGGCGCAGGGTATTGTCGGCGGTGGACGTCAGGTTGGTGCCCCATTCCGAACCCGGATCCGTGCCGACCACGCCGATGGAGTCCACCACCGGACCGTTCGTTCCCCCGCTTCGCAGGACCACGGCATCGTCGCCGTTGAAGGTCAAGACGGCGCTGGTCATGTCGGCCAGGGCCAGCAACGCGGCGTCCGCCGAACTGTTGGCCAGCACGAACACGTCCTGCGACGGAATCGTTCCGGTCAGGGGAATCGTATAGCCCACGCTGGTCGCTCCGTTCTGATAACCCATAACGTAGTACTGGTCGGCCGTCAGGTCGATGGCTTCCGCCGTCGGGTTGTAGATTTCCAGCGCCTTGTTGTTGCCTGAACCTTCGACGTATTCCGAGACGAGCACGTGGCAGTTGGTGTCGACGAACGGCGTCGGCTGGACATCGATGGAGATCGTCTTCTCGGTCGTGCCGTCCTTGTCCTCGGCATAGAAGCTGACGTAGTAGGTCCCCGTGGGAGCGGGGCTGTCCCAGATGAAGGTGCCGGCGCTGCTGCCGACGCCGTTGGTGAGCGGGAACGTCGCGCCGGCCGGCAGGTTGCTGGCCGTCAGCGCGATCGGATCGCCGTCGTAGGGATCCGTCGCGACGACCGCGAAGCTCAGCAGGTTGCTTTCGACGATGCTCTGGTTGGGCAGGTAGCCGAAGACCGGCGGCTTGTTGCTGCCGCAGCACAGCGGTTCGGAAGCCGTCACCGAAATCGACCAGCCTTGCGCGATGCTGCCGGAATCCACCTCGAACTGGTCGGCGCAATACAGAGACCACGTGCCGTTGGGATTGCCGCCGTTGAATTCGGACAACGAAACGGCATACGGCTCGGCGGGTCCGGGCGACGGCAGGGCCAAGGGATCGCCGCCGGGGAGATACGTGCCCGAAACCATCGGATCCGCGATGGACGCGCCAGCTTCGTCGTCGAACGTCAGCGTCACGCCGCTGACGGACGTTTCCCCGCCGGCCCCGCCCATCAGGCAGACCTTCTGACCGTCCGGGCTCACCAGCACGACGTCCACGTCGGAGGGATAGTCGTGCGCGAACCCGCGCAGAGTGGCCGTGACCTTGCTGATGGTGCCCGGCAGGTTCGAAATGGAGAGAGTGCTGGGATACGGCGAGGCGGCGGCGTAGTCCACCAGCGTGATGGCCGAGGCGTTCGTCCGGGATTGTCCGACGTCCGAGGTTCCGCCCAGGCCGAACTCGAAGAGGACCACGCCCAGATCGAGGCCGTTGTCGTCCAGCGTCAGCGTCGCGGTCAAGGTGCCGCCGCATTCGCCGGTGGCCATGAAGGTGAACGAATTCGTGACCGGCGCGCCGCCGGCGAGCAAGGCGCCGTAGCTGTGCGGCCCGTCGGGAGCGGTCACGCCGCCGGTGGCCAGCAGCGTCGCCACGACGTTGGTGGTGTCGGCCGAGCCGGCGTTGCGCAGCACGAAGTCCACCGTGACGGTCTCGTCGGGATCGATGGCGTCGTTGCCGACCACTCCGCAGCTCTCCGCGACCAGATCGCTGCCCTCGCCCATCACGACGGGCATTTCGACTTCCAGGAGGTTGTAGATCACCAGCGCGTAGTCCTGGTCGATGGCGGGCTCGACGTTCGGCACGCCGTCCGAATTGATATTGGCCGCGGTGACGACCACCGTCACCGCTCCGGTCGTCCCGGCCGGCAAGAAGACGCTTTCGGAATTGTTCCGGGGGTCGGCGGTGCCGCCGTTGGTCGAAACCGCGCCGTTGAAGACGTTGCCCAGATAGGTCTTGCCGCCCGCCGCGACGGTCAGGTTCAGGTCGTTGTTGTAGGCATTGCCGGAGGTCGAGCCGGGCGCGTCCGTCCACGACAGGCTGATGCGCACGGGCTTGCCGGGATCCACGACGAGGCCGCTGATCGCCCGCGACTGGCCGCTGGCGGTGAAGACGTCGGCGGGAACCTGGTCCCGCAGGATGCGCGCGGTGCCGTCGAAGGCGAAATCGAGGTTCATCATGCCCATGCCCTGGTCGTTGGACCAGAGGTCGTCGTTGGCGTCCGCCCCCGTCATGTAGCGGGCGGAGTTCATCAGGTAGGCCTTGACCATGGCCGGGCTGGGCGGATTCGTCCATTGGTTGATGAAATACTGGTAGACCAGCGCGGCGCCGCCGGCCACGGCCGGCGTCGAATGGCTCGTGCCCGACGACGTGCTGTACCACTGCTGGTTCGTCGGGAAGAAATTGACGTAGCTGCCGGAATTGTCCTTGAGACCGCACACGCCGGAGGCGTCGAAGCAGGCCAGGTCGTTGCCGGTGCCGCTCATCGCCTTGACTTCCTGCGCCACGCCGCCGGTGACGTGCGTGCCGGGCGCCAGGATTTCGGGTTTCGCGCGGCCGTCGCTGCAGGGCCCGCGGCTCGAGAAGGTGGCGACGTCGTTGGCGCTGTCGGCCTCGTCGTCGGCCGTGTCGCAGCCGTCCGTGCCCAGCGTGGCGGCGCCCCAGTTCGTGATGGCGTGCGAATGGACGTTTTCGGCCGCGCCGACGGTGATGACGTTCTTGGCCGTGCCGGGCGAACCGACGGTGCCGGCGCCGGAACCCGCGTTGCCCGCGGCGAACACGATGGTGATTTCCTGGTTGCCGGCGGTCGGCACGGCGGAACCCGTTTGCTGCGCGTCGCGGACCAAGGCGTCGTACTGCTGCGCGTCGATGTCGTAGCCGCCGTAGGTGTCCGCGCCCCAGCTGTCCGAGCTGATCCGCGCCCCGTCGCGATACGCGCGGGAAATCATGTCCTCGTAATCCGGCGTGGTGAACTCGCTGGAGTCGAAGATGACGGACGAGCCCAGCTTGACGAACGGGGCGACGCCGAGGCCGTAGCGGAACCCGGCGGAATCCTGGTGCGGGAAGCCGGCGCTGCTGTCGTTGTAGCCGCCGATGATGTGGGCATTCAGGTTGCCGTGGCCGTCGCAGCCCTGGAGCGTGCTGCCGGTGTTGGGCGTGCCTTCCAGGCGGTTGTAGACCACGCGGCTGGCCAGGCCCGTGTTGCCGCTCACGTACAAGCCGAAGTGGTTGGGATTGTTGGTGCCGTTGTCGACGCCCGAGTCGCATACGTCGACCAGCAGGCCCGAATTGTTGAACTGGTCCTGGTTGAAGCCCTTCGCGGCCAGCCACGCCAGATAGCCCGGACCCGTGGGGCCGTTGCCCGTCAGCTGCCCCGCCACGATCATGTCTTGCCGTTCGTCGAACTTCCGGGGCATCGCGTAGGGCGCGATCGAAATCACGTCGGGCCGCGCCGCGACGGTTTCCACTTCGGCCGGCGCCATGCGGACGACGACGTTGCGATAGTGGCGAAACGCGTGGTTGCGCTTCAGCGGTTCTTTGGCCAGCGCCGTCAGCAGGGCCACCGTCTCCGCGTTGGCGGCCTCGTCCAGCACGAGCTGGACCGCGAACAGGTCGTCCTCGCCCGTTTTCGCGCGGCGCTCTTTCGCCGCGGACGGCAGCGCGCGCGGATGGATCTTGTCGCTCGCCAAGTAGGCGCCCTGCCATTTCACGTGCTTGGCGCGCCCCTGCAGCGTTTGCCGCGCCGCCGCCCCGCCGTACACCAAGTAGGCGTTTGCGGGAATGTAATCCACGATCTGGAAGCCGCCGGCCTGCAGCTGCGCCACCCATTCCGGCTGGATCGGGCCGTCGAACTGCACGAGGTGCAGCTGGTTGCCGGTTTCCGTCGCGGCGACGGCGCGCGCCGGCGCCTGCTTCGCGGCGCGGCTCGTGTCGATGGCGCCGGCATTCAGCTGGATGGATTGGGCCGAACTGACCGCGATGGCGCAACCGAACGCCAAGAGTCCGAGCAGGGAAATGCGGAGGGAAGGCTTCATGTAGATAAACTCCTGTATTGTGTTAGACACTACCCCATTCCCCAAGCCTCTGGCAAGCGTTCCATGGCAAATGAATCCGCGCCGGCCGGGTCAATCGTTTTTTCCGGAACGGAAGATGAAACCCGTTGCGCGATATGGCGAAACGAAGAAAGAAAGCGCCCCCGCCCACCCGTCCGAAGGCGCGCGGGCCCGACGCGGAGACGATCGATTTACCAGCGCTGGCGGTCGGCCAGGATCAGCTGGTCGGTGCCGGCGAGAAACCGCCCATGCGTCAGCGGGAAATTGCCGGGCACCTTGCCGGCGGAAAACACCTGGTACCAGCTGTATTCCGGCGCGGTGGGATCGGACAGGCCCCGCACCCACGGCTTGTCGCGCGTGACCGTCGTGAAGTAGGCCAGCGCGATCTTCTGGTAGCGGTCGTTGAGTTCGTAGAACCCGTCGATGTTCCTCGGCAGCAAGATGGAAGTCCGGCCGCCGTACCAGGCGGTGGCCCAGGGAATGTCCGTCGTCAGGCATTCGCCGGGCTCGATCATCGTCGACACCCAGCCGATGTAGCGATGGAAGTACGGCGGATACGGCAGGCCCGTGCGCGGCGGCACCACGTTCATCAGCAGCGGGAACGCCGTCAGCGCCATCACCACCGCGATCACCGCCGACGCGAAGTAGCGCATCTCGAATTGCAGCCGGTCCAGCAGCACCAGGAAAAACGCCCAGCCGTAGGGAATCGCCAGCGGCCAGAAAACCGCCAGCCCGCGCAGGCTTTCCTCGCCGAAGGCCGCGGCGTTCAGGATCGCCAGCGCGGTCGCCGGCAGCAGGCACCAGCGGAGCGTGCGGCTCGTCGGCCGCACGAACCGGTGCAAAAACATCGCGCCGAACAGCGCGAGCAGGAAACCGCCGCCCGCCGCGCAGCCGGTACCCTGCGCCATGTAGTCGCGGAGATTCGCGATCATCTTGATCTGCATGGCGTAGAAAATCGCGACCATGTCCGGCATGTCGGGATTCAAGGAACGGGCCAGCGAGTCCTCGGGAAACAGATAGGTGCCCGCCAGCAGTTCCTGGCAGATCCCGCCGCAGGGATTGCCGCAGACCGCGGCGTTGCGCACCAGCCAGGGCACGACCGCCAGCGCCGCCAGCGCCGCGAAGAGGCTCGCCTTCGCCCAGGGCCGCCGCCGGCGCGAGAAGCCCAGAAACAGGAACACCGTCGTCAGCGCGAAGAAGCCCGTCGCATAGCGGGTCAGGTACGCCAGCGCCGTCAGCAGCGCCGAGACCGCCAGCGGCACCAGCCAGCGCCAAGCGGGACCGTGGTCCTGGTCCGGGCCGGTCCCCGGAGGCACTTCCGCCGCCCACAGCGCGGCATAGACCGCGCCCAAGGCGAAGAACCGCGCCGCCGAAACGTCCGAGCCCAGCAGGCTTTGGCGCCAAACCAGATCGCTCGCCAGAAACGCGCTGGCCGACAGCACGCCGACGCGGTGGTCGAACAGCTTGCGCCCGAGCAGCCAGACCAGCAGCGCCGACAAGGCGGTGAAGAAATGGCTCAGCGCCACCGGCGCGTAATCCCAGGAATACGTGTAGGCCGTGGTCGGCACGCCGGGTTTCGGCAGGCCGCCCAAGCGGAACGCGCCCGCCAGGATCGCCGGCCACACCGGCGGATGCAGGACGTCCGGCTGCTCCGCGACGTTCGCCACGCCGTCGGGCGAGCGCGCCGCCAGCCGCCCGAGGGAGTACGGCCGGATGCATTGCGTGACGAGACTCCCCCGCTCCGCAAAATTGCGCGCAAGCTGTGCTTCCTCCATCGCCCGGGCATCCCGGAGCCCTTGGAAGTTCGTGAAGGTGTAGACCGCCGCGATCCCGAACGCGAACAGCGAAAAGAGCACCGCGTGGATGACCTTCCGGCCGGAGCCCTGGTCCATCTGGTAGACCAGATTCTGCATGTTGGATTCGAATTGGAGAGCCATGTGTTCCGCCCTTTCTCTAGCCGTTTCGAGATGTCCTGAAGCCGAATTCGTTGAGTTTCCGGTGCAAGGTCCGGCGGCTGATGCCCAGTTCCTTCGCCGCCGCCGTGCGGTTGTCGCGATGCCGGCGCAGCGCGTCCGCGATGAGCTGCCGTTCCGCGTCGCGCAGGACCTGGCCCGGCCGCGCCGGCCCGCCCGCGGCGGCGTCGCGCACCGCCGCCGGCAGGTCGCGCACGTCCAGCCGGTTGTCCGAACCCAGCACCACCATGCGCTCGATCACGTTGCGCAGCTCGCGCACGTTGCCCGGCCACGGATAGGCCGCCAAGAGGTCCATCGCCTCGGGAGAAATGGACAGCGCCTTCTTGCCGTTTTCCGCCGCCAGCGTTTTCAGGTAGTGCTGCGCCAGGAGGACGACGTCGCCGTCCCGCTCCCGCAGCGGCGGCAGCGCCAAGTTCACCACGTAGAGCCGGTAGAACAGATCCTCGCGGAACGTGCCCTCCGCCACCTTCTTCCGCAGGTCCCGGTTCGTCGCGGCGACCAGGCGCACGTCCACGCTGATGGTTTCCGTGCCGCCGACGCGCTCGAACTTGCGCTCTTCCAGCACGCGCAGGATCTTCACCTGCAGCGCCGCGTCGATTTCGCCGATCTCGTCGAGGAACAACGTGCCGCCGTCGGCCATTTCGAAGCGGCCGCGGCGCCGCTCCGTCGCGCCGGTGAAGGCGCCCTTTTCGTGGCCGAACAGTTCGCTTTCCAGCAGGGTCGGCGCCAGCGCCGCGCAATGCACGGGCAGGAACGGCCCCTCCCGCCGCGGGCTGCACTGGTGCAGCGCGCGGGCCACCAGCTCCTTGCCCGTGCCGCTCTCGCCCTGGATGAGCACCGTCGCGCGCGTCGGGCCCGCCTGGCGGATCGTTTCGAACACCTCCTGCATCGCCGGCGAAACGCCGATGATGTTCTCGAACCCGTACTTCGAATCGAGCTGCGCCTTGAGCCGCCGATTTTCCGCGCCGAGCTGGCGTTCCGCCAGCGCGCGCTTCAGCAGCAGGTCGAGCCGGTCGAGATCCACCGGCTTCGCCAGGAAATCGTAGGCGCCGCGCTTCATCGCCTCCACGGCCGTTTCGACGTTGCCGTACGCCGTCAGCAGGATCAGCGCCGGCCGCGGCTCGCGCCCCAGCAGGCGCGTCAGCAGCGTCATGCCGTCCATGCCCGGCATGCGCAGATCGGACAGCACGACGTCCGCCGTATGCGTCTCCAGCCATTCCAGCGCGCGCTGGCCGTTCTCCGCCTCCGCCACCGCGTATTCGCCGCGCAGCGCGCGCGACAGCCCTTCGCGCGTGTGCTTCTCGTCGTCCACGATCAAGATGACGGGCCGGGAACTCACGGCGCATCCTTTCCGGGTTCCGCCGCTTTCGGCGGGGTCAGCAGGCGGATGCGCTGGTCGTCGCGCGGGAAATTCAGCTGGATCCGGGCGCCGTTCGGCAAGCTGTCCACCAAAACGTTCCCGCCGTGGTCGCGCACGATGCGCTGGACGATCATCAGGCCCATGCCGTGCCCGTTCGCCTTCGTGGTGCGGAACGGCTCGAACAGCTCGCCCATCTGCCCCGGCGGAATGCCCGGCCCCGTGTCCTGGAACACCGCCCCCACCAGACGGTCCTCCACCGCGAACGAAATGCGCAGCACCCCGCCGCCGGCCATCGCCTGGATGGCGTTGCGGATCACGTTGAAAAACGCCTGCTTCACCTGGCCCGCGTCCACCCAGGCCGTCGGCAGATCGTCCGCGGGATCGACTTCCACCACCACTTTCCGGTCGTGGATCTCCGCCGCCAGCGTTTCCAGCGTCTCCGCCACCAGCTCCGGCAGCGCCCGCCGCTCGAAATTCGGCAGGCTCGGGCGGATCGCCTTCAGGAATTGCGAAAGAATCTGGTCCAGCCGCTGGATCTCCCCGCGCGCCACGTCCAGCAGCTCGCGCAGCGGGACGGAATCGGCGTCCGGCAGCGTCCGCAATTCCCGGTCGATCAGCTGCAGATGGATCGCCAGCGAGTTCAGCGGATTGCCGATTTCATGCGCCACGCCCGCCGCCAGCATCAGGATGGCGTTCAGCCGTTCCGATTCGACCAGCTCGGCTTCGTGGTCGCGCTCCTGCGTCACGTCGCGCAGGATCATCACCACGCCCGTCCGGCCGTCCGTCGGATTCTCGAGCGGCGCCAGATAGAGCGCCAGAAAGCGGTGCTCCGGATAGGAAATCTCGATTTCGCGGCTGGCCAGCCGCGCCCATTCCTTCTCGTCCAGGCGCAGGAGGCTCTCCCATTCGATCTCCGGCACGTAGCGCTTCATCGGCTGGCCCGTCGCGCCCGCCTCGTCCATCCCCAGCAGGCGGCAGGCCCCCCGGTTCACGTAGACGATCCGGCCCTCCGCGTCCAGCACCAGGATCCCCTCCCGCAGCGCGTGGAAAATCGTTTCGAGCAGCCCCCGTTCCGACGCCAGCCGCAGAAATTGCGCCTGCACGCTGCCCGGATCGAGCCGGTCCAGCCGTTCGATCAACTTGTTCCAGAATGCCGACTTCATGTCTTCCGCGATCCGCGCATCCCCGTACTTTCCACGATGCATCCCCCCGCCGCAAACAAAAAAACGGGCCCCGATTTTTTCGGATATTCGCCGCTTGACGATGGGCCGATCCCGTGAGAACAGTAAGGGCATGAAGGCGCGGGCGTTCCCGCGTCGGGATTTCAGCGACAACCCCGGAACCACAGGCACGACCATGAACATGGATGAAGAGGACTACAACCCCTTCGGCGGCTACAGCAGCGGATGCGAACTTCACGGCGAGGATTTCCTCCGCGAATGCACCATGTGCGGCATCGAGTTCTGCTCCGCCTGCTTCCCCCAATCCACGCTCTGCCCCGACTGCGCCGCCCAGGGCGAACTCGACGACGACGACGAGGACGAAGAGCCGACGGAAGAAGAAAAGGAACTCCTCCTCCTCGAAGGCTTCAACGACGACGAACCCGAAGCGACGGAAGAAGCGCCCGTCGCGCCGCCGCCCGCCCCGGCCGCCAAAGCCAAGGCGAAAGCCAAAGCGGAACCCAAGGCCAAGGTGAAAGCCAAAGCGCAGCCCAAGGCCAAAGCCAAGGTGAAAGCCAAAGCCAAGCCCAAAGCGCAGCCGAAAGCCAAGGCGAAGGCCAAGCCCCAAGCGAAAGCCAAGGCCAAAGCTCAGGCGAAGCCGAAGAAGGCCAAGTCCAAGGCCCCCGCCAAAAAGAAGCGCTAGGGCCGGACTCCCTTCCGCCCGCGAGCGCGCCGTTGACGTCTCCCGCCTACCATCTCTGGACCATCGGGTGCCAGATGAACGAAGCCGACGCCCTGCGCGCCGCTTCGCTCCTTGAATCCGCCGGCTACCGCCCCGTCGCCCGCGCCGACGCCGCCGGCTTGCTCCTGCTCAACACCTGCGTCGTCCGCCAGCAGGCCGAAGATAAAATCTACTCGCGCCTCACCTACGTCGCCGAACTCAAGCAGAAGCATCCCGACCTCGTCGTCGCCCTCATGGGCTGCCTCGTCGGGAAGAACCCGCGCGAAACCGCCCGGCTCCGCGAGCGCTTCCCGTTCGTCGATCTCTTCCTGCCGCCGTCCGATCTCGCCCCGCTGCGCGCCTTCCTCGAAGCGCGCGGCTTCTCCCCCGCCCGCGCGGCCGACGACGACCTTCCGCCGCCGCCGCTGCCCGATTCCCAAACGGGCCGTTCCGTCGTCGCCCATCTGCCCGTCGTCCTCGGCTGTTCCCACGCCTGCACCTACTGCGTCATCCCCTACCGCCGCGGCGGCGAACGCTCGCGGCCCTCCGCCGAAATCCTCGCCGAAGCCGCCGCGCTCGCCGCGCGCGGCGTGCGCGAAATCATTCTGCTCGGCCAGATCGTCGACCGCTACGGCCTCGACCGCCCCGGCGAAATCTACCTGCCCGAACTGCTTCGCCGCGTCGCCGCCGTCCCCGGCCTGGCCCGCGTCCGCTTCCTCACCAGCCATCCGCGCTGGATCACCGACGACCTGATCGCCGCCGTCGCGACCGTCCCCGGCCTCGCCCCCTACTTCGAAATCCCCGTGCAGGCCGGTTCCGACGCCGTGCTCGCCGCCATGCGCCGCGGCTATACCGCCGGCGAGTACGAAGCGCTCGTCGCCAAGGTCCGCGCCGCCGTCCCCGGCGTCGGCCTCTCCACCGACGTCATCGTCGGCTTCCCCGGCGAAACCGCCGCGCAGTTCGAGGACAGCATGGCCCTCATGCGCCGCATCGATCCCGACATGATCCGCATCGCCAAATACTCCCCGCGGCCCCTGACCTACTCCGCGCGGCATCTGCCCGACGACGTCCCCGAAGCCGAAAAAGAGCGCCGCCGCGTCGCCATGGAAGCCCAGCTCCGCGCCCGCCTAACCGAAAAAAACGCCCCCCTCCTCGGCCAGACCGTCGAAATCCTCGTCGAAACCATCGAAAAGACCGGCCGCCGCCACGGCCGCACCCCCGACTACAAACCCGTCTTCGTCGATGCCTCCTCCGCCGCCCCCGGCGAGCTCATCCAGGCCCGCATCACCTGGGCCGGCCCCTTCAGCCTCATCGCCGAAGCCCTCTAGGCCGAAGAATTCTCACACAAAGCCACGAAGACACGAAGGATTCCGCCCTTCGACATTCAAATTTTTCTCCTCTGCGCCTCCGTGTCTCCGCGTGAGACCGGTTTTCGATCCCTCAACGCAAACGGCGCAAACGGCGCAAAAGCCCCGCAAGCGTTCCATCCGCCATAAATCGCGGCTCAAGCCCTTTCTGACTCCCTCTTGGTTGACCCCTTCCTTCGATTTGCCTAATATCAGGCCGATAGAGGCCGACCTATTTGCAATCGCCTCCTCGGCCCGAACGCCGATGATCAACTGAAAGGCCGTTTCATGAAATACTTTTTGAGTGCGATGTTCGTGGTGCTGTTGGCAAGCACGACCGTTCTGGGCCAGAGCAACATGTGGAAGAAGGGGCTGGTCCTGGAGGCCATTCGAATCGATATCAGAGAAACGCCTTCCGGCATGCAGATCTGGCTCAACGATGTGGAAAAAAACGCGAACGAATTAAACGAGTACCTGGAACAGTTCCCGCCTGAACGAAAACCCATCTGCGCAATTCTATGCGTGGGAAAAACCGTAACGGCAGGACAAATTGCCGCGATCATGGATAAGCTTTGCGACACGGGCTTCAATTACCCCATGCTCATCGTTGAACATTCAAAACACAGCCATCTCGTCGATCTCGGCGGCGCGGAAAAGTATATGGATAGTTGGCCTTAGTGGCTTGAACCCGTCCCGCTTCACGAAAAACGCTAAGTTTTCCGCCCTTCGACATTCAAAATTTCATTTTTCTCCCCCTCCGCGCCTTCGTGTCTCCGTGTGAGACCGGTTTTCGGTCTTTTCCCCCTTTGCTGTCCTTGCGCCTTTGCGAGAATAGGCTCTCCCGGCTCGAAAAATCGCGGCTCATGCCCCCAAACGGCCAAGCCGAAGAATTCTCTCGCAGAGAACGCCAAGTCCGCCAAGAACCCTCTGGTTTGCCTGTAGCCGCTTCGCGAACTTTGCGTTCTTGGCGAGAAATCGGCTGTTGGAGGTGTTTATGGCCAATTTTGAGGCACTCACGCCCTGGCGGGACAATTTTCGGCCCCAAAATCGAAAAAACGACTAAAAATGGGCCCAAAATGGATCTGACGACCTCGAAAACCGCCCATTCTGGGTACGCCGAGCGTCCGCTCGGCTGTTTTTCGTCGTTTCAACCCGTTCCAAGCCCCCCTGTAGGCCACCACGGTGGGGTGGCCCGTCCCAAACGGGTCGCTCCCTCCTTCCGGTCCTGTTTTCCTGCCCATTTCCTGTTTTCCTGCTGAAAATCCCCGTTTTCATCGACCGCAAATCAACGCAAATGGACGCAAATGGACCCCGACGGCCCTCAAAACCGAAAATCTGACCACGGATGAACACGGATTGGGCTTTTTCGGCCCTCAAAACCGTCAGCCGACCGCCCACCGGCCCCGCTACCCCATTGCAGACTTGCCAGACGATCCATTTTCCGCCATGATTTTGTCGCCAGCCAAAGAACTATGTATTCCGATCCGTCGGGACCGCTTCAAAGAGCTGATTTTATAGTACGACAACCCCCTTATCTGACCAATTTGAAGCTTACTTATCGATGGTAAAATATATCCTCTTAGCCACATAAGGAATATGCGATGACCAGTCCTGTAGCATTTATATCCTATTCTCACGATTCTCAGGAACACAAGAAGTGGGTCCTCGACTTCGCCACACGGCTACGAAACAGCGGAATCGACGCGGTGCTCGACCAGTGGGAACTTCAGCCGGGCGATGACATTCCGCACTTCATGGAAACGCATCTCGCCCGCGCCGAACGCGTGCTCATGATCTGTACTGAACGCTATGTCCAAAAGGCCAACTCCGGTTCCGGCGGTGTCGGCTACGAAAAGATGATCGTTACCTCAGAATTGCTCAAGCGCATCGACAGCAATAAGGTCATCCCGATCATACGGCAGCAGGGGACACACCAAGTGCCGACATTTCTGAAGTCAAAGCTATTCATTGACTTCTCCCGTGACGAGGAGGCTGAATTCGGTTTCGATGAACTTCTCCGAGCTCTCCATGGTGCACCGCTATTCGCCAAACCCCCCATAGGTAATAGTCCATTCACGCCAATCGGCGATCTCCCTGAAGAGCGAACGGGAGATCCGGTGCGCAAGCTAATGGAAGTTGTTGTAGCGGACTTCGAAGCAAGCCATTTAAGGTACACAAAGTACGAGGATGTTCGCCTCGTTGTCGGCATGTCGAGAATCATGCTGGACGCGGTAATAGCGCAGGCGAAGGAAAACGGCCTCATAACGCAGGATTCAGACGGCGATGTCCGTTTGACAGATGTGGGCAAGCAGTACGCACTCAGGCACAAGTTGGTGTGATCTGACTAGCAGATGACCAACACCCATATCGGGCACACCATAGATATACAGACTAAAATATATGTTGCAACATTCTGGGGGGCCAACAAATAACAAGCACATAAAGGCCAGCATTCGATTGCAGGATACGCCCAATAAAGTGTCGGGTCCCCTAAACTGTGGCATTGGCTAAGAGATGAGAAGATAGGATGCGAGACATAATCCTACAGCCGTATTTCTTGTATATCGCCGTGCCTCTTGTGACGGTAGCCCTTGGTGTCTTCCTTAAAATCGTCACCCGGAATGACCAGCACACTGCATTCAAGAAAGATGACCTCGCTGTCGGACTCAATATCTCGATCACTGCCCTCATCATGTTCATCACATACAGCGTCCGGCTTGCCCACCAACTAAAGTCACAGAATCCGCAGGCTCTCGCCCAGTCTGCTGACAGGTTGGTCATGGTTCCTTGGGTTCTCTTGGCGTTTCTGGTTGGGATTTGGTGCGTGTCCACCCTGGTTCGAAAGGTCGGATGGAAGTCCGATTCAGAACTACGTGTGTTCTGGGGTATCATCGTGCCCGACATTTTCGGGATTGTGTCGCTAATCTTCGTCGTGAATTGGATTGGAAGGTGATATGAACATGCAAACACAACTCAGAGACCGTAGACGGATCGAGATCGCTCTGTATCTTTTGGGCGCACTCTCTTCGGTCACGGTCTTCGCTGTCTTTGCCAATAATGTTCTATCCTCGTGGCATTCGCCGACGATTCTCGGCGTCGTGGGTTCTGTACTCGGCGCCCTTGTGGCGTTCGCCGTCTCGCTGCTTCTCCCCCGCCGCAAAATAACCGTCTTCATCACCCACATCGCGAAAGACCGGGCGATCGTCATGAAGGTGCGAGAAGCCCTTCAGATCTATGGTATCAGGACCGTTACGGGTGATGATGTTGTCATGGTTGGGGATGAAATCTCCAAGAAGATCAGCAACGCAATCATTGAAGCGGATTTTCTCGTGGTCATCCTTTCTCAAGAGGCGACAAAGTCAGACTGGATGAAACAAGAAATCGCCAAAGCCATTGAAAACCACAAGCGGATTTTCCCCGTTCTCGCCGAGAACGCTGAAATCCCCGAAGACTTAAGAGCTTTACGTTTTGCGGATCTCAGAACGGATGACAAGAAAGAGTTGCCACTTCTCGCCCGATCCTTGCGGAATGCAGCCCGGAGCGAGAGAAATTGAGAACAAAGGAAAAGGGGTCAGATAAGGGGTCAGGATAAGGGGTCAGGAAAAGGGGTCAGTCCTATAAGGAAAAGGGGTCAGTCCTATAATTTATAATTTCGCCCTTTCGACCAGTAAGCCGCGCCTCAGATCCGATTCATCAGGTTGAAACTCGTTCCACATAATTTCGCTTTTGGGATAAGCCTCGCCGTCGTGGCGTGCCTGTTCACGTCATGCACCTGCCTTATCATGGATAAAGGCGTGATGCCACGGTCGGCAAACGGACATACCCGAGAATGGGTCCACGACAACTACGGCCAGCCCATCCGGCAAGGCCCCGCCGAAGAGGCGCTCGAAATCAAAATATCCCCGACCACCGCATGGGGAGAGATCAACGGCCCGTTCGCCGGCTACGAAGTGGTCCCGATCCGAGGTCCATATGCCGAGACCGACGAGACCAAGCAGCTCGAAATGCTGTACGTGGCGGCATTCACCTTGGGGATCTCGGAACTCGTGACCTTCCCCGCCGAACTTCTCAAACGGGGCGTGGAATGGAGCATTCGCAGAAAGTTTCTCCTGCTCTACGACTCGAACTCGAAGGTCGTTTGCGTCTGCGACATGGAATACGACGACGGGAAGTACCCTCTCAAATATATTCGGGCGCGCAACGATGGCGTCGATCCCGCCACGTTGGAATCGATGCTTGCTGCTTCGGAAAAGTCCGAATCAAGGCCCTCCCGCAGGCGGTTTCACCGCCGATAATCGGCTCAAGCCGCGATTCCCCTCGCCCCTAGGCGAGCATTGGGGATTGAGCGCGGAAATCCAGCCTGAAGGCTGGACTACGAACTAGGGCCGTACGTAGTACACGCTTCAGCGTGGATCTTTTGAAATCATTCTCCGTGCCCTCCGCGTCTCCGCGTGAGAACGGATTGCCGATCCTCGCCGGGGCCATCGCCCCCGACGACAACGGGACCGGAGCCGCCCGCCGACGGGAACGCGTGTAGCGTTGACATTCTTGGGGTTGCGCGTAAAATCCAGCCTGACAAGATCCCAACAAATCATAAACGCCGGCGGTCTCGAGACATAACGCCATATCCAACAGGAGAATCATGAGCATATTCAAGTCGGTCCCCGCGCGCATCATGACGGCCTCCGCATTTTCCTTGCTGGCCATCGCCGCCCAGGCCGCCCAGCTGGGTACCCGCCAACAAACGATCCTGCCCCTCGCCGTGCCGCCGGAAACGCCGGCGATCGCCCCGTCGAATGTGTCCCAATACCTGACCACCCCGTACGGCACGTGGACGCTGGGCACCGGCACGAACGAAGGCCAGAACCTCGCGCTGATGCCGGCCGGCTATGCCGGCGCGACGAATGCCGCGCGGCTTCTGGCGTTCTTCTCCATAAGCGACGTCCACATCACCGACAAGGAATCCCCCGCCCAGGTGCCCTACGTCGGCTGGCGCGCGGGCTTCCAGGAAAGCGGCCCCGGCGGACTGAACCAATCGGCCTATTCGCCCGCCATGCTCTACTCGACCTTCCGCCTCGATGCCGCCGTCCGGACCATCAACGCCCTGCACCGGCTGGCTCCGTTCGATTTCGGCATGGTGCTGGGCGACATTTGCAACTCTTCCCAATACAACGAACTCCGCTGGTTCATCGACGTCATGGACGGACAGTACATCGTCCCCAGTTCCGGCGACCACGCCGGCGCCGACGACGTCGATTACCAGATGCCCTTCCAGGCCGCCGGGCTCGACCGCTCCATCCCCTGGTACGAGGCCATCGGCAACCACGACCAATATTGGATGGGCATCGGCCTGCCGACCCCGAAAATCCAGCAGGCCTTGATCGGCAGCAACGTCCTCGAAATCTCCACCAACGGCCCGTTGTACCCGAACGGGTCCGAGGGCACCGGCATGTACGGGGGCACGGTGGACGGCTCCACGCCCTACGGCGACGTGGTCGATTGGGGGCCGACGAACCTGTTCGCGACGCCCCCGACGGTCGCCGCCGACACGAACCGCCACACCATCACGCAGGACAGCACGTCGCCCACGAATTTCGTGCGCGAGTTCTTCAACACCGCGACCTTGCCGCAGGGGCACGGCTTCAACCTGGCCGAAACCAATGCGGGCAGCCTGGCGGCGTGCTACGTGTTCGAGCCGCTGACGAACGTGCCGATCAAGATGATCGTGCTCGACGACACCTGCAAAACGAACAAGCCGGGCCAGTTGCCGACGTATTACGGCGGCGGCTGGGTCGATGCGGCGCGCTACGCGTGGCTCACCAACGAACTCCAAAAAGGCCAGGACGCGGACCAGCTCATGATCGTCGCCTGCCATATCCCCATCAACCCGCAAGCCAATCTGTTCGACACCAACCAGTCCCCCGGCCGGGCGTTCTACGTCGATCCCGGCAATGAAACCGAAACGAACTTGATCGCCACCCTGCAGCGGTATCCGAATCTCCTGATGGTGATCGCCGGGCACCGCCATTTGAGCGTGGTGACGCCGTTCCCCTCGCCGGACCCGGACCATCCGGAAAACGGCTTCTGGGAGGTGGAAATCCCCTCGCTGCGGGACTTCCCCCAGCAATTCCGCACCTTGGAGATCCTCCGCAACGCCGACAACAGCGTTTCCATCCTGACGACCTGCGTGGACCCCGTGGCCGAATCCAACTCGCCCACCTGGAAGGCGCTGGGCTACGCCGTCGGCGCCTGCCGGCTGTTCGGCCTCAACGCCCTCGACGACACGTCCTCGCACACGTACAACGTGGAGCTGGTCAAGCAACTGACCCCCGCCATGCAGGCGAAGATCGCCGCATGCGGCGAACCGCTGGGCCGCAAGGTGGCCATCGACTCGACCGGGACGAACGCGGAAATCCATTTCCTGGGCGACTTGCAAGCCACGACCAACGTCGCGAGCGGTTCCTGGGACGTCGTGGCCCAGGACAGCCCCTACGTCGCGGACGAAACGAATCGCGCCGCATTCTACCGCTCGGCGGAATAGGCGCGGGGAAAAGCCCGGCGGCAAATAAGCCGCGATTCCCCTCGCCCTCAGATGCGCAAGGGGGATTGAGCGCGGAAATCCAGCCTGAAGGCTGGACTACGAACTGGGCCGTATGTCGTACACGCTTCAGCGTGGGTCTTGTGAAATCATCCTCCGTGCCCTCCGCATCTCCGCGTGAGAACGGATTTTCGATCCCCAACCCAGAAACTCTCTCGCCAAGCGCGCCAAGACCGCCAAGCGGCCTCCGCTCCGCTACCCCTTCTTTGCGCCCTCCGCGTTCTTTGCGAGAGGAATTCTTCCGGCTGAAAGGTCGGGACGGCTCTCCGAGCCGTCCGGGCTGTTGGATTTGAAGAGCGGACGCCTCGGAGAGGCATCCCTACCTAAAACAAATCCTGAGAACGGATTTTCGATCCCCGTTGAAGATGGAATATTGATCATTGGATATTGAATATTGAGATCCCCCGCCTCAAATCCCGCCGGGGATACAACCCCGGCCTACACCGACCTCGGACTTCCGACCTCCGACCTCGGGCAGCAAACGAGCCGCGATTCCCCTCGCCCCCAGATGCGCACGGGGGAATGCGCCTGGCGGAAATCCAGCCTGAAGGCTGGACTACGAACTGGGCCGTATGTCGTACACGCTTCAGCGTGGGTCTTGTGAAATCATCCTCCGTGCCCTCCGCATCTCCGCGTGAGAACGGATTTTCGATCCCCAACCCAGAAACTCTCTCGCCAAGCGCGCCAAGACCGCCAAGCAGCCTCCGCTCCGCCACCCCTTCTTTGCGCCCTCCGCGTCCTTTGCGAGAGGAAATCTTCCGGATGATCGATGTTGTCTTTTTTGTAGCTGGCCCCGTTGGGGCCGGCCATGAAGAGAAAACACCGGCCTCAGCAAGGCCGGCTACAATGGAGCCGAACAGTCTGCCGCCCGCGGCGGCAGATAAGCCGCGATTCCCCTCGCCCCGAGGGCTTCGTTTTCTGTGATTGCCCCCGGGGCGGTCCCGCGCTATTTTTTCGGGACGTTTTGTCTATAGGAGCAACATGAGCAAATCCCTTTCGACCTTGAAGACCTTCGCGCACGCCGGCCAGACGGTGGCCTACCACGATTTGGCGGCGCTGGAAGCCCTGCGCGGCGCGCCGCTGGCGCAACTGCCCTACGTGGTGCGGATCCTGCTGGAATCCGCCGTGCGCAACCAGGGCCACCCGGCCTACCGCTGGGAGCACGTGGAGGCCCTCGCCCGCTGGCGGCCCGGCGCGGACGGCGCCGCGGAAATCCCCTACCTGCCCGCGCGCGTCCTGCTCCAGGACCTCACCGGCGTGCCGTGCGTCGTGGATTTGGCCATGCTGCGGTCGGAAGTCGTCCGCCGCGGGGGCGATCCGGGGCTGATCGAGCCGCTCGTGCCGGTGGACATGGTCGTGGACCATTCCGTGCAGATCGACTGCTCGGCGTCGTTCGACGCCCTGCTCAAGAACATGGAAATCGAGTTCGGCCGCAACCACGAGCGCTACGAGTTCCTGCGTTGGGGCCAGCAGACGTTCCACAAGCTGCGCATCGTGCCGCCCGGCGTCGGCATCTGCCACCAGGTCAACCTCGAGTTCCTCGCCGACGGCGTCCACGCGGAGCCGCAGGCCGACGGCACGGTCCTGGCCTATCCCGACACGCTGGTGGGCACGGATTCGCACACGACGATGGTCAACGGCCTGGGCGTGCTCGGCTGGGGCGTGGGCGGCATCGAAGCGGAAGCGGCGATGCTGGGCCAGCCCATCGCGCTGCTGACGCCCGTGGTGACGGGCGTGCGGCTCACGGGCGCGCTGCGCCCGGGCGTAACCGCCACGGATCTCGCCTTGGTCGTCACCCAGCTCCTGCGCAAGCACAACGTCGTGGGCCAGTTCGTCGAGTATTTCGGCCCCGGCCTCGCCAGCCTCTCGCTGGCCGACCGCGCGGTGCTCGCCAACATGGCGCCCGAATACGGCGCGACGACCGGATTCTTTCCCATCGACGCCGAAACCGTCGCCTATCTGCGCATGACGGGCCGTTCGGCCGAGCATTGCGAGCTGGTGGAGCAGTACGCCCGCCGGCAAGGGCTCTTCCTCGAAAAGGGCGCGCCGGAACCGACCTATTCGCGCACGCTCGACCTGGATCTGTCCGGCGTGGTGTCGGCCATCGCCGGGCCCAAGAAGCCCCACGACCACCAGCCCGTCGGCGAGATCAAGCAGCGCTTCCTCGCCGCGCTGCCGGCGCCGCACGACCAAGGCGGCTTCGGCGTGGCCGCCGACCGCCTCGGCGCGAAGGCCCAGCTGCCCGACGGCTCGGAAATGCGCCACGGCTCCATCGCCATCGCGTCGATCACGTCCTGCACGAACACGTCGAACCCCGTCCTGCTGCTGGCGGCCGGCCTGATCGCGAAGAAAGCCGTCGCCCGCGGCCTGAAGGTGCCGCCGTACGTGAAGACGTCGCTGATCCCCGGCTCGCGCGTGGTGACGGCCTATCTGACGAACAGCGGCCTGCTGGCCGAACTGGAGAAGCTCGGCTTCGGCGTGGCGGCCTACGGCTGCGGCACCTGCATCGGCAACAGCGGCCCCCTGCGCGAGGATATCGCCGCCGCCATCCGCGGGCAGGATCTCGTCGCCGCCGCGGTGCTCTCCGGCAACCGCAACTTCGAAGGCCGCGTGCATCCGCAGTGCAAGGCCAACTACCTGTGCTCGCCGCCGCTCGTCGTCGCCTTCGCCCTCGCCGGCCGCGTGGACGTGGATCTCGACGCCGAGCCCGTCGGCGCGGGCGCCGACGGCCAGCCCGTCTTCCTGCGCGATTTGTGGCCCTCCGCGGCCGAGATCGACGCCCTGCTTGCGCAGGCGAACGATCCGAAGCTCTACGCCGAGGCGTACCGCGACGTGAACCAGTACACGCCCGAGTGGAACCAGATCGAAGTCACCGACAAGCCGACGTTCGACTGGCATCCGGACTCGACCTACGTCCGCGAGCCGCCGTTCCTGGCCGCCGCGAAGCCCTCGCCGGAAATTTCCGGCGCGCGCATCCTCGGCCTGTTCGGCGATTTCATCACCACCGACCACATTTCGCCCGCCGGCACCATCGCCAAGGAATCGCCCGCGGCGCGCTATCTGGTCGAGCGCGGCATCGAGCCGAAGAACTTCAATTCCTACGGCTCGCGCCGCGGCAACCACGAAGTCATGATGCGCGGCACTTTCGCCAACGTGCGCCTGCGCAACCGCCTGGCCTCCCGCGAAGGCGGCTGGACGAAGCTGCAGCCCACGGGCGAGGAAACGAGCATCTTCGACGCCGCGATGGCCTACCGGCAGGCCGGCACGCCCGCGATCGTCGTCGCCGGCAAGCTCTACGGCGCCGGCAGCTCGCGCGACTGGGCGGCGAAGGGCCCGATGCTTCTCGGCGTCCGCGCCGTGATCGCCGAAAGCTTCGAGCGCATCCACCGCTCCAACCTCGTCGAGATGGGCGTGATGCCCTTCGAGTTCGTCGATGGCCAGACGGCGGATGCCCTGGGGCTGGACGGCACCGAGACGGTCTCCATCCGCGGTAGCGGCCCGCTGGCGCCGCGCGGTGCGCACGAGGTCGTCGCGACCAAGCCCGACGGCCGCGAGATCCGCTTCCGGGTCCGCAACCGCATCGACGCGCCCATCGAGATCGCCTACTACGAGGCCGGCGGCATCCTGCCCTACGTCCTGAACAACCTGCTGGGCCGCTAATTACGCTCCCCGCTTATTCCCCAAGCAATCGCTCTTCGCCGGGGACTGTTTTATAAAACGATCCCCATTTTGCCTTGTCGTTTTGGAGATTGTTTTATAAAACAGTCCCCGAACGAAAGAGGAACGCAGATGAGACAACTCCATCCCACTTTGTGGCGCACCTGCCGCACGTTGGCCAACCCCACGCGGCTACGCCTGCTTCAGCTTCTCCTGGAACGACCGGGTTCCAACGTCTCGCAACTGGCGGAAAGATTGGACCTCGGAATCTCCGCCGCCAGCCAAGAACTACGCCGCCTGCAATCGCGCGGCCTCATCAAGCGGACTATTCAAGGACCGTCCGTGATCTATCTGCCCGTGCCCGACCCGCAAGTCCCCTCGGCCGCCCCTCTTTTGAAAGCGCTGCAGGCCGCCTGGGAGGCCGATCGCAACGGATCCGAAGCCATCGCCCGGCTGGCCAAAGGCCTGGCTTGCGAGCGCCGCATCTCGCTGGTTCGCGCGCTGGTTCCGCAACCGCAACCCAGCGATCAATGGGCCCATCTCGTTCGCACCCGCTCCGACAATCTGAAAAAGCACGTCCGGATCCTCCGCGAATCCGGCTGGGTGACGAAGATCGACAAGCGCTTCGCCCTCCTTCCGGCCGGCCACCCCGTTCAGGCCACCCTGCTCAAGCTGCTCTGATCCGCATCCTGCATCCCCCGAAAGTTCAGCATTGGTTTTCATTTCCTTTTCGGATAAGACATATCCCCCTCCATGCAAAAGGATCCGCCATGAAATTCGACCGACTCCGCGACAGCTATCTCGCCCGCCTGCAGGCCGCCGCGCCCGTCGCCCAGGGCAAATTCGTCGCCAAGGAAAACGCCCTGGCGCTCCTGCAGGCCGTGGTGCGCAGCGGCGACCGCGTGTGCATCGAGGGCGACAACCAGAAGCAGGCCGATTTCTTCGCGCGCGAGCTGGTCAAGCTGGACCCCGCGCAGGTCAACCACCTGCACATGACGCAGTCCACGCTCGTGCTGAACGAGCATCTGGACCTGTTCCGGCTGGGCATCGCCGACCGCCTCGACTTCGCCTATTCCGGGCCGCAGTCGAAGGCGCTCTACCAGCTCGCCGCCGAAAAGAAGGTGCAGATCGGCGCCATCCACACCTATCTCGAGCTCTACGGGCGCTACTTCGTGGATCTCTATCCGCAGGTGGCCATCCTCGTGGCCGAGGCCTGCGACGAAGCGGGCAACGTCTACACCGGCAACAATACCGAGGACACCCCGCTCATCGCCGAAGCCACGCGCTTCAAGATGGGCGTCGTGATCGTGCAGGCGAAGAAGAAGCTGGCGCAACTGCCCCGCGTGGACGTGCCGGCCTCTTGGGTCGATTTCATCGTGGTGACGGACGAGGACTACCACCTCCAGCCGCTGTTCACGCGCGACCCGGGCAAGATCACCAACCAGCAGATCCTGATGGCGATGATGGCCCTGAAGGGCATCTATGCGCCCTACGGCGTGCAGGCGCTCAACCACGGCCTTGGCTACGCCACCGCCGCGATCGAGTTGCTGCTGCCGACCTACGGCGCGCAACTGGGCCTGAAGGGCAAGGTCGCCACGCGCTGGGTGCTGAATCCCCATCCCACGCTCATCCCGGCCATCGAAGCCGGCTTCGTCGAGCACGTCTACGCGTTCGGCGGCGAGCCGGGCATGGACGACTACGTGCAGGCGCGGCCCGACATCTTCGCCGTCGGCCCCGACGGCTCCATGCGCTCCAACCGCTGCTGCGCGCACATCGCCGGCCTTTACGCCATCGACCTGTTCATCGGCGCGACGCTGCAGATCGACCGCTTCGGCAATTCCTCCACCGCCATCAAGGGCATGATCGCCGGCTTCGGCGGCGCGCCCAACCTCGGCGGCACCCCGCCCGGCCGCCGGCACAACTCGCCGGCCACGACCGCCGCCGGCGGGATGCGCGAGCAGGTCTTCCGCGGCCGCAAGCTGGTCGTCCAGCTCACGCCCACCCGCTCCGAGAAGAAGAACATCCCCGTGTTCGTCGAGGAGCTCGACGCCCAGCAGCTGCACAAGGACGGGATCTTCCCCGAGCCGCCGGTCATGATCGCGGGCGACCAGGTCACGCACGTCGTGACCGAAACCGGCATCGCCTATCTGGACAAGTGTCCCGACGGCGAGACGCGCCAGAAAGCCGTCGCGGCCGTCGCGGGCGACACGCCCGTGGGGCTGACGCTCGACGCCGCCGGGCGCGACGCGCTGCGCGCCGCCGGCCTCGTGAAGACCGTGGCCGATCTCGGCATCGATCCGGCGGCGGCCACGACCGACCTCCTGCCGGCGCATTCGCTGCAGGACCTGGTGACGGCGTCCGGCGGGCTCTACCGGATTCCGGCCGGCTGCAAGGGGTAAAGGCCGCATATGGTTTTCAGTTCAGCCACCTTCCTGTTCTACTTCCTGCCGGCGGTCCTGACGCTGTACTTCCTGACGCCGCCGCGATTTCGCAATCTCTCCGCGCTGGTCGCCAGCCTGGTGTTCTTCGCGTGGGGCGCGCCGCGGTTCGTCTTCGTGCTGATCGCGTCCTGCTTCGTCGACTACCACGCCAGCCGTTGGCTGCCGCCGGGCCGGCTGCCGGTGCGGCGGCGCAAGCTCCTGCTCGGACTGGGGCGCGCGCTGGATCTGGGCCTCTTGCTCTATTTCAAGTACGCCAACTTCTTCGTGGCGGAAATCCAGGCCATGCTCGGCCTGTTCGGGCGGGGGCCGTTCCCGTGGGCGGCCGTCGTGCTGCCCATCGGCATCTCGTTCTTCACCTTCCAGAAGGTCAGCTATCTCGTCGACGTCTACCGCGGCACGGCGCAGGTGGCCGGCAGCGCGGGGCGGCATCTGCTCTACATCGCCCTCTTCCCGCAGCTCATCGCCGGCCCCATCGTGCGCTACCACGACGTGGCGCGGCAGATCGACCAGCGCTCCACGACCTCGGGCCTGTTCCTCGACGGCCTCTGGCGGTTCTCCGTCGGCCTCGCGAAAAAGGTGTTCCTGGCGAACACCTTCGCGCGGCTGGCCGACCTGGTCTTCGACACGCCGCCGTCGCTCATGACCACGACGCAGGCCTGGGCCGGCGTGATCGCCTACACGTTCCAGCTCTACTACGATTTCGCGGGCTATTCGGACATGGCCATCGGCCTCGGCCGCATGCTGGGCTTCCATTTCCTCGAAAACTTCAATTTCCCCTACGCGTCCGCGGGCATCGGCGAATTCTGGCGGCGGTGGCACATTTCGCTCGGCCGGTTCATGATGGAATACCTCTACGTGCCGCTGGGCGGCAACCGCAAGGGCCATGGACGCACGGTCTTCAACCTGTGGCTGGTGTTCCTCGTGTCCGGCTTCTGGCACGGGGCGGCCTGGACGTTCGTCCTGTGGGGCATCTGGCACGGCACGCTGATCTCCCTCGAGAAAACGCTGGGGCCCGAGCGCATGAAGCGCATTCCGCGGCCGCTGGCGATCGCGGGCACCTTCTTCCTGGTGGCGCTGGGCTGGGTGCTGTTCCGCTCGGGCACGATCCACCGCGCCGGCGGCTTCTACCTGCTGCTGTTCAACCTGCTGCCCGACGGCGCCGGGCTGATGGCCTTCCCCGAAATCATGGCCGACCGCGCGCTCTGGCTGGCGGCCGCCATCGGCATTCCCTGCGCGTTCGCGCCGGCGTTCGGGCTGGACCGCTTCCTGCCCCGGGATCCGGCCGACCCCGACGCCGTGCCGCTCGTCCGGGTCGCCGGACGCTTCGCGCTGAGCGTCGTGATTCTCGTCGTCGTTTCGTGCGAACTGTGCGCCACCGGCTTCAACCCCTTCATCTACTTCCAATTCTAGCCATGACGACCACCCCCTCCATCCCGCGCCGCTGTTTCCAAGGTTTACTGGTCGCCCTGACGGCCGCGCTGCTGCTCTTCCCCTACGTCCAGCACGCGACACATTGGCCGGCGGACAAGCGCCTCGGCGGCTTCCGCCCCCGCATGGACACTTTCCCCGATCTGACGCGCACGACCTGGTTCGACGGCTCCTTCGCCGCGGCGGTCGATCTGTGGGCCCGGGAACACGTCGGCGTCCGCGGCTGGCTGGTCGCCCTCGATCGCCAGATCCGCTATACCTGCTTCGGCCAGGTCGAACCGTCGCCGCTGCGCAAGCGCGCGCTGGTGATCGGCACGCCGCCGATCCTCTACGAAAACATCCTGCTCGTCGACGCCCTGCGCCCGCCCCAGATCAATCCCGAGAAAATGGATTTCTTCGCCGGCCGCCTCGCGCGGGTCCAGGAACTGCTGAAGCAGCAAGGCATTCCTTTCGTCGTCGTCCTCGCGCCCAACAAAGCCATCGTCTATCCCGAATCGCTTCCGGCCTGGGCGCGCGACCGCGTGTCGGAAACCAACTCCGACTACCGGGCGTTCATCGCGGCGCTGGCGCAGCACGACGTGCCTTTCCTGGACACCTTGGCGCTGTTCCGCGAACTGCGGCCGCAATATCCCGACCTCGTCCCGCCGCAGGCCATCCACTGGGGCCATCAGGGCGCCTGGATCGCCTGGCAACGAACCATTCCGCTCATCAACCGCCAGGGCCTCCTGCCGGAAATCCCCGTGCCGGAAACCGAAGACGTGATCATGGACAAGCCGTCCAGCATGAATCAGGAACTCCTCGGCCAACTGAACATTTTCGCCGGCCCCCACTTCCGCACGATTCCGTCGGCCTATCCCGTCGCCGGTCCGCTGCCGGCCGGCACGGAGGAAACCCTCCGCGCCCTCGTCGTCGGCGACAGCTTCGGGTTCATGTTCGTGGACGCGATGGCCCGCTCGCGGCTCTGCGCCGACGTCCATTTCTGGTTCTATCTTCGGAGCGCCAAGGGCGCGTCGCCGGCCTCCTTCGACAGCCGCGTGCACCGCGGCTTGCCGGCCGTCGACGGGCTGGGCGCTTTGCCCCGCAACGTCGAAAACGGCCGGCGCATGATGGAAGGCAAGAATCTCGTCGTGTTCGTCATCACGACCTTCAACATCGACAAGTTGAGCTGGGGGTTCGACCGCCTCGTCGAACAGCTGTACGGGGATCCGGAATACGCCGCGCCGGCGCCCCCCGCCGGCTTCGACGACGAAATCGAAGTCAATCTGGGCGATTAGCGCGCCGCCCGTCCCGGCGGGCGGATTTCATTTTTCCTCTATTGCCGCTTGCAATCCGCCGGAAATCCTTTCATTTTCAAACTGCGGGAGCGCACCACCCCGGAAAGGAACGAAAAATGAAAAGATTCCAGATCGCCAGAGGACTTGTGGCCTTGGCTTGCCTAGTGGCCGCCATCGGCCTCGCCGGATGCGACGACAACAGTTTGTACGACGTCCCGGAAAACATTTCCGGCACGTGGTCCTGCACCTTTACCCGCGCCGGGGAAGCCGCGCTGAGCGAAACCTGGTCCATCAACCAAAGCGGCAGCACCGTGTCCGGTTCCTATACGTTCAAAGAGGAAAGCTACACGTTCTCCGGAACCTACGTCGACGGTCGATTGAGCGCCGTCGATTCGGACAACTGGACGCTCAGCCTGGAATTCGAAAAGGACGACAAAGGCAACGGCACCATCGCCGGCAATTCGGGCGACGAGTCCTATCAGGTCTGGAACGCCGACCTCTGGCGCTGACCGGCCCGGCCGGGCCGGCGCGCGGGATCAATCGTAGTCGAGATCGACGTCGTAGTCGTCGAAATCGCCGAAATCGGCGGTCACCTTCAGGATCGCGAGCCGCCCCTGCAGCACGTCGACGTCGTCCGCCCAGTTCCGGTCGACGTCGTCGCCGTCCAGCACCACGCGGTGTTGCCCTGGATCGAGATCGTAGTACCGCTCGTCGCCGATGCCGACGCTGGCGACCTGCAGGCCGTCGAGATAGACCCGGATCCGATCCCCCGTGCGGTTGTCCACCACGATCGAGCCCTGGCCAGCCGGCACGTCGTGGTCGTAATCGTCGTCCTCGCAACCCGCGGTCCCGGTGGTGATCACCGCCGCCAGCGCCAAGACACCCAGCCCCTTCATCCAACCCGCGCGCTTTTTCATCCGTTGCCTGCCTTTCTCCATCGTTTGCCGCGATCCTACGCCCATCGCGGAAATATATAAAGGTTTCCGCGCGGATTTCGGCGCGCCGGCGGCCATTTCTTCATGAAAATTTCATTTGGGCTCGATTCCCGCTTGCAAAACAGCGCGAATCTTTTCACCATGAAAGTAAGGGAGCACACTTCCCCTTGAAAGGAGCGGAAATGAAAAAATTCGATATCGCAAAGGGCCTCGTGGCTTTGGTTTGCCTGGTTGCCGTCATCGGCCTGACCGGATGCGACGACGACGTGTTCGACGTCCATCCGAACAGCATTGGCGGGGCTTGGTCGTGCACCTTCACCCGGGCCGGCGACGTCACGCTGTATGAAAGTTGGTTCTTCAACCAGAGCGGCAGCACCGTGTCCGGCTACTACACCTTCAAGGGCGACCGCTACACCTTCAGCGGCTCCTACGACGACGACGACGGGGAATTCCGCGCCGTCGATTCGGACAACTGGACGCTCAGCCTGGACTTCGACGAGGAAGACGAGGGCAAAGGCACCATTTCCGGCGTCTCGGGCACCGGCGGTTTCCAGACCTGGAACGCCAAGCTCTCGCGTTGATCGGCTTTGGGAAGCCGGGCGGCGTCAGCGCGCCGCCCGGCAGATGAAAATGCGGTAGTCCAGATCGGCCTGGAAGCCAGCGGCCGTTTCCCGATAAGCCGGGCAGCGGCCGTCGAATTCCGCCGCCATTTCCGCTCGGATCCGGCGCAGATCGGACTCATTCAGGCCATAGCGCAAGCCGAGTTCCCGGGCCTCCAGATGTAGGGTCGGCGCGGGGCGGACGTCCTCGATCCGCCAGCCGGCGGCCGCCAGCCGCTCCCGCAGATCGGCCATGGTCGGATACCATTTTTCCGTGCGCATCTTGCGGTAGAGCGCGTTGAGACAAGCCGCATCCTCCGCCCGTTCGAAGCACGCGGTCTGGTGCACCCAGCCTTCGTCCGGCTCCGCCTGCGCGCGCAGATGCCGCAGCAGCGGATCGAGGCCGTCTTCGCCCGCGTAGTGCAGCACCGAGCGCATGATCCACAGCGTCCGCCGACCCGCCGCCGCCACCGCGGCGCGCCGGAAGGCTCCCGCGCTCGCCCGCACGCAGGCCAGTCCCGCCTTTTCGGCTTCGGCCAATTGCGGCGCCGAGTCGTCCAGGACCGTCAGGGGCACGTCGGCGACGCCCGCCGCGCGGATCTGCGCCAGCAAATAGCCCGTCCCCCCGCCCAAGTCCACGATCCGGTCCGGCCGCGCCGCGTTCCAAACCTCGCGCACCGCCGCGACCAGCGGCCGCGCGACGTCCGGATCCCCAAAGTAGCCGCCGTGCATCCGCGCCCACGATACGCCGTGGATCGACTGCTCCGGACCCAATTCGTCCGCGTTCATGGCGCCCGCCGTTTCGCCGGCGTATGGCTGATCAGCATCCGGAACAGCAGGTGCTCCGGCATCGCTCCCGGCGCCGTGACCTCCTGGGTATGCACTTGGAACTGGCCGGCGGCCATGCCGGCGTTGGTATGGGCCAGCACGGGTTCCCAATACGGATGCAGGGGATCGGTCGCCACGTTCGTCGCGGCCTGCAGGCGGTAGATGCCCCGATCCTGCACGTCCCACTTGAATTGCAGCACGTTGGCGGCCACCGACCGGATGTCGTTGAAATGGAACCCGTATTCATAGGCCCCCATGTCGCAATTGGTGCTGACCATCCCCGGCTTGCCCTGGCGCGGCCGCGGATTTCCGTCGATGTCCGTCTGCGGCGCGCCGTTGGTCGTGCCGGCGTCGATGCAGAACGAGGCCGTCGCCAGCCGGAAATCCCATGCCCCCGCATCTACGAAAGCGGGGGCGTTCGTTATGTTCGGCCAGAAGTAGTTGGAGGTCGTGCAGCAATTGCTGACGATGCAAGACGAGACCGTATCGTGCGCATCCAGATTGGCGATGCCCGGCGCCGAATTGAAATAGAGGATATCGTTGACGAACCGCGTGGTATAGGCGAACGCTCCGCCCCCGGAATTGCCCGCGACGTTGGACACGATCGTGCAGTTGACCACGGGCGACAGCGTGCCCGCCGGCCCGCTGGACCGGATACCTCCCCCGTACTGTACCGCGTGGTTGCCGGCGATCACGCAGTTGACGACCATCGCGGGATTCGTCGAACCCTCATTGGCCATGTAGATTCCTCCCCCGCCCTCGCCGATGGCCTCGTTTCTGATGATCTGGCAATTCGAAACCGATCCGCCTTCCTGAATCCAGATGCCGCCCCCGTAGGTAGCCGCCAAGTTGCCAGTGACAACGCAGCGGTTGATGCGGGCGTATGAGTTGTTGTACAGCACGATCCCCCCGCCGGGTCCGTTGGTGGCGACGTTGCCCGCGATCGTGCAATCCTCCACCAGCGCGTTGGTGGCTTCGCCGTCGACCATGATGCCGCCGCCGCTCGACGACCAGTTGTTCGTCACCAGGCAATCGCGGACGACGGCGGTGCGGCTGATTTCGATGCCGCCGCCGTAACCGAAGGACCGGCGGCCGTTGCGCACGGTGAACCCTTCGACCAGGCTGTTGGTGCCGTAGACAAGGAGGCCTTGGCTCAAGCCCTGCGCATCGATGACGGCCGCCCGGCTCTGCGTGCTTTTCAAGGTCAGCGTTTTGTCGATGGGGATCTGCACGGCGCTGCCCGACAGGAGATACATCCCCGGCGCCACGAGGACTTCGTCGCCGCTTGCCGCGACGGCGATGGCCGGCTGGATGGCTGCGGCGGCCGTGGCCCAGCTGGTGTACGGCGCCGCCGGCGCCGCGTTCGACACGTCCACGTAGCGCGTCGTCGCGTACGAGGCGGTGACGCAAACCATCCCCAAAACAATCTCAACACCGGCCAACCGATGGTTCTTCATAAAACGCATCCCTCCACGAACGATCTGGCCGGAAGTGTGCGCCGCAACGCCCTCCGTCGCAAGCGGGAAAACCGCGGCCGGCCTAGTTGGTCGGTTCGGCTTCGTCGAGCACGGGCGCAAGCGTCGCGCGCAGGGTTTCGCGGTTGCCGTTTTCCAGCACGCGCCGGAAGCCGTCTAGGAAATACAGGCCCGAGCTGCCGGCCGGCGCCCCTTCCGGATAGACGACGGCGGTCAGATAGTAGGCCCGGCGCACGGCGGTCCGCCCGGCGCACGAAAAGCGCAGCGCGGTTTTCTGGCCCGGCCGGTGGAGAATGCCCGGCAGCGTCGTCCGACCGATTTCGCGCGCCCGGGCATCGGCCTGGCGCGGATCGTATTCATAGAGGCGCGCCACCAGCACGCCCCGTTCCACGGCGGGACCGACCGGCGGCAAGACGCAGACCGCGTCCACCCGCACCGCGCCGCCCGGCGCGGCGCGATCGGCCGCCGGCGGCGGCCCGTCGATCCGCACGCACCCCGCCCCCAGCAGGAGCAGTCCCAAAAGCCAACCCATCCGGCGCATCGCTTCGTTTCCCTTCCCTCGGGATTGAACCCCAATCCGTCCTGTCCGTCAACCCGTCCCCCAGGCGCAATAAATCGCGCTTCAAGCCCCCAAAACCCCATTTTTCCACGCTACGGGAATAGCCGAGTGCCGAGCCCAAGCCGCAGGCGCAGGGCGAACGCGAGGTCTATAGCGCCGCGCTTTGCGCGGCGAGCGAGCGAGGCTCCGCGAGCGGAGCGACAAAAACTTTGCTGGATTTTTCCACACCGTGGAAAAAAAGTTTCCACGCTACGTAAAACTTTCGAACCGCGATTTAGCGCGCGGGGGTGCGCAGGGCGATCTGGAGGCACATCAGCGACCAGAAGCAGCCCAGCAGGGCCGAGAGCGGCATCTGGAGGGCCGTGGGCAGGGCGTAGAGCACCAGCAGGCACGGCGCCCAGAACGTCCAGCCGGGCACCTGGTTCGGCAGCACGATCCGCCGGTACCAGCCGGGGCCCAGCTGGAGGCGCGTGGCGCGGAAGGAGTAGTTCTGGTCCTGCCAGAGGTGCGCGACCGCCACGATCGGCGAGGCGTAGAACGGCGAGTAGACCAGCATGTCCGTCGCCGTCTTCAGCAGCACCGTCGCCAGGGAGGCGTCCGCGCCCCAGATCCGCGCCTGGAGGGCGTAGAACAGATGCGTGTTCGCGCCCATGAAGCCCCACCACGCCATGCCGAACAGCAGCGCCGCGAACGGCCGCCGCACGCGCAGGCCCGGCGTCAGCGCGCAAAACGCCGCCGGCACCAGGCCGTTGAAGACCACGCGGGTCAGGACGGTGAATCCGATGCCGTAGCGGGTCTGCCAATCCTCGAGGTGCCGCAGCAGGGCGTGGAAATCCGGCGAAAAATAGTAGGCGGCGACGAAGGCCGCCGCCGCGGCCTGCAGCACCAGGCCCGGCACGAGGTTGGCCCGCGCCGCCCGCACGCCGATCTGCCAGGGCGTCGCCCCGGCCGCCATTTTCCCGGTGGGAACGAATTCGTTTTCCATGGCGCGGACATCCTAGGCGCGGCGGGCGCGGAGGAAAAATTCCTCCGGCTCGTCTACGACGTCGGTCACCGTCCAGCCGGCCGCGCGCAGCTCGTGCGCCAGCTCCGTGCCGGCGGGCATGGCATCGTCCTGGACGCCGGCGTGCCGGGCGTGCATCGCGTTGAGCTCGCGGCTGCCTTCGAGGTTGGCGACCACCAGTTCCCCGCCGGGCGCCAGCGCCTGCGCGCAACGGCGCAGAAATGCGGCAGCATCGTCCAGATGCGGGTAGAGGCGGAAACACAGGATCAAATCCCAGGCGGCCGGCTCCAGTTCCGCGTCCTCGGCCCGGCCGCGGATCGCGCTCACGTGGGCGTGTTCGGCCACCGCCTGTTCGCAGCGGGCCACCATGCCGGGGCAGGCGTCGAGCGCCAAAACGCGCCCCGCGGCCCCTACCCACTCCGCCAGGCGCGCGGTCAGCGGCCCCGCCCCGCAGCCGGGCTCGAACACGCGCTTGCCGCGCAGATCGCCGAGCCGGAGGCGCAAACGCTCGATCCGGGGCTCGTGCTCCGGCTTGAAGGCCAGCGGGTCGTTCTCCGCGGCCAGCGTCTCGAAAAAGGCTTGGCGGTCCATATCGGGCGGGGATGATGGCGCGACCGCCCCCGGCGGACAAGCCAAAAGCGTTTTTCGGGTTGCGTCCCGCGCCGGGAGGGTCGAAACTGGTCCCGATGAAGATCGGGTTGCTATCCGATACCCACAACCACTTGCCCGCGACGCGGGGCGCGCTGGATTTGCTGGTGGCGCGCGGCGCCCGGCATCTCGTCCATTGCGGCGACGCCGGCGAAGACGTCGTGGATCTGCTTTCGGCGACGTGCCAGGCGCACGGCATCCGCGCCCACGTCGCGCTCGGCAACTGCGATCGGCCGCAACTGGAAGACGCCCGGTTCCGGACCAGTCCCGCCGGCATCGAACGCGCCGAAGCGCCGGATTTCGTGCTCGCCGGCAAGCGGTGTCTCGTCGTCCACGGCGACCGCGCGGAAGTCCTGCGGCAGGCGCTGCTGTCGAGCCGGTTCGATTTCGTCTTCACCGGCCACACCCATGCCCCCGCCGACCAGCGGACCGGTTCCACCCGCCTGCTGAATCCCGGCTCGGTCGCCCGGCCGCGGCAGGGTCCGCCCACGGTCGCGCTGCTCGATCTCGAAACGGACCAGGTCGATTGGTTCCCGGTGCCCCCATGAACGAACCGAAACGCCCAGCCGACGCCCCCGCCGGGCGGCCCGAAATCGCGGCCGCCAACGAGGAACGCTACCGGTTGATTTCGTCCGTGGCGACGGACTACGTGTTTTCGTCGGCGCTGACTCCGGAGGGGCAGC
This sequence comes from uncultured Verrucomicrobiota bacterium, assembly GCA_937872095.1. Lineage (GTDB taxonomy): Bacteria > Verrucomicrobiota > Kiritimatiellia > CAIQIC01 > Lenti-01 > Lenti-01. The sequence continues at coordinate 58,200 of CALMNW010000014.1, forward strand.
TCGTTTTGCAATGGGTCGCCGGCGCCTTCGAGCAGATCACCGGCTATGCGTTCGACGAATACGTCGCGCGCGGGGGCTGGCGGGCCGCGGTCCATCCCGACGATTTGGCGCAGGACGACCGCGATCTGGAAGCGCTCCGCGCCAACCGGGATCTGCGCAGCGAACTGCGCACGCTGGCCAAGGACGGCCGCGTCGTCTGGGTGGAGGTTTCCGCGCATCCGGTGTGGGACGAAAAGCAAAACCGGCTGGTCGGCATCTACGGCGCCGTCAAGGACGTCACCCGGCGCAAACAGGCCGAAGCCGAAACGCGGGCCACCTACGAAACGCTGAACGCGTTCATCGATTCCGTCCCGGCCTTCGCCTCGTTCGTGGATGCGGAGGAGCGCTACCAGTTCGTCAACCGCTACCACGAGAACTGGTTCAAGGATTCCCGGCGGCACTTCATCGGCCGGCGGCTGGCGGACGTCCACCGCCCCAGCACCTACGCGGTCATGCGGCCGTACAGCCAACGGGCCCTGGCCGGCGAATTCGTCCGCTACGAGCACGAAATGACCGGGCGGGACGGAAAATACTATTGCTTCGACGTCCAGTACATCCCGCGCCGCGCCAGCGACGGCACCGTTCTGGGCTATTTCACGCTGGTCTTCGACGTGACCGAACGCGTCTTGCGGGATCGCCAGCAGCTGCGCGCCCAGCGGCTGGAAAGCGTGGGCCGGCTGGCCAGCGGCATCGCGCACGACCTGAACAACATCCTCTCGCCCGTGCTGATGGGCTCCGACCTGCTGCTCGAAACCGTCCGCGATCCCGCCGATCGGGACCTGCTGGAACTGATCAAGGCCAGTTCCCTGCGGGGCGCGGCCATCCTCCGGCAGTTGCTGATGTTCGGCCGCGGGGAACAGGAAGAGCGCGACGTTTTGCCGCTGGGACCGTTGATCCGGGAGATGCTCAAGATCATCGAGGAAACGTTCCCGAAAAACGTCTCGGTCCGCTCCCGCGTCGCGCCGGAACTCCCGTCCATCCGCGGGAACGTCACGCACCTACACCAGGTGCTCATGAACCTGTGCATCAACGCCCGGGACGCCATGCCCGGCGGCGGACGCCTGACGCTGGACGCCCGCGTCGAGAACGTGGACGAGACCCTGGCCAAAACGTACGCGGCGGCCGCGACGGGACCGCACGTCGTCCTGACCGTGGAAGACACCGGCGGCGGCATCCCGGCCGAAATCCTGGACAAGATCTTCGATCCATTCTTCTCGACGAAGCCGGCGGGCAAGGGCACCGGCCTCGGGCTGTCGACGGTCCTGGGCATCGTCCGCAGCCACCGGGGGTTCATCCGGATCGACAGCCGAACCGGCCAAGGCACGCGGTTCCGGATCTATCTGCCGGTTTGCGCGGAAGAAGAACCGGAGCAAGCGGCCGCCGTACCGGCGATCCCGCCGAAGGGCCAAGGCGAAGGAATCCTGGTGGTGGACGACGAAGCCGCCGCGCGGCGGATCGCCCGGCAGATCCTGGAAAAGCACGCCTATCGCGTGTTCGAAGCCAAAAACGGCGAAGAAGCGCTGGCGCTCTACGATCGCGATCCGGCCCGGATCCAGCTCGTGATCACGGATCTCATGATGCCGGGCATGGATGGAGCCGCGCTGCTCCGGCATCTCCGCCAGACCACGCCGGCGCTGAAAGCGATCGCCATGACCGGCGGATTGTCTCCCGCGGAAATGGCGCAAGCCATGGAAGCGGAATCCGCCGAATACCTGTTCAAGCCGTTCGGCGCAGACGTGCTGCTGGAGACCGTCCGGCGCGTCCTGCACGACGGGTAGACCCGGCGGCCGCCGCGCAAATATGTCTCGCCAGCGCGCGGCGTCTCTGCGCATGATGGCCGCCGATGACAAATTCCAACGACCTGGCGCGCCGCGTGGCCGCGCTCCTTTCTTCCCCCCGCTACCGTCCCCTGCCCGAACGCGATCTGGCCAAAAGCCTCCAACTCGATCCCGGCCAGCGGGGCCTGTTGCGGCAAATCCTCCGCGATCTGCAAAGCCAAGGCCAAGCCGCGCCGCTCGGCGGCGGCCGCTGGGGTGCGGCCTCCGCTTCCGCCGGACCGATCTCCGGCACCTTCTGCGTCCGCCCCAACGGCTCTTGCTGGCTGATTCCCGACGGTCCGAGGCAGCCGCCGATGTGGATCGATCCGGCCTCCGCCGGCGCCGCCATGAACGGCGACAAGATCCAGGCGCTGCCGATCCGGCGCGAGCCGTTCGCGCGCATGCTGGGGGCGCGCCCCGACACGAAGGCGGTCCGCCTGGTGCGCATCCTGGAACGCAAGCGCAAATGGCTGGTGGGCATCCTGCAGGCGACCCCGCACCACGCCTACGTGGTGCCGCGCGACCCGCTCCTGCGCGCCCACATCCGCCTGGTCGATCCCCTCGCCAAGCTCGAAAAGCATCTGGGCAACCTCGTCGTCGCCCGGATCGTCGACGACGAGCCGGCCGACGGTCAGCCCGTCACCGCGCGATTTTCCGAGGATCTGGGCGATCCCGAAAGCGCCGCCAACGACGTGCCCGCCCTGCTGAAGGATCGCGGCCTGGACGAAACCTTTCCGTCGGACGTGAAGAAAGCCGCCGCCCATGCCCATGCGGCGCTGGCCCGGCACGGCGCCGATCCGCGCGGGCGCGTCGATCTGCGGAAGGCGCTCATCGTGGCCATCGATCCGGCCACGGCCCACGACCACGACGACGCGGTTTCCATCGAACCGCTGCCCGGCGGACGCTGGAAGCTCGGCGTGCACATCGCCGACGTGGCGGCCTACGTCGAACCCGGTTCCGCGATCGATCGCGAAGCCCTGCGCCGCGGCAACAGCACCTATCTGGTCGATCGCGTCATCCGCATGCTGCCGAAGGACCTCACCGTGTCCACGTGCAGCCTCCTGCCCGGCGAAGACCATCTGGCGCATTCGGTCGAAATCGTCTACGACGACCACGGGCGCGTGCTGGAATCGACGTCCTTCCGTTCCATCATCCGGTCCAAGGCCACCCTGTCCTATGAGCAGGTCCAGGAATTCTTCGACAAGGGCCGCCTCGACGGGGTTTCCGACGAATTGCGGACGGCCCTGCGGGACCTGCGCAAGCTGGCGAAGAAGATCCGAACGCTCCGCTTCGAAAACGGCGCGCTGGACTTCGCCCTGCCCGAAGTGCACTGCGAGCTGGACGCCGCCGGCAATCCGGTCGGATTCACCCGCCGCGGCGCCACCGAGGCCTACAACCTGATCGAGGAATGCATGCTGGCCGCCAACCAGGCCGTCGCCCGCCGGGTGGTCGAAGCCGGCGTCCCCGGCATCTACCGCGTCCACGACGAACCGTCCGACGAGCAGTGGGCGCGCATGGCCACCGAGCTGCGCGCGCTCGGCCACCGCGCGCCGCCTGCGGACGCGCGGGCCCTCAATCGCATCGCCCGTGCCGCGCTCGGCAAGCCCGAGCAGTACATGACGACGCTGACGCTCCTGCGCAACATGAAGCGCGCGACCTACGAGGCCGAGTGCCGGCCCCATTTCGGCCTCGGCTTCGACCGCTATGCGCACTTCACCTCGCCCATCCGGCGCTATCCCGATCTCGTTTTGCACCGCATCCTGATCGGCATCGAGGAAGGCCGCAAGCAGCCGGCCTATTCCGCCGCCGAAATCGAAAAGCTCGCGCTGCACTGCTCCGACACCGAGCGCGAATCCGCCGAAATGGAAAGCCAATCCATCCAGATCAAGCGCATCCGCTATTTCGCCGCGCTTCTGGACAAGGGCGAAACCGGCCCGTTCCGGGGCACGATCATCTCCCTGAATCCCAAGGGCCTCATCGTGGAACTCGCCGATTCGCTCCAGCAGGGCATGCTGCCCTATGCTTCCCTCGGCCGCGACCGCTTCATCCTCGCCGGCGACGGTCTTTCCGCCGCCGCGCACAAGGGGGCCACCTATCGTCTCGGGCAAGCCATCGACGTCGGCCTGGCCGCCGTGGACGAAGCCCGCCGCCGCGTGGATTTCTTCCTGCCCGGCGCCGCGCGGCGGACCGAGGGACGGCCGGGGCCTTCCGGACGGAAAACCCGGCCGGCCGCGCACCGCGGATCGCCGGATAAACACGTTGACAAAAAGCCCGGAAAAGCCGGAAATAAACCCGTACAAAATCCGGGAAGAACCCGGCATCCAAGGAGAGCCACGAAATGAAGAAGATCATTGCCCTGCTGATTCTTGCGGCGGTCGCCGCGACGCCGCTGGCCGCGTCGGCCGCGGAAGCGAACGTCTACGCCGACGTCATGTCCGCCTACGTCTATCGCGGCGCGATCGGCAACGACGAAGCCGTCTTCCAGCCCGGTCTCGACGTCGCCGGCCCCTTGGGCTTCGGCTACAGCCTGTGGGCCAACATGAACCTGACGGATGCCGAATCTCCCTGGTATCCCGACACGTACGGCAAATGGGGCGAAGTGGATCTCGGCCTCAACTGGACCTGCCCGGCGGAAGGCCCGGTCAGCTTGACCGTGGGCGCCACCTACTTCCTGTATCCGCAGGACAGCAGCGAAGTCCTCACGGACGACGAAACCGGCGAGCCGCTCGTCGATGCGGACGGCAACGTGCAGGTTTCGAAGGCCCCCGCCGACGACGGCTACGAACTCTACGTCGAGCTGGCCGCCGCGGACGTCCCGCTCGCTCCCACCGTCACGGTCTGCCACGATCTGGAAAACAGCGACGACTGGATCGTCATCTTCGGCATCGGCCACTCGGTCGATCTGGCCGACGCGCTGTCGCTGGATCTCGGCGCCAGCATCGGCTACGCCGGCGACTATTACCTCGCCAGCAACTTCGGTTCCGACACCGGCGACGCCTTTGCGCACGCCCAGCTCGACGCGGCGCTGAACTACGCCGTCAGCGAGGCGTTCTCCGTCGGGCTGAAGGGCACGTTCAGCACGCTGGTCGATTCGGAACTGCGCGACGACGTCGATGCCGACGGCTACTATCCCGATACGGACATTTTCTTCGGCGGCGTCTCGGCCAGCTATTCGTTCTGACCGCCTTACGTCCCGCCAGGGAAACGAAAACGCCCCGCGCAGCCGCGGGGCGTTTTTTTTGTGCCGCCGGCGCTACTGCCAAACCCCGGAGCAGATCCGGCCGCAGACTTGGCAACGGCCGTCCGGATCCATCCGCGCGAGCCGGGAGCGAAAGCCTTCCCGCTCGATCAGGCGCGCGCCGCAATCCGGACAAAACGTGGCCGTGGCATCTTCCTCCCCCCGGACGTTGCCCACATAGACGTGATGCAGACCGTTTTCCCGGGCCTGGTCCCGGGCCCGCCGCAGCGTCGCCGGCGGCGTCGGCGGCCGATCGCGCATCTCGCCGTCCGGATGGAAGGCGCTGAAATGCAGCGGGGTGTCCTCGCCCAAGTGCTCCGCCACCCACGCCGTCAGTTCGTCGAGTTCCGTCTCGGAATCGTTGAGTCCCGGAATCAGCAGCGTCGTGACTTCCAGCCAACAGTCCGTTTCCTGCCGGATGGCCTCCAGCGTCTCCAACACCGGCGCCAGCCGCGCCCCGCACCACTTCTTGTAGAAGTCGTCGCGGAACGACTTCAGGTCCACGTTCGCCGCATCCATCTTCCGGAAAAACTCCAGGCGAGATTCCGGCGAGAAATAGCCCGACGTCACTGCGACCATGCGGAGGCCGTTCGCGTGGCAGGCGTCGGCGACGTCCAGCGCGTACTCCGCCCAGACCGCCGGCTCGTTGTAGGTCGCCGCCACCGCGGGAATCCGGCGCTCCGCCGCCGCGCGCGCCACTTCATCCGGCGATACTTCGTTCCCCGCGGGCATCCCGTCCGCCGCGGGATGGCTCAGCTCCCAGTTCTGGCAAAACCGGCACGACAAGTTGCAGCCCAGCGTGCCCAGCGAAAGAATTTGGCTCCCCGGCAGGAAATGGTTCAGCGGCTTCTTCTCGATGGGATCCACCTGCATCGCCACCGGGTGCCCCCAGGTTTCGGCGATCAACGTGCCGGCGCGATTTACGCGCGCATGGCACCGGCCGCGCGCCCCCGGGGCGATCCGGCAACGGTGGGGACACAATTGGCAGCTCACGGAACCATCTTCCGCCGCTTGCCAAAACCGGGCGGTTTTCATTTTTCGTTTCGCTTGTTCGCCAGCGCCTTTTCCAGCGCCTGCCAGACCAGCATGGCGCAATGGATCCGCGCCGGGTATTTCTCAATGCCGTTGAACGCCTGGAAATCGCCCCATTCCTCCGCGAAACCCGCATGCCCGAGGCGCGCCGCAAAGGCGGCGGCCATGGTCGCGATCTCGGACGGCAGCATGCCTTCCAAGCGCCGCGCCGCCATCGAGGCCGAGGCCATGCTGACCGCGCATCCGTGGAGCTCGTAGGTCATCCGTTCCAGCCCTCCGCCCGAAGTCCAGGACAGCTTCAAGCGGATTTCGTCTCCGCAGGCCGTGTTGAGGGCCTCGGCGTCCTCGCTGCCCGCCGGCACGCGTCCCGCGCCATGGGGATTCTTGGCATGCGCCAGCAGGGTCGCCTGGTAGATGTCGTTCACGTGAACAGCTCCTGGGCGGCCCGCACGCCCTCCAGCAACCGCCGGATTTCATCCGTCGTGTTGTAGGGCGCGAAACTCGCCCGCACGGCCGATTCGATCCCCAGCCGCCGCATCAGCGGCTGCGCGCACATGTGCCCGGCCCGCACGGCGATGCCGCGGCTGTCCAGCACTTGGGCGACGTCGTGCGCATGCACGCCCTTCACGCTGAAGCTCACCAGCGAGACGCGTCCCTCCGCCGGCCCCCAGACCCGCACGTCTTTCAGCGCCGCCAGCCGTTCCGCGGCCTCCCGCGCCAAGTTCGCCACGTGTTCGTGCGCGGCCGGCGGCAGCGCCCGCACCCATTCGATCGCCGCGGCCAGACCCACGGCCCCCGCCACGTGGGGCGTGCCGCCTTCGAACCGGTACGGCACTTCCGCCCAGGTCGACGTCTGCTCGTCCACCCGCGCGATCATTTCCCCGCCGAAGATCGACGGATGCATCTGCTCCAGCAACTCGCCGCGGCCCCACAGCGCGCCGATCCCCATCGGGCCATACATCTTGTGGCCGGAAAACGCGAAGAAATCGCAATCCATCGCCGCCACGTCCGCCGGCAAATGCGCCACGCCTTGCGCGCCATCCACCAGCACCCGCGCGCCGGCGGCATGGGCGGCGGCGCAGATCGCGCGCACGTCGTTGGCGGCGCCCAGCACATTCGAGACCCACGTCGCGGCCACCCATTTCGCGCGATGCGCGGACAACCCCTTGCGAAACGCCGCCAGATCCAGCCGACCGTCCGACGTCAGCGGAATGACTTTCAGGGACGCGCCCACGCCCTTGACCGCCTCCTGCCAGGGAACCCAGTTGCTGTGGTGCTCCATGGCCGACACCCAGACCTCGTCGCCCGGCCCGATCTCCCAGCGCGCGAAACCGGCGACCGCCAGGTTGATGCTCGCCGTCGTCCCGCCGGTAAAAACGATTTCCGCAGGCGATTTCGCGCCGATGAACGCGGCCACGGCCGCCCGGGCCCCTTCGTAAGCCGCCGTCGCCTCCGCGCCCAGCCGGTGCACGCTGCGGCGGGTATTGGCGTTGTGCAGCCGGTAGAACTGGTCCATGGCCTTCAGCACCGGTTCCGGGCGCTGCGTCGTCGCCGCGTTGTCCAGCCAAGCCAGGTCGCGGTTGAGGATGGCGAAGGGACGCCGAATCGATCCCGGATCGAATACTTCGCCCTTGCCTGCCGATTCCGGCCGTTCGCTCATTACACCTTGCCCTCGGGCATCATCATGCTACAGTTCCCCCGTCATGCGCAAGAACATCGGCTGGCAAGAAAAACAGGATGACGCCAAGTACCGGATCCGCGTCATCTTCGGCGGGGGCGACCAAATTCTCTGGCGCCGCATCACCAAGGCGATGGAACGTTGGGAGCCGTTCGAGCCCGCGCCCGAACACTGGCAGATCCTGCTCGAAAAGACCAAGGCCCGCTACGTCCGCCGCCAAGCGCCCTACAAGGACTTGCAGCTCGTCGAACGCCTGGCCGCCGCCCATCCGCTTCCGCCCGAGCCGTGAGACAGATCGCCGCCATCGCGCTGCTTGCCCTCCGCCACGTCTTCCGCTCGCGCGTCGTCCTCGTTCTCTCCGTCCTGCTTTTCGCCGCGGCTTTCTTCTTGCCCCTCGCCCTGCGCAGCGACGGCACGCCCGAGGGGCTGATCCGCATCCATCTCGCCTACGTCCTCGGCATCGCCTCGTTCCTGCTGAGCCTGGCCACCCTCTGGGCCGGTTGCGCCGCCGTTTCCCAGGAGGCCGACGACAAGACTCTCCAGCTTTTGCTCGTGAAGCCCGTCCCGCGCCTGCGCATCTGGATCGGCAAATGGACGGCGCTCCTCGTCCTTGACGCCCTGCTGCTGGCATTCGTCGGCGCCGTCGCCGCCGGCACGCTCCAGGCGAAGCTGCGCCGCGGCGGATTCGAGCCCGACGCCCTCGCCGCCGCGAAGCAGACCGTGCTTGCTTCCCTGCAAACTCTCCGCGCACCGCTGCCCGACGTGGAAGCCGACGTCCGCGTCGAATACGAGCAGCTCCGCGCCGCGCATCGCTTGCCGAACAACGCGTCCGAATCCGCCATTCTCGATTCCCTCCGCCGCACCCGGCTGGCGCACCTTTATTCCATCGCGCCCGGCGCAACTCGCGGCTGGCTTTTCACCATCTCTCCTCCGGCGCGGCAGGGCAGCCCGACGACCTTGATCGTCCAATTCAAGGCCGATTCCTCCGTGCCCGGCGCGGCCGAGATGGAGGCTTCGATCGAACTCGACGTGGCCGGCCAAATCTTCTCGCGCCCTCTCCGCGCCATGCCCGGCACCCTTCAAACCGTCGTGTTCGACGGAATTCCCGTCGCGGCCTCTTCCGCCACCGTATCTTTCGCCAACCGCGGCACGCACGGCGCCACGCTGTTCTTCGATCCCGCCGACGGCCTTGTCCTGCGACGGCCCGTCGGCACCTTCGCCGGCAACTATCTCCGGGCGCTGGGCCAACTGTATCTGCGCCTCGCCCTGTTTGCCGCCATCGGCGTGACGCTCGGCACGTTGTTTTCCATGCCCGTCGCCACTTTCCTCACGCTCGTGCTGATTCTCATTCTCCAGCTTTCCGGATTCATTTCCGCCGCCGCGCAGGTCGATCGCGCCACTTTCGTCGCCAACGTCGCGCCGTTCGGCGCGGTCGCCCCTGACCACGGCGGGAACGACGCCCGCGAGGTCGCCGCGCCCTCTCCCGTCGCCCGCGCCGCGGCCACCGTCTTGTTCTACGCCTATCGCGCCACCTATCTGACCCTCCGCCCGCTGCTCGAAGACCAGACCCTCGACGATCTCTCCACCGGCACCTACCTCCCGCCCCGCGATCTCCTGCGGAACGTCCTCCAGCAGGGCCTTGTCCTCCCCGCCCTCCTCGCCGTCCTTTCCACCGCCGTCCTCCGCCGCCGCGAATGGGCGCTGCCGGCGGGCAATTAAGAATGAAAAATGAAGAATTAAGAATTTTGAGTTGAGAGTTCAGAATTGTGAAAGCCGACAACCTGATCCAGGAAAAGAGCTACGCGTTTGCCCTGCGTACGGTGAAGCTCTATCGGCATCTCACCGCCGGCAAAAAGGAGTTTGTCCTTTCCAAGCAGTTGCTTCGCTGCGGTACGGCGATCGGCGCCAACGTCGAAGAAGCCATTGGGGGCCAATCCCGCGCCGATTTCATTTCCAAGATCTCCATTGCCTACAAAGAAGCCCGCGAAACCTGCTACTGGCTCCGCCTCCTCAAAGACTCGGATTTTCTCGCCTTGCGCGAATTCGAGAGCATGATCGCCGACGCTGACGAGCTCTGCCGCATCCTTTCCAAGATCATCACGACAACGAAAAAGCCCACCCCATGATCTTTGGTTCGCGAAAATTCTTAATTCTTCATTTTTCATTCTTAATTGCTGCGGCGCTTGCCGCCGCGCTGGCCGGCGGGCTCAACGTGCGCCTGCTCGCGGAGCGCGGGCGGAAGCATCTGACCCAGGCGCCGCCGACGCAAAACATGCCGCCGGCCGTCGCGTTCACCACCGTCGCCCTCGGCGGGTTCCGCGGCATCCTGGCGGACGTCCTCTGGATGCGCGCGGGCACCCTGCAGGACGAAGGCCGCTATTTCGAGCTGGTCCAGCTGTCCGACTGGATCGCCAAGCTCCAGCCCCGCAGTCCCGCGATCTGGGCCTACCACGCCTGGAACATGGCCTACAATCTCTCCGCGCTCATGACCGATCCCGCCGAAAAATGGCGCTGGGTCCGCAACGGCATCGTCCTCTTGCGCGATGAAGGCATGGTCGACAACCCCGACTCCCCCCGTCTCTGCCAGGAACTCGCCTGGCTGTTCCTCCACAAACTCGGGACCGATTATGATCCCGCCGCCGGCTATTACCGCGCCCAATGGGCCGCCGAGGTCGATGCCGGCGCCGTGACCCTCGACCCCGATCTGGTCCGGAAAATCGAAACCGCAATCGCCCCGCTCGACTGGCACACCCCGCAAGCGCAGGCCATCTATTGGGCCATGGCGGGCCTCCCCTTCGCCCGCTCCGATTTCGACGATCTCGCCCTCCGGCGGCTGGTCTACCAGGCGCTGCTGCAGCGCGTCGGACTCGGCGACCGCGATCTGCTCGTTCCCGCCATCGCCTTCGTGCAGGAAACCCAGAAACGGCATCCGCACGTCGGCGCGGTCCAGGAAATCCTCAAGCAGTTGAATCAGGTCCGCGAGTCGCTGCCGGCCGTCAGCCCACTTCGCGGCCGATCACCTTCGAGACCAGCAACCGGTCCTTGAGCCGCGCCGGGAAAAAGCGCGCCGCGAAATCCCCCAGCCAAGCCGCCCCCGTCACGGGATACCGCGCGCGCGGGCAGCGCGATTCCAGCGCATGGACGATTTTCTTCGCCACCGCCTCGGGCGGCTTCTGGAAAACGTCCGTCGGCCGCGCATACGTGCGTTCGGGTCCGGCCAGTTCCTTCGCGTACTGTTTCGCGAAAACGGAATCACGCATTTCGAGGCCGCCCCGCGCCGCCTCGCTGACGACGCGCTTGCGGAAACACGTCTTGATCGGCCCCGGCTCCACGAGCGACACCGAAATGCCGGCCGGGCCCAGTTCCATCCGCAGGCCGTCGCCGATGGCCTCCAGCGCGAACTTGCTGGCGGAATACGCCCCCAGGAACGGAATCACGACGCGGCCCACCACCGAACTCACCAGCACGATGCGCCCGCTTTTCTGCGCCCGCAACACGGGAATGAACCGGTTCGTGAAATCCAGCGTGCCGATCACGTTCGTTTCGAACTGCTTCCGGACGGCGGAGCGCGAGAGGTCTTCCAGCGCGCCGGGCTGGCCATAGCCCGCGTTGTTCACCACCGCTCCGATCACCCCCTGCGACAGTTCCAAGACTTCTTTCGCGGCATAGTCCACCGAATCGGGATCCGACAGGTCCAATTCCACCGGCTGGAATCCCTCGCCCCGCAGCAAATCCAGATCCGTCCGGCTGCGCGCGGCGGGAAACACCCGCCAGCCGCGCGCCTTCAGCATCCGCGCCGTCGCCCGGCCGATGCCGGTCGATGCCCCCGTCACCACCGCCGTTTTTTCGCCCACCATCGGATATCGTTTCATGCGGCCATGTTAGGCCGGCGCGCGCATTTCAGCAATCCCATTCGGGCCGCCGCCGATCGGCCCCTAAAAAAGGGTTGAACCGCTCCGCATTTGTGGCATATTGCCCCTCGTCTTTCGGGCGATTAGCTCAGTTGGTTAGAGCACTTCCTTGACATGGAAGGGGTCGGAGGTTCGAGTCCTCTATCGCCCACCACCCTCCGCTTTTCGGCTCTCCACCAAATGCGGGGGCAAGACCGCTCGATTCACTAACAACAACATGGCTCTCCACCAAATGCGGGGGCAAGACCGCTCGATTCACTAACAACAACATGCTCTCACCCGGAGCCTGTAGTTGTCAAAGTTCTTAAAGCCGTAGGCGCGGCGGCTGATCATCTCCATCTTGGTATGGAAGCCTTCCGTGATGCCGTTGTTGCGGCTGAAGCGCCACATGCGGGCGATCTCCGCAGCGCGGAACACCCCGACCAGCGTTACATTGGACTTACCAACGATCTCGACGCCCGGCTGGCCAAGCACAATTCCGGCGGCTCTCTCCGCACGGCCAAATTCCGGCCGTGGAAATTGGAAACCGCCATCGTCTTTTGCAGCCAAGAAAAAGCAGCCGCATTTGAGCGCTATCTCAAAACGGGCGCTGGCTTCGCTTTCGCGAAAAAACACCTGTAATCCACCGAGCGTTCTGCACGAGGAGGGCAAGCCCCCCCTCTGCCACTCCATGCAACCGCTCAGTGTGCGCGGCCGGTGGATCGGGTCACGTAGGCGAGGCGTTCGCGGATGGCGTCGGCGAGCTGGTCCCAGGAGAACCGCCACTGCCAGTTGCCGCCGGCGACGCCGGGCGTGTTCATGCGGGCTTCGGATCCCAGTCCCAGCACGTCCTGCAGCGGCGCGACGAAGATATTGGCGTTCGAGCGCGAGCCCAAGCCGATCAAATCCCAATGGATTTCATGGCCGTCGGTATGGAGATAGTCGAGCACCACTTTGTTCTCGGCGTCGATTTGCGCCTGGGTGCGGGTGCTGCCTTCGCCGGCTTGGCTATTGAACCAACCCACGGTCGTGTCGTTGTCGTGGGTGCCGGTATACACGCAGCAATGGGCGGGATAGCTTTCGGGACGAAACTCGGCGGCGCGGTCGTCGTTGCCGAAGGCGAACTGGAGAATGCGCATGCCGGGAAAATCGAAATTGTCGCGCAGGGCTTCCACCGGCGGGGTAATGACGCCGAGATCTTCGGCGATGATCGGCAGGGCCCCCATCCGCTCCCGCAGCACGTTGAAAATATGCTGGTCGGGACCTTTGACCCATTTGCCGTTGATGGCGGTCGTTTCCGTTCCGGGGATCTCCCAGTAGGCTTCGAAACCGCGGAAGTGGTCGATGCGCACGATGTCCACCATCTCGAAAATGCGGCGCAGGCGGGCCATCCACCAGTCGTAGTTCTGAGCCTTGTGCGCATCCCAATTGTAGAGCGGATTGCCCCAGAGCTGGCCCGTCGCGCTGAAATAGTCCGGCGGCACACCCGCCACCACGCTCGGCTGGCCGTCGGGCCGGAGGAAGAACAGGCCTTGGTTGGCCCAGACGTCGGCGCTGTCGTGCGCGACGAAAATCGGGATGTCGCCGATGAATTTGATGCGGCGCTCGGCGCAATAGGCCCGCAGGCGTTTCCACTGGTGCTCGAACAGGAACTGGACGATCTTCACGTCGCGGATTTCGGTCGCGAATTTATCGCGGGCGGCTTGGAGGGCGGCGGGTTCGCGGCGCGCCAGCGCCGAACCCCACTGCGTCCACGGCACGCCGCCATGCGCGTCCTTCAAGGCGGAAAAAAGCGCGTAGTCGTCGAGCCACGCCGCGTTCCGGCCGCAAAACTCGGCGAACTCCCGCTGCATTTCCGGCGCGGCTTTCTCGGCAAAGGAAGCGCAGACTTTCTTCAGCACGGCGAAGCGGGCGACGATGACCGGCCCGAAGTCCACTTTGTCCGTCGGAAACGACGGAAAATTCTTGAGTTGCGCGCGCGACAGCAACTTGTCCTGGATCAATTGGTCGAAGCTGATCCAGAGCGGATTGCCGGCGAAAGTCGATGGCGACTGGTAGGGACTGTCGCCGTAGCTCGTGGGCCCCAGCGGCAGAATCTGCCACAAATGTTGGCCCGTCGCCTGCAGGAAGTCGGCGAACCGATTGGCCTCGGGACCGATTTCGCCGATGCCGTAGGGACCCGGCAAAGACGTGGGATGCAGCAAAACACCGGATGCGCGCTCAAATTTCATGATTCACTCTCCACTGGCAGGATGGCCAGAACGTCAAAATATCGCAAAACGCCCCGGATTTGTCGAAGCGTTTTATCGCATCCGGGGCGTTTTTACATGGAATTTGTTCTGGCGCTTATGGTTCCGCAAGCAGGGAGCGGATTTCGCCGTACCAGACGCCCAGCGACTCGTTGGTGAGGATCATGTCGGGCACGCCCCACCCCAAGTTGCTGGTGATCGTGGGACTGAACAGGTTGGTGGAATAGATCAACTGATAGAACCGGCCCGTGCTGGCGGGGAACGAGAACAGGAGCTTGCCCGTGGCGTTGCTGACGCTGGCGCGCACGTAGGTGCCGGACAGCGCCAGGACGCTGCTCGCCAAGGTCGGATCGGTATCGGCGATAAACTCCTCGTAGGTGGTCATGCCGTCGCCGTCGTCGTCCGCCGTTTCCTCGTAGCGGACGTCTTGCGGATCCAAGGACTGATCCTGCAGCCAAAGCACGAAGGGATCCTCGCCTTCCGCGGCGATCGTCAGGGTGCCGGAGGCCGATCCTTGGTAATTGATTTCCGTGAGCGTGGCGACCACCGCATAGCTGCCCGTGTTGATCGGCAAAGTGGCCGAGCCGTCGTAGGTCACGGAAACGGCGAGCCCGTCCGGATCGGTCGTCACCGTCGCGCTCTTGGCGTAGCCGTCGTAAACGTAGTACAGCCCGGACAGCGACACCGTCGCCGCCGCCTTGGCGACCATCAGGGTGCCGGTAGCGCTTCCCGCGTAGTTCGCGTCCGAGACCGTTCCGGTCACGGCGTAGCTGCCGGCGTTCGACGGCGCGATCGCCGAGCCGTCGTAGGTCAGGTTCACGGTCAGGCCCGCCGGTTCGGTGGTCGCCCCCGCGTTCTTCGCGGTGCCGTCGAAGGTCTGGCTCAAGCCCGTCAGCGTCACCGCGGCAGAGCCTTGGGCGACCGTGAAGACGTCCGTCGCCCCGCCCTGGTAGTTGGCCTCGTCGATCAAGGCCACCGCGGCATACATGCCCACGGCCACGGGCAACGTCGCGGAACCGTCGTACGTGACGCCGACGTTCAAGCCGTCCGGAACGGTGGACACCGCGGCGGCCTGGCCCGTGCCGTCGTAGTAAGCCGTCAAGGAGTCGAAGGACACGTCGGCCTCGGCTTTGGCCACGGTCAGCGTGCCGGTGGCGCCGCCTTGGTAATTGGCGTCGGTCACCGTCGCGACGACTTCGTAGCTGCCGGCGTTCGTCGGCGCGGCCGGCGAACCGTCGTAGGTCAGGGCATACGAGACGGCCGGCACGCAGACGGCGGCGGCGGGCCGCGCGGTGCCGTCGTAGACCTGGTCCAGATTGGTCAGGACGACGCCGGCCGCGGCCGGCGCGATCGTGAGCGTGCCCGTCGTTCCGCCGGAATAGCCGGCTTCGACGACTGTCGCGACCACGGCGTAGCTGCCGGCGTTCGACGGCGCGACATAGGAGGCGTCGTAGGTGACGGCCACGGACAGGCCCGTGGGCGCAGTTGTCACCGTCGCCGTCTTGGCCGTGCCGTCGTAGACCTGGGACAGATTGGACAGCGTCACGGAGGCTTCCGACGCGGCGGCATACGGCATCACCGTGATGTCGTCGACGTTCACGCGGTTCCCGGCGGTGCCATCGACCATGAGGAAGCGCAGGTAGGCGGACTGGGCGACGGAAATCGTGTTGGACAGGTAGGCGAAGGTGCCGTTGATGCCATCGGCCACCACGTTGGTGTGCGTGGTCCAGTTCGTCCCGTCGGAGCTGGTCTGCAAGGCGAACGTGCCGGCCACGTCGGAGCTGAACATCGCGTAGTTGAACGCCACCGAGTAGATGCCGTTGGAGAACGGCGTCAAGCTCTGCACCACGCCGTTGGTTTCCGCCGTCAAGCTGATGAAGCGCAGGCGGATGGAGTTCGTGGTGATTCCGCAGGAATTCCGGACGTCCGTGGACGTGTTGCCGCGATAGGCGTTGTTGAGGAACCAATCCGTCGGATCCGCCGCGTTCAGCACGTTGGTATGGGGTCCGTAAACCGCGCTGGGCAGCCCGCTGCAATCGAAGTCGATCACGTACGGATCGCCGATGGCCGTCCCGCCGCTGGAACCGGCGGGCTCGATCACCACGGCGGAGGAAAACACGTTCGTGACGCCGACGTATTCGGCGCTGCCGGTCACGCAGACCGTGACGTCGTAGACGCCGACGGCGATCGGCACGGACGGCGAATACGCCGCCGACCAGGCCAGTCCCGGCGTGACCGTGAAGGTGTTGGTATGCACCGCCCCGTCGTAGGTCGTCGTGATCTGCGCGTCCAGCGTGCAGGTCGCCTGCGCTTCCGAAATCGCCACGGCGTTGCTGAAGACGAACGTGCCGCCGAGATAATGGGCGTCGCCCGTCACGGTCACCGTGGCGTCGTAGGTGCCCGGATCCACCGGATTGGTCGGCGCATAGGTGACCGACCAGACCAGGCCCGTGGTGACGTCGAAGACGTTGGTGTGCGGCTGGCCGTCGTAACCGACCGAGACCGGCGCGACCATGTCGCAGGTTGCCACGCCCTGGGTGATCGTCACGGCGTTGCTGAAGACGAACGTGCCGCCCATGATCAGGTCGGTATCCGGGACCGTCACCGTCGCGTCGTAGGTCCCGATCTCCACCGGATTGGTCGGCGCGTAAGCGACCGAGTACGGAATGCCGGCCGGCGTGACCGTAAAGGTGTTCGTCTGCGCCGCGCCGTTGAAGGGTGCCGAGATCGCCGCATCCAGCGAACATTCCGCCACGCCCGTCTCCGGCGGGATGTAGGAGCTGATCCAGACATTGTCCAGGTTGGCGTAGGCCTTGCGGGTCGTCGTCCACAGAATGCGGAAATCCACCGGTCCGACCACGTTCACCGTCGTGGCATTCGTCGTCAGCGCCGTGATGTTCGCGGTGTTCGCCGTCGCGAAGGTGACCCAGCCGGCGCCGGCATTGTATTGCACGGAGAAATCGACGCCCGCGCTCGTGCCGTAGCGGGCATAAGCGAAGCGGAAGTCGCCGATGCCGTTGGTCAAGGCACCCTGCAGGTAAATGCCGCCGTCGTAGTAGCGGGTCTTGACGCCCCGGGTCCCGTCGATGCGGTCGTTGGCGTCGTTCGTCGCCACCACCAGCGCATTGGACAGCACCCAAAAGCGACCCGCGATCTCCTTGGGCGCGTAATCCGTGTAGGTCGGCTTCAGGGCGGCATCCTCGAAGTCCACGTTCAGGTTTCCCGTGAAATACGGATCCGGATCCTCTTCGTTCGGGATGCCGTCGCCGTCGATGTCGTCGTCGCATTCATCGCCAATGCCGTCCGCGTCGATGTCCGATTGGTTGGCGTTCGCGTTGTACGGGCAGTTGTCCGCGCCGTTCAGGTCGCCGTCGCCGTCGAGGTCCGGATCGCAGGCGTCGCCGATGCCGTCGCCGTCCGTGTCGGTTTGCGTCGGGTTGTAGGTTTCGGGGCAGTTGTCCATGTCGTCCATGATGCCGTCCAGGTCCTGATCGCCCGGCGCGAGGATCAGGTCTCCGCTCGTTTGCTGGGCGTTGATCGCGCCCGGCGTCGCCAAGGCGTTGTACCAGGTGCCCGTGGCCATCAGCACGTTGTTGGGCGCTTGGGGACAAGTGTCGGTGCTGGAGTCGGTCCCGACGATATGCAGGTAGTTCTTGCTGCCGGGCGGGACGTTGGTCGAAACCGTGGACGGATCGTCCACTCCGATGTCGAAGGTGTCTCCCAGCCAGACCACGGCGTCGAGGATGGTCCCCGTATCGTCGTACAGGATCAGCCCGTCTCCCGCATTCAGCAGACCGCCGGGCAGGATGAAATCGGTGTTGGCGACGTAATTCGAATTCTGGCTGACGACCGCGAAGCCCAGCGGATTGCTGCCGCTGTCGACCACGCCGTCGTCCGGCAGCGTGAAAGCGGGAAACGTGAAGGTCCAAACCGCGCCGTCGGTGGTGTCGGCGCCGTTGCGATGCTCGATCCGATATCCGGCCAGATTCATTCCCGCCGGCCCGATGATTTCGATGAATTCATTGGTGTCCGCGCCGTTGCCGTCGGCCTGCACCTCGTTGAACATCGGCTTGAGGTTCGCGGAGGCGCCGAACACCGGGAAGGAGTAGGAATTGGTCTCCGAAAAATCCACGTGCAGTCCTTCCGGCCCCTGATAGGAATACTGCACGTAATAATCCAACACGTCGCCCTGCTCTTTGGCCACGCTGATATCCGGCGTCCGCCACGTGGTTCCGGAATTGGTCATCGCGGCGCCGATCCAGCTGCCGCCCGCCACCCGGAACACCCCGGTCGCCGTCAGGTTGGAAGCCAGCAGGTTCGGCGTGATCCCGACCATGATGGCGAAGTCGTTCGTCGCCCGCGGCGCGGACGGGTCCAGCGCGGGACCCGCCGAAACGTAGGCTTCCGCGTTCGCCAACGCCTGGTGCCAGCCGGGCGTCGCCGCATTGGTTCCCGCCACGATCGTCCACTCGTTGGAATCCCAGGTGGACAGCGGATCGCTGACGCCCACGTTGCGCGCGGCGGCGGAATTCGTGAAGGCCCAGGCTCCCGGCAAGGCTCCGATCTGGCCGAAGACGTCCGACAGGCTCCCATTCGGTTTCAGCAGCGCGACCGTATCGTTGCCGTTGACCGAACCGATGATGGCCGCCTGCTGGTCGGCCGCCACGCCCCAATAGGTCGGAAACGCGTTCGTCGAAGCCGCCAGCAAGTAGGTTCCGCCGGCGGCGATCGTCCCGCCCAAAGCGATGGAGGTGGGATTCGTCGATCCGTTCAGGTACACCGCCAGGGAGTAGCCGGTCAGATCCAGTTCGGAACTGCCCGTGTTGCAGATTTCGACGTAGGTGCCATTGGTCAGCGAATGGTCCACCACTTCGCTGATGATCCCCACCGGCGTGACGCCGGGCACGGCATCGACCAGATGGAAGTCCGAAAAGACCATTCGGTGGTCCGAAGCGTCGAAGCTGGCGTTGGCCGGCGGCAGCGGGCCGGGCTTGTAGAGTCCGACGCCCGGACCGTCGAACTCCGCGTTGTAGATCTCCCCCGTCGGCGCCCCGTAGGCGCTGTTCATGATTTCATCGCTGAACAAGATGTAGTCCAGCCGGTAGCGACCGCTTTCCAGTACGTAGTAATGCGTCCACGTGAGGTTCGTGCCGGTGTGGGCCGGATTGATCCAGCCCATTCCCGCGGCCGAGAGGCGCTCGGTGGGGAATTTGCTGTACGGCATCAGCCAGCCAGAATTCGTGGGATTGTTCCACGGAATGTCGAATCCGTCGTTGAAGCCCGCCGACAACGAGCCCAAAATGGAGTCGTAATAGGCGATATCGAAACTGTCGTTCTGCGTCAGGGCGATGTCGTCGTTGAAATCGCCCATGATCGCGTATTCCGTGTCCAAGGGGTATTGCGCAACCATGTTGGTGATGTAGTTCACGATCCGATGCATCTCGAACGCCCGCTGCAGCCGGGCCGACTTGGTCGTCGTGCCGGCCTTGTTGTGGGTCACGAACACGTGGAACGGATTGAGCGCTCCCGGCACTTCGATTTGCGCATGCAACGGCCAGCGCATGATTTCCGCCGCGGCGGGGTCCACGACGGTTTCCCGGATCTGATCGGTGTACGTGATGGGGTATTTGCTCCAGACCCCCACCCGCATGGAGCTGTCGAACGTCCCCCCCACGGACATGGCATAATAGGGATACCCCAGCGCCGCCGCCGCCGCGATCCACGTGTCCCGATCTTCATCCGCATACAATTCTTCGAAGCAAAGAATGTCTGGCTGCACGCGCTGGACGATCGAGGTCACCGCGACGTAGTCGACGTCGTTGGTGGTGCCGCGGTCGCTGTCCGTGTCGATGCCGTACGCGACGTTGAACGCCGCAATGCGCACGTCCACCGCCTGGGCCGAAAGCACCCCCAGACAGAAAAAGGCCAAAGCGCCCCAGCCCACTTTCAAGAGTTTCGCCTGCATCATTTTTTCCGCTCCTCGACACCCGTGCACACGCTTCCCGTGCAAGAAGGTTCAGGAGATCAATTTACTGCACTCCCCCCAAATGTCCAAACACAATTTTAACATTATGTTACTTAATTGTCGTTCAGGAGTTGTGTCGCCAGACGGTCCCGACGCTGCCCCGCGTCCTCCCACTCCGCCAGCTTTGCGCGCAAATCATCCTCAACATCCTTGAGTTTCCGCCCCGTGGCCGCCCGATCTTCCTCCGGAGTTCCAACGGCAGCAAGTCGCTCGTATAGAGCCGATTGCTCTCTTTCAAGCGCAGGGATTTCTTTTTCCAATTTCTCGACTTCCCGCTCCATGCGGCGCAGTTCGTTTTTCAGCATCTTGCGATCCCGAAAAGCTTCTGCTCGCGCCGCTTTCGCCGCATCCGCGGCAGGGGTGGGTTCGGGGCTATCCATCTTCCCCCCCGCCTCGCGTTCGATTTTTTCGCGATAGTAGTCATAACCGCCGGCAAACCGACGCACCCCGCCCCCGCCCGGCGCAACGGCAATGATTCCCTCTGCCACCGCCCGCACGAAAGCCACGTCGTGGGAAACCAGCACCACCGTGCCCTCGTAGGCGGCGATCGCATCCTGCAAAGCCTCGCGGCTTTCCACGTCCAGATGGGTCGTGGGCTCATCCAACAACAGCAAATTCGGCGGACGGATCAAAATCCGGGCGAACGCCAGCCGGATGCGCTCGCCGCCCGAGAGCACCTCCACGCGCTTTTCCGCCGCCTCTCCGGAAAATCCGAAACCGCCCAGCAGGGTCCGGATCTCCACTTCGGCGGCATCGTTCGCCACGGCCTTGAGCGTGTCGAGGCAACTCCGCGTCCGGTCCATCGTGTCGGCCGTCTCCTGGCTCTGGTAGCCCGGCACCACTTGATGCCCCGCCACGCGCTTGCCCTCTCCCGGCGCCAGTTGTCCCGCCATCACCCGCAGCAGCGTCGTTTTGCCCGCGCCGTTGGGCCCCACCACCGCCAACTTCTCCCCCTTCTGCACCGCCAGATCCACCCCGCGGAAAATCCACTTGTCCGCTTCGTAGCCAAATCCCACCCCGTCGCAACGCAATACCTCTTGTCCGCAATGCGGCGGCTTGGCCAAGCGGAAATGCCCGCGGCCGCGCGCGATCTCGACCACCTCGGTGCGTTCCAGCTTTTCCAGCATCTTGATCCGGCTCTGCACGCGCGAAGACATCGTGTTCTTGGCCCGGAACCGCTCCACGAACCGTTCGATCTGCTCGCGCTTCCGATCTTCGTTCGCCTGCCGCGCCAGCGACACCTCCCGGCGCTTTTCGCGCTCCTGGGCATACCAGGAATACCGTCCCGGATACCGCGTCACCCGACCGACCGCCACCTCGACCGTGACCTCGCACAGCGATTCCAGCAAATAGCGGTCATGGGAAATCATCGCCAGCGTGCCGCGAAAGCCCTCCAGACGCCGGCGCAGCCATTCCACGGCCGGCAAATCCAGATAATTGCTGGGTTCGTCGAGCAACAGCAAATCCGGCTCCGCGATCAACGCCCGGCTGAGTTCCGCCCGCATCTGCCACCCGCCGGAGAATTCGCCCAGCGGCCGCTGCAAATCCTCCACGCGAAAACCGAGTCCCGTCAAGGCCGCGGCCGCCCGCGCATGCAGATCGTAGCCGCCCTGCGCTTCGAAGCTCGTTTGCAGTTCGCCCAGACGGCGCAACAACACGCGCGCTTCGCCGGCGTCGTCGTCCGCCAAATGCTCTTCGATGTGGTGGATCTCCGCGCGGATCGTCTCCAAATCCGGCGCAGCCCGTTCCACGTATTTCAAGAGCGGGGTCCGTTCTTCGCCGGGTTTCACCTGCTGGCGCAGGTGTCCGATGCGGATGTCCTTCGCCCGCTCCACCGAACCGGCATCCGCGTCGGATTCCCCCGTGATCAGGTCGAAGATCGTGGATTTACCGGCTCCGTTGGGCCCGACGATCCCGGCGCGTTCCCCCGCCAGCAAGCGGAAATCCACGCGGTCGAGCACCACCTGCCCGCCGTACCGCTTGCTCACTTGCCGGAATTCGATCATCTTTTCCCCATACCACGCCGTCCGAGGAGCGGCAAGCGCGCCGCCGGATCCCGCCGCGCAAAACGGTCAGAGTTTCTTGGTCTGCCGGATGACCTGCTGCTCGCTGGCCGTCAGGAGGCGATGCAGTTCCTGCGGGTCGTCCGTTCCGCGCATTTCCAGCAGCAGGCTCGTTTGGTGGCACATCATGCAGAGCCGCGCCAGCACGTGCAGGTGGATGCGGTCGTCTTGGCAGCAGATGAGGAAGAAGACGTCCGTCGTCGAGCGGTCGGGCGAACCGAAGGGCACCTGCGCAATGGTCTTGCCGACGACCACGAACGAATCTTCGAACATGTACGGCTCGTGGTTGCGCGGATGCAACAGGGCCAAGCCGCCGGACAAGGCCGTGGAACAGAGTTTTTCGCGCTCGACGAGGCTTTCCAGCAATTCGTCGCGGTAGCACAGCAGCTGCGTGGCATCGGCGAGCGCCACCATCTCCCGGATCACGGACGATTTCGAGCGGCAGGTCATCCCCGGCCGGATCCATTCCGGCCGGGTCAGCGCCGGCATGATGGCGGCTTCGTCCGACAGATCGTGGTATTTCGCCGTGCTGCGGCGATGGAAATCCGCCAGTTTTTCCGCGCTGGATTCCAGCAGCTGGCGCGAAGCCCATTCATCCACGGCGTTGTGCCGGAAAACCAACCGTTCGCCTTGGCGTTCGCAGGGAATTTCCCCGCGCCGCGCCAGTTCTTCGACCCGGTCTTCCGGCAAGTGCAGGTAATCGGCCGCCTCGGACAGGTTGAAGATCCTGAATGGCATGCCGCGTCCCCGTTCCGTCCGCCTAGATGCCCAGCAGGCCGGTCGCAAACGCCAACAGGAGCGCCAGCGCCAGCGCCAGCAAGCCCGCCGTGAACTTCGGGAACGGACTGCCGTCCGCCTGCCGCCGCAGCCATTTCGCATAGAACGCCGCGCCGCCCGTCGCGAGGGTCAACAGCAACGTCGCGAGGAAAAACGCCTGGTTCTTCCAGAGGGTCGCGGCCGGACCGGCCCCCGGCGATCCCGAACCGCCGACCGCCGCCTTGCCTACCAGCGGCAGGATCATGCACTGGAAGAGAAACAGCAGGCCGAACAAAACGGACAGCGCCTGTCCCGCCGCCGGAGCGGCCAGCAGCTTGCGGAGGGCTTCCGCCCCGGATTCCACGGGAACGGACTTTTGCTTCGTTTCTTTGTTCATCAGGCGGACATTCTCCATATTCCGCGGCGCCTTTCAAGCAAAACGCGCGGTCCGCCCCTTCTTTGCGCTTCTTTCCCGGCGGGACGCGCGCTAAGATGCGCTCGAAAGGTATTCCGCCATGCGCAAACGATCCAAGCAGATCCTCATCCTTCTCGGCAGTCCCCGCGAAGACGGCAATTCCACCCGGCTGGCCTTCGCCTTCGCCGATGCCGCCAGCCGCAACGGACACGCCGTGCGCTCCATCCGCCTCCCCGCGCTCGACGTCGCGCCCTGCGACGGCTGCCGGCAATGCTGGGCCAAGGCCTCCCAGCCCTGCGTCATCCGCGACGACATGGATTCCGTCTATCCCCTCCTGCGCGCCGCCGACGTGCTGGTCTTCGCGACGCCTCTGCATTTCTACACCTGGTCCGCGCCGATCAAGACGCTGACCGACCGCCTGGTCTGCCTGACTCCGCAGTTCAAGCGCAACCTCAAGGGCAAGACGTCCGTGTTGCTGGCCACCGCCGCCGACGAACGCCCCGCCGCGTTCGCCGGACTGACCGCGACGTATCGCCTCGTGGCGGACTACATGGGTTGGAAACGGCTCGGGGAAGTTCGAATCGGCGGCCTCGCGGCCGAAGACGACGTGTCCCGCGCCGGCCGGGCGCTGGCCAGGGCCGACGCGCTCGGTTCCCGTCTCTGATCGCCCGTTGATTCGCCCGCAACCCCGTGGTATATTGACCGACCGATCGACCATCGAAACCGAGACACCATGAGCACAACCTCGCCCCTCATCCGCAAAGCCTGCTTCAGCGACGGCCCCGCCATTTTCAAATGCATCAAGGCGCACCCCGGCGAGCTGGTGCCGCGGCCCCTCAGCGACATCCTGCTGCACATCGACCGCTTCCTGGTCGCCGAACTCGACGGCGAAATCGTCGGCACCGCCTCCTGGGCCGTCTTGCCCGAACTCGATCCGAGCAAAAATCCGTCCATCGAGATCCAATCGGTCTCCGTGCGGGACGACCTCCAGAAGCAGGGCCTCGGCCGCCGTCTCGTCGAAACGGCGCTGGCGCGCGTCGCCGAATTCAAACCCGACCAGATCATCGTGCTGACGTTCACGCCGCCGTTTTTCGCCAGCCTCGGCTTCGTGCCGGTCTCCAAGGAAAAGCTGCTCTACAAGCTCTACAAGGGCTGCATGAACTGCGCGAAGTACGACAATCCCCTCACCTGCCCCGAAGTCGCCATGGCCTACGACCCCCGCAAACGGGAAGGGACGGCTTCGTGAGGTCCCGCGCGTTCCGGCTCCTCGCGCTGGGCCTGGCGCTGCTTGCCGGCCTGCCGTCGGCCGCCCGCGCCTGGTCCGGCGTCCAGCACATCCAGATCAACAAAGCCGCCGGACGGAACGTTCCGGAAGAAATGGCCGGCTACGCCGCCTTCTCCCGTCCCATGGTCCTTCCGGGCATCTATCCGGATCTCTGGAAGGAATCCGACCTCGAGGAAGGTCCCCGCCATTATTTCGAACCCGACCGGTTGCCGGAAGGTACCGATCTCCGCGCCATCAGTTCGAACCAGGCCGCAGCCTTCGCGCAAATCGGCTTGCCGCCGGCCGACGTCGGCATCGCCCCCTGGACCATCGCCGATCTCCTGGCCCAGATGACCGCCGCCATGCGCACCAACAACTGGCTCTGGGCCGCCCGGTGCGGCGCCGCCATGGGCCACTACGTGGCGGACATCCACATGCCGCTCCATTGCACCCGCAATTTCAACGGCCAGGAGACCTGGCAGTCGGGCGTCCACGAACGCATCGAAAGCGACATGACCAAGGCCTTCTTCCGCGCCGACCAGATGGCGCCGGCCCCCGCCGTCTACGTCGAAAATCCCTTCCGCGAGGCCATGGGCTGGATCGACCATTCCGCCGGGCTCGCGCCCGGATTCCTCCGGGCCGACATCATCGCCAAGCGCTCCGCCAACGGCCGGATCGATTCGGAATCCTACTACCGCAAGCTCTGGGAACTCACCGGCGAAACCGTCGTCCGCCAGATCGACGACGCCGTCACCCATCTGTCTTCTCTCTGGTATACCGCCTGGGTCGATGCCGGCAAACCCGCCGTTCCCGAACCGTTCGACGAGTTGCCGACGTTCTCCGTCCACTCCGGCGTCGGCATCGATCCGCCCAACGAAGGCGGGCCCGTCGGCACCCGGCAATCTCGCAAAAACCAACGCTACGACGCCATCATCTGGTCCGTCATGGGCGCCATCGCCCTCGTCGTCATCGTTTCCTCCCTCCATCGCGGGGCGCAGGAGCGCAAGGCCAAGAAAAAGTGAAGCGGACCCGTTTGGACGTTCTGCTGGTCGAACGCGGCCTCGCCGAAAGCCGCGAAAAAGCCCAGCGCCTCGTGCTCGCCGGCGAAGTGCTCGTGGACGACGCCCCCGCCGGCAAGCCCGGCCACGATTATCCCGTCGATTGCCTCCTCCGCATCCGCCAGCCCGAACGCTTCGTCGGGCGTGGCGGCCTCAAGCTCGAAGAGGCCTTCGTCCGCTTCCCCCTCCTGACCGCCGCGGACAAGATCTGCGTGGACGTCGGCGCGTCCACCGGGGGCTTCACCGATTGCCTCCTCCAGCACGGCGCCGCCAAGGTCTACGCCGTCGACGTCGGCAAATCCCAGCTCCATGCCCGCCTCGCCGCCGACCCCCGCGTCGTCGTGCTCGACGGCTGCAACGCCCGGCATCTCCAGCCCGGCGACTTGCCCGAATCGCCGGACCTCGCCGTCACCGACGTCTCGTTCATCTCCCTGCGCCTGATCCTGCCCGCCATCGATCGCCTGCTGCGCCCCGGCGGCGAAACCGTCGCGCTCATCAAACCCCAGTTCGAGGCCGGCCGCGAGGAAGTCGGCAAGGGCGGCGTCGTGCGGGATCCCCTGCTCCGCCAGCAGATCGTCGAGCGCATCCGCGACTTCGGCGTCCAAACCCTCGGCTGGCAATGGCTCGATTTTTGCCCATCGCCAATCCAAGGGCCGGCTGGTAATGTGGAGTTCCTGAGCTACTGGAGGAAGAATCCATGAAAATCGGAGTTTTCGCCAACATGGCCAAGCCGGCCGCCGAATCGACGCTGATCGATCTCGCGGGCGCCGCGCGCGAATTGAAGATCGGACTCGTCGCCTGCGACCGGGAAACCCAGCGCCATCTGCCCGGCGCCGCCTACGTCGCGCCCGCCCGGCTCGGAAAATCCGTCGATCTGATGCTTTCGCTCGGCGGCGACGGCACCGTGCTGCAGGCCGTGCGCGCGCTCGACGGCGGCGACGCGCCCATCCTCGGCATCAACCTCGGGAACCTGGGCTTTCTCACCAGCGTGCCCGACACCCACGCCGTCGAGGCCCTCCGCGCCCTCGCGGCCGGCGCCTACGAAGTCGCCGACTATCCGCTGCTCGACGCCCGCCTTTTCCGCGGCGCGCGGCGGCGCCAGATCGTCCGCGCCCGCGCCCTCAACGACGTGGTCATGGGCTGGGGCACCTCGCCCCGCGCCACCATGATCGAAGTCGAAGTGGACCGCCAGCCCGTGGCCTCCTTCGTCTGCGACGGCCTGATCGTGGCCACCCCCGTCGGCAGCACCGGCCATGCGCTCTCCGCCGGCGGCCCCATCCTGCACCGCGAAACCGCCGCGCTCGTGGTCGAGCCCATCTGCCCCCACACCCTCAGCAACCGCCCCGTGGTTCTGCCCAACGACTGCCTCGTCTCCCTCCGCGTCGGCGACAAGCGGAAGAAACTCCTGCTTTCCGTCGACGGCCAGCCGCACGGCTGGCTCCAGTACGGCGACTGGCTCGAAATCCGCAAGGCGCCCGAACGCGCGCGCTTCGTCCACCTCCCCGGCTATTCCTGGTTCAAGCTCCTTTCCCAGAAGCTCCACTGGCGCGGATCCAGCGCCGATCCCAAATAAACCGCCGCCGCGGATCCCACGTTTTTGTCGCAATAACCGTTGACCACCTATGGGCCGTGGGGTAGATTAAGAAAACGTAAAGGGTTCGCCCCGGGGATCTTTTGCGAGTTGCTCCGAGGAACGGCGGAATTTGGCAACGAATAGAAAACGGAACCGCAAGGAGGCCGTTGTGAATCGAAATTTGCCGAAGCATATCGTTTGGATATGCTCGTTTCTCGTCATGTTCTCGGCCGTCGCCGCGGATTCGACCCCCGTCGTTCCGCCGGCTTTCCGCATGCCCACCGCCGCCACCCGCATGGCGAGCATCACCTTCGTGATCTTCGATACGGAAACCACCGGTTTCAGCCCCGCCAACGACCGCCTCGTCGAACTCGGCGCCGTCAAAGTCCGCGACGGCAAGGTCCTCGGCGAAAAAACCTGGCTCATCAACCCCAAGCGCTACATTCCCTGGTACGTCCAGAAGGTCCACAACATCACCCCCGACATGCTCAAGGATTGCCCGACCTTCTCCGAAATCTACCCCGAATTCCTCGAGTTCATCGACGGCTCCGTCCTCATCGCCCACAACGCCCCCTTCGACATCCGCTTCATCGCGGCCGAAGCCCAACGGGCCGACATGCCCGCGCCCAAAAACGCCTGCATCGACAGCCTCGCCCTCTTCCGAAACTGGTATCCCGAGCTCAAGTCCCACACCGTCTCCGACTTGATCAACCTCTTCGACATTTCCACCGACGGCCTCCATGCCCATCGCGCCACCGACGACTCCCTCTTCGTCTACTACGCCATCCAAAAGGAAATGGATCGCCGCAACGACGACCCCCGCTTCCAGGAATTGCTCGAGGGCGCCGGCAAGGTCCTTCGCTTCACCAGCGAATAATCCCGCGCCGCGTCCGTGACCGTTTCTCTCCGCATCGGAATTCCGCTGGCCGCGGCTGGCCTCGCCTTGGTCGCCTTGTGGTTCGCCGGCGACGCTTTCTATGCGTGGCGAATCCATGCGCGCGCCCGCGCGCCGGGCGCCCCCCGCGCGTCCACCGAAGCGTATACGCTCCACCCCGACGGCACCCCGGCTCTTCTCCTCATCCACGGTTTCGCCGACGGGCCCTCCGTCTTCGCCCAGATCGCCCCGCCCCTGGCCCAGGCCGGCTTCGCCGTCCGTGCCATGCACCTTTCCGGTTCCGGCCTCCCCCCGGAGCAGATGAAAGGCCTGGCCCTCGCCGACTGGCGCGCCGACGTCGACCGCGAAATCGCCGCCCTCCGCGCGGCCCAACCCGACCGGCCCATCTGGCTCGTGGGCCACTCCCTCGGCGGCGCCCTCGCTTACGATGCCGCCCTCCGGCCCGACAACCGCATCGCCGGCCTCGTCCTGATCGCGCCCCTCGTCGACGTCTCGCGCGCCCGCAGCCCCCTCCTCGCCCCGCGCCAATGGTTCGACCTCCTCGCCCGCCTGCTGGTCTTCACCGACGTCATCGAATCCCGCCTGCCCAAAGACCTCCGCGATCCCGACGCCCGCGCCGCCTACCGCACCGACAAATACGTCCACCGCGACGTCTACCGCGCGCTCTTCGACGCCACCGACGCCGTCCGCCCGCGCGCCGCCGACTGGCGCGGCCCCCTGCTCGTCGCCATTTCCTCCACCGACCAGATCGTGGATTCCGCCGCCACCAAATTCTTCTTTTCCGCCACCAACGCCGCCCCGGCGCGCCTCTCCGAATTCCACGCCGCCGGCCACGTCCTGCCGCTCGACTACGGCCACGACAAGCTCGCCGACAAAATCGTCCGTTTCGTCCGCGACGCCTCCGAAGCCGGGAATCGCGGCTTGGTTCCCTGACCCGGTTTTTCCGCGCTACGGACATCGCCGAGTGCCGAGCCCAAGTCCCGCGGCCGCGGGACGCAGGGCGAACGCGAGGTCTATAGCGCCGCGCCTTGCGCGGCGAGCGAGCGAGGCTCCGCGAGCGGAGCGGCAAAAACTTTGGGCGATTTTTCCACGGTGTGGAAAACTTTTTTCCACGCTACGTAAAAACGGCAAGCCGCGATTTTCTTCAAAAGGGGGCTAAAAGATCCGATTTCGGGGGTTGCAGGGCGGAACCGGCCGTGGTAGCTTGTCTTCCGTCTTCAGGGCGTGGTGAAATTCCCGACCGGCGGTACAGCCCGCGAGCCAATAGGCAGACAAGGTGCGATTCCTTGGCCGACAGTATACAGTCTGGATGGAAGAAGACGGGCGGCCGCTTGGCCGTCCACCGCCCCGAAGACGGAAAGGTCTTCGGTTTTTTTATGGAGAAATCCGGGCAAGAGTCGGTCTTCTGCTCCGTGGAAGAGGCGCTCGAACTCATCCGCGCCGGCCAGATGCTGCTGGTCGTGGACGACGAGAACCGCGAAAACGAAGGCGATCTGGTCGCCGCCGGCGAGAAAATCACGCCGGAGATCATCAATTTCATGGCCACGCACGGCCGCGGCCTGATTTGCGTGCCCATGGACGAGGCCCGCCTGTGCCGCCTCGGCCTCGGCCGCATGGTGCCCCTCGACGAGCGCGACCGCTACCGCACCGCCTTCACGGTTTCGGTGGACGCCCGCGAAGGCATTTCCACCGGCATCAGCGCCTTCGACCGCGCGCGAACCGTGAAGCTGCTGGCCGACGACAGCACCACGTCCTGCGATTTCATCCGGCCCGGCCATATGTTTCCGCTGCAGGCCGTGCCTGGCGGCGTGTTGCGCCGCACAGGCCACACCGAGGCCTCCGTCGATCTCGCCCGGCTGGCCGGCCTCAAGCCCATTGCCGTCATCTGCGAGATCATGCGCGACAACGGCGAAATGGCCCGCCTGCCGGACTTGATCGCGTTCGCGAACAAGCACCATCTGCGCATCCTGACGGTCGCCGCGCTCGTCGCCTGGCGGCGCGCGCGCGAGCGGATCGTGCGGCGGGATTCCGTCGTCGACCTGCCTACGGACTACGGCGATTTCAAGCTGCACCTCTACGTCGACGAACTGACCGGCGAGCACCACGTGGCGCTCGTCCACGGCGAACCGGCCAAGCAGGAGGCCCCGCTCGTGCGCATCCATTCCGAATGCCTGACGGGCGACGTGTTCGCCTCGCGCCGCTGCGACTGCGGCAGCCAGCTCCATGCCGCGATGCGCCAGGTGGTCGCCGCCGGCCACGGCGCCATCCTCTACATGCGGCAGGAAGGCCGCGGCATCGGCCTGACGGGCAAGATCCGCGCCTACGCCTTGCAGGAGCAGGGGCTCGACACCGTCGAGGCCAATCTCCAGCTCGGGTTCGCCGCCGACCTGCGCGACTACGGCGTCGGCGCCCAGATGCTGCTCGATCTGGGCATCACCCGGATGCGCCTGCTGACGAACAACCCCCGCAAGGTCGTCGGCATCCAGGGTTATGGCCTCGAGATCGTCGAGCGCGTCCCCATCGCCTTTCCCCCCACCCCCCACAACGCCAAATATCTGAAAACCAAGAAAGAAAAACTGGGTCATCTCATTTGACCCGGAAAGGACCCCATGAACTGCAAGGAAACCAGCGGGCAACTCAATGCCAAGGGATTGAAGTTCGGCATCGTCGTCAGCCGCTTCAACGACCTGTTCACCGGCCAGCTCCTGAAAGGCGCCCTCGACTGCCTGGCTCGCCACGGCGCGGACGAGAAGAACGTCGAAGTCGTCTGGGTGCCGGGCGCCTACGAGCAGCCCATCGCCCTCCAGAAGCTCGCAAAGACCAAGAAGCATCAGGCGCTCATCGCGCTAGGCACGGTCATCCAGGGCGCCACTTCGCACGCGGGGCTCATCAATGCCCAGGTTGCCCGCGCGCTGACCCAGATCAGCCTCGACAGCGGCATTCCCGTCGTCGACGGCATCGTCGCCGCCGACAATCTCGACCAAGCCATCGAGCGCTGCGGCAGCAAATCCGGCAACCGCGGCTGGATCGCCGCCCAGACGGCCATCGAAATGGCGTCGCTGTTCCAGCAACTGCCCTAAGGGTTGGCATCTTCCGGCCAATCTGCTTCAATCGACCGTCGAAACCAACGAAAGGACCCCTCATGGGAATCCGCCACGAGGCCCGCGAATGGGCGCTGCAATTTCTCTTCCAATCCGAGTTCAACCGGGATGAATCCGTCGATGAAGGATTCAAGCTTTTCTGGGAGCATCAGAACGAGGAAACGGCGGCCCCGACGGCCAAACCCGCCTCTCAGGATGCGCGCTTGCGCGCCAAGACCCGCCAGTTCGCCGAAGAACTGGCGCGCGGGGTCATCGCCCACCATCCGGAGATCGATCCGCTGATTTCCAAGTACGCCGAGAACTGGGAAATCGACCGCATGGGCGCCGTGGATCGCAACGCCATGCGCATCGCGGTCTTCGAGATGCTCTACCGCAACGACATCCCCCCCGTCGTTTCCATCAACGAGGCGGTCGAACTCGCGAAAGCCTACAGTTCCATCGAATCCGGCAAGTTCGTCAACGGCATCCTGGATCGCATCCGCAAAGGGCTCGATCGGCCGGCCCGCGGCCCCGGCGCTTCGGCGCCACCCGTCGAAGGACAGGAATAGGTCCGGGCGGGCGCATGGGCTCCTGGTTCAACAGCCTCCGCAAGACGCGCGAACGCTTTTCCGGTGCGCTGAAAGGCCTGTTCGCCTCCGCGAAGCCCGACGACGCCACGGCCGAAGAACTCGCCGACCTGCTCATCACGGCCGACGTGCCCATGCGATTGGTGCAATCCCTCTCCAGGGAACTGGAAAAATCCGCGTCGCGCAAGGAACCCCTGCTGGCCACGTTCCGACGGGTGCTGGTGGAGGCGCTCGGCCAGAATCCGCCGTTGGACTGGGCGACGCTGCCGGCGCCGACCGTCGCGCTGCTGGTCGGCATCAACGGATCCGGCAAAACCACCACCGCCGCCAAGTTGGCGCGGATGGCCCTGCGCGCCGGCCGCAAGCCCCTGCTCGGCGCCGCCGACACCTTCCGCGCCGCCGGCTCGCACCAGCTGAAGCTGTGGGCCGACAAGATCGGCTGCGAAGCCGTCGTCGGCGCCACCGGCGGCGATGCGGCGGCCGTCGCGTACGACGCCATCGATGCCGCCTTGGCCCGCCAGTGCGACGTCGTCCTCGTGGACACCGCCGGCCGCATGCACACCAAGGAGCCGCTGATGCGCGAGCTCCAGAAGGTGCGCGTCGCGATGGACAAGCGGTTGCCCGGCGCCCCCCAGCACACCTGGGTCGTGCTCGACGCCATGCTGGGTCAGAACGCCGTGATCCAGGCGCGCCAGTTCCACGAAATGACGCCTCTCACGGGTGCCATCGTCACCAAGCTCGACGGCAGTTCCAAGGCCGGCTTTCTCTTCGCCGTGCGCCAGGAACTGGACCTGCCCATCCTCTATGCCGGCCTCGGCGAGGGCGCCGACGACCTCGTGCCGTTCGATCCTGCGACGTTCGTCGATGCCTTGCTCGATCTGGACGAATCGAAATGAAAGCCTTCGCGGAATCCGATCTGAAGTGGATGCGTCTCGCGCTGGCACTCGCCCGCCGCGGCGAAGGCCTGACGCGTCCCAATCCGCCCGTCGGAGCGGTGGTCGTGAAAAACGGCCGCAAGATCGGCCAAGGCTGGCACAGGAAAGCCGGCGGCCCGCACGCCGAGGTCTTTGCGCTCCGGCAAGCGGGCGCGGCCGCGCGCGGCGCCACGCTCTACGTCACGCTGGAACCCTGCTCCACCTTCGGCCGAACCCCGCCCTGCACCGAAGCGATTCTCCGCGCGGGAATCGCGCGCGTCGTGGTCGGCACGACCGACCCCAATCCCCGGCACGCCGGACGCGGCCTGCGCCTGCTGCGCAAGGCGGGCGTGCGGGTCGACGTCGGCGCCTGCGGCGAAGAAGCCGCCGCCCTCATCGCGCCTTTCGCCTGCCGCATGCTGCGCCAGCGGCCGTTTTTCACCCTCAAGCTCGGGCTAACGCTGGACGGACGCATCGCCGATCGCACCTATTCTTCCCGCTGGATCACCGGCCCCGCCGCCCGGGACGTCGTCCAAGCCATGCGGCGCGCATCCGATGCGGTCATGGTCGGCGCCGGAACCGTCCGGCACGACGATCCCTCCCTGTGGCCCCGGCCGGACGGAAAGCGCGATCCGTGGCGCGTGGTCGTCGTCCGCCGCGGCCCGCTGCCCCTGTCGGCCCAGATTTTCACGGACGCCCATGCGGATCGAACCTTGGTTGCCGCTCCTGCGGGCTGGCAGCCGGCCTGCGCGCGCAAGATCCGCCAAACGGGCGCGACCGTCCTGGAATTGCCGCCGCGGCGATTCCTGTCCGCGCTGGCCCGGGAACTCGGTCGGCTCGGCATCTTGCGCGTCCTTTGCGAAGGCGGCGGCATCCTCGCTGGCGAATTGATCCAGGCCAACTTGGCCGACGAGTTGTGCGTGTTTCTGGCCCCCCTGCTGATCGGCGGCCCCGTCGGCGCCACGGGTGCCACCCACTGGCTACTGGCCCAAGCACCCCGTTTCCAGCTGAGGGAATCGCGTTCCGTCGGCGACGATCTGTTCTTGAGGCTGGCGCCCGCCGGCAAGGAGGACTGAATGTTTACCGGACTCGTTCAACAGGTCGGCCGGCTGGAGCAGATCGCCTTTCAAGGCGAAGCCGGCCGCTTAACCCTGTCCGCCCGTTTCGACGGCCCGCTCCAGATCGGCGAGAGCGTCGCGGCCAACGGCGCCTGTCTCACGCTGGTCGAACAGCATGGCGAAACGCTCGTTTTCGACGTGCTGCGGGAAACCTTCGATAAAACGACCCTTCGGGACAAGAGCCCCGGATCGCCGTTGAACCTGGAGCGCGCGCTCCGCGTGGGCGATCCGCTGGGCGGCCATCTCGTCAGCGGCCACGTGGACGGCACCGGCGAGATCCGGCGCATCGAAGCGGCGGGACGGGACAAGGTGCTGGTGGTGGCGGCACCCGCCCTGATCGCGGAAATCGTGCCCAAGGGATCGATCGCCATCGATGGCATCAGCCTGACCGTCGTGGAGGTCCTGCCGAACGACGGGACGTTCTCCGTGCACGTCATTCCCCACACCTGGAGCCAGACCGCCCTTGCTTCGCTGAAAGCCGGCATGCGGGTCGATCTGGAAACCGATCTGCTGGGCAAATATGCCCGCAGCGCCACAAACTCGCGGAGCGCTCCCTCCGCCGTCACGTGGGACAAACTGATCGCCTCCGGATTTATGGATGATTCCAGGATGTAACGGCCATGCTTTCTTTCGGCAGAAAAACGCCCCCGCTGACCGCCTCTTCGACCGGAACCCGGAATTCTTCCGTCTTCGCGGACGTCGCGCTCATTGCCGTTGCGAGCATTGCGTTGCGAATCATCGTCTACGCCGTCTACTACACGCTGATCGGGGTGGACACGCGCGGCTACGCGCAGATGGCGCACGCCTTGCTCGATTGGGACGTGCAACTGTACGACGGCTACCGGACGCCCGGTTATCCGCTGTTCATGGCGGCACTTGGAATCCACATGGAATTGATCCGCGTCGTGCAGCATGCCCTCGGCGTCGGTACCGCCGTTTTGGTTTACCTGCTGGCGCGCATGCGCGTTCCGCGCCTCTGGGCCCTGGCTGCCGGTTTGTTTTACGGCCTGTCGATGCATTTCGTATTTTACGAAGCCATCATCCAGACCGAAGCGTTGGCCAATTTTCTGGTCGCCCTGATTTTCCATCTCTTTGCCCGCCGCATCGCACGGAATAATTATTCCATGGGACAGGCCACGTGGATCGGATTGCTGTGCACCTTCCTCACGATGGTGCGCCCGCAATATCTGCCGATCTTGTTGATCCTGTTCCTGGTCGACGCCATCCGCATTCTTCGCCAGCCCGGTCCGAAGGGCCGGAAATTGTTCGGCTTGGCTCCCGGCGCGGGAGGCTTCGTCGCCGCCGTGGGCGGCTGGGTGCTGCTCAACCGGATATTATTCGGCAGTCTGTTCCTGACGCTGTGGAGCTCCTCCGCCCTGATGAGCCACACGATCCGGTTTGCCGAACACGCCGGCCCCGAATGGCAGGAAGCCGGCGCCATCATGGTCAAATGGCGCGAATACTATCGGGAAGACATCGCCCGGCTCGGTTCTCCGGAAATCGCCCTGGCTCCCGTATGGAAAGAACTGATGGCCTTGTATCATTTGGACAACCCCGTGGCCGCCTACCATCAAATGAACCGGTTGAACCGGCATTTGATTCTTCGCAATCCCGGCGCATATTCGGCCAGCGTTCTGGTCGGCTGCGCGAATTTCTGGCGCGTTTCCCTGATCATGTATCCCGAGCTTTTCAAAAACGATCCGGCCCGCTGGATCTGCCAGCATTTCTGGCCTCTGAACAAGCTGGCGTGGCTTGGAATCCATCTGGCGTTCTGGGGCCTGTTGCTGGCCAAGATGCGCCGCTGGCGGCAAATCTGGGCCGATCCTTTCGTCTTGGTGCTGCTGACGCAGATTTTTCTGGGGAGCATGCTGTTTCAAGCGCTGTTGAGCTATAGCAACAGCTCCCGCTACGCGCTGTCAACGGAAGCGCTGGTTCTCGTTGCGCTGCTTTATCTCGCCGTTCCGGTGGCGGGAAAACCGGGCCTTCCGCACGACGGCCGGTCGAAAGACCTTGCGACCGGCGATCCTGCCGGATCATGAAAACGGCGAAACCGGACGGCGTCCGCTCCGGGCGCCAACGGGCCGCCGGGCCCGGCGAAAGAAAGAGCCGGTTCAGTCCGCAAAGGCATATTTGACGATGCAGCGCAGGGCGCTGAAGCCGTCCTTCCAGCCGATCTTCTTTCCCTCGGAATAGTCTCGGCCGTAGTAGGAAATCGGCACTTCGTAGATTTTCAGTTTGCGGCGTGCGATCTTGGCCGTGATTTCCACCTCGAAACCGAACCGGTTCTCCTTGAGCGGAATCCCCTGGATCACCTCGCGCTTGAAAACCTTGTAGCAGACCTCCATGTCCGTAAGGTTGAGGTTGGTGGTCATGTTGGAGAGCGTCGTCAGGAGCCAGTTGCCCAGATAGTGCCAGTAGAACACGACGCGATGGGCGCCGCCGCCCAGAAAACGAGAACCGTACACCACGTCCGCGTGACCGTCCACGATGGGCTGTAAAAGCCGAGGATATTCTTTGGGATCGTATTCCAAATCCGCGTCCTGAATCAGCACGACGTCGCCGGTGGCGGCGGCGAATCCGGTGCGCAGCGCCGCGCCTTTCCCCTGGTTCACCTCGTGAAACAGCACTTTGAGGTCCGCGCTTTCCCGCCCCATCTTTTCCAGCACATCGCGGGTCCCGTCCCGGGAGCAATCGTCCACGAGCAGGATTTCCTTTTCCATGCCGGCATCGACTGACCGCACCAGATCGACGATCTTGGAAATCGTTGCCGCTTCGTTGTAGACGGGAATCACGACGGATAATTTCACGGGCTCTCCTCTGGCATATCCAAACGCACGGTACCGACTGAAAAGTAGTCAAACGAAACGCCTGAAACAAGAAAAACCCCCCATTGCCGCACTTGGTCCATGCGCATCGGCCGGCCTCCCGCCGTCCAGGCGATTTCCTTGCCGGGGATGCGCACGCGGTTCCAGCCTTGCGTGACGGCAAACTCCCGCTGAAAACGATCCGCATATGGGGGGTTCCCGGGCCGATCGTCCACCCGAACCGCAAAAACGGCCGGGACGGCTTCCGGCCAAAACAGATCCATGCGCAAAGCGCGAATTCCCCGCCAATCGGAACAGACCGGCGTGCGGAAAAATCCGGGATAGGGAATCGAGACGCCGGGCGGATCCGAATTCAGGCGGAATACATTCGTGCGAGCAACGGCCAAATCCACGCCGTTCAGGCTCCAGCCACGCTCCGCCCACAGGCGACTCGGCTGTGCGATCACGGGAAAGGCATGGGATTCCAGATATACCATGGTCCCCTCCCACGACAAGGGCCAGAGACCGAGGGCGATCACACCCGCCCAACGCACACTGCGGCGCCATTGCCACGTGCCGCAAATGCCGGCGGCGCCGGCCGTCCCATAGAGCCAATCCGTCCATTCGGCCGAACGCCCCACGAACGGCTGCAGCCATTCCGTGCCGGCAGAGACCATGGCCAAGCCCGTCCACAGGACCCAGCCCCGACGGGCAGGCGGCAACGCGCGCCCCGCCAGCCAAGCCAATCCCGCAAATAGGCCGACATGGACCGAACCGCCCAAGGCCCGCCAATCAGGGCCCTCGGGCGGCAGCGGGAGCGGCATCAGGAGCAATAAAAGGGCGGCAACGCCTCCCGACGCCGCCGCCCAACGCCTGATCGATCCGGCGTTCCTGGCCACCATGAACCGGCCCCTTTTATTCTTCGTATTGGATGATCTTGTACCAGCGCGTCCGGCGCAGATACGAGGTGCGATCTTCGAAGGTATAGGACAACTGCGACCCGCCGGCGGGAATGACGAAGTTGCTCTTGTTGATGGTTGCCGGCCCGTTGTACTTCTCATCCCAAAGAATCCACGTCTTGCCGAAGTCGTCGGAGTAGCGGATCTCGTAGCGCCGGCCTTGGATGCCGCCTTCCCACTCGCAACGCATCAAGCCGTACAGGGGCCGCGGCGACGTAAGGAAGCCGACGTCGCGGAACTGGACGACGAACGGTTCATCGATTGGATCGCCGATGGGAGGATTCGTCGCACTGATGACCCGCCAGAGTCCCTCGCCCGTCGAATAATCGATGGTGACCGTCCACACATAGTATTCGGTGGAGGCCAAAATCGGATTGGTCGTCAGATTGACCCACGTGTCGCCGCCATCGCCGGAGAACTGCACCCACACCCACTCGTCGGTGCCCAGCATGTGCGCCGACCACACCAGAGGCCAGACCGGATCGTATTGGGAAATGCGGTTGGATGGCCAGTTCATCGTCCGGGCATACAGATACGCGTTCGTATCGCCTTTGCTGGCCTGGGCGGTGTTGCCGTACATGCCGATGTTGATGCGGTTGCCGTTGTCGGCGATCTCTTCGCTGTAATCCTGGTTGGGATCGCCGTGATCCACGGCCCAAGACGTCACGAGGTCGCCGGACGTCCATTCCCCGCCGGTGGCGGTCGCCGACCAGCGCCCGTTGGTGGAAAGCGGATGGAAGTCCAACGGCTCGAATTCGATTTCCGCCAAGTCGGCGTTGGTGATGGCGCTCCGATAATCCCGATTCATCCCCGAGAATCCACCGGGTTGGGGTTTGCCCACCTGCCACCGGCGGAGAGGATCGTTGGTCGGTCCCGAATAGTAGTTGGTTCCCCCCGCATAGAAACCGGAACCAGCGCGCCCGAAATCGTAGAGGTTGTAGTCCATCGTCGCATCGGAAAGCAGGGAGACGGCATCGCCGATGGAATAGGCGTAGGCTCCGGCATCCGGAATGAAGATGTTGTTCTGCAACGTATCCAGCGCCGTGCTCTGCATCTGGATGCCCGCGCCCGTCGGCAACGCAAACGTCAGATTCTTCAAAACGGACGTGCGCGTATTGGCGAGGTTCACGCCGACCGTGTTCTTCCAGAACCCGGAATTCTGGACGACGACCCCTTGGGCTCCCCTGACGTCCAGACCCGTGGCGGCTTCGCCCACCAACACGCCCTCCACCGTCACGTTCCGGTTGGATTCCAGCCGGATGCCGCGATCCGTCCCGCGAACCTGCATGTTCTTCAACTGGATATGGGAGGCCTTGACGTCGATCCCGATGGCCGAACCCGCTCCGGAACGGACCAGCACGGTGGCATATGGGCTGTTCGTGTTGCCTTGGATCACCACGTCCCCGTTCGTATCGCCGCCGCGGGACCAGATGATGCGGGTATCCACGTTCGTGGTGTACGTCCCCGTATCCAGGTAGACCACGTCGCCGCTTTCCAGATCATAGGTGTCCAGAATCTGCTGCAGGGACAGCTTCGGCGCCGAATTGCTCAATCCGCTGTTGGCCGCCGAACCGATTTCCGAACAATAGATGTCATCGGTGGAATCGGCATCGTTCACATAGAAGGCATGGGGCACATTGCGCAACGCGAAGGAGGCATCGGTCTGGTCCGAAGCCGAGTCGTCCTCGGCCACGACGCGCCAGCGCCCGTCGAAGCTGTCCTCGAACCCGGCGGTATTCCAGACGTAGGTGCCATACCCCTGAACCAGACCCAGTCCCGTCGCGATGTTCGTCCAGGTCGCGCCGCCGTCGGAGCTGTATTCCAGGCGGAAACTGGTCGCGAGGCCCCCGGACGGACCGGCCCAGCGCAACACGACGTTCGACCCCTTCAGGACGCCGCCGTCGTTGTGGGACAAGGCCGTCACCCACATGTTCGTGCGGCTCTTGCTGGCCTGGCGGGTGCGCCCATAGGCGCCGAGATTGGGGCGGTTTCCGTTGAACCATTCTTCGAAGCCGGTTCCGCTCGAAGGGTCGCCCAGATCGATCAGGACGGAGTGGACCGTATCCGTGTCCCACCGATCCAGGAGCGGACTCCAGCGCCCGCCGACGGAGTTCAGGTGGAAGTCGCCGCCGGTTTCGTTCTGGAAGTCGTTCGTCGTTTCAAACGAAACGCTGTTGGCATCTTGCCCGGAAGCGATCTGCCAGTACGCCAATTTCTCCCACTTCCCGAATCGGCTCCCGATCCAAGCCGAATCCCGCGCCAACAGATTGTTCCAGTCGGACAACAGGTTGCCGTCGTCCCACAAAATCACGTGGTTGACATCCGATCCGCCCGCCACCAGGATGTTGTGGCCCGACCGCAAGGTGCCCCCGCCCCGTTTCCGCAACGCCGTTCCGCGGGACGCCACGACCGTACAGTTGGACACCACGGACAGATCCACGGTGGCATCCACGCCGATGGCGTTTAGGTTGGTTGCATAAATCGCCGAATTGATCAGGCAGATGTTGGTTCCCGCGAGAACGGTCGAGCCCCAACGCTGGCGCATGCGTTCAACCCGGTCGTCGGTTCCCGACAAACTGAAGGCGCCGCGATCGATTTGGACGTCGCTGAAGGTGAAGTTGTTTCCGCGCGCTTGCAAGGACAGGTTCACGAGCAGTCCCGGCTGGTTGGTCATCGACAGGTTGCTGACGACCAACCCGTTGCCCAACAGTTCCAAGGACTCACCCGTGAAATACAGGTCCCGCATATCCATGTGGCTGGCTTGCAACTGGAAGAAATATCCTGCGGTAAACCGATTTGAAGCGACGAATCTCGAGCCGTTGCCCGCATTGGTGGTGCTGCCTCGCACCAAAACCGGCAGGCCGTTCGAACCGCCGTCCGACGCCTCCCAGATGATGGGCGTATTGGTGTCGGCCATGTAATACACCCCCGTGTCCACGTAGATGGTGTCGCCGGGCTCGATGTCCCGATCCTGGAGCAACGATTGCAGGGTCAGCTTCGGCACGCTCGGATAAAATCCCGGGTTTTCGTCGTCGCCCGGAGCCGTCGCATACATGTCGAAGTTCGTCTCGGCGTCGTTGACGTAGTAGGAGAACGGCGGATTGAGACCGAAATTGTTTTCCGTCATGTCCAGCACGTTGGTGTTGTCCAGCAAATACAAGCGCCAGCGTCCCGCCGGACTGCTCGGATATTTGGGATCGCCATTGGGCAACAGCCAATCGCTCTGCCAGTATGTTTCGCCGAGGCCAACGGCAACGGCGCCGATATTGATCCACTCATTGACTCCATCGTCGTAGGAATACTCCAATTGCACCAACGCGGCCGGATTGATGTCTCCGCCATATCCCCAGATCAACTTGAACCCGCCGCTCAAGATGCCCCCCGACATGCCCGTGACGGCCTTCAGCCAAGCATTGGTATCGCTCATGCTCGCCTGGTCCGTATTGCCGTACAATCCGATATTGCGACGACCGCCGTTCGGCGTCGGTTCATTGCTCCAAGAGGTTTTGGTCGACCCCATGTCGATCAACGGGGAGTAATCCGGCTGCTCGGGATCCGCGAGGTCGTTCGTATAGCCCAATCCATATTGGTAACGCCCCGCCACGCTGCGCAGGTGGAAATCGCCGTTGTCCACGTCGTGGAACCGCGGATCCGTGCCCAGCGAATGCCGGTCCTGAGCGAACGTCCGGACCCATTGCGGGAGGCTTTCGTACTGCACTCCGCTGATCGAGGCGATTTGCGCATTGCTCCGGACCAGCAAATCGTTGTAGTCCGCCTGAACGACCGCGTTGGACGGCGCCTCGAAGCAGTAACGGCCCGAGCCAAAGGCCTCCACCACCGAATTGGTTACTTGAACTTGCGCGCCCAGCCCCATAAAGATGGCGGACGCTTGATTGCTCCAAATCACGCAGCTGTCCAGCGTGAACAGGCCCGAAGACATCCGAACGCCGTAGGCATTTCCCTCCCGGATCAACACCCTTTGCAACCGGATCAGGTCGGAACCGCTCACTTCGACGCCCACCCCCGTCGATCCCTGGATGTCCAAGTCCGACAGCGTGCATCGCGAGGAACTTTCCGCAAAAGAAACGCCGTTGGTAAAGCCTGCCAGGTGGAAGTTCGACAGATCGACGTCGTGGCCGGCGAAAAACAGAAACGCGGGATTGGTTGGCGAACCGGAGGGCTGCATCCGCGTTCCTCCCGCCGCCCAGTTGGTGCTTCCGATGAAATACACTCGATTGGTTGTGTCGCCGCTGCAGAACACAGATACGCGTACGGGTTCTGACAGCGAGTAGACGCCGGTGTCCACCCTGATTTCGTCGCCGCCGCTGAGCGGATAACGGTCCAGAACGGCTTGAATCGAATCCAAAGGGCTGTTCGACTCGTACCCCCAATTGGCGGACGATCCGACCGCTTCGGTGTAGATGTCTCCGGTCTGGTCGCCGTCGTTCACGTAATAAATCAACGGAACCGGCTTA
The DNA here is from genome assembly GCA_937872095.1 of uncultured Verrucomicrobiota bacterium. Lineage (GTDB taxonomy): Bacteria > Verrucomicrobiota > Kiritimatiellia > CAIQIC01 > Lenti-01 > Lenti-01. The sequence goes on from CALMNW010000014.1 coordinate 100,129, forward strand.
AGGATGAAGGCATTGGTGGTTTGTCCGTAGATGTTGGTATTGGACTCCAAAACCACCCGCCACAAAGCCTCGGGCGAGGGATTCTCCGACGTGAACCATTCATACGGCACGGCGTCAATGCCGATGCCGTTGTTGATCAGCACCCAGGAGTCGCCGTTGTTCCGCGAATAGTAGAGGCTCACCAGGTTGGTGGAAGCGATCCCGCGATAGAGCCAATACAGGGGTTGTCCGTCCGGGGCGATGCCGCCGTCGCTCAAGGATGTCAGCAAGAATTCCGGGACGGAAGAATCGCTGAGGGAGGCTTGCGGCGTTCCTCCGTAGGCGCCGAGATTGATCCGCCCGCCGTTCGGCGACGGCTCGTTGGTGCCGGACGGGCCCGCATCGATGGCCCACGACGTCCAGGTCGAAGTGGGCCAGCTGCCGTTGTCCCAATATCCGGCCCGGCTCTGCAGATGGAAATTGCCGGCGGCCGAATTGACGAACAAGGGATCCGCCACCACGAAGCTGCGCCAATCCCGATCTTTTTCTTGCCACTTGCGAAGATCGACGTAATTCGCCTTTTCATACAGGTTGCTGCAGATGATGCTGTTCGGCGTCATCCCGTACATGTTGTAATCGCCGGAAATGAGCGAGGTTTTGCTTTCTTCCACGTAGATGGGCGCGGCATTGGTCACGCCCAGAATGCTGTTGCTGACGGTCAAGCCCAGCGTGGTTGAACACGCGCCCCGGCGGTTGCCCCAAATCGTGGCGTTTTGGATGACTTCCCCGCCCCGGCTCCCGATGCTGTAATACCCCAGCTGGAGATTGCCCCATATCCGGGCGTTCCGCAGCGAAATCCCGCTGCATCCCGAAACCCATAGGCCGTTGGTCCGGTTTTCGAACACTTCCATGCCTGTCATGGCAATCGCCGCCGCATTCAGGAGCGACAACCCGTGCTGCGCGCCCCGCACGCGGAAATCGTGGAGTTCGATGTAGCGCGTATTCTGGATCGCAAAGCCGTTGACTGTGCCATTGCCCAAAATGAGCGTCCCGCCCGCCGCATAATTGGTGCTGCCATATAACTTCAGCGGAGAATCCAGCGTTCCCGTGTTCTGATCGTCGATTACGATGGAATTCCCCAGATAGACGTTGTACGTGCCCGTATCCACATAGACGCGATCACCGGCGCCTACGGGATAATACGTCAACAATGCGGAAAGGCTGTTGATCGGAAATGCCCGGTTGGTGGGATTGGCGCCGGCCCCCTGCGGAAGTCCCGGCCCCGTGCAAAAGACGTCCAGATTCGTCGGCCCGCCATCGTTCACATAATAGTCGTATGTCCCGGTCTTGACCAATACCGGTTGATCCGAGGCATCCCACACATTGGTGTCGTTCTGGGAGACCACGCGCCAGTTCAAGCCTAGGCTCAAAGGCAGGGTGCTGACGTCCCAGAGATACTCGCGGGTTCCCGCCGGCACGTTGCTGGCGATGCTATGCCAACTGATCATGGCGTCGATGGAGTAATCCAGCCGGACCGGGGAGTTGCTGGGCATGCCGCCGTGCAGCCAATAGAGCAGCACGTTGGAGGACATGACCCCGCCGTCGTTATAGGAAATCACGCGCAACCAAGGCGGATTGGTTTGCGACAAGGACGCCTGCGGCGTATTCCCGTAGGCGCCGATGTTGACGACGCCGCCGTTGGGATCCATTTCGCCGGTGCAAGGCCACGACATGCTGCCGGCATCGATGAGCGGCGAATTGGTATATTGCGGAGGATCGTTGGTCCAGGTGCCGTTGAGATAGCGGCCTTGTTTGCTGCGGGGATGGAAGTCGCCGTTCACCTCGTTCGCGAAGGCCGGATCGAGGGTCATGCTGTGGCGATCCGCCAACGTCGCGGCGCTCCAACTGGGCATGTCGTTGTACAAGTCGTTGCCCACGCCGACCTCCGGATTCTGCTGCTCGCAAATCAGGGCGCCATCCCGGCGGGTATAGCTGTTGTAATCGCCATGGAAACCTTGGGTTCCGCCGACGGGGAACTGGTAGATGCGCCCGGCGGAGCCCGAAGCGTCCAACACGCTGTTGGTGACGCTCAGGGTGCCAAGGCCGATCGAAATCGCGATCGGACTGCCCCACAGCACGCTGTTCTCGATCGCCAGAGAGCCGCGGCTGATGGTCGCGGCAACGCCGTCGGGCGCGTCGAGGTTTTTCCACAGCACCGAGCGGACCAGCCGGTTGCTGAAACTTTCGCTGAGGCTCAGGCCGACGGCGCGGTTGTATTCGATGCGCACGTTGTCGAATTCGCATCCGTCCGCCTTGTCGACCGACACGCCGACTTGGGCGCCCCGGAACGTCAGATCCTTCAGGCGGACGTACGACGCATACTCGATGGAGAAAACCGACTCCGCCGAATAGGTCGGCGACGAAAAGACGGTGGGAGCCGTCGGATTGGTGCTGCCTTGGATCGTGACGTACAGGTTGCTCCAGCCCTTATCCGTTTGATCGATCTTGATGGGCGGAGTCCCCGCCGAATAGGTTCCGGCATCCACGTAGACGATATCTTCCGGAGACAACTCGTACGTATCGAATATCGCCTGCAGGCTGGCTTTGGGCGTGTTCGTGGTCAACCCGTCGTTCGTCACGCTGCCGGCCGCCGCACAATAGACGTCCCCGTTGGTGCTGGAATCGTTCACGTAATACGGAATCTGCCCGCCGTTGCGGAGAATGAACCGGTATAGATTCGTGGCGTTGATGGTTGCATTCGACTGGCTGGTTATTCGCCACCGGCCCAGCGCGGAACGGCCGTAGGGAATGCTGTCCCACAAGTAACTGCGCGAAATGGCGGGCCAGTTGCAAATGATGTTCGTCCAAGACAATCCGTCGTCCGGCGAATAATCGATGCACACATTGTGGTTGGTGGCGTCGCCGCCCACGTTCCACTGCAGGTTGACGTCGCCCCAAACGGTGCCGCCGTCGTTGGGATACACGATCGTCAGCCACCCTCCTCCGGCCAGCAACGGCGTGATGCTCGCCTCGTCGGTGCCGCCATGGAGACCGATGTTCACCCGTTCCCCGTTGGGACTGGGTTCGTTCACCCATTCCGACGAGCGGTCGGAACCGGAATCGATCAAGGGAGAAAAGACGGTGTCTGTGTAGACCCAGCCTTCTTCCGGATCATAGCGGCCGCCCGGACTCTTCAGGTGGAAATCGCCGTTCCCCGGATCCGCCAGTTGCGGATCGTGCGCCAGGGAGTGCTCGTCCTGGCCCGTCCCCGTCACCCAGGCGGAAACCGAGGCGTACACGTTCGTCTGGGCGCTGCTGCCGCTGCCGATCTGGATGCCGCCGGCCGCGCCGCCGGAATTCGGCTGGACGTACAGGTTGTTGAAATCGCTGATGGGCTGTGCCGGACCAGAAGGTTCCAGATAATATCCGAAAGCGTTCGGCTTCACGATGCCGAAAATGGAATTGGACACGTCGACGTATCCCGCTTTCAGATGAAATCCATACTGGTTCGACCACAGCACGCAAGAGCCCACCTGCATGACCGATCCGTTGAAGTTCTGGGAATCCAGTTGAATGCCCGCCTGGCTGTCCCGCACGACCGAATGCGTAATCACGGCATTGGACGATTCCTTGGCGTAGATGCCGTTCACGCAACCTTGGATTTTCAGCCATTCGCCCGCAACGTGGAAGCTGTTGTCGAGGTACAAGCCGTTGCTGGCGTTCATCAGGCCGAGATGGGAGAAACGGATGCCGTAGGTGTGGTCCAGATGGAAGGCGTTCAACTCCTGGTCGGGCATGATGTAGACGCTGCCGCCGGCCTCCCAATTCGTGCTTCCGACGACGTTGATCTGCTGGGAGTCCGATTGGGACATTCCACCGGCATCCAATTCGCCGAACGTCGTCGGTTCCAGCGGCTGGTAATAACCGGTATCCACGTAGATCACGTCGCCGGCCTCCAGATCGTAGGTGTCCACGATCTCCGAAACCCAGCGCTTGGGAGCGTTGGGCAAGAGGCCGGAATTGGACGAATCTCCGATGGCCCCCCCTTCGCAATAGACGTCTCCATCCGAATATTCGTCGTTCACGTAATAGTAGACCGGTCCGTTGTGGATGACGAACACCTCTTCGCTGGTCGCCACGACGTTGGTCTCCACCTCGTCCGAAACGCGCCAGCGCCCCAGCGGGGAAGAAGGCAGGCTCGCGCTGTTCCAGAGGATGCCTTCCAGCGTGGCCGCAAGCCCCTCCGCCACGAGGTTCCACGTGGCTCCGTCGTCGATGGAAACTTCCAGACGCACCGTGTGTCCGGTCGCCACTCCGCTCACCGCCCAATTCAGGGCCACCTGGCCGGAAGCCACGCCGCCCCGGTTCAGGGTCAGCAGATGCAAGGCCGAATTGGTTTCCGATTTCGAGGCCCAGGCGGAGCCGCCATACAACCCCACGTTCACGCGCTCGCCGTTGGGATTCTGCTCGTTTGTCCACGCCGCGGAACCGCGGTCCCCCATATCGATCAACGGAGAGGAAACCGCGTCGTTGGTCCAAACGAGAAGGTTGGGGTCCCAGTGTCCCGCGCGGCTCTGCAAATGGAAATTCCAGTTCGTCGAATCCACCAGGAGGGGATCTCCGTCGAAGGAATGCAAATCCTGGCCCGAAGCCACCGCCCAAGCTCCCAACGTATCGTAGATCAGGGGCACCGGCGACGCTTCCATGCGGAAGACGCGGCCCGAATCGCCCAGCCAGATGGAATTGTAGTCGGCGTCCATGGTAGCCGAGACCCCGCGACTGTAGATGTATTTTCCGCCCGTGGCGGAGAGAAGATTGTGCTGGATCGTGGCGCTTCCCCCCGGGATCTGGACGGCATAGCCGTTCATGTTCCAGATCACGCAGTGTTCGATCACGGGAAACACGGTGTTGGTCGTGACAAGCCCCGGCGTGGTGATGATCCCGTCCTCGGCATTGACGATCAAGCTGTGTTCGACGCGCAGCAAATTGCCGCGATTCAGGCTGAACCCGAGATCGGCCAACCCGACGGCGATCCACTCCGCGCTTGCGTCGAGGCAATCGTTGAACGCCACGGCCATAGCGGTCGTGTTGGAAACCACGAGATTGCGCAAACGGATGCCCACGGCATAATCCGCCCGGATGCCGATGGAGTTGAAGCGCCGGTCCAATACGGTTCCATTCATCAACGAATTCGTGCTGCCCTGGAAGATCACGGGTTCGAGCCCCAGATTCCCGGCGGAATCGGCCTGCGTAATCCGCCACGGATCCGCCCCTTTTTGGTACACGCCGGTGTCGATATAGACGATGTCGCCCCCTTCCAAATCGTACTTGGCCAGCAGGTCGTTGAAATCGGCCTTCGGTTTGTCGGGACTCAAGCCGCTATTGCCGGTCAACCCCTTCGCGCTGCAATACACGTCGCCGATCTGGGAATCGTCGTTGAGATAGAAAGCGAAATGGGTGGACGCATCGGGACGCACGGAGAAAACCCCTTCGCTGACCGCCAAGCTTCCGTCCGATCCCTCCAGCATCAATCGGGCTTGCACGGAGGGTTCGCTAAGCGTCGTGTCCCAGACCCAATAGCCGTTGGTCGCCGGGATGCCGGTCGCCAAGTTGCTCCACGTCGTCCCGTCATCCGCGGAGTAGGAAATGGTCAAGATGGCATTCGTCGCGGACCCTCGGGCCAACCACGTGATCAGCGCGTTGGTGCCGGAGGCGAGGCCGCCGTTGTTGTAGCTGATCAACGTGAGCGATCCTTCCGCCGGCGTACGGGACGCCTGCAGGGTGTTCCCGTATCGGCCCAGGTTGACGCGCGCTCCGTTCGGAGCGGGTTCCGAACACGCCAGCCACGGATCTCCCGCGTCGACCAGGGGCGAAGTCTCCAGGTCGTTGGTCCAGCTCCCGGTCCCGGGAACCCACCGGCCGGCGGCGCTGCGCAAATGGAATTCGCCCGACAGGACGTTCGCAAAAAGAGGATCGGACGAGAGGCTCATGGCGTCTTGGCCGAAGCCGCTGCTCGTCCAAACACCCACCGAATCGAATTCGCGCTCGAATCCCGTTTCAGGCACCAACGCCACCAGTCCGCCGCTTTCCACATAGAGATCGTTGAAGTTGGCGTGCAAGGTCCCATCAAGGTAATAGATGGGAACCCGGATGCCGAAGGAACCCAGGATGCAGTTGCTGACGCACAGGAACGCATTCGTGCTTCCCCCGCCACCCGACAAGGAGTCCTGGACCCGCACCTGCGCCAAATTGTTCGACCAAATGGTGCCGAACTCCAGGCGCGCGTTGTAGGATGCCGCGCACAACACTCCGTTGCTCGCCGTCCACGCCGCCGAGAAGTTGCGCACCAGAACGTTGGAACTGGCGGCGATCAGCACCCCGGCGCCGCCGCCTGAAACGTCCACTTGCTCCACGTCGATATCTTCGGACGTGCCAATGTCGATTCCGGCCGAACTCGGCGATTGGAACCGGATGTTTTTCAGCGTCATGCCCCGGGCATCTCGGAACCGCACGCCGAACGCATTGAACACGCTGCCCTGCGCGTTCGTACTGCCTTGGATCACGACGGGCGAGACGGCCGTACCGCTGTCCAGATAGCCGGCTTCAGTCACCGCGCTTCCCGTGTAATTCCCCGTGTCGATCTTCACCGAATCGCCGGGTTCCAAATCGTAGCGCGCCAACACGGCGGCCAAGGAATTCAGCGGCACGTCGGAACGCAACCCGGAATTCGAGGAACTGCCGGCGTCCGAACAGTACACGTCGCCGTTGGTGGAAGCGTCGTTCACGTAATAGACGAGGTTGGTGTTCCGAATGGCGAAGTCCCGCTCGGACGCTTTCGTCCAGGCGAGTTTTTCGCGGCACTGCACGCGCCAACGGATCGTCGGAAGCGATGGATAGCCGGTCGTGTCCCAGTCGAACGACCCGGCCAAAGCCAGATTCGTTCCGATGTCCTGGTAGGAGCCCGCGGCGCCGCTGTTGGTGGAAATCTGGATGTTCACCGTGTAGACGGCGGTCGTAAACACCTCGCCTTGGGGAATCCAACGCAAGGTCTGGACCCCGCTGGCGATGCCGCCCTGGTTGAAAGTCTTGAGGATGAAACCGCCGTTGGTCAGCGACGTCCGGCTCGCGAATTCCGTTCCCCCGTAGAGGCCGACGTTCGCCCGCTGCCCGTTGGGCAACGATTCGTTGGTCCAGGCCGCCGCCGGATCGGCCGTGTCGATCAACGGCGAGGTGTCCGCATCTGCCAGGAAACTGCCGTCGGCCGGCACGTAGTGACCTTCCGAGCTTTGGGGATGCAGATCGCCCCCCTCCAGATCCACGAACAGCGGATCGGCGATCAGCGAATTGCTGTCGCTCTGGTTCCACTGCGTCCACGACGGAAAGTGTTCGATCGGAACGAGCGAAACGCCGAATGTGGCGGATACGGCGGTTTTCGCGAACATCGAGTCGGCGTACGGCCGATGGTAAACGTTGTAATCGCCGACGATCGAGCCTTGGACGGCGGAAAAGACGTCGTGCTTCGGGCCGTTGGCCACGAGCACGCTGTTGCTGAGGTACAAGCGCCCGGATTGGACTCCCACCAACGCGCCCGTGGCCACGGCCGTCCCGTTGCTCGCGGCCGGAACGGAGGCAATCACGCCGTTGACCCAGTGGTTCGTGGCGTACTTCGGGCTGGAACCGCTGGGCGTGGCCATATGGAATCCCGTTTTGAAAAAGTTGAGCGCCGCGCATTGAATGAAACGGTTTTGATCGGATTCGACGCCCAATTCGAACGCATTCCCGCGGGCCCCCACCGACCAAACCCGCCAGATCAGGTTCGAACTGGACTGCGTGAAGCGCAATCCCGGGCCGCCGCCATGCAGCCGCAAATCGCGCAACTCCACGTTTTGGACGTTTTGGAGATCGATGACCGCTCCGCTGGAGTTCGTGAATACGCTGCCCCCAGCCGCCTCGTTGGTGCTGCCTTGGATGACCAGATAGTTGGTGGGCGCAACCGCCGGAACAGAAATAGCCAGCGTCGAACTGAGCGGATAGATGCCGGTGTCCACGTAGATGGTATCCCCATGTTCGATCTTGTAGCGAGCCAGCAGGCTCGAAAGGGAATTCATCGGCGAGTTGGTGGTCAGACCGGTATTGGTCGACGTGCCGATCGCCGAGCAATAGATGTCGCCGTTCGTGCTGGCGTCGTTGAGGTAATACGACAGCGGATCATTCTTGATGGCGAACAGGGTCTCGGTCTGGCCGTAGTTATTGGTGTCGGACTCCAATTCCACCCGCCAAACGCCCATGGCCGTGCTGGAGAAATTGGTCGTATTCCAATCTTGCCCCGAGCTGCCCACGTTGATGTAGACGTGGTTGGTGATGTAGGTCCAGCTGGACCCGCCGTCTCCCGAAAACAGCACGTTCACGTATTCGGCGCCGGTGAACCCATTCCAGGACCAGTAGAGCTGGACCGTGTCGCGGACCGTGCCGCCGTCGGACAGGGTTAGCGGAACGAGGATGCCGGTTCCCGGAGGAGGGCTCTTGCTGGCCTCCGCGGTATTCCCGTACAACCCCACGTTGATCCGACTGCCGTTGTTCGTCGGTTCGTTGCTATAATCGGAGCAGGCCCCGGGCGGCGGCTCGCCGAGATCGATCAGGCGGGACGTCTCGGTGTCGTTGGTCCAGACGGCCGGACCGGGCATCCAACGCCCGTAGGCGCTCTTGGGGTGGTAATCCTTGGCGGCCTCGTCGGCGAATTGCGGATCGTATCCGAAGCTGTTCTTGTCGTTGGCGAACGCGGTGCTGATTTGCCAATCGATCAGGAAGCGGTCGGACGCCCGGACGGCGCCGCCGGCCACGTTGGCGCCATCGGAAACCCGGATGTTGTTGTAATCCGAGACGAAGGTTCCACCGTTCTTGAAATACACGAACTGGCGGCTGCCGGACGCCCTGAGAATACTGTTTTTGAGCTCGATGGATCCGCCGTTGAGATACAGTCCGGCCAGCGCATTGTTCAGGAACAGACTGTTTTGGATCCGGACCACGGAACCGGTGCGGGTCAGGATGCCGCACGACTGGTTCTGCGCGAAAACGATCCCGCGCATGTCGAACTGCGCGCCATCTCCCGCATAAACGGCATTGGTGAAGCAATAGGCCACCCGCATGCGATCCAATTCCAGACCCTGGCTGAATTCCGCATGGATGCCGATATAGGCATTAGAGACCGTCAGGCAGCTGAATTGCACGCCGTTGGCGCGGGCCAGCTGAATCGCATACGAACCCGGATTCTGGTTGTTCCGGGCCAAGACGGTGCCGGCATAGGGGATCGTGGAGTTGCCGGTCACCCGCACCGGATTGCTGGTCGATCCGGAATTTTTCATGCCGATCAGGATCGGCGACGATTCCCCGTAGGTGCCGGTGTCCACCCAGATCTGGTCGCCGGGCTCCAGATCGAACCGATCGAAAACCGTGGCCACGGAATCCAGCGGCGCATTGGAAGTCGCCATCCAGTTGTCGGATTTTCCGGGAGCCTTGGTATAGACCGCGTTGTTGGTGAAGAGCCCGTTCACGAATATATTCAACGGGGCGTTGCGAATGGAAAAGAAATTGGTGGACCGGGCCGTTACGTTGGTGTTTTCCACGCAGGTCACGCGCCACGCGCCCGCCGGCGTGTCCGCAAACGTATTGGTCACGTTCCAGTAGACCAGTTCGTTCGTGGCCGGAATGCCCGTCGCGATGTTCGTCCAGCTCGTTCCGCCATCCGTCGAAACCTCGACATTCACCGTTTCGTTGGACACGCCGCCGCCGGCCGTCCAAACCAAAGGCACGGCGCCGTTCGTCGCCACGCCTCTATCGCCGAACGACGCCGTCCGAAGCCAAAGCGAGTTCACCGCCAGGCTGGCTTCCGCCGTTCCGCCCCAACGCCCGATGTTGACGCGATTTCCCGAGGGCAGTTCCGCCGACCCGTCCGAAGCCGGATTTCCCGCGTCCAGCAGCGGCGAAGAAATGGAATCCGACGTCCACACGCCGTTGGTTCCCAGCCGTCCCAGCGTTTGCTCCGTCTTCAGGTGATAGTCGAATTGCCCGGGATTGGCCATTTGCGGATCTCCCGGGATGCTGTGCAGATCTTGCCCTCCCGACAGCTGTTTCCAAACCGCCAGATTGTCGGCGGTCGCCCCGACATACGTGCCCACCCTCGTCAGCGGTCCGGCATGAAGGCCGTTGTAATCCGAGGTGAACCCGCTCGCCGCCGTCGTCAAATACAGCGTGGCATAGAGGTTGGTGGACGCCAGAATGCTGTTCTGCAACGAACCCCACACGGAACTGCCGACGGTAACGCCGGCGACCGAGTTCTGCCAGAAAAGACAATGGCGCAAGCTCACGTTCGTGGCGTTTTGCAGATAGACGCCGGTGCCTCCGCCGTGGGCCACGCAGCGCACCAGCGCAACGGTCCGCGAGTTGCCCTGCACGTCGAACGCCCGCTGCACGCCCCCGCGCACTTCGATGTTTTCCAGCGTGATGCCGGTGACGTTCGTCATCGCCACGCCGCGGGTCACGTTGGTCAGGACGATGTCGCGCAACACGACGTTGGAGACCCCCGCCTGGAAGACGAAGCCCAAATCCATGGTTCCGCTGCGCCGACCGAAAAGGCTGCCCCCCGCCATTCGGTTGGTGCTGCCCTGGATCACGATCGGATTGGTCGCCGAGCCCGAGTCCTGCACGGTAAACACGACGACGTTCGTGCCGGTATAGGCGCCCGTGTCGACGTAGATCCGGTCGCCGGGGCCCAATTGATTCGAGTTGATCACCATGTGGAGCGAAGTCATCGGCGTCCCGGCGGTGATGCCCAGATTGGTGTCGCTGCCGGCCGCCGTGCAGTACACGTCGCCGTTGGTCGAAGAATCGTTGATGTAGAAGGAGTACGGCCCGTTCTTATAATCGAATTTGACCGGCGTCTGGCTCGCCGTGGTCTCGTCGGGATCCAGCGTCACGCGCCACATGGCGAACTGCGACGAAGAATCGTTCGTCGACGTGTTCTGATACCAGTACGCGCCGTCGGTCGCCGGCAAGTTGGTGGCCAGCGGCGTCGCTTCCCAGGTCGCGCCGTTGTCGCGCGACAGCCAGAGCGTCACCGTGCTGGTGGTATAGCCCTCGCCGCCGCCGTTCCAGCGCAACCACGAACCCGCCTGGGCGTCCAGCGTGCCGCCGTCCATGTAGCTCATGACCTGCAGCCAGGCATTCGTGCGCGACTTGCTGGCTTCCGCCGTGTTGCCGTACAGGCCCGCGTTCAACCGGCTCCCGTTCGGCGGAAGCTCCAGGGCGAACGCCGCCAAGGGATCGCCCAAATCGATCGCCGCGGAAACGTTCGTATCGGTCGTCGCGAAATCCATGAGATTGGTGTCCCAGCGCCCCGCCGAACTCCGCACGTGGTAGTCGCCGTTGGTCGCATCGGCGAACAGCGGCTCGGCGTAGAGGCTCCGCGTCCAGCCCATCCCCAGCAGCGCGTTCTGGAACGCCGAGAACGTCTGGTAGGTCGCCGACGGCTTGGCGTTCCACGTCAGGTTGTAGTCGCCCGGCACCACTTGGTTCCCGAACAGCACCGCCGAGGGCCCGTCGCCCACCAAAATGCTGTTGGACACCGACAGCGAATTGGAAGCCGCGCTGATGATCGTCGGACTGCGCCACATCACGCCGTTGCGCCACAGATTCATGCCGGAACCAGTTCCCAAAAACGCCGCGCTGGTGTTGTCCGCCGCCACGCAGTTGTCGAACGTATGGCCCGTGCCCGTCACGTTGACGCCATTGGCGTTGGCGTTGAACCGCATGTTCCGCAGCGCGACGTTGGCCGTTCCCCCGTTGAGCCCATACCGTCCGCCCGTCAGCCGCAGGTATTCGATTTCCAGGTTGCTGGCCCCGGTGAGATCCAACACGTCCGCCGATAGATTCGCCCGATCGAACGTCGAGCCGTTCGGACTGCCGACGATGCGGACGGGCATCCCGGTGGTTCCCGAATCGAACGCGCCGATGGCCGTGGTTTGGCCCAGATAACTGCCCGTGTCCACGTAGACGACGTCCCCGCCCCGCAGTTGATAGGCATCCACGATCCCTTGCAAGGTGGCCTTGGGCCGAGCGGCCGCCGCCCCGTCGTTGGTGGCGCTCCCCAGCCCCATGCCGTAGTAGTCGTTCGCCGTGCTCCCGTCGTTCACGTAGAAAGTGAAGGTCGTGTTCGTCGTGCGGCGGACGCTGAACGGCCGGGCATTCGTCGAGGCCACCGCCGAATCGACGGTGCTGACCACCCGCCACCGCACGGCCGGATAGGAAAAGTCCGGCGCCCAGAGGTGGCTTTCGTTCGTCGCGGCCACGGTCGCGATGTTGCTCCAGCTCGCGCCGTTGTTCGTCGAATACTGCAGATCCACCGTTCCCGCCGCCCCGAAATTGGTGCTGGCCGCCCAGTCCAGCCGCCCCGTCTGCCACAACGTCCCGACGTCGTTGAACGTCATCGCGAACAGCCACGTGTTCGTGTTGCTCTTGCTGGCCTCTTCCGTTCCCGCGGACAGGCCCACGTTCACCCGACCGCCGTTAGGGGACGGTTCGACGCCGACGCTGGCCGACCGGGCCCCGAAATCGATCGCCGGACTGTAGCCCACCGCCGGATTCGTCACCCACCCGCCGCCGTTCGTCTTGTACCCCGCCGCGCTCAGCAGGTGAAAATCCAGACCGTCCGCATTCACGAATTTCGGATCCGCATAGGTATTGCCGAACCAATTCGTGCTGCTGTTTTGCAGGTCGGCCAAGGCCTCGATGTCGGCCGCCACGTTCAGCGTGAAGAATATGTTGCGGGAACCCGAATCAGGCAACCGCCCGGTCAGCAACGCCAGTTTGCCGATCGCGATGTTGCCCACGAATCCGGTGACGCTGCCCGCGAGCCCCAGCCCATACGCCGTACCGATGGCGGATTGCGCCACGCAATTCTCGATGTAGTTCCCTCTGGGACTCGTATCCATGGCAAACGCCGACAGCGAGCTGGAAATGGCCACGCACCGCCGAAACGCGTTGCTGTTGGCGCCCACGCCCACGATGCGGATGGATTGCGAACTGTTCGAAATAGCGTGAACGCCTTCCACTTCGCAGTAGGCCGCCTTGTTGATTTCCAAGCCGTAATTGCCCCCAATCATCCGGATGTCTTTAATGCGCAGGTAATTTCCGCGAACCGTGAAGAGCGCTCCGCCGCCCGAGAAGATCGTCCCGCCGTAGGCGAGATTGGTGCTGCCCTGGAAGGTGATGAGGTTTCCGGCCACGCCATTGATCGTGTTGCTGATGACGACCGGCGCATTGGTACCCGTATCGATGTAGACGATATCCCCGGGCAGCATCGTGTTCGTCAACACGCTGGCCAACGTCAGCTTGGGCAGATTCGTCGCCAAACCGGAATTGGCGTCGTTTCCCCCGGCAGACGTATAGACGTCTCCCAGCGTATTCGTGTCGTTGACATAGTAGATGGTCGCGAAACTCGGCCACGCGCCCCCCAGCGCAAGACACATTGCGACACCCAGAATCCAAATCCGCGATTTCATATCGTCCATCCTCGCACGGGAAGCCTTGCGAAAACCGGTTTTTCGCACACGCCGCCTTAATTAGAATATAATACGGACGCCCTCCTCTTGGCAAGTACTCTGGGGGGCTTTTTCGGGACAAAAAACCCCGTGAATTCGGAACTCAAACCGCTGGCTCGGAGGGCCGGCCGGCAACGGCGTGCCGGCCCAGGGCCATTCCTAAAATGCCGCAGTTTATGCGGGATGTCGGAGGTTCCCAAGACGCGAAAAACTACCGGCAACCCGATCCGGTTTCCCCGCCCACCACCAAGGGGTCCCATAGAACGTTTTCGGATTTTTGTAGTCGCGCCCGCTGGGCGCGGGGCTGTTCCGGACATGTCCGGCCCCACCGGGGCCGGCTTCCACTGTCGCCAAAGACTACGGAGGACAAGACAGAAAATCGAAATAGGCTCCAAGCTCCCGAACAAATGCGTTTATACGCGCGGGGGCGCCGATGGCTCCTCCCCGCCGCCCCTCAAACGACGGCCAAGGTCATGCATAACGCATTGCCGAACCGGCCGGTTAACAATTTCTGCCGGAAAATGCCGCCAGAGGATTTTTCTCGCCTGTCGGTAGACGTCCGGCAGTCCGCTCCAGTATGCGTCCACCGCCACCTTCACGATGACCGCGCGCGCATAGCGGGAATCGGCCGCCAGCAGTGGGTCGATGTCGCCCGCCTCCGGAGCGCCGCTTGAAAAGGCTTGCAGCCGTTCTTGCGCCGCGCTCCGGATGGCCATCCGCCCATATTCCGTCCCCCAAAAAGAACGCTTCCAGCAGATCCGTTCGGACATCAGCTGGGTCAGAGAGTGTTCGGGAGCCAATCGAGCCGCCCCGACCGAGCGTTGAATGAACGCGTCGACGTTGTTGTACCCATCCCTCTTCTTGGCCGAATAGTAATGCCAAATCGCGGCATCTTGCGCCGTTTCGGGCGCATGGACGATTTGCGCATTGTAGCGATGCGGCAGGATCGAACATGTGGCGGGGGCTTCCCAAATCGCCGAGTTCAAGGCCGGCTGGTCCCGGTAGTCTTGGCGCCGGCGATAGGATTCCAGCCATTTTTCATGCCAGAGCCGATAGAACCGGTGCGCGCCGTCCGATTCGGAAGCGTAGAGCGCGCCGCCGTTCACGTAGACCGACGGACTGGTGCTCCACCCCATTTGCTTCAGGATGGCCTGGTCGATCCCGCTGATCTGGTGGGCGTACATCCCCCGCGAATGGTTTGGCGCGCCGCCCACGTCTCCCGGCACGGAAAAAATGGCCGAGAGATCGTCGCGAATGACCGTGTCGCTGTCCAAATACAGATACGGCCCGTCGATCCGCGAGCGCAAACTGGTCTTGATGAATCGGTTGCGGAAAACGGGAGATTCCGACGGCGTCTCGACAACCAACCAATCGTCGACCTCGCCGAGTAGCGGATCCTGCCCCTGCCGTAGCGCCTTGTCCGTCTCCGCATCGCACGCCACCACCGTCTGGACCCCCGGATTCGTTTGCCGCAACGACGCCACCGAAATCCGCGTCATGGCGGTGTAGATGTCCCGACCGGACGAAGTGACGACGTAAACGGTTTTCATTGGCCGGCGGGGCAGCGCGTTGCGTGCGTTTCTGACGGGATCATCGTTCCGGTTTCTTTTGGAAAAGAAGATTGAAATACAGGCCCGCCCAGCGCGGCAACCCGTGCGGGAAACATCTGAATCGCCGAAGGATAAATTGGTTGTGCGCCGCCCGCACTACCTGCCGATACGTGGTCACATGGTGTTCATTGATCCCGTGGTAGCCGATCAGATCGAACAGCGGAACCATCAAGCGATCGACCCGGGGCATGCCGATCAGCAACTGGCCGTCCGGCTGCAGCAGGCGCGCGCAGGCCGCCAAAGCCGTCGACGGATCCGCCACATGTTCGAAGATGGAGAAGGCGACGATCAGGTCGAAGCGCTCCTCGCCGGCGCTGAACGAAGCGATATCCCCCTTGTGCAACTCGGCTTCGATGCCGAGGCCCCGCAAGATCTTCCCGGTTGCCTGCGGGTCGGAAGCAAGATCAACGCCGGCCACGTGCGGCGCCAGCGTGACGAGGGTGGGCATCAACAACCCGCTGCCATAGCCAATTTCAAGGATTCGCGCATACGGAGGGCGCAGCAGGGAAAGCCCGGATTCGATCCGGCGGCGATATAGCGCGCCAACAACCGGACGGTAGTAGAAATGAAGCGGATCGTCGTAGACGTCGTTGGGCTGGAGAACTCCCTCCGGCGGCAAAAGCAGTTTCAAACGCGCCATTTGGATTTCCCTTTCACCGCCGTCACTGCTTTTTCCGTCCTCGCCCATCGGCGGCATACGCGACCACTTGCGCCCGATAGACCAGCCGCGAGCCGGCCACCGGAGCCATGCGGCAATAGGCGATTCCGTCGCGAAGCATTGGATCCTCGAAAATGACATACGGAAAGAACCGTGCCCCCTCTTGCAGGCTCACCACGCCGCTGGCCAGCCACTCGCCGGGCTGAATCCCGCGAATCGCGGGATCTTCGACCGGACAACTCCCCCCGGTCTGCCGCTGGAAGTCGGCCCAGCGGATTTGGGGAATGCGGGTGGCGGCATCGTCGGAAACCACGTGCAGGATCGAACCCTTGTGAATGCGCACGGGCACGGTTTCGGGAGGGACATCCGCCCCCGCCGGGTCCGGTCTCCGAAATGCGCGATGCGTCTTGCCGACCGCCGGCATGCAGAGCATCAAGGCCAGCAAGACGACCGGCACGACATAGGCTTCACGATAGCGCGAAGCGCTCGGCGCGACGGGCGGCGCATCGCATCGCCGCAACCGCTCGAGACACCCTTTCATGCCGATGGCCAACACCCCGCCGGTCATGGCAACGGTCGCGGCAAACACTCGATAGCCGACGTCCACCAGAAACGGCAGGGAAAGAACAATGCCGCCCAGCGCGGCCCCGAGAGCCACCAAGAGCCTGCGCCGGCCTTCATCTTTTTCATACGCCAGCATGACGAAAAAGTAGATGAACGGCATCAGGAAAACCGTCAGTTCAACCGGAAAAGGGTACCAAGGATAGAGGCGGGCAAAAGGATGGATCAGGATGTCGCGATACCCCTCGGCCAGAGAGACAAATAGCGCAAACGGTTTCTCCCGGAGTTCCTGGCGCACAAGCCCATAGATCATCCGGGATCGCTGCGAATCCGAGAGTTCCATGAGTTCCGGATGCTCGGTCTTGACATAATCCCAGCCCTTGTTGCCCTTGATGATTCCATAGAGCGTATACGAGAAATTGCCGCCCAGAACGCCGCCCGTCGGCGGACCGGCCAGTCGCAACTCCGCCATATTCAGCAGAAACGGAAGGGCGATCGCCCCGACGCAAAGCGCGACCATCGGGATGCTGTATGTACGGGGCGCAGCAAAAATCCGGCCGGCGGCGAGGGCCAGCGCCGGCAGCACGAACAGGGCGCCGGCCCGGAGGGTAAACGCCACGCCCAGCAGGCCAAGCCCCAGCGCAAATGCCCCCTTGCGGCGAGTAAACGCGCCTTGCGCCAAAAGCAGAAACCCAAAATTGCCGAAACACAGTCCCGGAATTTCGGTCATCGTGGTAGGCGCGAACGGCAGGATGAAATACACCTGCAGCAACAACGCCAGAAGCGCAGCCACGATGCCAAAGTGGTTGAAGATCCAGCGGCAAAACAGATAGATCGACAGAATCAGGATCGCGACGTTCACCACGATGACGGCCATCAGGTTCTGACCGGTCGCCAATAGCAGCAAGGCGTAGTAGTTGGCCACCATGGGCTTTCGGGCCGACCATTCATCCAAAAATCCATGTTCCAACAGATTCCTCGCCCCCTGGAGATACCCATACGCATCGCTTTGCGGGACGAATCCGGCAATCGAAAAACCGCCGGAGATTCCGCCACTCCAGATCTTGTACAGTTTGGCCCCCAATAGCATGGCCGTCAGGATCAAGAGCAGCCAGCCGACAACCGGGCTCCGATTGAGCATCTGCTTGCGCGAAACCAGTTCATAGATGCCCAGGGCAACCAGCACAAGCGGAAAGGGCAACTGGAGGGATGAGCCTGCGGCGCTCGATGCGGCGGCCCACAGATACAGGGCCAACGCCACGCCGAACCCGCCCCCCATGGCAACGGTGGCCCATCCGTCCGTTTCGAGGCGGGTCCTCGCCGTGCGCAGAAAGTCCATCATGGGCCGCGACAATCCGCACAAGACCAAGCCGGCAAGTTTTTCGGCAAGATCGCCCAATATGCATTTCTTCCGACAGAAGCCATTTTGAGCAGAATAATCCGTCGCCCAGATCCCGTCAAAAGAAAACCATCCCGCCGGCCGGTTGCACGAATTTTACCCTCGCGCGGATGCCTTCCCCGCGATCGTTTCCGGGCGGGGGACATTTCGAACCAACGTGATCAGCGCAAACATGGCGGACCGTTTTCCAACCGGTCCGAGCGCCCGTTCCAGCACGCGACAAGGACGATAGGCCCATCCAGGGGCCAGCGACCGCAGCGACACGCCCCCCGACAGCAGATAGGCAAAGGGCATGAGCGGTTCGATCCGGGTCGGCGACCATTCGGGAAATTGCCGCTCAAACTTGGATCGGTCCCGGACAAACAGAATCCACGGCAACGCGCCATTGGCCCCCGACAAGGGACCCTGATCCGGGAAACCCCATTGTTCCGCCTCCGGCCGAAACGGCTCGGAATGAAAATGCCCATACACGAACCGAGACCACGGCGTCACCCATGGCTCGATCATTACGATTGCGCCGCCCGGGCGAACCACGCGGGCGGCTTCGGTGAAAAACCGTTCGGGCGTGCCGATGTGATGCAACACGTCGGTCATGACGATGGCCCGGAGCGAGCCGTCCGCGAAGGGCAATATCCCGGTCGCAGGCAAAACCCGATCCACCCCGGCGACGGGCAGGACGTCGGTAGTAACCAAGCCGGGAATCCACTCCTTCATGAACCCCGCTCCGGAACCCAATTCGACCACGGGATCCGCTCCACTCGGCAAGTGGCGGCGGATCAGCCCATACCACTCCTCGTAGAGCTGGAACAGAAAGCGTTTGTTCCGGATGATGGCGCGGCGCCGTTCGGTCGTCTGCGGATCGTCCACGTCCATTCCGCGAGTCGCGGGATGCAGCAGCCAGCCGGAGATGCGAGCAGCCGCGCTCATGCAAGCGAACTCCTCCGAGCAAGGCAGCTGGCCGACATGGACGGCACCCTGCGGCACCGCCGTTGAGAATCGAATAGACTCATGTGCACACAGGTCAGCATGCCGAAACATCCCGGAATTATCAAGCGGCGCATCTGCGTTTCGCCGAGATATTCGACCATTGCGGCCCCTGTCGGCCGGGAAAATGCCCGCAGGGGCTTTGCCGTCCCCGCCGCCGCAAATTCCGCAACCCGGCCGGACGATCCATGGTCGGCCCAGCACCCGTACCCTCTCCGGCCCGACTGGCGCAAGCGACACTCGACAAACAGGTTTTATGGGGTCATATTGGACGCCTTGTAAGCCTTGTAAACAAACCAGGACGGCCCCAAAGCTCTGTCACGCCAACGCCCACGACCCGGAACCCCACCAATGAAGGAAGTCGCCATGCAGGACGAAGTCATTCCAGGGCCGTTGCCCGCCGCGCTCACCGAGCGGAAATCGTTTGTCGAACGAATCTACCAAGAGCAGTTGCCGACTCGCGAGCGGGCCGTAAACCGGGCCCGTTATTATTATTTCAATCTCAAGCGCCTGCTGAAGTTCATCGTCGAACCGGGACGGCGCGTGCTGCAGATCCATTGCGACATCGGCCATCTGCTGGATGCGGTGGCCCCCGCGCGCGGCCTCGGCATTCACCCCAGTGCCGGCCATTTGGAAATCGCCCGCAAGAATTATCCCGATCTGGAATTCAGGCAGATGGATGCCCACGACTTCGCCTGCGACGAGAAATTCGACTACGTCATGCTGTGCAACGCCATCGGAGACATCGTCGACGTCGAAGCCACCCTGCTGCGTTGCCAGAAAGTCATGGCCCCTGAATCGCGGCTGGTCTTGGTCTGGACCAACTACCTGTGGCAACCCGTCTTCAAACTGGCTGAACGAATCGGGCTCAAGAGCCGGCAACCCACGTTGAACTGGTTTAGCCCGTCCGACGTGGAAAATCTGCTCTCCCTCACCGGATTCGAACCCGTCAAAGAAAATCAAGCTCTGTTGCTGCCGGTCTACGTTCCCTTCGTTTCCTGGTTCCTCAACTCGGTTCTGGCCCGCATCCCGCCGTTCCACCGGCTCTGCTACGTGAAAAGCCTGGTGGCCCGACCGGTGAAAACCCCGAGAACCTTGGCGCAACCTCGAGTATCGGTCATCGTCCCATGCAAAAACGAAGTCGACAACATCCAAGCGGCGGTAGAACGGATCCCGGCGCTGGGCAGCCATACCGAAATTGTTTTCTGCGACGACAAATCGACCGATGGCACGGCTGAAAAAGTCCGCGAAATGCAACGATTGCATCCGGAAAAAGACATCAAGCTGGTTGAGGGCCCAGGCGTCTGCAAAAGCCTCAACGTGTGGGCCGGCTTCGACGCGGCACAGGGCGACGTCTTGATGATTCTGGATGCCGACCTGACTACCTTGCCGGAGGAACTCCCCTATTTTTATGCGGCCATCGCGGAGGGACGGGGAGAATTCATCAACGGCTCTCGAATGGTTTATCCAATGGCGGAGGATGCCATGAAGCCCCTGAACGTGCTGGGCAACAAACTGTTCAGCCTGGCCTTCTCCTATTTGCTGGGCCAGCGCATCAAGGACACGCTCTGCGGCACCAAGGTTCTGTGGAAGAAAGATTACGAGCGCATGAAGGCCTTGCGCGGCACCTGGGGGGTCATGGATCGCTGGGGAGACTACGAACTGATCTTCGGCGCCGCGAAGTTGAACTTGAAAATCGTCGATCTCCCGGTGCACTACGTGGAACGGATCCACGGCGAGACCAAGATGACCAAGCGCTTCAAAAACGCCGCCGTCATGGCCCGCATGTGCTTGGCCGCACTGGTCCGACTGCGTTTCGCCTAGCTTGGATGATCCAGACAAGGCGGCCTCGCGCGCATGAGACCGCCGCGAACGCCGGCTCAACAAACGGCGACGGCGCGTGTTTTATGTCCGTCGAGAACCGCCAAATCCACTCCGGATTCCGTGGATGACCGGCCACGCCAGGCTGCGTACGCGATCGCGCCAATAATGGCCAGGCCGGCATGGCAGGAGGCCGAAGCGCTGCCGCGCGAGATCGAATTGCGCCAGGACCACGACGTTGCGGATGGCGCCGGTCGCCTTCGCCCCCCGGTAGCTCTTCCAATGGCGATAAAGCCGATTCCATGCGGGGGCGAAGAGAAAGCCCAGCTTGTACAATTCGCCGTTGAAGGCATGCGCCTCCAGGCGTTCGGCCAACTCGTTCCGGCACCAGCGCTCGTAATCGTGGTAGTCCGTCAGCAGTTCGGGATCCGTTTCTTTCGTCGTCCCATCGGGCGCCACTCCGGTGCGCGCCCAGGGCAGGCTGTACAACCGGGCGTCCAGCTGCTTGAACGCCTGCGCATAGATCGCGCCGTCGCGCATGAACGGGCACAAGCCCCACATGAACCCGACGACCGGATCGCTGGTGAACGCTTGATGGAACCCCGTGAACACCCGGATCCGGTCCATGGCGTGGCCGATCCATCGCCGCATGTAGTTTTCCTGCTGGTGATGCTCCCATTTGATGCAATCCGGACCGTCCGCGACCAAGGCCCAGGACGAAGCGATGTCTTCCCGCGCTTGGCGGAAGCACTCCTCTTCGAGAAACGGGTGGATCAATTGCGCGTTGTTCTGCAGACGAGGGCCCTGCAGGTTCAGCAGGTGGACCCCGCTGAATTCCGCCCGGCCGATGCTGTCCCCATAGCTCGCGGCAATGACCAGATCGTCTTTCGCGGCATGTTCGAACCAGTTCATCGCGTGCAGATGGGTGCCCGCGATCTCCGCCCCGCCCCAGGTCGCCATGCATTCGACGTTTTTCCAGGTCCAATCGGCGCCATAGGGAACGTGGACGAAGTCCCAGCCGAATCCTTCCGCGAGCCGGCGCGCATACTGGACGTCCCGGCTCTTTTCGAAGCCCCAGGAGACCACCACGATTTCGGCGCGGATCTGCTGCCGCGCCCGATGCAGCACCCCCGCGACCATGCGGCTGTCGTAGCCGCCGGTCAGCAGCAGGTATACTTTTTTGCGGGAACCGATGGCCTCGAGGAGTTCCGCCTCCAGCAGGCGGCACAGTTCCCGGGCGGCCTCGGCGGGATCCATGTGCGCGAGTCCGTGCGGAATCGGCGGCAGGCGCGCAATCGTCCCGTCCTCCATCAGTTCCGCGCGCCACGGCATTTTTTTGACGGAGGGGACCAGCGTCCGCATGCCGCACATGTGATGGAAATTGAAGATTTCCAGGATGCCGACCGGATCCACGATCCGCTCGGCCGGCGGCACGGCCAGAATCGCTTCTTCGGCCGTCAAATAGACCCGCTGGGGTTGCGCGTTCCCGATGAAATAGGGAGAGACGTTCCCGAAATTCGCCGTCCTGCAAATCATGCTGGGCTCCGCCTCGTCTTTGCCGCGCTGGAAGGGCCGGCAGCCATGTTCAGGCGAAACTCCGGCCCAACGTCCGCCGCAAGATTTTTCCGACCCGCCGCTTCCAGCGCAGCCACCACGGCGACGGCACGAGAACCGTCAATTCGCCGCGCCGGAGCACGGTGTACTGGGGATAGCGCTCCTGCAACAACCACCAGACCTGGGCGTTGTCCTCGACGAAACAAACGCAGCGTTTGGCGAGGAACGGCTGGATGCTCGCGAAAGACCGCAGGATGGACGCTTCGGAATGCAACCCGTCGTCGACGTAGACGTCGATCCGGTCCCCGCCCAGCAGACGCCGCAGCTTCTCCGTTTCGTCGATCAGCTGGTCGTACTCGTGCAGTTCGGGGTCGCCTCCGGGAAAGGCCCCGCGCGCTTTCAGTGCCGGCAGATTTTCCCGGACGTGGGACAAATCGATGTCCAGCCCGATGACCCGGCCGCCGGGAAACAGCTCCGACCACAGGGCGAGTCCCGTGCCCCGCAAGATCCCCGCTTCGACCAAGACGATTCTCCGCCCCGAACGAACGAACGGAGCCAAGTGCTCCGCGTAGCTGGGAGCGTATCCATGCACGGACATCCGATCCCCGCCGATCATGCCCCCCCGTTCCAGTTCTTCCGGCGAGCGCGGATCCAGCGGACTCACCGTTTTGCGGGGAATCCCCTTGTGAAACCCGCCATAATGGTCTTCCGTTCGAACGAGCCACTCGCCCAGTTCGCGGCAAGAAGCCGCCGGTTCGACGCTTGTCGTATCGTCACTCATTTCTTGTCCATGCATTTGCCCAACCAATCAGGCTTTTATGGTCAATCGCGCACTGATATCGACGATGGCCCAAAACGGTTTACGCCCAGTGAAGTATTCATCGACCGCTTTTTTGCATCCCTTCCAATAACCAAGGTCATCGATAATACATATGCCGCCAGAAGAAAGCTTAGGCCAAAACGTTTGCAATTCCTTCTTGGTGGAACTGTACCAATCCGTATCCAATCGCAAAACGGCCAAGGATTCGATGCTGTCGGTGACCGCGGAGCGGCCCGGCACCAGGGTATCCTCAACCGGACCTTTGACGAACTGAACGGATGAAGACATGAGGCCGGCTTGATCGAAATTCGCCCGCACCTCTTCGAGAGAAGCATAGCACCAGGCGTTGTGATCTTCGCGGCGGTCCGCTTCAAATCGCCCTTTCGCATGGAACCCATCTTCAAAGCGAAGGTCGGAATCGTCCGGTTCCGTCATGCCGGCAAAAGTGTCATACAAGATGACCTTGCGCCCGGGATCGCACGCTTTGAAGACATAGGCGGCCAACAGGGCATGTCCCCCGCGCCACACGCCGCATTCCACAAAATCCCCGGGTATGCCCTGCTCAACGGCATATCGACAGGCCAGAATCGTCGTGTACAAGTTTTCGACTCCGCACATGGTCAGTCGATTGCCGCGCACATATTTGACCATTTCCGCGTCCTGCTCGCTGAATTCGGCGGGTTTGAAAAAGGGCTTGGGAGCCGGACTGGGCGGCGGGCATGCGAACATGCGTTTCAACCGTCCCTTCATTCGATTCAACATGATCAGCTCCTAGTCGGCATGAAGGGTGGACTTGACCGACAGGTGCACGCTGCCGGTCGAATTTTCCGGAGGAGCAACCTTGAGTTTGATCCTGCGTTTCCAGTCGTACAACTCGGTGAAATCCGGATTCCAAAAAATCACGCTGAATAAAATCGTCGGGTACGTGAAGGGCATGGCGGCGACATCCAGAAAAACAGTGCCCCGGCTGCCCTTTTTGCCGCAGACGCGGAGCTGTTCGTCCCCGCGATGTTGATGGAGTATCCCGCTCCGGTCGCTAACGGTCAATTCCAGGAAGGAATCCAAATCCTCGTCGGTCCCCTTGACATAGCCTACCGCCACCCGCAAGGAATCGCCCGTGCGGATCGTGTCGCACTTTTTCCCTTCGTCGTTGATGAAATCCACGGATACGATTTGAATGCGACCGGAACCCGCGATTTCCCCTTCCACGCCCTGTTCCCGGTCGGGCAATCGGGCCGACGTTTCGATCGCCATGTCGTTTCCATATCGCGTCACGACCGCATCCGTCTTTCCGTCGAACAGGATTTGACCGCGATTTAAATACAAGGCTCGATCGCAATAGCGGGAGATATTGAGCATGTTGTGGGAAACCATGATGAAGGCCGTCCCCTTGGCGCGCAAAGTGCCGAGGCGATTCAGGCACTTCGCCTGAAAATTCATGTCCCCCACGGCCAACACTTCGTCCAGCAGCATGATGTCGGGACTCAACGAGGATGCCACGGAGAACCCCAACCGCACGGCCATGCCGGAACTGTAGTTCTGCACGGGGGTGTCCATGAACTCGCCGATCTCGGCAAAATCGATGATCTCGTCCATCTTGGCGTCGATTTCCCGCTTGGAGAGGCCCAAAACCGAGGCGTTGACGTAGATGTTCTCCCGCCCGGTCAGGATGGGATTGAAGCCCGCGCCGAGGGCGATGAGCGCCCCGACCCGCCCCCGCATCTCGATCCGGCCCGAGTCGGGCTTGATCAGGCCGTTGAGCATCTTGAGGAGCGTGGTCTTGCCCGCCCCGTTCCGGCCGATCAGCCCGACGCTTTCCCCGCGTTTTAGTTCGAAGCTGACATCCTTGACCGCCCAGAATTCCTTGGGCCGAAGCCCGCCATGCCCCCCGTGTCGCCGCCCGAGCAATTCGTTGCCGATGTCTTTCAACCCGTAGAAAAGCGACTTCTTCAGGCTAAGACAGAACTTTTTCGAAACGCCTTCGACCCGGACCAGGACGTCGGAATCGGAATTCGAATTGTTTTCCGAGCTCTTCATATTTCGGTCAGAATGATCAAGATCGGCTGGATTTACAAGATTGAACCGCCGGGCGCGCGCCGGGCGAAATCGTTCGCTTCGTCACGCCGACATCCGCTCGATCAAAATCGGCATGGACAGCCGGTAGCCGACCCAGGAAACGAACAGCAGTCCAAGCGCGGCCAGATTGACGCCGATGAACGTGGCCACGAATTCCGGCGATTGCCCCGTCAGCCAAGCCCGGGCGTTGAGAATCAGCGGAGTGACGGGATTCAGGACGAAGATCTTGGCCACCAGCCCGCCCCCTTGCGGCATCGGAAACACGACGGGGGTCACGTACATCAGGAACTGCATCACCATCGGCAAGGCACGCCCCACGTCGCTGTAGAGCATGCCCATCGGAGTGATGAACAGCCCGATGGCGGTTCCCGTCAGGATGATGGCAAACACGCCGACCGGGAACATGAGCAACCCCCAGCCGGGATTCACTTTGAAAAACGGCAACACGCACAACAGCAGCGCGATCTTGATCGAGGCGTTGAACAGCGTCCGGTAGATGCCTGCCAGCAACAGCGCCTCCCGCGGAAAATTCAATTTGGCCAGCATGCCGCGGGCCGCATTCGTCTGCCCCATCGGCGCGTTGATCGAATCCATGAAAATGGCCCAAAGCATCGTTCCGGCAAAGACATAGACCGGATACGGGATGGGCGTCTCCTGGATGGCCACGATGCCGGAACCATTCAGGAACAACCACACCATCGTGTTGGCCAACGGCAAAATCAGCGCCCACAGGATGCCGAGGAAGGATTGGCGGTATTGCGCGCTGACGTCGCGCACCGTCAGGCGCCAAGCCAATTCGCGCCCGGCCCACAGATCCTTCGCCATGGCTTTCGCCATGACGAACGGATTCGCCAGCGACGAGTCGGGAGTGTAGATGGTCGTTTTCATGGATGGGTCCAGTTCCTATACCCCATGCCGTCTTTCAGTCCAAGGTTTTTCGGCCCAACGACTCCAAGCAAACCCCTTTCCCGCGCCCGACTCGAATCCGCGCGGTCATTGCGCTCGATGCCCGCGGCCTACTTTTTCCATCTGGCTTCGAACCGACCCGTCCAGGCATCCCCTGCGGCTTGCAGCAAGGCCGCGTTCACCCCCCAAAACGCTCCCAGCAACCCCAACAGACGCGAAGAAATCCGCTTTCCACCCCAAAAGGCCATGAAACTGACGAAAATTGCGCCCAAAGCCCCTAAAAACGACATCTGGAGCCACTTTGGGCCATCCCAAGCCAGCCAACCCATTGAAAAATAGGCCAAAACAACGAAAAATGGGGTCAAAAGCCTTAAAAACTTGTGCGAAACCCATTGAAACCAGATCGGATTGGCTAAAATGGAGTAAATTTGGGGCTCCAAGTGTCCCATTTGCCAAATTCCGGCCAACGTTCGGCGTTTTCTGAGCCCTTCTTGGCCAAAATGGGCCGTCGGAAGGTCGAAAACGCGCGCGGAAGGCTCGAAAAGGCAGCGAAACCCCTTCAAAACGGCTCTCATGGGGATCAACACGTCGTCCACCAGCGTATTTTCCGGAATGGGACCCGCCAGCTCGCTCCGAATGGCATAGAACGCCCCGGTGGCGCCGGGAACCGCCCAGTGGCGGCTCTCGCAGAGCCGGATGAATTTCTCGTATCCCCAATAGGATTCCGCCCCTTTTTGCGCGCCGCCGTCTGCCGACTCGTACACGAGCGCCCCCGAGACCGCACCGACCCGCTCATCCGCGAAATTTTCCAGAAGCCGGGAAATCGCGCCGGCCTCCACCCGCTGCCGGGCATCCATCAGGACGAAAACGGGTTGGTCGGCTTTCGCCATCAGGTCGTTCAGCACCGCGGCCTTGCCGCGCTGGCGCTCGAGTTCGAGGAGCTGGACGAGCGCGCCATTTTCCGCCCGATCCAAAACGCCGCGGACCTGCGCCGACGTTCCATCCGTGCAGCCGTCGAGTCCGATCCAGATTTCGCGAATGGGTTCGGTCTGCGCCAGATCCAGCAGGTTTTCCACTTTGCGCGGCAAGGTCTCCGCTTCGTCGTGCGCGGCGATCAGCACCGCCGCCCCGCCCGCGAAGGGCCCCTTCTTCACGGGCCGGCCTCGGATCCGCGACAGCAGCCAGATCAACGCCGGATAACCCGCGTAGACGTAGCCCAACAAGAGGACCCCTATGGCGAAAACCCATCGCATGGCACTTCAGTACCTGAATTTTCCGGACGATTCAATCCGGCGGTTCGGCCGCGCGGATCCGGTTACGGCTTCGGACCGGCGGATTCGTCCGCCGGAGCGGCCGGCTCGACGACCTCCGCGATCGCCTCGGGACTTTGGTTGATTTCCGTATAGATGCGCCAGACGTATTCGCCCAGCACGCCCATCATGATGAACCCGCACCCCTGGAAAAACCCCACCAGCGACACGATCGTGGCGTAGCCCGGCACGGGAATGATGCCCAACGCCTTGGCCACGAAAATGAACGCCACGTACAGAAAACAGACGAACGCCAGCCCGAAGCCCAACAGGGTCATCAGCCGCATCGGCTTGACCGAAAACCCCACGGTCGAATCGATGAAATAATTCACCTTCTTCCGGAACGTCCATTTCGATTTGCCGTAGGGCCGGTTTTCCCGGTGGTAGGACAAGAGCGTGGCCGGCACGCCCAGCGACCAGGCAAACAAGGACAGATTCTTGTTGTGCCCGCAGCGGAGCATGTGCGGCAGGAACAGGCGGTCCATGATCGCCATGTCGAACCCGCCGATCGGAAAATCCTTCATGACCAGCGCCCGGACGAGCCGATAGTTGAGCCAGGCGAAAAACTTGGTCAACGGCGGGTCCTCCCGCGAAGCCCGGGTCCGCACCACGAAGCGGCTGCCCGCCAGCCAGGCAGCCACCATTTCCGGCAGCAGTCCGGGCGGATCCTGCAGGTCCGCCGCCAAGAAGGTGAAGCAATCCCCCTTCACGTGGGCGAAGCCCGTCTTGATGGCCGCCATCGATCCGCGGTTGGCCAAATGGTTGACGACCACCGTTCCGGGCCGGCGGCGCTGGATTTCCCGCAGACGGTCGAGGGAGGCGTCGCCGGACGCGTCGTTCACGAAGATGAGCTGCAGGTCCACTCCCCGCTCCGCCAATTCCTTTTCCACCCGGTCCAATTCGTCCGCCAGGGGAATGAGCGAGTCCTGGTTGTAGTAGACCGGCACGACGATGGAGAGCGTGGGCATCGTTTATCCTCGGGTTGAGATGACGGCTTGCACGGCGGCGGCGACGGCTTCCGGCGCGGCGAGATGGGGCCCGATCGGCAGGCTGAGTTCTTCCGCCGCGATTCGTTCCGCCACGGGAAAGTCGCCCGCCTGGCGCCCCTGGTGCGCATAGGCCCCCGACAGATGGGGCGGAATCGGATAATGGATCTGGGTGTGAATGCCGTTGGCTTCCAACCGGGCCTGCAGGCCGTCGCGATCTTTCGCCAACAGAGGAAAGAGATGCCAGATCGGTTCCGCGTCTTTCGCCACGGCGGGCAACTGGATGCCCTCCAGACCCCGCAACCGTTCGCGATAGGCTGCCGCGATCTGGACCCGCCGCCGGTTCCATTCGTCCAGATGCTTGAGCTTCACCGACAGAAAAGCGGCCTGCAGGGGATCCAGGCGCGAATTCAAGCCCAACACCTCGTGCTGGTACTTGCGATCCGACCCGTAGTTGCGCAGGCGGCGCAAACGCGCGGCCAGGGCTTCGTCGCCGGTCGTCACCGCGCCGCCGTCGCCGAAGGCCCCCAGATTTTTGCCGGGATAGAAACTGAAGCCCGCCAAATCTCCCCAGGTTCCGGTGCGGCGCCCCCGGTAGCGGGCGCCGTGGGCCTGCGCGGCGTCTTCCACGACGACGAGACGATGGCGGCGCGCCACCGCGAGGATGGCGTCCATGTCCGCCGGTTGCCCGTAGAGATGCACCGGCATAATCGCTTTGGTCCGGGGCGTGAGGGCCGCCTCGATCCGCGCGGCATCCAGATTGTAGGTGTCCGCCCGGACGTCCACGGGCACGGGCACGGCCCCCGCGTGGCTGACGGCCAGCCACGTGGCGATGAACGTCATCGCCGGAACGATCACTTCGTCGCCCGGTCCGATGCCCGCCGCCAGCAGCGCCAACGTCAGCGCATCCAGGCCGTTGGCGACGCACACGCAATGCCGTACGCCGCAATACGCCGCGAATTCCGCCTCGAAGCGCTCGACCTCTTCGCCCAAAATATACCACCCGCTGGCCATCACCCGCCGATAGGCCGCGTCGAGGTCCTCCTGCAGTTCGGTATAGGCCGGGAGCAATTCCAGAAAGGGAACGTTCACGCCTGGGCCTTCCGGGTTGCCGCGATGAAATCGTCGTAGCGGCGGTAATAATCCGCTTCGTCGAAATATTCCGAAGCCAGCACGAGACAGACCGAGCCGGACGAGAAGTTGTCGATGGTCCGCCAAATCATCGGGCAGAGATAAAGCCCGTGGTAGGACCGATTGAGGTGATAGGTCTTCTTCTCGAACCCATCGTCCAAATGGATGTCGAAACTGCCCGACATGGCCACCACGAGCTGGTGCAGCTGCTTGTGCGCATGCCCCGCCCGCTCGGCGCCGCCGGGCACGTCGTAGAGATAGTAGACCCGCTTGATGTCGAACGGCAAATGGCGGCCGCCCTCGATGAAAGTCAAATTGCCGCGCGGTTCGCGGACGATCGGCAGATCGACGATGCGCACGTTCTGCATTGGATTCGAGCTCATTCCAAACCCTTCCCTTTCCGGCGTCAGGAATATGGCCGATCCGTCAGCCGGGGCTCCCGCACGCATTCCAGTTCCGAAACGTGGCCGGACACGCGGGCGGGGTTGCCCACGACCACCGCTCCGGGCGGCACGTCCCGCGTGACGACGCTGCCCGCCCCGACCAGCGCCCCTGCGCCGATGGTCACGAGCGGCAATATCGTGGCGTTGACCCCGATCTGCGCCCCCTTTTTGATTGTCGGCCCCTTCATGCACTCCCGGGAATGGGCGCAGCCCGGATGGAGATCGTTGGCGATCATGACGCCCGGCGCCAGAAACACGTCGTCCTCCAAGATCGTGAATTGGGCCACGTAGACGTTGTGGTGGATCTTGACCCGGTGGCCGATCGTGCAGCCGTAGTCGACCGCGGAATTCGACCACAGCGAAAAATCGTCTCCGATGGCGTTTTCTTCCCGGATGATGGCGTTGTGGCCGACGTTGAGGCGCGCGCCGATCTGGGATCCGGCATAGATCACCGAACCCGACCGGACGACGGCTCCGGGTCCGATCCGCAAGTTCAATCGGGCGATGCGGCGCTCGGGCAGGCAACCGATCCGCGCCGAATCGGCGCAGTCGATGTCGCTCGCGATCTGGAGCAGGTCGCCGTCGACGATCCCTGTTCTGTCCTTCACCCTGATTTCCTCGTTTCTTCGCGGAACCCTGCCGGCGGCGGCGAAAAACGGCCCGCCGCGGCGGCCGAACCGCCATTTCGATCTCGGAAAGTATGCAAGAGGGAGCAACGCCCTGTCAATCAAGGACCGATTGCGGGCACGGAACGGATTTGCCTTTATGTGGCGCGGCGTTTTTGATTGATTGAGCCGGAGATGCACCGCTCCCCGTCTATCCTCACCAATCTGGCCTTCCAGCAGAGCCGAATCTGGCAAGAAGCGGTCGCCACCATCTGCCGGCCCGGCGAATCGCCGGATCGTCTGGGCGCTTTGCGGCAGGGAATCCGGCTCCTGCTCCGGCGGCGGCGTTTCGACGTGGTCGTGACGATGGGCCCGCGCCCTTCCCTGGCGTATGGCCTGCTCTGCGGACTTCTCCGCCGGCCCGCCCGGCACGTCATGACCGAGGTGTTTCTGGACGAAGCCCGTCCCGCTTGCCCGTCTTGGCGCCTCAAAACGGCCTTGTTCCGCTGGGTGGCCCAGCGCGCGCTGGGCATCTTGACGAACAGCACGGCCGAGGTGGGGCTCATCGCCGAGCGGTTCGGGATCCCCGCGGCCAACCTGCGTTTCGTTCCGATGTATACCACGCTCCCCCAGCCCGGCAGGCGGGAACCAAACGACGGCAGCGTCGTTTCCATCGGACGCACGCGGCGCGATCTGGACGTTTTGGTCGCGGCGGCGCGGCGGATTTCCGCCCGCGTCGTCGTGGTGGCCGGCCGGCGGGAAACTTTACCCGCCGATTTGCCGCCCAACGTGGAGGTGTTCCGCGAAATCCCGCTCGCCCAAACCCATGAACTGCTGGCCCAGGCGGCCGTGGCCGTGGCGCCTTTGCTGCCGGCGGAAAGATCCACCGGCCAAGTCTTCATCTTCGAGGCCATCGCCATGGGCAAACCCGTGGTCGCGACCCGGAGCATCGGTACCGTCGACTACATCCGCGACGGCGAGAACGGCGTGCTGGTCGAACCGGGCGACGCCGCCGCCCTGGCCGATGCCGTCGAACGGCTGCTCCGCGATCCCGCCCTGGCCCGGCGCCTGGCGACGAACGCGCTGGACGAATGCCTGTCTTCCTGGCTGCCGGACCATCATGCCCAGCGAATGCTCACGGCCATCGGCGAGCTGTGGTCGGCCAGCCGCGCGGCAAGGAATTCACCGGCGCCATGACGACGGCCGCCTCAACCGTAAAGCGACTGGCCGGCTGGATCCAGACCTGCGGCGTCTTTTTCATGGCCGCGGGCCTGCTGCTGGCATGGAGCGCCGCCGGCTTCGTTTTTCTCCGCGGCTGGTCCCATTTTTCCCCGTGGGTCTTCGCCGGCTTTTTCGCCTATGCGCCCGTCGCCGGCTTCGCCGTCTTCGCCTTGCGCTGGATCGACTGGAAGGGCGGCACCAAGCTCTTTTTGCCGATCTTGCTGGGCGCATCTCTCGCCATCCAGATCGGCGTCGTCGTTTCGACGAATCCCGACTGGACCGGCAGCATCGATGCCGGACTCTTCCGGCATTTTCTGGATCGCCTCGCCGAAAAAGGCTATGCGCCCGAAACCCTCCAGAAGCTCAGCCGGTTTTACGATTATCCGCTGTGGACGCGACGCGCGGCCCCGCTGCATTTGGTCCTGCGGATCTGGAGCGGCCCCCATTTCGTCCGCGCCATGCAGGCGACTCAGGCTCTGCTGCTGACGCTGTCGCTGGCCTTGACCTGGCGCTTGGCGTTCCTGTTGTTCGGGCGCCGGGTCGCCTTCTGGGCAAGTTCCCTGCAGTTCGTCATGCCGTACCAATGGATGGCCTGCCTGGACATGAACCACCACGTCACCGGCGTTTTCTATTATCTCTGCGCCTTGTGGATCTTGGCGGAATGGTTCCGCCCCCGCCCCCCCGCCGGGTGGCGGACCTGGGGCTTGGCCCTCGGCGCAGGCCTTTTGCTGCCGCTGATGGGCTTGGGCGGCTACATGGACAAAATCTACGCCGTCTCCGTTTTCTTGACCTTGGCGTTCCTCCGCATCGGCGGAAAACTGAATGCCCGGCAAACGCTCCGCGCGACCATCGGCCTGCTGGTGTGGCCCGTGTTGGCCGGCGCCATCCTCTTGGCGCCCTTGGCCCGGCGCATCGACGAAAGCAACATGCACCGGCTCGCTTCGCCCTTGGGCTACGTCGGCAGCGGCTGGGCGCCGGAAAGCGGCGGGGAATATTCCGGCACCTGCGTCCAGCTCGACGTCCTGACCCCGCTCGAAAACAAGAATTCCGCGCTCGGTTCCCTGCTGGCCTCGCACGCCGCGTACCGTCCCGAGGCCATCGCGTTCCGCCTGTTGCCCGCCAAAATCGTCAAATTCTTCCTCTTGGGATACGCGTCCGGCTCCGAAGAACTGCTGGCCCAGAACGACGCCCGCGCGGCGGCGGATCTGGCCAAGGGCGCCCGCACCGCTTTTTTGCTCGGCGCGCTGCCCCTCATGGCGTGGGGCGCGATGCTGCTGTTGCCCCTGCTGGGAGGGCTGAAACGGTTTTACTTCATCCTGCCCTGCGTGCTCTTCAGCGGCGGCATCGTCGCGCTGTGGGAAATCTCCCCGCGCTACTCCGGATACGTCCAGCCCTTCCTGTTCATGCTAGCCGCCCTGCCCCTGGCGTGGACGTCCCGGCGGCAACGCCTGCTGCGGGCGGCGAGACGGCCCGCCCTCGCGGCGTTTATCACGTGCTTCGCGGCGTTCGCCCTCGCGGTCGGAGGCCTCTACGGGGCGCGGCCATGGCTCCGGCGGCAGGCGTTCGAGGACGTGCGGAAATGGACCGTTGCAAACGGACGGGAAAAAGCCGTTTCTCCAGCGCGGGCGCCGCTCGAACTCCTCCTGCTTCCCGACGGCGAGAGCGGAAACCCGATTTGGGGACCGGTCCAATTCCCTCCGGCCCCCGACCGGCCGGGACAAATGCGTTTCTATGCGCTGGCGGACGACGATTCGCCCCGGCCTCCTCCGGGCGCTCGGTTGGTGACGGACTACGCAACGGCCGACGGACGACTCGTCCAGACGAATTCTTTCCCCGGGTTCGTGCAATTCGACTACCCCCCCGGCCTGGCGGGATCCTTGACGTGGCGAACCATTCCCCCGCTGCCGACCCCGCTCCGGATCGGCTACGTTTCTTTTGCGGACGGAAAGCGCTGAGTTCCTTTCTCGTTTTCTGCTATTGCCCGTCTGGCGGCCTTTGGATAGAGTGACCCCCTTTGAACGACGTGGCGGAACGCCCGCCGAAGACCGCAGAGGAGAGCGCCAGATGGAACAGATCAAACTCGGCCTGCCGAAGGGCAGCTTGCAGGACAGCACGTTCGCGTTGATGAGGAAAGCCGGCTGGAATTTCAAGGTCGGCTCCCGGTCCTACGTGCCCACGGTGGACGACCCCGCCATCGCCGCGCGCCTCATCCGTCCCCAGGAAATCGCCCGCTACGTCGAGCTCGGCCTGCTCGATGCCGGCCTCACCGGCTACGACTGGATCTACGAAAACGGCGCCGACGTCGTCGAAGTCGCCGAACTGTGCTACTCCAAGGCCACGAGCAATCCCGTCCGCTGGGTGGTCGCCGTCCCCAACGATTCCCCCATCCAGAGCGCGCAGGACCTCCAAGGCAAGCGCATCGCCACCGAAGCCGTCGGCCTCACCAAACGCTATCTCGCCGACCACGGCGTCACCGCCGAGATCGAATTCTCCTGGGGCGCCACGGAAGTCAAGGCCCCCGAGCTCGTCGACGCCATCGTCGAACTCACGGAAACCGGCTCCTCCCTGCGCGCCAACCAGCTGCGCATCGTGGACACGGTCCTGACCTCCACCACCCGCCTCATCGCCAACAAGGATGCGTGGGCGAACCAGGAAAAGCGGGCCAAAATCGAGCAAATGGCCATGCTGCTCATCGGCGCGCTCAACGCCGAAAACAAGGTGCTGATCAAGATGAACGCCAAGAAGGGCGACGTCGCCTCCATCTGCGGCGTGCTGCCGGCCCTGCACGCCCCCACCGTCAATCCGCTCGGCGATCCGAGCTGGGTCGCCATCGAAACCGTCGTGGACGAATCCATCGTCCGCGAGATCATTCCGCAGCTCAAGGCCGCCGGCGCCTCCGGCATTATTGAACTTGCATTGAACAAAGTAGTGCCGTAAAACCGTCCGGCATCGTTATATCAGGAGGATGAAAGCATGGGTTCCGTCAAAAAGAAACGCCGCTTGAAGATGGCCAAGCACAAACGCCGTAAACGTCTGCGCGCCGACCGTCACAAGAAGAAATAGGGGGAGCGCCCCGACAACGGGCACGCCATCATGCGCGGCTTTGGCCAATGGCGGTTTTTGCTCGGCCTCGCTCTCTTCGGCGTCGCGGCCGGATGCCGCTCGCTGCCTAGCCCTTCGTCCTTGCTGGACGGAGGGCTCGTTTCGTCTCCCGATTCGCTCCCGCCGGACCAGGCCCAGGCCGCGCAGGCCCACGCCCTCTATTCGATCGGCATCCACCACGAACTCGCCGACGAATACGCCTTGGCGTACGACGCCTATCGGAAAGCCGCCGCGCTCGATTCCGGCAACGAACGGCTCGTGCTGCGCATGGCGTCCACCCTCGTGCTCCAGCGCAAGACCGAAGAAGCCCTGCGGACCGTCGAGGAATTCCTCCAGCGCCATCCGGATTCCGAAAGCGCGCTGCTGTGGCTCGCCACCTTCTACGGCAGCACGGGCGACCGGGACCGCGTCGTCGAGCTCTTCCGCCAAATGACGCGCCGGTTCCCGGCCAAGCCTCTCGGCTGGCTGCAGCTGGCCTCCGCCACGGCCCGCGCCGGCGACACCAACGCCGTCGAGAAAATCCTCCAGGAAGGCCTGGCCAAGGCCAAGCCGCCCACCGCCCTTCGGCAGGAACTCGTCCGCATCCAGCTCGCGCGCCTGCAGGCGGCCACGGATCCCGGCGCGCAACAGGAAGCCCGCCGCCAGGCCATCGCCCTCTTGCGGCAAGTGGCCGAGGAAATTCCCGGCGATACCGACACGCTCTATGCCTTGGGCGACTTGCTCGCGAACGACGGCCAGCTCGAAGAAGCCATCCGCACCTACGAGAAGATCGCGCGGATCCAGCCCGGCGAGCAGCAGGTCAAATCGCGCCTCGCCAAGACGTTCCTGGCCATGGACGACCAGCCCAAGGCCATCGCCGTCCTCGAAACCCTGGCCCAAAAACAAAAAGACGACGTCGACGTCCACTATTACCTCGCCGAACTCTATCTGCAGGCCGGCGATTTCACCAACGCCCTCGCCCACTTCCGCATCGCGGCCGACGCCTCTCCCGGCGACCCCGCCCCGTGGATCAAGCTCGCCGCCCTCCAGAGCGAAACGAACGAAGACCAGGCCGTCGCCACGCTGACCGAAGCGCTCGAGAACATGCCCGCCAACCCCAAGATCCTCGAGGTCTTCGCTCTCGTCCGCATGCAGCAGAAGCGGTTCAGCGAAGCCGCCGCCCTTTTGCAGCAGGTCTACGACGCCACGATCGCGAAGGATCCCGAGGCCCTTCCCTCCCACCTCTTCTACTACAACTACGCCGTCGCCTGCACCCATCTGCGCCGCACCAAGGACGCGGCCCGCTGGCTCCACGGCGCCGTCGAGCAGGAACCCGCCCTCCTGGACCTCTACATGCAGCGCATCCTGACCGGCACCAAAACCCTCCAGAAAAGCGCCGTCGCCGTGCTCCGCGCCCTTGCGGACATCCCCAGCACCGAATCCGCCGCCATCCGCGCCCACCTGGCCAATCTGTATCTCGCGCAGGACAAGCCCGCTTCCGCCGTCCGGGAATTCGAGGCCGCCGCAGCCATCGTCGCGAACGAACCTTTGCAGGCCGCCGTGCTCAGTCCCCGCTTCTATTTTTGGTTCGGCGTCGCTCTCGACCAAACCAAGCACACGGAACGCGCCATCGAGATGTTCGAGACCTGCCTCGCGAACGATCCGGAATTCGCCGACGCCCTCAACTACCTCGCCTATCTTTGGGCCGTGCGCGGCGAACGCCTCGACGAAGCCCTGCGCCACGCCCAGACCGCCCTCTCCCTCGATCCCCAGAACTCCGCTTATCTCGACACCCTCGGCTGGATCTACTACCAGCAGGGCCGCTACGAAGAAGCGCTCTCGTTCCTCCGGCAGGCCGACGCTCTCCGTCCCAACGATCCCGAAATCCTCGACCACATCGAGAAGACGGTGGAAAAACTCGGGACCGCGGCCCCCTGAACCGTCGCTCGTGAACTTCCCGGCTGTCCACTTGATGATTGGATGTTGAATATTGGACATTGGATATTGAGATTTTCGCCCCGCCTTGCCACCACGGCCCCCGCCCGCTAATCTCTCCTCCATGCGCGCGCCCCGCAAAGCCTACATTCTCGCCGCCGGTCTCGGCACGCGCCTGCGTCCCCTCACGCTCGAAACCCCCAAGCCCATGCTCCCTCTCTGGGACCGGCCCATGCTCGCCCGCAGCCTGGAAATGCTCGCGGCCTGGGGCGTCCGCGACGTCCTGATCAATCTCCACCACGCTCCCGGCCCCATCCTGCGCTATCTCGCCGGCCAGCCGTTTCCGCAACTGCGCATTTCCGCCGTGTTCGAACCCGTCATTCTCGGCACCGGCGGCGCCCTGCGCAACGCACGGTGGTTCGTCGACCAACCGTTCTGGCTCCTCAACGCCGACGTCGCCGCCGATCTCGATCCCGCGCCGCTGCTCCGCGCCTGGCGCGAACGGAAACCCCTCGCCGCCTGCTGGCTCACCGAAGACGCCGGCCCCAAAACCGTGCGCTGCGAACAAGGCGTCATCCGGAATTTCCACGACCCGCGCCAAGGCCACGCCACCTTTTGCGGGCTGCAACTGCTCGACAAGCGCATCCTGCCGTTCATCGCCCCGGACGGTTTCGACACGATCATCGCCGCCTACCGCCGCGCGCAAAAACGGGGCCACCGCATCGCCGGCGTCTTCGTCCCCGGCTCGTTCTGGGCGGACATCGGCACCCCCGCCCAATACGTCCAGGCCCACCGCGACGTCGCCGCGCGCGTCGGCCGCGCCGGACAGAACTTCGTCCTGCCGGCGGCCGCCGTTCTCGCTCCGCGCGAACGCACGTTGCTGCGCGCGGCGGAATCCCTGCCGGTCGAAGTTCTGCCGCCCCGCGGTTCGAGCCGCGAGTTCTTCCACCTGCACGGCGAACCCGGTCCGTCGGCAATTGTTTGCAAACAATTGCAATCGGGCGGCGTCCTCATCCGCTGGTCGCCCGAGCGGCCCGACAACCGGCTCTATGCCCGCCACACGCGGTTTCTGGCCTCCCTCGGCATTCCCGTCCCCCGCCTGCTGCTCGATGCCCCGCGCGATCATTTCCTCGCCATCGAAGATCTCGGCCCCAAAACTCTCGAAACCCGCCTGCCGCGCCTGAGGGTCGCCGGCACCCGCCGGATCTATCGCCGTTTGCTCGATGTCCTCCTGCGGATGCACCGCCACGGCCTCCCCGCCGCGCGCAAGGCCCGCCTGCCCCTCATGCCCGGCTTCGACGCCAAGCTCTACGCCTGGGAACACGCCTATTTCATCGACCACGTCCTGCGCGAACGCCTGCGCCTTCCGGACAAGCAGATCGCGGCCGTCGCCGCCGAACTGCGCTCCGTCGCGCGCCTGCTCGCCGCTTCCCCGCAGGCCTTGATCCATCGCGACCTGCAATCGAGCAACGTCCTGTTTCGCGGTTCGCAACCCGTATGGATCGATTACCAGGGCATGCGCCGCGGCCCGGCCGCCTACGACCTGGCCAGTCTGCTCTGCGATCCCTACGCCGATCTCCCCGCCCCCCTTCAGCAAAGCCTCCTGCGCCAGTATGCCCGCCGCCACCCTCAAGGCGCGGCCATCGCGGCGGCATTTCCCGCCGCCGCCATCCAACGCTTGTGCCAAGCCCTCGGCGCCTACGCCGTGCTCTCGCAAAAACCCGGCATGGCGCATTTCGCGCGGCATATCCCCGTCGCCGCCCGCCAGTTGCTCCGCGCCCTCCGCGCGCACCCCCTGCCCGCGCTCGCCGCCGCCGCCCGCCGGCTCGCGCGCGGCTGACCTAGACCTGCGCGAACAGCACGACGTCGTTCCGGCCGTACTTCTGCGCGCATTTCGGACAGGTCGTGTAGAAGAACAGAAACCGCCGGACGGTCTTTCCCCGGTTCGCCACCCGGCGCTTCAGATCCGCGATCCACTTCGGGATGTCGCGATACGACCCTTCGTAGGCCTGCGCCAGAAACGTCCCCGCGATCGTCGCCATGGTCAGGCCGGGCACGTCTTTGGCCACCTCCAGATACAGATCCGATCCCCAGAGCGAATTCTCATCCGACAGCACGAGCATGTTCGGCGATTCCGCGCCGGCCGCCCGGATCGCCGCCATGTTGCGAACCATCACCGCGCCGAAGTTCAGCGGAATGCGCAGGAAGCTGCGCACGCGGTCCTTCGCGAATTTCTTCCCGTCGAGCGTGATCCACCGTTCCTGCCACGGGGCCGGATCGAACTTCGGACAGCATTCTTTTTCGTCGTTCATGGTCCGCTCCCGCTAGATTTTCCGGTACGTCGTCGGCTGGAAGTTGTCCGCCATCGTCCAGGTCGCGGCCGCGCAGTCCGCCACGCGGAACACGTGCAGCAGGCCGTAGCCGTGTTGCGCGACCCACGGCTGCATGAACGGGCGCGCCGCCACGATCTCTTTCTTCAGGTCCAAATCGTCCACGACCTGCACCGTGCCCGACACCCGGATCTGCAAATCGGGACTGTTGAAGCACGCCTCCGCCGGCGCGCCGTTCTGCACCTGCTTGGCCAGCGCCTTGCCGGTGCCCGTATGGAACAGCAGTCCCTGCTCGTCGGCCCGGTACATCATCATGCCGCGGACTCGCGGCTTGCCGTCTTCCAGCGTCGCCAAATGGCACAGGGGGTGTTCGTTGAGAAAGGTCCGGATCTCGGCGTTCGTCATGGAAATCTCCTTGGTTGCGGATCGAATCCTACGCCCGCCCCTTTCGCCCCGCCAAGCCTTTCTTCGCCCCCCCGCCGGGAATCGCAGTTCATGTCCGACGTCCCGGTTTTCCACGCTACGTAAAAACTTTTGGGGATTTTTCCACGCTACGTAAAAACTTCGATGGATTTTTCCACAGTGTGGAAAAATATTTTCCACGGCGTGGAAAAACCGCAGGCCGCGATTCCCCGCCTCGGGGACTCAGGCCGTTCCGAACGCCTCGCGCAACCGCTTGCGCAGCGTCGTGTTGCGGCGGCCGGCTTCGGCGTTGCGCACCGCGAGTCCCACGGCCTTTTCCGTGCCGACGAGCACCACCAGCTTCTTGCCGCGCGTGATCCCCGTGTAGAGCAGGTTGCGCTGCAGCATGACGTAGTGCTGCGTGTGCAGCGGCAGCACCACGCACGGATATTCGCTGCCCTGGCTCTTGTGCACCGTCACCGCGTAGGCCGGCGTCAGCTCGTCCAGTTCCTGGAAATCGTAGGCCACCTTGCGGTCGTCGAAGCGCACGACGAGTTCCTGCTCGTCCAGGTCCACCTTCACGACCAGGCCGATGTCGCCGTTGAAGACGTCCTTGTCGTAGTCGTTCTCCGTCTGCATGACGCGGTCGCCTTCGCGGAACTTCCACCCGAAGCGCTCGACGTCGGTCCCGCGCGGATTAAGCGCGGCCTGCATCGCCGCGTTCAGGTTGCGCGCGCCCAGCTCGCCCTTTTGCATCGGCGTCAAGATCTGCACGTCGTTCATCGGGTCGAACCGAAACCGCCGCGGAATGGCCTCGCACACCAGCTTGCGGATCAGCTCCACGCCGCGCTCCGGCGTTTCCGCCTTCACGAAGAAGAAATCCCCGCCGCCGGCCATGCTGTCGTCCTTGTCCGGCAGTTCGGGCATCTGGCCCGAATTGACCCGGTGCGCGTTGCGAACGATCCGGCTGCCCGCGTCCTGGCGGAAGATTTCCGTCAGGCGGTAGACCGGCAGCGTGCCGGATTCGATGATGTCGCGCAAAACGCAGCCGGGGCCCACGGACGGCAGCTGGTCGACGTCGCCCACCAGCACCAGCAGCCCGTTCCGCGGTACCGCGCGGAAAAGATGCACGGCGAGCTGGACGTCGATCATGCTCGTTTCGTCCACGATCAGCGCATCGGTTTCGAGCGGGTTGCGCACGTCGTGGCGGAACTTGCCGGTACCCGGCTCGAAGGCCAGCATCCGGTGGATGGTCTTGGCTTCCATCCCGGACAGCTCCGCCAGGCGCTTGGCCGCGCGGCCCGTCGGCGCGCACAGCATCAGGCGCAGCTTTTTCGCCGCGAGGACTTTCACCAACGAGCGCACGAGCGTGGTCTTGCCCACCCCCGGCCCGCCCGTGATCACCAGCACCTTGTGGCGGAACGCCCCGAAAAAGGCCTGCTTCTGCCCCTCGGCCAGCGTCATGCCAAGCTGCTTCTGCACCCACTCCGCGGCCGCCGGCAAATCGATTTTCGGGCACGGATGCGCCCCCTGGGCGATCTCCGCCAGGCGCCCCGCCACCTCGCGCTCGTCGCGATCCAGCACGGCCAGATACACCCACGGCTCGTTGTCCTCGCCGCTGCCGACGGTCAGCGCGCCGTTCTCTATTTCGGTCCGCAGCGCTTCTTCCATCGTCCCGAGCGGAATGCCCAGCATCTCCGCGGACTTGGCCAGCAGATCGTCGCGCGGATAGGCGCAGTGCCCCTGGTTCGACAGCTCCAGCAGGACGTAGGTCAGCCCCGCCCGCGCCCGCAGCACGGATTCCTTCTCGATCCCGAGCTTTTCCGCGATCTGGTCGGCGATCTTGAATCCGATGCCGTGGATGTCGCGCGCGAGGCAGTACGGATCCAGGCGCACCTTGGCGATGGCCTGGTCGCCGTAGACCTTGTAGATGCGGAACGCGCGGCCCGTGCTCACGCCGTTCGCGAACAAAAAGCTCATGATCTCGCGGATGGTCTTCTGCGCCTTCCACGATTCCTTGATCTGCTGGCGGCGCAGCTTCCCGATGCCGTCCACCCGTTCCAGTTCCGCCGAGCGGTTTTCGATGACGTCCAGCACGCCCAGGCCGAACGCGTCCACCAGCTTCTTCGCGTAGACCGGCCCGATGCCCTTGATGAGCCCCGAACCGAGGAATTTTTCGATGCCTTCGAGGGAATCGGGCACGACGGCCTCGAGGTGTTCGGCCAGGAACTGCCGGCCGTGCTTGCGGTCGATGTTCCACTTGCCCCGGGCCTTGATCCATTCCCCCACGTTGATCCGCGGCACTTTGCCGACCACGGCGACGGTCTCGCGGAAACCCCGCGCCTTCACCTTCAGGACGCAGAACCCCGTTTCCTCGCTGTGGAACGTGATCAGCTCGACCAGCCCCTCGAGCGCTTCTTCTTTCGCCGGATCTGGAACCGACGTCCTGCGCGCGCCCTGTTCCCCGCTTCCGCGCATGGCGCCCCGGAACCTAGCCCACCTTGATCTGGGCGAAGCCGCGCTTGCCGCTGCGGATGACGACGCCGTCCCGCGGTTCGATCTCCAGGCGGAAATCGGCCACCTTGTCGTCGCCGATCTTCACGGCGCCGGCCTGCACCAGGCGGCGGGCTTCGCTCGTGCTCGGCGCCAGCCCGGCCTTGACCATCAGGTTCAGGATGCCGATCTTTTCCGCGGGCACAACCACTTCGGGAATGTCCGCCGGCAGCTGGTTCTGCGAAAACACGCGCGCGAATTCCGCGCTGGCCTCGGCGCCGGCGGCGTCTCCGTGGAACTTCGCCACGATGCGCCGGCCGAGTTCGTCCTTCACGTCGCGCGGATGCCGCGCGCCCGAAGCCACCGCCGCCTTCAGGACCGCGATCTCTTCTTCCGGCAGGCACAGCACGAGCGAGAAATAGCGCCACATCAGGTCGTCGCTCACGCTCATCGTCTTGCCGAAGGTATCCTTCGGCGTGTCGTTGACGGCGATGTAGTTGCCGAGGCTCTTGCTCATCTTGTTGACGCCGTCGAGGCCTTCCAGCAGCGGCATCGTCAGTACGATCTGCGGCTCCTGGCCGTGGACCTTCTGGATCTCGCGGCCGAGCAGCAGGTTGAAGAGCTGGTCGGTGCCGCCGATCTCGACGTCCGCCCGCACCATCACGGAATCGTACGCCTGCACCAGCGGATACAGGAATTCCACCAGCGAGATCGGCTGGTTCGCCGCGTAGCGCTTGGAGAAATCGTCGCGCGCCAGCAGCTGCGCCACCGTCACGTGCGCGCTCAGCCGGATCACCTTGTCGAACGTCATCGGCCCGAACCATTCGGAGTTGAAGTGCACTTCGGTGCGCGCCGGGTCCAGGATCTTGAACATCTGGTCCTGATAGCTCTTGGCGTTCTCCAGCACCTGCTCGCGGGAAAGCTGGGGACGCGTCGCGGACTTGCCCGACGGATCGCCGATCATGCCCGTGAAGTCGCCGATGATGAAGACCACCGTATGGCCGCAGTCCTGGAAATCGCGAAGCTTGTTCAGCGCCACGCAATGGCCCAGGTGCAGATCCGGCGCCGACGGATCCGCACCCATCTTGATGCGCAACGGCTTGTTCTCCGCGATGGACTTCGCCAAGCGGGTTTTCAGTTCTTCCGCGCTGTGGAGATCCACCCGGCGCGCGGTGATTTTCGCGAATTGCTGTTCGAGCGTCATCATGGGGCGGCTACTCGACTTCCACGTTCCAGCCGTGCGCGTCCGGCAGCTCGCCGTACTGGATGCCCTGCACCGCGCTGTACAGCTTCTGCAGCACCGGGCCGCAGCCGGTTTCGGGACCGGTCTTGTAGACCTTCCCCGCCCGTTCGATCTGGCACACCGGCGTCACCACCACGGCGGTGCCGCACGCGGCCACTTCGGCAAAGTTCGTCACTTCGTCGAACGCCACGGGCCGCACCTCCACCGGGATGCCGGCGTCCTTGGCCAGCTGCTGCAGCGTCAGGTTCGTGATGCTGGGCAGGATGGACGGGGACTTCGTCGTCACGTAGGTGCCGTCTTTGGTGATCGCCAGGAAGTTGCTCGTCGCAAACTCGTCGATCCACTTGTGCTCCTTGGCGTCGAGATAGAGCTCCACGGGGTAGCCCATCTTCTTCGCCAACTGATGCGGATAGAGTCCGGCGACGTAGTTGCCGCCGATCTTGATGTTCCCGGTGCCCTGGGGCGCCGCGCGGTCGTACTCGTCGAACACGACGGCTTTCACCGCCTGCAGGCCGCCCTTGTAGTAGGCGCCCACGGGCGTCACCAGCACCAGGAACGTGTATTCGTCCGCCGGGGCCACGCCGATCTGTTCGCCGCTGCCGAACAGCAGCGGCCGCACGTACATCGAGCCACCCGTTCCGTAGGGCGGCACGAACTCGAGATTGGCCTTCACCACGCGCTTGCACGCGTCCACGAACATCTCCGTCGGCACTTCGGCCATGCAAGTCCGCCGCGCCGTGGCTTGCATCCGCTTCGCGTTTTCTTCCGGCCGAAACAGGCTCACCTGGCCGTCCTTGCGCCGGAAGGCCTTGAGCCCCTCGAACGCCGCCTGGCCGTAGTGCAGCGCCGTCGCGGCGATATGGATCGGCATATAGGGCGACGTCACCAGTTCGCCGCCGTCCCATTTGCCGTCTTTCCACACGTAGCGCACGTGGCAGTTCGTGTCCATGTACGCAAAACCCAGGCTCTTCCAGTCGATGTTCTTCATGTCCGTATTCCTCTCAAAATCCTCTCAGGCTCCGCGCCGTCGCGGGGCTCGTCAGCAAATCCTGCGCCACGCGGCGCGCGATCGCCTCGATCTCGTCGTCCGAC
Source organism: uncultured Verrucomicrobiota bacterium (assembly GCA_937872095.1). Lineage (GTDB taxonomy): Bacteria > Verrucomicrobiota > Kiritimatiellia > CAIQIC01 > Lenti-01 > Lenti-01. Next base: position 144,364 of record CALMNW010000014.1, read on the forward strand.
AAGATGCCGGCCGCGGCGGCCGCCGACGCCGGGGCCGCCGACACGCCGCTGGGCTTGACGTTGGCGGGCACGCCCATGGCCGCCGCCTGGCACATCGTCACCGCCGCCACGCCGACGATGTCGTCGGCGCTGCAGCCGCGCGACAGGTCGTTCAGCGGCTTGGCCAAACCCTGCAGGATCGGGCCCAGCGCGATCGCGCCTCCCAGCCGTTCTACCAGCTTCACCGAAATGTTGCCGGCCTGCAGGTCGGGGAACACCAGGATGTTGGCCGCGCCCTTCAACGGACTGTCCGGCGCCTTCTGCGCCGCCACGTGCGGCACGATCGCCGCATCCGTCTGCAATTCGCCGTCCACCACCATCTCGGGGTCGAACTTCGCGGCCAGCCCTTTCGCGATCTGGGTGGCCTTGGCCACCTTGTCCACCAGCTCGTGCTTGGCGCTGCCGCGCGTCGAAAAGCTCAGCATCGCGACCCGCGGCGGCGTGCCGATCAGCGCCCGGTGCGTCTGGGCCGTCGACATCGCGATTTCCGCGAGCTGTTCCGCCGTCGGATTCGGGTTCACGCCGCAATCCGCGAACAGCATCGTGTTCTCGCCCGCGATCGTCGGCGCCTTCAGCCGCAACAAAAAGCAGCTGCTGGCGGTCTGGATGCCCGGCGCCGTGCCCACGCAGTGGAACGCCGCCCGCAGCATGTCCGGCGTCGAAGCGATGCTGCCGGCCACCATGCCCGAGGCATAGCCCGTCTCGATCATGATGGCGCCGACGTACAGGCGGCTCTTCATGGCTTGGCGAGCCTGTTCCTCGGTCATGCCCTTGGCGGCCCGCTTGCGATGGTAGGCCGCCACCAGCTCGTCGAAACAAGGCGGAGCCGTCGGATCGATGACCTCGAAGCCGGACGACGTCACGCCCGCGGCCGCGCAAGCCTGCTGCGCTTCGGCCGGCGTGGCCAGCACGGACACGCGCGCGAACCCGCGGCGCGCGATTTCCGCCGCCGCCTTCATCACGCGCGGGTCCTGGCCTTCCGGCAACACCACGCTGCCGCCGTATCTTTTGGCACGCTGGATCAACAATTCCATAAAGGCGGCATGCTAATCTTCCCTCCGCGCCCCGTCCAGCAAAACCAGCCAATCCCCCCGTCCCGCCAGCGGGTTACTTCAATTCGTCCAGCAGCGCCAGCAAGGCGTTCCGGCTGGCGGCGGCACCGTAGCGCTCTACGCACCGCGCGCGCGCCCGCTCGCCCATCTCGCGCGCGGCCGGCGGATCGGTAAAAATCGCCTCCAACGCCTGCGCCACGGCGTCCGGACGCCCCGGCGCAACCAGATGGCCGCAATCCGCCAGCACTTCCGGCAGATCGGACACGGCGCTGGCTACGATCGGCTTGCCCATCGCCATGGCTTCGAACACCTTGCACGGCATCTGACTGCGCGCCATCACGCCGTCGGTCAGCGGCACGATCAGCGCGTCGCCCAAGCCCAAATAGAGCGGCATGTCGCGATGGATCCGCTGCGTGCTCGCGGCATCCGTCGCCGGGCACCGGATGAATCGGCCGTACTCGGGATGATGCATCAGTTCGCGCACATAGTCGTCCTGCGGGCCGAGAATCAGAATCCGCGCCGCCACTCCTTCCAGACGCGCCAGGGCCGCGGCATACGCTTCGAGCCCTTTGTGCGGCCGCGCCACGCCGCCGAACACCAACAGCTTTTCATCCTGCAAGCCCAATTCATGCTTCAGCGCCGCGACCGCCGCCGGATCCTGCGGCCGGAACCGGTCCGTATCCACGCCCACATGGAATATCCGGCAACCGAACTTGCGTTCGAGGAAACGCGTGGTACCCAGCCGCACGTCGCACTTCGGCAAGAGCCGCTCCACCCGCGGCACGTAGACGTCGTCGCCGGGATGCATCCAGTCCCGGCTCCAATGCCCCAGCCGTTCGCCGAAGCTCCACGAGGCGGACGTCGCGCCGTCCCATTCGTCCAGATACGCCACCACGCGGCAGCCCCGCTCCCGCTTGGCGCGCAGCGCCGCCGGCAAGGTGGTGCCGAACGCCTTCATCGAGATGACGACGTCGCCCCGGATCGCGCGAGACAACTTGCGGACTTCGCGGAAATACTCCGGAAAGCGATAGATCTTCGGACAGTCCACGGCGCGATAGGCGAATTCGCCGGAATACATCGCGTTGGCCCCGCCCCACAGGCGCGGACCGACGATTTCGACTTCGTGTTCGCCGACGATGTACTTCGCGAAGCGCGCGGCGATGCCGACGATGGGCCAGCCCAGATCCGGCACGAGAAACGTCACCTTCACGACGGCTTCTCCCGCAGGGCCTGCGCCAGCGCCCGACCGCCCGCGAAGGCGCGATCGGACCAGATGTATTCCCAAGAACCAAACAAGCCGGTCGTCTCGATGCCGCGGCCGCGCAGCCAATCGCGCACGTGCCGAACCGCCGCCGCGCGGTCCAGATCGGAGACCACGTAGGAGCGCGAATAGTGCCGGATTTCCGCGGCTATCACCGCGGACGCCGGGAATTTCAGCAGCCGGCCCAGATCGGCCATGGCTTTCTCCAGCAGCGCCTCCTCGTTTGGCCGTGCCGACTGCGGCAGGAAGACTTCGGCCTGGATGGGTGTCCGGCCAATGCACTCGCCCGACAACGAAAACGGGAACGAGACGCGCGATATTTCGATGTCCGGATCGTAGACGTAGAACCAGTTCGCCGGGCTCAGGGTTTCGCGCTCCACGACGAGGTTCACGCAGTACTGCCGCAAAGCGCGCAGTTTCGCCGCCGCCGCGCGCACGTCGGCCGTGGCGTCGGGAATCATCTCGGCCAGTTCCGGCAGCGGGATCGTCGAAACAAGCGCGTCGTAGCCTTCTTCCGTCCCGTCCGCGAACGTCACGGTCCGTTGGGCGGCATCCACCCGCGCGGCCCGCTTGTTCAGGCGCACGTCCACGCCGTCGGCCAGATGCGCCAGCATCGCGAAGAATCCGCCGCGGCGCGGATAGCGGAACGTGCGGAACACCGCCTGTTTTTCCTCCACGGCCCCCTGGGCGCCGGCGACGATGTTCGCCACCTGCGACGGCAACAGGCGTCCGCCCAGCCAATCGGTCGCCAGTTCGGCCATCGGCACGTGCCAATATTTCGCCGTGTAGAGGCGATAGAAGTTTTCGAGCAGGAAATCGCCGTACTGGAACCGGCACCATTCCTCGTAGTTTTTCGGCTCGCGCCCGCGGTATTTCTCCTGCGCCGCGAGGAAATCCGCCAGCGCGGCCTCGCGGTCGGCTTTCGGCAGATCGAACAGATGGTTCTGAACGGGATAGGCGAACCAGCGGCCCGCCTTGTGGTTCAGCACGGTGCTTTTCGTCATCTCGTGCAGCGGCGCCGCCGCGGTCACGAGTTTCAGCCAGGTTTCGTCCTGCGAATGGCAAATGTGCGCGCCGCGGTCGAACCAGGCTCCGCCGAATTCGTGCGACCGCGCATGCCCGCCGGGCTCGCCGTCGGCCTCGAACACCCGGCAGCCCGGCCAATGCCGCGCAAAACCCAGTCCGGCCAGCCCCGCCCCCAATACGACCACGTGGCGCTCGCTCATGGAACCGTCTCCTGGCACAACGCGTCGATGCCCTGCTCCCACGAGATCCGCGCGCGCCAGCCGAATCGATCGGCGGCCGCCGAGGAATCGGCGTACTGCTCTTGCGGTTCGTCCGGGCGCATGGGCCGCGCCCCGAACCGGAACAATTCTTGGGCGTTCGTCTGGACGGCCATGCGCTCCAAGACGTCGCGCAGCCGCACCGGTTCGCCCCGGCCCAGATTGCAGACGGAAAAAGCCGGCTTCACGTCCGGCAAGCCCAGCGCGGCCGCCGCAATGCCCGCCGCCACGTCGTCCACGTGGACGAAATCGCGGAATTGAAGACCCTCGGAAAAATCGCCCGGCGTCCGCTCCCGCGCGCAGCGCAGCGCGTACGGAATCGCCATGTTGCCCCCCTGCCCCGGGCCATAGACGACGAACGGCCGCAACCAAACGGCCTGCCGCCCCGCGCCGCGCGCCCAGACTTCCAGCGCCCGGCCCGCCGCATGCTTGGCCTGTCCGTAAGCGGACAATTTCACGCCCGGCGCCATGTCCTCGCGCAACCGGCCTTCAAGCTCTCCGTACTCCTCGGCGCTGCCCAGCCCCACGACGCCCGTCAGTCCTCTCTGCCCCAGCAGCCGCGCAAACGTCCGCAAGGACTCCTGCTGAGCGTCCGCATTGCCCCGGTCGAGGCTCCAGGCCAAATGGACCAAAAGCCAATCCCCGGCGAAAGCCGGCATTTCGCGGTCCAGATCCACTTGACGATATGCGACGCCGGACGGCCAGCCGCCCGGATCCGGAACGCGATCGAGCGCGAGCGTTTTCACCCCCGCTTGCGCCAGCCGCGCCACCACCCGCCGCCCGATAAAGCCCGCGGCCCCGGTCACCGCCACGATCCGCGGAAAGCTGGACAACGTTTCCGTCATGGGTTGATTTCCGCCGACCAGATCCGCTGGTCTGAAAATTCGGCGTCCAGAGACAGGTCGTTCGTCGTTTGTATCCCGAGACGGCCCAGATGAATCCACATGGCTTCCGCAAACCGCGGGTTGGGATTCGAGGTTTCCAGAACGAAGATGCGCCGAGGACCCTGGCCCCGCCAACTCCAATTCAAATCATCGGCTCCGCAGCGATGCGCGTAATACTGGTGGACGATCTGGGCATTGTCCAAGAGGATTTCATCGCGGGGCGAAGCGTGATCGGCCAAATATCGCGCGACTTGCGGAGTGTCGGGAAAGCTGTATCCGCCCGTGGAATCCATCGTCTGGCGGGGATTGGCGCGCACCAGGTTGCAAGCTCCGGCGCCGACCAAGATCCATGCCGCCAGCCAGACAAGCGGACGGGCTCGCCGCGGCCCCGTTGCGCGGACAACCGCGTGGGCGAACCCCGCGGAGATCGCGCCGCAGAGAACGATCGACAAATACATCCACATCGGAGTCACCCCCCACAGCGGATATCTCCGGTTCAGCATCAAGGAAACGAGGCAAATGCCCGCCAGCAATATGGGCAAGGGCACTTTTGTATTTTCGATTTTTTTCCAGAAAGCAAGATAGTACCCGGCCGACAGCGCCAGCACCGCGACCGCGGCGCCTGGCAAGTAGAGCGAATTATAGCGTCCGTAGGCCCAGAGCTGCTCGGGGAGTTCCCGAATAAACGACGCCCACGCCAAGGGCCGCACCCATTCGTTGGCCAGCAGCCATTTCGGTCCCAAGATCAACAGCATCGGGGCGTAACCGATCGCGGCAATTCCAAATCCGGCGAGCACGGACCCGATGAAAAGATACAGATGAACTGGATTCAGCCGTCCGTGTCGGTGAAGCGCGCAGGCGTAGAAGGACGCCCAAACCAGTCCGGAAGCGACGAAAAGAACGGCCACCGGCACCGCCACGAGCCCCAGGCCGATGGCCCCTGCATTCGCGATGGCCGCCAGCCCAGATCCCCGGCGCAACAGGAAATAGGTGGATAGCTGAGACGTCAGGCCGCAACAGGCGACCATGGTGTAGCCGCGAGCATTCGTGGACATGTCCACGAACGGCAGGCTGACGCACAGCCACGCCAACGCAAGGATCGCCGCCTCGCGGGAATACGTCAGGCGCGCATAGACGTAGGTCAACGGCAAACACAACAGCCCAGCCAACAGGGCCGGCAAGCGAACCACCCATTCCCGATCGCCGCCCAACAACATGCTGATCCGCACGAGCAACGTGTTCAGAAGGTGGTTGTTGGGCATGGTATAGTTGGCGAGACCGATGTACCAAGGCGAACTGGCATACAACGTGACGGTCGTGGCCTCGTCAAACCTCATCGGCTGGTTGACGTACCAAAGGCGCAGGCCGACGCCGATCGACAGCAAAACGACGATCCCCGCATATTCGAGCGGCGTGGTTTGGCACAGTTTGGCTTGCAGGCCGTTGGCGACGTCGCTCCATTCATGGCGGATCCGCCGATAGAACCAAAGCATCCACCGGTGCAGGCCGCGCCCCCAGCATGCGACTCCGAGCAAGATGGCGCTCAGCGATCCGCCCACGACGATCAAGACCTTGCGAAAAACGGGGACGAACGAATCGCTGATCGCCCCCCGCGGAGAAAGGGCGCCGCCGATCACCTGCACCCAGCGGTCCGGAAATGCCGCGACGCCGAAACCCGCGCCGGCGAGCAACAGGAACGCCAACGCAATTTTCAGGGCATTTCGCATCGGCCGCCCTTTGTCACGTCGGATCGGTCTCGGAGGTCTGGCCAAATTGGTCGGTCCGCAAGCAAGGTGGCCACTCAAAAGCAGGTGGATTCCGCGGAAAACGACGTCATCCCGCCCAAGGGGCCTGGCCCGATTCGTAGATTTTCTCGAGGTTTTCGCGGTCGCGCAGGGTGTCCATGCAACCCCAGAAACCCTCGTGGCGGAAGGCGAACAACTGGCCGTCCGCCGCGAGCTGCGTCAGCGGCCGGGATTCCAAGCTCAGGTTTTCGTCCGCCGGCAAGCGCGCGATGAAATCCTTTTGGAAGAAGAAGAACCCGCCGTTGATGTAGTCGTTGTGGAGTTTTTCCTTCTCGCGGAAGGCGACGACCTGACCATCCGGCCCCAGTTCCATCATGCCGAACCGGGACGGCGGATGGACCGCGGTCATGGTGCCGATCTTGCCGTGCGCGCGGTGGAAGGCCAGTTCCGCGTCCAAATCGACGTCGCTCAAGCCGTCCCCGTAGGTCAGGCCGAACGTCGGCGCGTCGACGTATTTCGCCGCGCGCAGGATGCGGGTGGCGGTCAGGCTGTGTTCGCCGGTTTCCGCCAGCACGATGTCCCATTCGCCGGCCGGGCCGGTTTCGTATTCCACCTTGCCGCCGGCATGTAGACGAACGGACGACGTGCGCTCGCGCACGTTCAGGAAGTACTCCTTGATGATTTCGCCCTTGTAGCCGAGGCAGACGATGAACTTCCGGAACCCGAAGCGACTGTAATATTGCATCAGGTGCAGGAGGATCGGCTTGCCGCCGATGGCGACCATCGGCTTCGGGACCTCGCGGGTTTCCTCCATGAGGCGCGTGCCGCGGCCGCCGGCCAGGATCATGATCGGAACGTCTTTGTTCTGCATGGTCGGATCTCCTTCAGATTCCCGTTTCGTACGCCTCGATTTCGGCGTCCAGGAAGCGCCGCACGGCCTCGGCCTCCTTCGCCTCCAGCATCGCCCGATACCCCTCGGCGGTGCGCCGCACGGCCGTTTCGAAACCCCACTTCGGCCGCCACCCGAGGCGCGCGGCGGCCTTGTCGATGGCCAATTGAAGCAGATGCGCCTCGTGGGGATTCGCGGGATTGGGTTCGGCCTCCCAGGCCGCGCCGGCGCCCCACGCTCGGCAGAAGAGATCCGCCAGATCGCCCACGGTGCGCGCGTCGGCGGAAGCGGGTCCGAAGTTCCAGCTCTCCGCGACGGCCCCACCCTGCTCCAGCAGGGCCTGGCCCAGCCGCAGATAACCGCCCAGCGGTTCCAGCACGTGCTGCCACGGACGAACCGCGCGGGGATTGCGCACGGACAACTTCTTCCCCGCGCGAAAAGCCCGCACGGCGTCCGGCACGATGCGATCCGCCGCCCAATCGCCCGGACCGATCACGTTGCCCGCGCGCGCGGTGGCCAAATGGATTTTCCCGCCGGCCGCGAAAAACGCGGCGCGGTAGGACGCCGCGACGAGTTCCTCGCAGCCTTTCGAGGCGCTATAGGGATCGTGGCCGCCCATGGGGTCCTCCTCCCGATAAGCGTAGTCCTCTTCGCGGTTTTCGTAGCATTTGTCGCTGGTCACCACGACGACGGCACAAGGCTGGCCGGCCCGACGCACGGCATCGAGCACGTTCGCCGCCCCGCGCACGTTCACGTCGAAGGTCTCGACGGGATCCACATAGGATCGGCGCACCAGGGCCTGCGCCGCCAGATGGAAGACGACTTGCGGCGCGAAATCGCGCGCCAGGGTCGCCATCCGTTCCGCATCCCGGATCTCCACCGTCTCGTGGCGGAAAAGCTGTTCCAGTTTGGCGCGGACAAAAGGCCCCTCCTCGCTTTCCGGCTCCAACCCGATGCCGAGCACGTCTGCGCCCAACCGGCGCAGCCAGAACGCCAGCCACGACCCCTTGAACCCCGTGTCGCCCGTCAGCCAAACCCGTTTGCCGCGAAAGGCGGCGCCGAAATTGAGTTGGTGCTCTTCTCTCATCGTGCTAGCATCATACCGTAATTTTTCGGATTATGAAGAAAATCCTGATGATCTTGACCAGCCATCGGCTGGACTGCTTCAAACTGTGCATGGACATGCTGATCCATGGAGGCTCCATCCGGCGTTTCGATCGGGTGGTTCTGCTGTTGAACGGCGTGAAGGGCCGGCATCTTCGCTACGTTCGGCGGCTCATGGCCGCTCATCCCGACCTTCCCTGGGACGCGATTTCCGGCCCCCGGGGCCGCGGCTGGCTCATTTCCAACCTCCAAAACGATTGCGTCCGGCGCTATCCCGATTCCCTCTATTTCAAGATCGATGAAGACACGTTTGTTTCCGCCGATTGGGATCGGATCCTGGCAGAAGCGTACGACGCGCACCGCGATCGGCCCGACCTCTCCCTGGTCACGGCCACCATTCCCAACAACGGCCTGGGGTGCTGGCAACTGCTGAATCTGTTTCCCGAAATCCGCGCCGCTTTTCATAAGCTCCCCCTCGCCGCCCCGCACACGTCCGCCGCCGACGGGCCGGTCTGGTACTATCCCCATCTCGCCGAATGGATGATCCGGCAATTCCTGAATCTGGACGACGCCAACCGCCGGGTCCGCAACCAGACCGGCGAGAAATGGGTTCCCTACCACGCCCGCTTCAGCATCAACTGCATTTGTTACGATTACCGCCATTGGCAGGAAATCGGCGGCGTGCAGGAGCAGGACGAGGTGGGCTGGGGCAAATGGATCGCCGAAAACCGAAAGTTGGTCGTCCTCGCCACGCATGCGGTGGTCCACCACTACACGTTTTTCAACCAACAGGATTGGCTGGACCGTTCCCCCCTGCTGGAAGACATCCGCGCCGCCAACGTTCCGACCACGGCATGGGAGCGCTCGTCCATGGGCCGCGCCCTGCCCCGCGCCAATCGCATCCTCCGCCAACTCCCCTCCGTTATCCGGCGCCGCCTGGCCCATGCGCCGCCCGGCTAGACCCGCCGGGGTCACCCCCGCTCGAGCAAATGGGCATCGATCCAATTTAGGATCTCGGGGTTCGTCGTCTCGTCGAACTTCCGCGCCATGAGATATTCGGTCTCTTGCAGCACGTTCCGATCATCCATCGTCAGCACCGCGGGCCGAATCGGCTTGGTCCAGTCGCAATATTGCAGGTGGGTGCCGGTCACTTTGGAACGCCAGGTGCTTGACGATCCAATGATGGACTGCACGAAATACTCGTCCAGAACGAACGTGTATTTATGGTGCCGAAAAACCTCCGGATGTTGCCGGTGGAACCGCAACACGTATTCCGCCGCCTGCGGCGTCATGCTCCAGAACGCATGCCCGAAATAATCGGTTATGCAAGACGGCCCTTTGCGCGGCAACGGGAATTTCCATTTCAAGATCGCGTTCAACGCCCTGGATTTCAACGTGTTCCCCGAATCGTCGCCGGGATATTCGCGCCAGCCTTTGTCGAAGGGCAGCCACCGCGGGGTGTGCCAGTGGTATTTATCGATCCGGAACCGGCCGCCATCGGGCCAGGACGCGACGGGAGGAGGGATGCATTCCATCACGCACCGGTCGCCCAGGGCCTCGAAATACGCGACGATCTGCCGGACGGGCTTGATGGGATAGCACTGTCCGCTGATTTGATAGATGTGGTCCGGCACTTCGTCCATCTGCAGGGCGAATTCCAAGGCGCTCAAGCTGGAAAGCACGAGGCCGGGACCGCACCAGGTGCCGTCCTGCCGCGGGACGATCCAATAGTAGGGAACGTCCGAAGGCAATTTGGCCAGTTCGCGCTTGAAGGCACGGAAATCGGAGTTTCGATCGATGGTCAGCAAAAAGCAGCTTTCCTTCGTCGCCAGCCGCGACATCAACCGCCGCACCTGGGCCGGATTCTTATGCGCCTTCAACAGATAGGCCAGTTTCATTTGTCTCCGCAGCGATCCGGCATCGGTTTAGCCGCAAACAACATCCTGTTTCAGCACTTCGAATTTCTCCAGCGCCGTGCTGACGGTGTTTTCCATGTCGAGATAGGCGTAGGCGCCGAGGCGGCCGCCGAAAACCACGTGGGGGACCTGTTCGGATTCGGCCTTGTACTTCGCCCGGATGGCCAAGTCCGCGTCGTTGCGCACCGGATAATACACGTCGTCGCCGGGACGGGGCGCATAGGAGTATTCCCGGAAGACCACGGTCCGTTCGAACGTCCGCTCGGGCGTGAAATGCTTGAATTCGTGCGTCCGCGTGTACGGCACGTCCCCGTCGCACTCGTTCATCACGGACGTGCCCTGGAAATCCGCCACGCCCGGCAGCAATTTTTCGAACCGGACCGAACGCCAGCCCAAGCGACCGTGCCGATAGTCGAAAAACTGGTCGATCGGCCCCGAGTAAACCAGTAAGTCGTGGGCCGGCAGCGCGCCCCGAACGTCGAAATAGTCCGTGTTCAGGCGGATTTCGATATTGGGATGCCGCAGCATGTTCCAAAACAAGGCGCCGTAGCCAGCGACGGGAATGCCTTGCCAGCGATCGTTGTAATAGCCCACGCCGTAGGTGTAGCGCACCGGCAGCCGAGTGATGATGTAGGCGGGGAGTTCCGTCGCCTTCACGCCCCAGTGCTTTTCCGTGTATTCCTTTACAAACGCCTCGTAGAGCGGACGTCCGACCAAAGAAAGGGCCTTTTCCTCGAGATTGCGGGGCTTGTCGATCCCCTCTTTCGCGACTTCCGCCGCGACCCAGACTTGCGCCTCGGCCGGCGACAACCGGCGGCCCAGAAGCAGGTTGATGGCGGCCAAGCCGAACGGCAGAGGATAGACCTTGCCCTTGCGCGTGGCCCAAACCGTATGCCGATAATCGTTGAACGACGTGAATCGGTTCAGGTATTTCCAGCCTTGTTCGTGCGAAGTGTGGAAGATATGCGGACCGTAGGTGTGCACTTCCACGCCGGTGTCGGGATCCGGGCAGGACCAACAGTTTCCGCCCACGTGGCTTCGTTTTTCCAGCAGCAAGACTCGCCAACCCAACTCGTTGGCAAATCGCTCCGCCATCACCGAGCCATAAAAGCCGGCCCCCACGATGACCACGGTCTTGGTTCCCTTGTTTTCCATGTGAAATTCCAAATTGCTTGCCCATCATAGACGAAATAGACCTCCATGCAAGCCCGGGAGCGGCCCTTAGATCGCCTGGCGGCAGCCGGTTTTCCCCGCTTGCCGGGGGCGCAGGGCTTCGCTACTCTGGGCAGGCAAGCATGAGTGCCGCTTCCATCCGAATCCAGCGCTTCGCCGTATGTTGGGCGCTGATGGGCCTCGGGGCGCCGGCCTTGCTGCGCGCCCAAGCCCCGACTCCGGGATCGAACGAGGCGGCGCCGATGGGCGCCACGGTCCAGGGTCAAGGCGCGGCGCGCCACGTGGTTTTTCGCACCTGGGCTCCGAACGCTTCCCGAGTGGCCGTGAGCGGCGATTTCAACGGCTGGAAAGAAGAGCCCATGCAGAAAGAGGCAAGTCGCCCCGGCCATTGGGTGCTCGACAGCCGCCAGGCCCGTCCGGGCGACGCCTATCAGTTCGCGATCGACGGGTTGCGACGGCGCGATCCGCGCGCGCGCGCCGTGGACATGGGCGCCAACAAATCCTTTATTCTGGATCCTCGGACCTATGCGTGGGGTCCGGCGGACGGCTGGAAGATGCCGGCGAAGGAAGACCTGGTGATGTACGAAATGCATCTGGGCACCTTTGCAAGCGGCATTCCGGGCAACGGGCCGCTGTTCGAGCGGGCGACCAAGCGCCTGCCCTATTTGAAGGCGCTCGGCATCAACTGCATCCAGCTCATGCCCGTAAACGAGTTTCCCGGGGAACGATCATGGGGCTACAATCCCGGCGATCTTTTCGCCGTCGAATCTTCCTATGGCGGCGGCGACGCCTTCCGGTATTTCATCCGCGCCTGCCACACCAACGGCATCGCCGTGGTGCTGGACATCGTCCACAACCACTATGGACCGAGCGACATCGCCGTCTGGCAGTACGACCAGCGCCTGCCGGAAACCGATGGCGGCATCTATTTCTATCCCGACGAAGACCGCCGCCTCACCGAATGGGGCCCCCGGCCCGATTACGGCAAACCGGAAGTCCGGGCGTTCATCGTGGATGCCGTCAAAACGTTCCTGACGGAATACCGGCTGGACGGGTTCCGGTGGGATTCCGTCCACAATATCCGCTACTACCTCAACGGCGAGCGCTCCAATCCCGACGGCGACCGCACGCTGGCCGAAGCCAACGACTGGATGCGCAAGAATCGGCCCGACGCGCTGCGCATCGCCGAAGACCATGCGTTCGACGGCGGCGGAGTCGGATTCGACGCGCAGTGGAATTCCGCTTTCCAGGCGACGCTGTCCGCCTTGGTCCGCGGCGGCGACGCCCAGCGGAATCTGGAGCTGTTCGCGGCCGAACTGGAGCATCTCGACGGCATGAATTGGGTGAACTTCGCCGAATGCCACGATTCCGCCGGCGATCTCAACCAGCACCACCGCCTGCCCGCCTATATCGACCCTGCCACGCCCGACAGCCTGAGGGCCCGGGCGTTGGCGCTGCTGGCCAACGGCATTGCCCTGACCGTTCCGGGCTATCCCATGATGCTGCAGGGATTCGAAATGCACGAAGTGGAAGATTTCAGCGACAACCGGCCGTTGCCTTGGGCCCGTGCGCAAAGCACCCACTCGGGGCTGGTGCGCGCCAACGCCGAACTGATCCGCCTGCGCCGCGATATGAAAGGAACCACGCCGGGATTGAAGGGCCCCGAGCTGGACGTGCTCCATTGCGACAACGACGCCCAAGTCATCGCCTACAGCCGCCAGCAGGCCGGAGCGCCTCGAGACCGCGCCACGATGGTGGTGATCAATCTGTCCGGCGCGCCCCTGAAGCAATATGGCGTACGTTTTCCGGCTTCCGGCGCGTGGTACTGCCACTACAATTCCGGGTCGGCGGCCTATGCGAAGGATTTCGACAACGTCGGGCCCAAGCCCGGCGTCGGGTTCGTCTTGCCGCCGGGGCAAACCACCCTGCCGCTCGACGTCAGCCGCTATTCGATGCTGGTTTTCTCCAAAACGGCGCCGCCTCAGGTCACCTCCCTGACCAAGGCGGCCCCCGCCAAAGAAATTCCCGCGACCGCCAAGACCGAGATTTCCCCGTCTATCCGCAAAATCGAGGATTACGTCGAGGAAGTTCTGGAGCCCTTCCCCTATCTGCCCGTCCCGTTGCCGGCCGAGTGGAAGCCCTGACCGGGAATTCAAGCGATATTTCCTTTGCAAAAACGGTTTACGCCCAGTAAGCTGGAGACATGAAAATCCGCCGCGCATTGCCCCTGCTTTCCTTGTGTTTGCTCTTGGCCGATTCGGCGGGCGCGCAATCCGCGCGCAGCGGCGTGGGTGCCGTTCCGTATGCCGATGCCGGCGGCACGGGTGTGACGTTCCGTACTTGGGCGCCCAATGCATCCGCCGTCGCCGTTCGGGGCGCTTTCAACGGCTGGGGCACCACCGCGCTCGTTAAGGACATGCCAAGCGGAAGCTGGAATGGATACTGGTCGACAGACGTCTCCGGCGCCCGGTCGGGACAGGAATACAAATTCACGTTGAACGGCACCTATAAAAAAGATCCGCGCGGGCAGCGCGTCGTCAATTCCGTCGGCAATTCCATCGTCTACGACCACGGCGCGTTCGACTGGGGCAGTTCCACCAACTTCAGCGCCATCTGGCGAAACGATCTGGTCATCTATGAAATGCATGCCGGCTCCTACAACGCGGAAGATTGGCTGCCCTCCACGTTCGACGAATGCATCGACAAGATCGCCTATCTGAAGGCGCTCGGCATTTCCGCCGTCGAACTCATGCCCGTCAACGAATTCCCCGGCGACCGCTCGTGGGGCTACAATCCGAGCGATCTTTTCGCCATCGAGTCGTCCCACGGCGGCCCCGACGCCCTCAAACGGTTCGTCAAAGCGTGCCACGAGAACGGCATCGCCGTCATCGTGGACGTCGTCCACAACCACTATGGTCCCTCCGATCTCGGCGACGGCATGTGGCAATACGACGGCTGGTCCAGCGGCGGCTACGGCGGCATCTATTTCTACAACGACTGGAAAGCGTCCACCGATTGGGGCTCGACCCGTCCCGACTACGGCCGCAGCGAGGTCAAGGATTTCATCCAGGCGCAAATCCAGATGTTCGTCGAGGACTACCACGTCGACGGCTTCCGCTGGGATTCCGTCTACAACATCCGCAACTGCAGCGGCACGTGGAATCCAGATGGCAGCGCCATGTTGGCGCAGGTCAACAATTGGTTGATCGCCAACCACCCCGACGTGTTCCGCATCGCGGAAGACCATGCCTTCGACACCGACGTCGGCTTCGAAGCCCAGTGGGACCACGACTTCCTGAGCAACGTCCGCTATCTCGCCACGGCCGGCAGCGATTCCGACCGCAACATGAACACGCTCGCCTACTTCCTCGGCAGCGGCGGATTCGACCGCGTGGTCTATGTCGAAAGCCACGACAGCTGCGGAGATCTCAACAGCAAGCATCGCCTGCCCTACGACGTCGATTCCGGAAGCCCGGAAGGGTATTGGGCCAAAAAACGCTCTCTGCTGGTCAACGCCATCGCGCTGGTTTCCTCCGGCATTCCCATGATCTTCGAGGGATCCGAAATGCACGAGTGGTACACCTTCTCGAACAACCAGGCCCTGCGCTGGTCCCAGACCAACGCGAACGCCGGCATCGTGAACGCCTACGCCGATCTGATCCATCTGCGCCGGAACGCCTATGGCAATACCGCGGCCCTCAAAGATCCCTACAACGTCGACGTCCACCACGTGAACAACACCGCCAAGGTCGTCGGCATGAAGAGAGGCAACCTGCTGTTCGCCATCAACTGTTCGGCCACCGTCCGCAACGGGTATTCGATGGCCTTCCCCTCTTCCGGTACCTGGTACTGTCTCTACAATTCGGACCGGCAAGCCTACGACTCCGCGTTTGGCGACGTCGGACCGGCCGTCGGCGGAACCGTCGTAGCGGACGGCAGCGCCAACGCCTCCCTCGATCTCGGCGCCTATTCCCTGCAAATCTACGCCCAGACGCCGATCCCCGAAGAATCCGCCGCCACCTTCGATCCGGCGATTCCGTCCAACTGCGCGTCCATCGTCGCCATCACCTATTCGCCCGGCGACGGTCCCCTCCAGGGCGCCACGAATCTCGATGCCTATATCGGCCGCAACAATTGGCTGAATCCAACCAACGTCCCGATGACGGCCAACGGCAGCGACTGGACGCTGGACTACGCGATTCCCGACGACACCTGGGAAATCAACCTTTCCTTCACCGACGGCGCCGCCACCAACGCCCTCTGGGACAACAACGGCGGCGACAACTGGACGGTGGCCGTCTTGAACTGCGGCGACCTCCCCGCCGACGTCGAACTGAGTCCCGCCGTTCCGCAGGGCTGCATTCCCGTGAAGATTTCCTACGAAATCAACGGGGGCCCCCTCACCAACGGGGCCCCTCCTGTCTACGCTTATGTCGGCCGCAACGGCTGGCAAAATGCCCAACATATCGCCTTGACGAACGAATTCGACGACACCTGGAGCGGATGGTATTCCATTCCCGACGACACCTGGGAAATCGACTATGTCTTCCATAACGCCTCCGACATCTGGGACAACAACGACTCGGAAGACTGGCACGCCATCGTCAGCGCCTGCATCAACACCGAGCAACCCCAACTCGCCATCACCAACCCCATTCCCATCACCAACGTGGCCAACGAGATCGAAAGCCTGGCGCTGCAAGGAACCGCCAATCTCCTGACTGGGCATCTGCGCTGGACCAATACGCTCTCCGGGACCTCCGGCGCGATCGATTACGCCACCAACTGGAATGTCGCCTCCGTGCCATTGGCCGAAGGCGTGAACTTAATCCGCGTTTCCGGAACCAATTCCGCCGTCAATCCCAACGATGGCGCCGCCGATTCCCCGGCAAATCCCACCTATTCGGCTTCCCTGAGCTGGTTCGACGGCCAAAACGGCGGCAACCAGTTCAAAGCCTGGAGCATCAGCAGCGGAGCCACCGCGTCCCTGGCCGTTTCCAATCCCTATTGCAGCTTCGCTTCGAACGCCTACGCCTGGGCCCTGCAAGCCAGCGGCGGAGGATTCATCCAGGCCGTCCGCCCCTTCGCCGCCTCCCTGCAACCGGGCGACCAGGTTTCTGTCGTCTTCGAAACCGGCGGCATCGACAGTCCTGGTTCGGTCGGCGTCGCGTTCCACAACCGCTTCGAACAACGTCTCGCGGAATTCTATTTCCAAGGGGGCTCGACCAACTACGTCGTCAACGACTTCTCCGAGCGCAATACCGGCATCCCGTGGAACTCCGAAGAGCCCCGCACCTGCACGTTCGAGTTGCTCGACGCCCTGACCTACCGCTTGACCGTCAACGGGCAGGCATTCGAAGGCACGTTTGCCGATGCCTCGGAGTATGCCGTTTCCTACGTCCGTTTCTGGAATTGGAACGCCGGCAGCGGGGATGACCACAAGGTTTTCATCGGCGATCTTTCCGTCGGCGGAGATCCCCTGCCCGTCCTGACCTACTCTTCCGAAATCGCCGTCAGCCGCGCGGCATCCCCCTTGCGCACCGTCCAATCGCTCCTCTCCACCGATGACGGGTTCGTGGCCACGGTAAACAGCGTCGCGGGCCTCGCCGACAACGTCTGGAGCGCCAGTGTCCTGACCAACGGCGGCTGGAACTGGGCGCCGCTCCCCACCAACGAGTATGCCATCGTGCCTTCCAACAACACGGTTTCCATCATCTTGGCGCCCACGAACTTGCTGACGGTCATTTCCATCGGCAAGCCCGGCGGCGGCAATTGACCCCCCTCTCCCGCCGAACGAATCGTTGCCCAAAATCGATATCGACAGCGCAAGGCCGCTAGGGTAGAAACGGGGACGATTCTCGCTGCGGGAGTAATTCAGCGGTAGAATGTCAGCTTCCCAAGCTGAACGTCGCGGGTTCGATCCCCGTCTCCCGCTCCATTTTCGCCATCGAATGAATTGCATCATTTGGAATTCCGTCGTCGCCCTGTCTTTGGCCTGCTTCTTCCTGCCTCCTTCCCGCGCACAAGCGGTCTCCACCAATCTCACCTTCGCCGATGGCCAAATCGCCTGCGAATTGTCCTCGCAACGCGAAACCATTCCGGACCTGGTGCTCGCCACGTTGCCTGTCGCGATGGACGCCGCGCGGAAGGCCATTGGAACCCCGAACGAACCGGTGCGTCTTTCGATCCGCCTTCTGGAACCCCCGCCTTTCTACAAACGCCTCAAAACCATGTTCCAAGTCGAGGCGTATGCCGTTCAGGAGAACGATGAAATCCGACTGCATGCGGGCCATGATCCCCTGAAACTCGCCTTTCGCCTCGGCCACGAGCTTTCCCATTGGCTGGTCTACAAGCGGTATTCCGTTCGGCCGCCGCTCTGGTTGGACGAAGGTCTCGCCCAGATGGTCGCCGGCAGCGCCGCCGAAGCCTGCGCCCGCACCCACAAACAAGATCTCGAACGTCCGCGACCGCCCAAGCTCGATGAACACATGTACAGTCTCGGCGAATTGATTGCCTTGCGGACCTATCCCAGGTCCGCAGCCTGTTCCGCCGCCTTCTACTGGCAAGCCGAAGCGCTCGTCGGCGCCATCCACAAACGGCTGGGTCCCGCCGAGTTCGCCGTTTATCTTGGCCTGCTTTGCGCAGCCGACGCGCCGGCATGGGACATTCCCCTGCGCGAACGCTGGTACTTCTCCGATTGGGACCTGAATTGGCTCGCGGAGCAAATCCGCCCCGGGCCAAACGGGAAATAACGCCTCTCGCCTCCGCATGACACCGATGCACTCCACCCAATCCGACGATCCCGAACGAGCCTGGCTGGTTGCCGCCACCCTTGGAGACGCGCCCCGGGCCGAGATCGAAGATTCCCTTCGCGAACTGCGCGCCTTGGCCGGCACCGCCCGCGCGGAGGTCGTCGGCGAAACGTTGTGCCGGTTGCGTGCCCTTCAGCCCGCGACCTACATCGGCCGGGGCAAGGCCCAGCAAATCGCCGCGGATCTTCAAGCCGCCGGAGCCAATCTCGTTATTTTCGACGACGATCTCACTCCCGCCCAAGGGCGATCCCTCGAAGAAATCTTCGGCATGCGCGTGGTGGACCGGACCCAGCTCATTCTCGACATCTTCGCCCAGCGCGCCCTGACGCTGGAAGGCCGCCTCCAGATCGAGCTGGCCCAACTCCATTACCTGATTCCCCGCCTGCGGGGGCTCTGGACGCATTTGGAGCGCCAAAAAGGCGGCATTGGACTTAAAGGCCCTGGCGAGAAGCAGTTGGAACTGGACCGCCGCCGCATCGAGCAGCGCATCGGCCGCATCCGCGACCAGTTGCAGCTCGTGCGCCAGCGCCGGGCGGAGTTGCGCCGCGGGCGACGCCGGCATGGCTGGGCTTTGCTCACGCTGGTCGGGTATACCAACGCCGGCAAATCGACGCTCTTGAATCGCCTGACAAATGCCGGCGTGCTGGCCGACGACCAGTTGTTCGCCACGCTCGATCCCACCACCCGCCAGATCCAATTGCCCAACCATCAATTGTGTTTGCTGACCGACACGGTGGGCTTTATCCGCAAGCTGCCCCACCACCTCGTGGAATCGTTCAAAGCCACCTTGGAAGAAGTAAACGAGGCCGACCTGCTCTTGCACGTCATCGACGCCTCCCAGCCGCGGGTAGACGAACAAATCGACGCCGTGGAGGCCGTCCTGCGCGAACTGGGGGCCCAGAACAAGCCCGTTTTGGCCGTATTCAACAAAACCGATCTGGACAAAGGACGCAACCAAGCCATACGGCTTGCCGACCGTTTCCGCCATTCGACGGCCATATCCGCCGCCACGGGCGAAGGAACCACCGCCCTTTGCCAGACCATCGCCGACCTGCTGCGCGACCGCGTCGCGCATCTGCATCTGAAGATCCCGGCCGGAGAGGGCAAAACCATCGCCGCCCTCCACGCCAACGGCAAGGTGCTGGCCCAGAAAGTGCGCGGGAAGCACCTGCATATCGAAGCCATCGTTTCGGCCTCCCATGCAGCCACGCTCGATCCCCGATGGATCGAGCGGTGATTCCGGCTCCAGCCCGCCCCCCAAACCGGCCACGCACACCAGCCGCGGCCATACTCTTCTTGCTCGCCGGGAGCAGGTCTGGACATCCGGTCACCCGGCGTCCATCGCCGACGCCGCCGCGGGCGGAGAATGAATCGGGCCTAGTTGGTGCTTTGGGCCCCGGCCAAGACGGTTCCGCCGGTCAGATAGTTCACGGTCAAACCGGTTCCGTTGTATTCATAGATCTTCACGGCGTACCATAATCCCGGATTGAGCCCCTGCAACAGGAAGGCACTGCCGGTTCCGTCGTAACAGATCTTGTTCCCGTCGCCCTTATCCAAGGCTTGCATGAAGTCCACGTTCACGCCTTCAGGCGCCACTCCATCCAAAGGCGTCCAAGTGGTCGTCGTTCCTTGTCGGACGACGACGATGCGCCGGGCGCCGTTGCCAGACGTCCAACTCATCCCGATTTGGGTGGCGCTGACGTTGGTAAAGATCAAGGAGTTCGCGTTCGCCGTCGGCTCATCCGCAAGATCGGGCAACGTCGGCGTGCCGGTCCACCCCATCCACCGGGTCGGGAGCTGCGGATAGAAGTCGGTCGGGTAGTAATACCACGTCCAGCTGTTGCCCAGTCCGCCGTTCTTCGACACGATGACGATCACGTCGTTGGGCTTGAAGTAGCCGCCGGGGACCAATCCGTTGTTGCTCACAAAGCGCCAAACGCTGTTGGTGTCGCAGTAGATGGTACTGCCTCTCAATACGGATTTCGTCGTGGTGTCCAGCGTGTAGATTTCGTCGCTCTGGCCCCGGAGGCCCTTCGTGAATCCGCTGGAAACCAGGCGCATCTGGCTGGGATGGGCGGCCACGGGCAGACGCAGCGACACCACGTTGTACACCGGCGCGATCGGATCGTAGCGGTTACCGCAATGGATCACTTCGCTGAATCCGGCCGCGTTGGTCGGGACCTGCGCGATGGCCGACCAGATCATGGCCGGAACGCTGCTGGTCTTGGTGTAGTCCGTCCAGGCATTGGTGTTCACGTAGCCTTCCGGCAAGGGATCCGGCAGCGTGATCGAGAATCCGCGGCTGAAGAAGTCGTTGGACATCAGCATCGTGGTGACGTCGGTGCTGTCGTTCTCGCGGATCCATTGGCCGCTTTGGGTAAGGTAGAAGGCCTCGGCCAGCGGCGCGTTGGTTCCCCACGAGAAGAACTCGACCTTGGTGCCATCCAGCGCGCTGGCTCCGCCGGGGAAGCTTTCCACGCCGCCGAACACGCCTTCGAACGTGTTGGTATACGGCACGCCGTGGAGCGAGACGAAGTTCTGGCCGGCCGACAACACGATGTTGTGGATGGCGTAGACTTCCTCGCTGGCCAGCGGCCGTTGCGGGAGGACGACTGTTTCGTTGCTGATCACGGCTTCCCGGAAGGTCTTCCAGCGATCCTTGTAGGAGGCCCGGTAGAACCGGATGTCGCCGCGATCGCGGGCTTGGCCGCCGTCGTCCACGAACCAGTTGGAGCGGACGGTGCCGACCAGCTGCCACGTGTTGTTGGTGCTTTCCCGGAACGTGCTCGCATCCCAGTAGATCAGGTCGTAGTCCTTCGTGACGTTCGTATACACGCCATTGGTCTGGAAACCGGCCGCAAGCCAAGCCAGTCCGGCGGCGGTATCCACGTTGGTCCGGGTCAAAGAACCGGCCGACGGGAAAGCCGCCAGCGCATCGCTCTTCGGCAACGTCCAGCCGCGGGTCAGCGCGAACTTGATGGTGTTGTTCGTCGCCCAGCTCGAGATGTTCGCCGGACCTTCGTTGCCGGCCCGGTCCACGCCCACGATCACGACGGCGTAGTCCTGATCGAAGTCGAGGTCGTACAGGCGGATCTTGTTTTGGGGCAGGTTGGTCAGCGCCAGATAGTTCGTGCCGGTGGCCGAGGGGTCGGAGATCGGCGTGTTCCAGGTCGCGCTGGGCCAGGTCCGGTAGGTTCCGGTGGCGATGAAGTTCGTATAGATGAACCCCGTGTCGGTGCTGCTCGGGTTGTCGTCCGAAGGCACGTCCATTGAATTGAATACGCCGTAGTAGATCTTGTAGGAACGCCACGGCGACAGGATGTCCCGCGGGACGGGTTCCGTCAGGCCCCACGACGGGTAGTTGGAATGGGTGGTGAGATCGGGGCCTACGTTGGCGGTATACCACTGCACGTCGAACTGCGTGGTGGGATCGTCCACCAGCTCGGTGGAAGCGCCCGTGGCATAGCCGATCGTGGCCACCGGCGTCGGCGGCGTCACGTCGTATGCGGTGTAGAATTCGACGGGGTCGCCGCCCATCCGGTCGTTGGCGCGGTTGTTGTCCGCGTCCACCGCGAACAAGTAGCTGGGATTGGAGATGCCCTGATTGGCCGCCGTGGCGGTGAATCGCATCGACGGCAGGTTGGTTCCGATGTCCACGGACAGGCGGATGTCGTCCCAGTAGGTCGTATTGCCGCCGCCGTCGATCAGGGAGATCTTCAGCACTTCGGTTTCGTTGTCGCCGACCGCCACGGCGGGCGCGATCGAGAATGCCGTCCACTCGTTTGTTTCAGGCAAGCTCAAGTTCTCCGTATCCGTCGGCGTGACCAGGTTGGTGGCCGCGAACGCCTCGATCCGGAAGGTGGCGCCGGCGACCGTATCGCACCGGTACCAGCCGCTCACTCCCACGACCGGCGGGTTGGACGCGAGATTGCGGAACTCGATGAACTGGGACGCCGAGCCGCCATTGGCGGTCTTCAGGCAGTTGGTCCCTTCATACGGCTCGTTCGTATCGCCATATCGGCCCTGGAAATGGAAGAAGCTGTCGCCGTTGGTCGTCCAGCCGACGTCCCGCATTTCGAAGCCGTAGTTGGCCAGGGCGCCATTGGTGGCGGCCACGGCATACGGCATGCCGTAGGCGGCGCGGTTGCTGGGCGCCATCGAAGCGACGTCGTTCGTCGTCACGCGGTATTCGCCGATGCCGGTGAGGATGCGCTGCTTGGCGGTATAGTTCGTGCCCGGATCCTGATCCACGGCCACCGAATCGAAGGTGACGATGAACTCGGGCTGGTTGGTCCACGGGGCGGTTTCGCGGGTCACCGAACCGACCGGCATGCCATTGACGCGAACGACGCCCACGGTGCTGGGCACGCCGAGGTCGTTGTCGACGATGTACAGCGCCAGATCGCCGGTCATCTGCAAGTCGTCGTAGGTGCGGTCGTCGTCGTAATCCCACACGCTGGAACTGCCGAGGTATTCGCCCAGCATCAGATTCGTGTAGGTCGGCCGCGGCAGGTCGGCCGTGAACGATCCGCCCAGCTCGTCCAGCACCTCGCCATCGACGAAGTTGGAAGCGAAGTTGAAGACCTGGTTGGTGACGAACACCCCGCCATCCGGCGCGTTCATCGAGAAGCGCGGGTGTTTGGTTGCGTCGGCGTTGTTGGTGGAACAAATGCCGCTGTCGCTGTCCCAGGTGTGGCCTTGCAGCGCGTACGTCCCGCTGGCGAACTCTTCGTCCGACACTTCGGTGACGCCGTTCGTATCGGAAACCACCTGGCGGAAGGTCAGGTTGTGGAGCGACCAATAGGTCCCGATTCCCGTGTTGTTGGTGGCGTTGTAGTAGCCGTGGATGCGGAATTGGGTGGTCTGGTCTGCCGGCAGAACGAACACGTTGGTCGGATAGTTCTGGGAGAAGGAGTACCACGTGTTCGTGACGATCGGACCGTTCGTGCTGCCCGAGAAGGTGTACGGGCCCTGCTGCCGGACCTGCACGTTGTCCACGAACTGGCGGATATAGAAGTACGTGGGAGCGTTGGTCGAGTTGAACCGCGATTGGAACGTGATGTTGGTCACGGCCATATCGGCCTCCGGCACCATGCTGGCGGCCCAGTACTTGGTGTTGTAGTGCCAGGCGTTGGCGCGGATCGCGTAGGTTCCGCCGGTGGGACCGACTTCGAACAGATACGGGACCTTGTCCTCGCCGTTGAGCGTGCCGGTCTTCAGCACGTCGACTTCGACGCTGGAATCGGTCTTGGTCGCGATGGTTCCGTTGGTCTTGGTGAGGAAGAGCCACTGGGCGAGAATGCCCGAACGCGGCTGCATCGACGTCAAGGTCAGTTTCGGCCGGATCGTATCGTCGTCCAGCACGCGCATGCGGCCGAGGCTGCCGTTGAACCACAGGATGTCGCCGGCCCGGTCGAGGTCGGCGTCCGGAACGTCGATCGTCAGCGGAATGCCGGCGCCGGCGGCCGATTCCAGGACCAGATCGGTGATGTCGGCCTTCGAGAACGCACCGGTAGCCGAACCGACGTTCCACCAGAGGGTCGATTCCTCGGACTTGCCGTCGTCCACCAGATTGGCTTTTCCGGCGTCGACCGTGCCGGTCATGCTGCCCATCCGCATGACGGCCTGGGCATCTTGGATGCCGCTGCCGGGGTCGTACACGTTGCCTTGGACCTGGATCTGGTAGCCCGATTCCGCGATCTGCGCGTCCGTCATTTGCAATTCGTCGGGTACGCCGATCAATTGGATGTTGTCCATGCGGAAGGCGCCGTCGTTGCCGCCGTAGCCGGGACCGAGGACGAACTTCAGATAGACCTTGGCGGAACCTTTCGGAACCACGCCCGACAGATCGATATAGCGCAGCCGCCAATCGGTGGCATCCGTCATGGTCCACGGCGGCCAGAGGGCATTGGTCTGGAAGGAGCCGTCGAGACCCGTCAACGACCACTGCACGGAAACGTTGGTGAAGCTGTGCGATCCGCCCCGCTCCGCCCAGGACAGGGTGATGTCTTCGGCGGAAACCAGCGGCAGCTCGAACTGGACGTACGGCACGTTCGCCGTGCTGAAGCCCCAGGAACCGATGGCTGCCATGTACAGTTCGCCCCGCACGGCCTGATCGAATCCGTCGAACATTTCGTTGACGGTCGTGCCGCCGGTGCCGACGTTGATCAGTTCATTCAGGTACAACGGCGTCCAGGTGATATAGGCGTTGGTCAGCAGGCTGCCCCACCAAGGAATCCGGGCGCCCTCGACGGTGCTGTTGGTGAAGCTCCAGGCCGTGAGCACCACGTCGCGGAGACCGTTGGTCAAGGCCATGTCCACATACGGATCCGTTCCGACCTTGACCGCCGTATTGGTGCCGGCCACCGGCGGATCCTCGTCGTCGTCGTACACGTTGAAGACGATGAAGCCGCCCAGACCGACGATGCGGTCGTAGGCGCCCGCCGTCGCGATGAAGTTCGTGAAGCCCACCAGGTAGTCGCTTTCCCAGACGCGATAGTCCCATTGGTTGGTGTTGACGTGTTCCGGGTAATACCAGGGCACTTCGGCATCTTCCGTGCGCTGCATGATGTAGCGGGCCGCCAGTTCCTCGCTCGGTCCGATGCCGCAGATGTCGATCCATTCGTTCGTGTTCGACATGCGGAACAAGCCCACCGGATCGTCGCCGCTGACCTGCAGCACGTCGTTGGTGCTCAGGATGTAGGACCTTCCTTCGGCCGTCAAGGCATCGACCATCTCTTGACGGGCCGAACTGTTTTCCGTCCCCGTCGTGCCTAGGAGTCCGCCGTTGACGATGGCCAAGGTCGTGCCGTGGTCCAGCCAGTAGGTCGTGTCGGACAGCCGGAAGATATGGGCCCATTTGACGTACTTGTCGGCCGGGGTCGTCTGGCTGGCGAGATAGTACTGGCTCAGGTCGATCGCGGCGCCGGTGCCGTTGTAGATTTCCACGTACTTGTCGTAGTTGTTGCCTTCGCCGAATTCGCCGAAGAACAGATCGTCGGCTCCGCCCTGGTCGGACAAGACGATGGTGTTCGTTTCCTTCAGGCTGGTGGAGGTGATCCAGACGCGGGAGGTGTAGGTCGCCAGATCCACTTCGTTCGTCGGCAAGCGGTCGACGATGATGTTGGTGAAGAGCTGCCAGCCGCTGGAATAGGTGGTGTTGGACAGCACGATCTGGTTCGTCGGGTTGTAGAGATAAACGTTGGGATCCTGCAGGTCCAGCAGGTTGAACTCCGCTTCCGAGATCCGGGTGCGGTGGTAGACCTTGAAGGCGACCGGATAATTCGTGTCGGGCTGGGCCAACTGGCCGTCGGACACCCAGTTGGTGTTGTTGTCCAGATAGTAGTCGTACACCCGCGGATAGGTGAAGTTCAGCACCTCGTCCCACGTGCCGCCCACGCGGATTTCGTCGAAATACACGTGGTCGAGCGACGATCCGCCCTCGGCGGCAATGCCCGCGGCGAGACGGATGCCGGTGATGCTGGAAACGCTGATGGCGTCGTTGCTGTAGTAGGCGATCGGAGGCGCATCGGCGTAGTTTTCCGGAATGCCGTAGCCCTGGTCGCGGTGGAACGCCCACATCCGGACCGTATGGTTCGCGGAATCCAGTTCGCCCACCATCATGTAATCCGCGAAGTGGTTCGCCTCGAGCGTATAGGTGTTGCCGGGCGGATTGGTCGTGGTGATCGTGGACGCCGTGTCCACTTCGTAGATGCCCGCGAGGTTGCCCGAACCCGCCGGTTTGCCGAAGAAGACCTCCTCGTTGGTCGCGCCGGTGCCGCTCATGAGCGAGACGCCGACGAACTTGTTCGCGCCGTCGAAGTCCGCCGTCTTGTAGTTCATCATGAAGGCCACGAACGTGCGGCCGCTGCGCGGCACCGACAGGACGCGATGGATCTGGCCGGTCACCGGCACGTTGGAATTGTAGATCCACTGCAGCTTGTTGGCGTACGGCGTCGGGTAGCCGATGGTCCCGCTCAACAGGTTCGTGTCGTCCACGTTCAAGAAGACGCGGTCGTCGCCCTGCCAGGCGCCGCTCCAGCCCTGGCCGGTGGCCAGACCGTCCTGATTGAGCAGCGTGACGTTGTTGGTGTAGGCGAACTGGTCGCAGATTTCGCCGCGCTCATACATCGGCGTCGTGACCGGGTTGGTTGCCGGCGACGCATAGGCGGCGGAATAGGTCGTGCCGGCCCGGCCGAACAGGCGGAAGTAGTTGGCCGAATTGGGCGGCACCACGAGTTCGAGGTGGCTGTCCGCACCGATGCTCCCCAGATAGGCCACCGTGGCGTTGCCATAGACGTCGTTGACCGCGAGGCTGGTCCCCTTCGCGATGCTGTTGCTGGCGATGGCGCCGTTGGTGGACCACAGCAGCGCCACGGCGGCCGCATCGTTCAGATCCCAATTGAGCACGACCATTTCGGGACCGTCGGCCGCCGCCGTGAAGTTGGTCGGACACGCCACGTAGGCCGCGATGCCGAACGAATACTGGTTCGTGGTCTGCGTCCAATCGCCGGGACGATCCGTATCGTAATCCGTGCTGACGATCTGGAAGATGAACTGCTGATCGACCGAGTTCAGCAAGTTGCCGTCGACGGTGGCGGTCAGCGCGGCGAACTCGTTGCTGATCCCTTCCCCATCCACGTCGGGGGTCATCGTCATCGAGCCGGTGGCGATCACGGTGCCGTTGCTGATGAGCGACCACACGTTGCTGGACGCATAGACGCCGCTCGGGATATCGGCCACCAGGCCGGTCACGATCAGGCCGCCCGGCAGGAAGTCGTTGGTCGCGAAATTCATGCCGTCCACGTTGAACCCGCTGTGTTCGGGCCCCTCGTCGTCTTCGTCGATCACCGTGAAGTTGAGCAGCGAATTCGTCGCCGTTCCCAGGGTCAGGATCTTGACGTTGTCGATCGTCATGCGCTTGTTGCTGCTCGACTTGTTGGTGATGCCGATCACCACGTCGTTGCTGAACGTCAGGCCGGAGATCGCATAGGTGTAGATGGTGACGGTATCCGGCGGCATGGCGGTCACGGTGCCGACGACGGTGCCGTTGACCAGCACGTCGTAGTCGAAAGCGCCGGATTCGGAGAAGGGACGCTTGTAGTCGAAGGTGATCGACGTGCAGCCGTTGGTAAGCTGAGGCGAAACCAGATAGCCCAGCGGACCGACGGTGGGCGCCTTGCCGGTCAACGGCTGGTCCCAGCGGGTGGCCTTGAACAACCACTCGCCGAGATCGGCGTTGTCGACGGGCCACGTTCCCGCGCTGGGCAAGTAGGACGAGCTGTTGCTGACCACGTTGTTGAAGGTTTCCACAAGTTCCTGGACGCCGCCGCCGAGCGTCCGGTAGTTGACGTCGTCGACCATCTGGATGCCGTTGGAACTGATGGAGGTGACGCGAGCGGTATAGACGCCCAGCGTGGCGGGATAGAACGGAGGCGGCACGCCGACGAAGATGGTGCAGACGTTCCCCTCGTTCGTCACGGCGACCGTGGCGGAGAGCGGCACGTTTTCGACCGCGAGCGTGCCGTCCGGATAGAGCAGGTCGAAGCTGGCGCCGTCGGGCCGCATGCCGGTGTACTGGTAGATGGTGAAGCTGGCCGACAGCTCGCCGTGGGCCGCCGCGTGGTCGGTCACCTCGTTGGGCACCGCGAGGGTGTCTTCGATGGAGTAGTCGATGATTTCCGGCGGCGTGGTTTCGGGGTCGTAGCAACTGCCGAGCAGCTGGACCGTCGCGTCCGGATCGTTGACGGAATCGTTGTGGATCGTCATCGTCCAGTCGAAATAGCCGCCGCCGGCCGGCGTGAAGTACACCGTGATGTTGAGCGATTCGCCCGCCGGGATCGACACCTGGTCGACGTCCGACTCGAAGAGGGCGTAGCCCGTTCCGGTGAATTCGATGTCGTCGATGTACAGCGCCATGTTGCCGCTGTTAGTCACCGTGACCGTCATGTTCGAGGTCATCCCCACCCCGACCTGGCCGAAGTCCAGCGTGTCCGGATCCACCTGGAGGTACGGCGCCAAGATGCGGAAGTAATACTGGTTCGACGCCACCAAGGTGTCGCCGACGTACTCCGGATCGAGGTCGGAGCCGACGAGGGCCAGCACGTAGTTGCCGCCCGGCAGCGACGCGCGCGCCACGGAGGTGGAGAGCGACAGGGCCGCGGACATGCCGTCGCCGTTGACGTTGGTGCCCGCCGGCAGATAGCCGGAAGCGATCACCGTGGTGCCGGTGCGGAGGACGTAGCGGTTGCTGGCAACGACGAGGCCGCTGTCGTAGTCCTGGATGTCCCAGACGATGGGCAAACCGTCCGCCGGCACGTCCGCGAGGAGGATGTCCGGCCCGGGCGAACCGCTCGAAGGTTCGACGCCGCCGACGTAGACGTTGACGATTTCGGGGCCTTCCACGTCGTCGTCGTCCACGGTGAAGTGCATCAGCTTGCCGAGCGAGCCTTCCATCTCGTGGAACCCGAGGTCATCGATCGTGTCGATGGCGTAGGTGGCCCATTCCAGATCGTTGTAGACCGAAGCCGCGTTGGTCACCGAGATCAGGCGACGGCGGGTGGTGTCCTGATAGTAGTTGCCGCCGCTGGGACTGGCGCCGAAGGCGTCCACGGGAACTTCTTCGCCGATGCCCTTCATCAGGAAGATGGAATCGTCGCCGTTGAAGGAGCAGATGTTGTCGTTGGTCCAGTCCGCCACGGCCAGGATGCCGGCGGCCGCGCCGGAATTCGCGATCACGAAGGTGTCGCCCGGATTCAGGATCCGATCAGGCAGTTCTTCGTAATCCCCCCATGCGGTCGTGTTGTCCCGTTGGAGGCGGAAACCGTAGTTGGAGATCACCACCGGCACGCCGGTGCCGTTGAAGATTTCAACGGCCTTGTTGTTGCTGCTGCCCTCGACGTATTCGGTGATGATCAGGTCGTCGGCGACCGTCACGCCGTCGGCGGTATAGAGCGTCTGGGTGGCGCCGATCAGGTTGGAGGCCATCAGCGTCACCTGGAGCTGGTAGTTGGTGGACGGCGTGGCCGGCCAGTAGCCCGGATGGGCGGCGTCGGACAGCGTATAGGACAGGCCGTCGGACGACGTCCAGGTGTCGAAGGCCTCGTTCGTCAGGATGACGTCGCCATCGTCGTTGACGAGGTTGTAGGACGCGCTGAGGAGGCCGCGCACGTGGAAGACCTCGGCGGAGACGGCGAACACGCCGGAGGTGATCATGGCGTCGTTCACCCACCGGTTCTGGCCGACGAAGTAGTTGGAGACCATCGGCCAGTTGGTGGACACGGTCGGGATGCCGGTGCCGATGATCTGGATCGGGTACGGATTCACGCCCGAGTTGTTCGACACCACCAAGGTGGCGGTATAGTTGCTGGTTCCGGAATTCGTCGGCCAGAACGTGACGGTGAAGCTGTTGCTTTCCAGATACGTGAGGATGTCGTCGAAGCGGTTCGTGCTGATCGTGAAGTAGCCCGCGTCGGTTCCGGAGATCGTGATGGACGGGTCGTTGGTCACGTACAGCGGGACGTTGTCGCCGCCGCTGTTGGCGATCCAGACCGTCAGGTTGCTGGAGAGCGTGGATTCCACGTCGCCGAAGTCCACCAGCGACGGCCACGGGATCAGGCCGGGCTGGCCGATCAGTTCGGGCCAGATGGACGACACGCGGATTTCGTCCCAGATCGCGCCGCCGAGCCAGCCGGAATCGCTGCCGCCCTTGAGTTCGATGGACGTGAACTGCGAAATGGCGCCCAGACCCGACCATTCCGCATCCCAAGTCGCGGGTTCCAGGTACGGGATGTTTTCGCCGCGGTAGAAGCACTTGGCGTAGGCGGTGTCGACGTCGAAGTCGTACTTGATCACCATCCAGTACCAGTTGTTGGTGTCGGCATTCCATTCGTTCATGGCATAGGTGCTGAGGGCGTTCGCGCCGCCGCGGCGGATGCTGAACAGATTGCTCGCGCCGTACACCTTGCCGAATTCCAGTTGGGTGTTGTCGCCGTCCATCAGGCCGATGGTCATGTACTTGTTGGCGCTATCCACGTCGCCGTACCGGTAAGCCACGATGGCGCCCACGAAGATCGTGCCGCTGTTGGTGGCGGTGATCGTGCGGCGCGCGGTGTTGTTGCCCGTGCCGTTGGCTTCCAGCACGGCGCGGTTGCCGACGACGGTCGGGTAGTTCGACTGGGTGACGCGGAACATGGGCTGGCCGGTCACGCCGTTGGTCTGCACGGTCCAGCCGTGGCCCGCCCCGGCGGTCGTCAGGCTCCAGCCGGCGGTCCACTGGTGGCCACCGGTCTTGTTGGAGAAGCTGCCGACGTTCAGGTCCACGTTCGTGTAGGAGAAGGTTTCCGAATACACGTTCGAGGGATACGGCATGGTGATCAACGGGCTGCCGGGGATCAGGCCGTCCGAGTAGTACGGATACGGCAAGCCCAAGCCGTCGCCCTGGATGCTGTAGATCCGGTAGTGGTTGGTGGCGTTCGACGGCACCACGTGTTCGCGGAAGCCGGCGGCGGGGCCCTTGTAGACGACCGTCGCGGTGTCGATGGCGTCGCCCTGCGCGTAATTGGTGCTGGGCCACGGGAACTGGGTGACCTGGGCGACCGTCGAATGGAGCACGAGGATGGGATCGCCGTTCGGGTTGCCCGCGACCGTGGACCGGGTCATTTCGCGACCGTCCAGCGCCAGAACCGCGGACGTCACGTTGCTGACGGGGGTCCGGAAGCCGACGGCCGGAGCGCTCCACACGCCGGTGCTTTCGCTGGTGTCGTTGGTGCCCACGATCCAATAGTAGTAGGGCCAGCCCGGAACGGCGGTCGTGTCGTCGAAGGTCACGACGTCGGCGGAAACGGTGCCGACGCAATCGGCCGTGTTGGTGTCGTAGGACAGGCTGCGCCAGACGCCGTAGGCGGTCTCGCCGACGATGTCGTCCCAGGTCACGACGACCTTGTTCGTATAGGTGCCTTCGGTGGCCGCCACGTTCGTCACCGTGGCCAGCCGGCGATAGCCCGTGTCGTTGGTGCCCACGGCGCTGGAGCCGGCCCGGTTCGTCGCCGTCACCCAGTAGTAATAGAGCTGGCCGGGAACGGCCGTCGTGTCGTTCCAGTTCGTCGTGCTCATCCCGTTCGTATGGATGGCGCCGGCGTTCGTCGCGCTGGCGATGTCGTCCGAGGTCCAGCGCCAGATCAGGTAGCCGGTTTCCGTCGACATGTCGCTCCAGTCCAGCGCCACGTGGTTGGTGCTGGTGCCGTCGGACGCCTGCAGATCCAGCTCCGGCGGCGGCGACGGCGGGGTCACCGTCGTGATCACCGGCTCGGTGTCCGAATTCGCGCTGACGCAGCCGCCGTCGCTTTCCGCGCGCACGCGGTAGTAGTAGGTCGCGTCTTCGACCAGGCCCGTCACGATCTGGCTGGTGGCGGGACTCGCCACGTACAGGTCCTCGTACCCGTCCACGTAGCTCGAACCGATGGTCGCGCCCATCACCTTGACGTCGTCGATGACCCAGACTTCGGACGACGCGTTGTTGGTCGTGACGATCTTGAGGGCCAGCGAGGAAGCCGTGTCGGGGATGGAGATGCGCGCGGTGGCGTAGTTGTTCTCGTTGGAGCCGGACTGCGGCGCCGACACGCTGACGGGCGTGCCCGCGACGGTTTCCACGACGCCCGTGGCGGTGAAGCCCCAGCGCGCGTTGGCGGTGGCGGCGCCGGTGATTTCGACGTCCGGAACGACGGCGAAGGCCGCGCCGTTCACCGCCACGTAGATCTCCACCTTGTCGGTCAATTCCGCGCCGTTGGTGTTGTTGGTCGCGATGCTGGCCACGTGCACTTCCACGGTGCGGGACATGTAGCCCTCGAGGGACGAAGCGGCGAGCTGCAGCGTGCCGGCGCCGTTGCGGCGCTGCCACGAATAGCTGCCCGTCCGGATGCGGCCGGCCGTCGGATTGTCGGTCAGCGGATTCTCGTTCGAAACGTAGGCGTTGCCCAAGGTGATGGTCCAGTTGTCGCCCACGCCGCCTTCGAAGCCCTGGCCCAGGAACGTTTCCTGCGCGCCGGCGGAGCCGCCCGTGAAGTACGGGTTCATGCTGACGTCGAGCCGGTAGCCGTTCGCGCCCTCCGAAGCCTCCCACCAGGCCACGAAGCTGTTGGTCGTGATGTTTTCGGCCGGCAGCACCTGCGGCGGCGGCGGCGGCGAGGTCGTGTCGTCGTCCGCCA
The DNA here is from genome assembly GCA_937872095.1 of uncultured Verrucomicrobiota bacterium. GTDB lineage: Bacteria > Verrucomicrobiota > Kiritimatiellia > CAIQIC01 > Lenti-01 > Lenti-01. The sequence goes on from CALMNW010000014.1 coordinate 176,726, forward strand.
AGCCGTCCGAGTAGCGGCCGTCGTAGTACGAGAACATCATGTAGTAGTAGTGCGTGCAGCTGACCAGACCCGTCTGGACCTGCGGCGAAACGCCGCCCAGATAGGCCACCGTGCCGCCCGCGAACGCCTCGCCCACCGCCGGCGGCGCGCCCGCGGGATCCGTGAAGACGCCGGTTTCGTTGTACACGATCACCACGTCCTGCCCCGCCCCGTTCTTTTCGAATTCCAGGGTCATCGAAGTCGGCCCGTCCGGCGCCACGCCGAAGTAGTCCGGATCTTCGACCGACGGCACGAAGGTCAGATAGAGGTCGCCGTTGGCGACGTCGTTCGAAACCCCGAAGGTTCCGTTGTAGAGTTCCGGCGCGAAGCCGGACACGTCCACCAGGAAGTTGGTGGCGTCGAAGCCCGACACGCCCGCCGCGGGGCCGTCGACCACCAGCCATTCCTGGTTGACGCCGGGGGCGAAGTCCGCGCCGGCGCCGGTGACCCAGAGGATAAACTGGCCGCCGGAGGGGCACGTGACCGTGCCGCTGGCGGCAAGGAGGTCCCAATCCGTTCCGGCCGTTCCGGTCGCCGACGGCATGTCGATCTTCAGGGTGCCGGTGGCGTTCAGCGCAACCGTGCCGCTGGCGGTCAGGGTACCGGCCGTGCTGGCGTCGTTGGCGGGATCCACGAGGCCCCAGATGGACAACGGCCCAACGGTGCCGGCGCCGCGCAGGATGCCGCCGGATTCGACGGTATGGGTCGATCCGGCCGCGGAACCGCTCACGACGAGAACGCCGGCGTTGACCGTCGTGTTGCTCAGATAGGTGTTCACGGCCGAAACCGTCATCGTGCCCGGAGCCGTCTTGATGAATCCGCCGTTGGAGAGGACGCCGCTGAGCGTCGCGACGTTGCTGACGGAAATGGCATGGACGCCCGCGGCGAAATCCACGGTGTTGGTCAGGAACAGCGGGCCGCGATAGGTGCCCAGCGCGCCCAGGGCCACGTCGCCTTCGATCGAGACCGGCTTGACCACCGTGCGGGCCGTCGAGTTGCTGGAGGTCAGCATGGCGCGGTCCAAGAGCCGCAGGGTGCCGCCGCCGTCCGAGAGGTCTTCCACGAGGCGCAGGGGGCCTTGCTCCACGACGATGCTGCCCGCCAGGGTGGACCCGCGCAGGAAGAAACTGCCGGCCCCGCTCTTGCGCAGCGCGCCGTCGCCGGTCGTCTTGGTGCCGGTGAGTTGGTTCGCCACCATCGTGAAGGTGGCGGCGTTGGTGACGTAGAGCGTATGGGTGCCGGCCGACAGGGAGCCATAGGTATTGAAGGAGCCCGCCGCGATGGCGATCGAGGCATCCGCGCCCAGCGTCACGTTGCCGCGCCACTCGCCGACGCCGCTGGAAATTTGCCGGATGGCGCCGCCGTTGTTCGTGCCGGTGCCGTACAAGGTGGAGTTCACCGGCCGCCAGTTGAAGTTGCCGTTGAGTTCCAGCGTCGCGTTGGTGCCGACCGTGATCGCGCCGACGCCCATGGCATTGGTGCTGGAATTCAGCTGCACTCCGCCCTCGTCGACGAACAAACCGCCGGTAAAGGCGTTGTTCGCGGACAGCACGACCGGACCCAAGCCTTCCTTGTGCAGCGCCTGCGCGCCCGAAATCTGGGCGCCGGCCGTGAAGGTCGCGGTCGAATCATTCGTCCAGACCTGCGGACCGGCCAGTTCCACGAGGCACGCCAGGATGTGCGAGCCCGCCGCATCCGCGTAGATGCCGATGCCGTTGGTGCCCACGGAGAGCTGCGTGCCGGAGAAGATCAGCGAAGTGTCCGCTTGGTCGGTGAAGCGCAAGCCGCGGACCGGGCGGATGCCGGCGGTCAGGATGGTGGAACCGGAACCCAGCCCCGTATAGAAGACGTGGATCTTGTCCATGTTCGGCACGAGATCGCCCACCCAGTTGGCATCCGTGTCCCAGCGCGCGTCGGAGCCTTCGCCGTCCCAGACCGGAATGCCGCCGCCGGTCGTGAACGTCAGGAGCAGGTCGTTGCCGTCCTGGGCCACGTTGAACTTGCCGCCGGCCAGGTCGGGGAAGAAGCCCGACGTGTCCACGTAGAACTTGTTCGCGCTGAAGCCCGCCACCGACGAAATGCCGCTCATGATCTTCCACGAGTAGTTGTTGGTGGGATCGAATCCGACCGGATTGCCCGCCGGCTTGATGGTGAAGGTGCCGCCGGCTTGCACCGTGATGCCGCCGTAGGAATTGACGAAGTCCCAATCCGTGCCCGCCACGCCGTCGACGTCGTTCATATCCACCTTCATGGACCCGCCGCCCACCAGTTCGATCGGTCCGGATTGCAGCGTGTCGATATAGCCGAAGTCGTTGCCCGGATCGACCGTGCCGCCGATCGTCAGGTCGCCGATCGGGCCGTTGCCCATCAGGGTGCCGGACGAATAGACCGTATGCGCCGAGTAGGCCGAATCCCCTCTCACGATGAGGTAGCCGTTGCTGATGGTGGTCAGGCCGGTATAGGTGTTGGTGCCGGCCATGATCATCGTGCCGGTGCCCTTCTTGTTCAGGCCGCCAGACCCGCTGATCACGCCGCTCCAGGTCGTGTTGCTGCCGTTGCCGCCCGCGGTCAGATACGCGGTGCCCAGCCAAACCTGTCCCGCCTCGCCGGCCGGATCGTCGTCGCCGTCCTGCAGCGAACCGATGGTCTGGTTGTTGCTGTCCAGATTGAAGATCGCGCCCGTCGAGACCAGGAACGGCGTCGTGACCGACGTCGCCTCCGGCAGCGTCGTGCGCAGCATGCCGTTGCTGAGATAGGTGCAACCGATCCAGGAACTGGCCGCCGACAGCGTCACGGTGCTGGCGCTGTCCTTGACGACGTGCCGCACGAGGCTGAGGATGCCGTTGCTGACGACGTGGATCGGTCCGGCGCTGCCCAGATAGAGATCCTGGCCGCCATCGGTGCCGTTGATGCCGCCGACGATCGTCAGCGCGGTATTCGCGTCGGCGGTGATCCGCGCGGCGGCGGCCAAGGTGATCGGGCCGGTCCAGCGGTTGCTGTAGAACATGTTGCGCAGCGCGCCGTCGTCGTCGATGCCCCAGCCGGAAAGGGTCAGGGGTTCGTTCGTGTACGTGGTCGCCGCCAAAGGCCGGAGTTGCAACGCGCCGCTGCTGCCGACCACGGTCCGGCCGGAGATGCTGCCGAGCGCCCAGGCATCTTGAATGCTCAGCGGCCCTTCTTCCACGTCCATGATGCCGCGGAACGTGTTCCGATCGCCCTTCCGGCCCGTCCCCACCAGATGGAAGCGGCCCGAACCGGTCTTGGTCACGTTGCCGGTCCCGGTCACCTGGGTGTAGAACGTGAACACGTTGGTCGAGGAACTGGTCCACGGCTGTTCCGTCCACAACTGCAATTCATCGACCGCCAGGGTATTCGTGCCCGCCGCCGTCTGGTTTGTGCCGGCCTGGACTTCGATGCCCTGATGGGACAATTCCATGACCGTGGAGTTGCCGTTACCATAGATATAAACGCCGTTGGTCTGCCGATAATCGAAGCGCAGACCCAAGACGGGGTAATGGTTGCCCGCGTTGCCGTTGAAGTTGATCGATCCGGCCCGGTTGACTTCGCCGGCGGAGCGACCCATCACCTCGTAGAAGACGGTGACTTCGACGTCCATGCGCGGCAACTGGTCGCCGACCCAGTTGTCGGCCTTGAACCACAGGCTTTGGTTGGCGCCGCCATCCCAGACGGGCTGGCGACCGACGTTGAACAGGTTCGTCCAGCGGGTGGCCACGCGGATTTCATCCCACTTGACAACTCCGGCACCGGTGGCGCCGCCGCCGACCAAGCGAATGCCGTAGAAGTTCGTCGAGAACACGTCGGCCATCCGGTACTGCGCGTGCCAGTTGTTGGTCGACGGTTCGTCCGTCGCCGCCGGCTTGATGATATCGTTGGTCGTGTAGACCAGCAGATAGGCCGTCTTGGTGGCCTTGACGAACTTCATGACGTAGGTGTAATCCACGCCCGCCTGGATCTCGTGGGTGCTGTTGGAGACCGGAGTGCCGCCGTGCAGCAGACACTGGATGCCGCCGTTGGTGCTGCCGGGAGGCAGGCCGACCCGGAACAGCGGCGTCGTTCCGCCCGAACCGCCGACGACTTCAACGCCTGCATATTGGTCGGCGCCCGGCGTCTGAACGTTCATGACCCAGCTCATGTACAGGTTGGTCGTGGTGATGGCCGTCATGAAGTTGCGGGACAACGTCGCCGTGTCGCCGTTCCCCAGCGTGGTCATGGCCAAATTGCCGCCGACGTCGGGATAGGCGAGCGCCGGCTGCAAGCTGTTGGTCCCGGAGGTGAACGTCTCCGAGCCGCCGCCTTCGGTCCACCCGCCGGCGCCGCTCCAACCTTGGCCACGGTCGAATCCGTCCAGATTCATCCCATTGGTTCGCGAGAACGGCTCCAGGATCATGCCGGGCAGGAAGATCGGCGTGTAGACTTCCCACGTCGTAATGGCCATCGAGTAGACCGAATCCGCGCCCGTGCCCGAAACCGAGGTCAAGAGGTAGAAGTTGGTCGTGTTCTGGGGCACTTCATGGTCGAGACCTTCGGCGCTGCCCTTGTAGAGGACGGTGCCGCCGCCGCAAGCGGCGCCCACGGCGTATTCGGTTCCGTCGAGCGGCCCGGTCGGCTGCGAACTGCTGCTGTGCACCAGCAGCACGTCGTAGGCCGGCGCTTTCTTCCAGCTCAGCCGCACCATTTCGTGCAGATCCGCTTCGACCACGAAGTTCGACGGCGAAGCGATGCCGGCAACGGCCCGGATCGCAAACGTGTAGGGCGACTTCCCGGTCACGTTGTTCGTGATGTAGACCGTGGCCGTGTTCGTGCCGGTGCTTCCGGCCAAGTATGCGATGGTGAAGTAGCCCACCTCGCCCGCGGCAAGCGTCAGCGGCGGCTGGTTCGAGACCGTGAAGGTCGTCGATCCGCCCACGGCGACCGGCAGCAGATCCACCGGCGCCAAGCCGGGGTTGGTGACCGCGAAAGTCTGCAGATACGGCACGCCGACCGACAGCAGGCCGAAGTCCGTGCCGTCCGCCGCCGAGGGCACCGCATTGCTGATGGCGATGACCGCGTCGTTGGTGCCCAGCACTTCGAGATCCGGCATCTGGTATTCGACGTACAGGTCGCCGTCGTGTTCGGTGACCATGAAAGAGCCGCCCTGCAAATCGCCGCCGAATTCGGAGACGTCCACGCGGAACTTGTTGCGGGCGTAGCCCGTCACCAAGCCGCTGTCGGAATCGATGAGGATCCACTTCCAGGGCAGTTCGGCGTCGAAGCCGGTACCGGCGCCCACGAGTTCCACGACGAACGGATCGGTCGCCGAGGAGTTCACCGTGATGCCACCCGTGGCCGAGATCAGATCCCAATCCGTTCCCGGCGTGCCGTTGGTGGCGATGTCGTCGATCTCGAACCGATAGGTGCCGTTGGCCGACAGATAGACGTTGGAGGCATAGAGGATGCCGGGCGAGGAACCCGGGAGAACGCGGCCGCCGATCATCAGGTCGCCCACCGTGCCGGTGCCCGTCAGCGTGCCGCCGGATCCGACCACGTGGGCCGACCGCGGGCAAGAGCCGCTCATCACCATGGTGCCCTCGTTGATCATCGTGATGCCTTCGTAGGTGCTGCTGCCGGTGATGGTCAGCTGGCCGTTGCCGTCCTTCTCCATCTGGCCGGTGCCGCTCATGTTGCCGGAATAGGTCCCGTCCGTCGTCTGGCGGAAGATCACCAAGCCGTTGTTGACGATGTCGCCGATCAGGCTGTCCGTATCGCCTTCCAGGCTGCCGGCGGAAACGGTCAGGCCGACGCCGACGGGGGTCGTCCCGCTCAGGATCATCAAGCCCGGGCCCGCCTTGTTCAGGTTGCCGTTGGTCACGCTGCCGGTGAATTCCACCCACTTCGTGACGGGATTGCTGACCGTCAGCGTGCGGGTCGCGCCGTTCAGGTCGGCGTCGCCGTTGAAGATCAGCGTGCCCGTCCGGGTCGCCGCCTCGCCGAAGGACACGTTGCCTTGGAACAGCACGTGCCGCGAAATCGTGTAGTCCGCGACGCTGGAAGACTTCATCACCACGTTGTTGCCGAAGACCAGCGACGTCGGACTGGCGCCGATCGCGTTGGCGTTGCCGATGCGGAGTTCACCTTCCTCCAGGGTCATGAGGCCCGTCAGGCCAGAATTGTTGCCCGTCAAGGTCAACCGGCTGGGCCCGTCCTTCACGAAGGCGCCGTCTCCATCCGTCCGCGTACCGGACAAATCGCCGCCGATCCGCAGTTCGGTCGCCTCGGCCGCAACGCCGACGGTCAGGGTATTGATGCCGATGGCGACGTCGCCGCTGAGCACCGGCGAATTGCTGACCGCTTGGATGCGGACGTCGGAAGCCAAGGTCACGTCGCCCTTGTAGTCCACGTTGTTCTGGACGAAGCGCAGGGCGCCGCCGTCGGCGATGCCCGTGCCCGTCAGCGTCAGCGGCTCGGATGCGTAATCCACCGCGTTGCCGCCGCCGTGCAGTTCCAGCACCGCGCCGTCGGCCACCGTCGTGCCGGCCCCGGTCGTGCCGAGGGCGTTGGTGCCGCGGATCTGCAGCGCGCCTTCGCTGATCGTCATCGTGCCCGAGAACGTGCTGTCGTTGCCCGTCAGGACGATCCGGCCGCTGCCGTATTTGGTCACCGCGCCCGCGCCCATCAGCGAACCGGCGATCGTGAAGTTCCGCGCGGACGCGTTCGTCCAGCCCTGCGCCGCCGCCGCCGTGAGGGCGGACTCGACGACGTGGTCGCCCGTCGAACCCGCGCCGACGCCGATGCCGCCGCCGAAGATCGTCAGGTTGTTGCTGCGGATGGTGATGCTGTCCGCGGCGTCGTCGCGGAAGCGCAGGGCCTTCACGACCTGATCGCCGTTGAGGTCGACGTTGGCGCTGACCAAGCCGGCGGACTGGTAGAAGTAGGCCGTGGCGTTCGTCTGCGGCAGTTCGTCGCCCACCCAGTTGGTCGGATTGAGCCAGTTGCTGCGGTCGTTGATGGCTTCGCCGTCCCAGATCGATTCATAGGCCAGCGTCGTGGCCGATTCGGTCGCCGTGTTGCCGCTGGTGCAATCTTCGGACGCGTACGCGCGCACGCGGTAATAGTAGGTGACTTCCGGCAGCAGTCCGGTCACCACCAGGCTCGACCCGCCCACGGTCCGGTTCGAGTAGCCGGCGATGAAGACGCCGCGGGGATCCAGGATGTTCGTCACCGTCACGTCCACGATGCCCGCGCCCACGCCCGCCGACGAGCTGAGCGTCTGCAGGCGCACCATCACCTGCGAGCCGTTGTAGGCGCTCAGGTCGAACGGCGGATCCATCGCCGTCAGGGTCGTGTTCACCGGCGTCCGGGTGCCGACGTTGGTCCAGGTCGAGCCGTTGTTGGTCGAGATCGACACCGTGATGCGGTTGCGGAAGTCGCCGTTGCCGCCGCCGCCGAAGATGCGGGCGCGGAACGTGAGCACTTCCGAACTGCCCGCGTCGAAATCGAGCGCCGGGGTGGCCAACGCGGCGGTATTGGTGCGCAGGGCCACGTAGCCGGCGGACTGCAGCAGGTTCGTCTCGAGCCAGGTGCCGCCGGTGCCCTCGCCCAGCACGCCGTTGTGGTAGGCCGCGACGTTCGGGTCGTAGCCGCCGAGGAAGGTCAGGTTCGTGCTGACGTCGAGCCGATAGCTGACCGCGCCGGCCACGGCCGTCCAGTTGGCCTGGAAGGTCGTCGAGGCGATATCGGTCGCCGCGAGCGTGGCCGGCAGGTTGGTGAAGCATTCGCCCAGGAACGAGACGACCTGGCCGTAGGCGATCCGCTCGTCGTTCTGGGCGTAGGCCCGCACGTAGTAGGTCACGCCGCCGACGGTCGGGCTGACCGTGCTTTCGTAGGTGCCCAGGCCCGCGCCCGCGCCGTCCAGCGTATGGCTGTCGAGGATCGACGGATCGCCCGTCGTATTCCACACCACGCCGCGGTTCGTGATGGCGGAGCCGCCGACGTCGCTCACGTCGCCGCCGCTCTTGGCGGAACCGAGGACGTTGTTGCTGATCGGCAGGGTCGTCAGCACCGGCGGCGTCTGCGTGCGCCGGCCGAGGGCGCCACTGGCCTGGAAGTCGCTCTGGGTCGCGCTGGTGTCGTTCGTCGCCCGCAGCCAATAATAGTACGGCGTGCTGGTGACGGCCGAGTAGTCGTCGTAATTGGTCTCGTTGGGCGAGATGTCTTCCAGCCACGTCGCCGTGCCGGAGTTGTCCACCGTGTTCCGCCACAGGGCATAGCCCGTCTCGCCTTCGCTGTCCGTCCAGGTGATCCGGATCCGGTCGTCGTAGGTATTGTAGCTCGCCGAGAGGTCGGCCACGATCGCCAGTTTCCGGTAGCCCGGATCGGAGGTGCCCCAGTCGCCCATCCCCGCGCTGCTGCTGTTGGTCGCCCGGACCCAGTACCAATACTGCTGGCCCGGCACCGCCGCGACGTCGTCGAAGGTCGTTTCGTCCGCCGCGGCCTCGCCGACGCACACCGCCGCGACGGTATCGGTCGATTCGGACCGCCAGATGGCGTAGGCCGTTTCGCCGCCGTTCAGATCCGTCCACGTCACGGCCACCCGGTCCGTATAGGTCCCGTCCGTCGCGCCCACGCCCGACACCGTTCCCATGGCCCGGTAGCCGGAATCGCCCAGACCGACGTTGCCGCCGTAGGAATTCGTGGCCACCACGAAGTACCAGTACAGATCGCCCGGCGCCGTGGTGACGTCGAAGAAGTTCGTCACGTTGCCGCCCGCCACGACCACGTCGTCCAGATACCAGGAGTTGAAGGCCGACACGAAGCGGAACATCACGTTCGTGGCGCCCGACAGGTCCGGGCCGGTGGTTAGATCCTGGGTTTCCGTGGCGCCGGCCGCGGAGACCGTGAACGTGCCCAGCGGCGTCCAGGTCGCGCCGCTATCCAGACTGTAGTAGTTGGTCGTGGTATAGCCGTCGCCGCCGACGCTGGCATCGACGTGGAACGCCAATTGCGTGGGATAGTTGACGGCCGGCGAGGTCAGCGTGTCGCCCGCGGTAAAGGCGCGGCAGGGACTGGCCAGGCCGTAATGCGCCGCATCGGTGTCGTTGGCCGTGCCGCCGTCCGTCCAGTCGGTGAAGGCCACGAAATCTTCGTTCAGCAGCGTCCAGCCCGCGCGATCGTTCGTCGCGATCGCCGTCGCGGTGTCGAATTCGTCCAGCGTGTTGCGATAGATCACGAAGCTGTCCGCCAGGGCCACGTCGGTCCAGGTCACGTGCACGTAGGCCGCGCTCGTGCCGTCCGAGGCCTGCACGTTGTCCGGACCTTGCGGCGACAGGTCGCGCGTCAGCACCGGTTCGGTGGCCGAATTCGCGCTCAGGCAGCTGCCGGCGCCCTCCGCCCGCACGCGGAAGTAGTACCAGGTGTTCGTCGACAGGTTCGTCACGATCTGGCTGACGGACGCCACCGGCCGGTTGGAATAGCCCGGCAGGTAGGACGGCTCGCCGGAGCCCTGCGAGATCCGCCAATTGTCCAGATAGAAGCGCTTGGCGGTGTTGACGGTGGCGGTGAGGCGGACCTTGCACGACGCCGTCCCGTTGGTGATGACGTTGGTATACGTCAGCATGTCGTTCGTCAGGGTGATGGTCTCGCCCGTCTGCACGTAGGTCACGCCGTCGGTGGCGACGGCGACGTACAGGACGGGGGTGTCGGTTCCGTACCGGCGGGCGTCGAAAGTGAATTCCGCCACGCCGCCGGCGGCCGACAGATCCAGCGTCGGCGTCGTCAGGATTCCGGCCGTGTCGCTGCTGCCCATCTTGACCTCGCCCGCGTTGTCGTAGATCTTGATGCCGGTCCAGCCCGGCGTTTCCATGTAGGTGTCCAAATCCCCGCCCCGATCCGTGGAGCCGTTGAGCACCACGAACCCGGCGAAGCTTTCCGTGATCGCGTCGACGACGCTGCTGCCTTCAAGGAAGTACTGGTTGGTGCCGACGTCGAGGTAGTAGCCCGCCGCGCCCGGGAGCGCGCTCCACTGCGCGGTGAAGTCCAGCCCGTTCGTCGGATTCACGAACAGCCCGGTGACCACGCCGCTGAAGCACGGCGTCTGGAAGCTCTTCTGGTCGCCGTACACGACGCCCGAAACGTTGCTGGCATAGGCGCGCACGTAATAGGTCTGGCCCGCGATCAGCCCCGAAAGGTAGTTGGTAAACGCTCCTGGCCCGCCGTCGGCGTGGACGTCCTGGCCGTCGGCCGTCGTCGGATTCTGGCTCGTGCTCCAGACCACGCCGCGTTCCGTCACTTCGCTGGTGCCTTCGTTGATGACGTTGCCGCCGCCGTTCGCGCCGCCGGACGTGATGCCGTTGGGCGTATCCGTCGTCACGATCGGCAGGTTGGGATCCAGCCGCCGGCCCAGCGCGCCGTCCGCTTGGAAGTCGCTCGTGCTGGAGCTGGTGCTGTTCGTCGCGAGGATCCAGTAGAAGTACTCGATGCCGGGCGTCGCCGCGACGTCGTCGTAGTTCGTGACGCCGGCGCCCACCGAATCCAGATAGGAGGCCGTGCCCGAATTGTTGACGACGTTGACCCAGATGGCATAGCCCGTTTCGCCGACGACGTCCGCCCACGACACGGCGATCCGGTCGCTGTAGTCGTCGTAGCTGGCATCCACGTTCGCCGGCGTCGCCATCTTCCGATAGCCGCCATCCGCGGTGCTCCAGTCGCTCGTGCTGCTGCTCGAACTGGCCTCGGCCATCATCCAGTACCAATATTGCTGGCCCGGAATCGCCGTCGTGTCCAGATAGCCGCTGCTCTGGACGCCCAGATCGCCGGCGCCGGCCGGATCGGAATCCACGTCGCGGTAGATCCGGTACGTCGTTGCCCCGCTCGAGCCCGTCCAGGTCACGGCCACGTTGTTGGTGCTGGCGCCGTCCGTCGCCGCCACGTCCGTCGGCGCCGCGAGCCGCCGGTAGCCGGAATCCGGCGCGCTCTTGGCGCTCGAACCGATCGCGTTGGAAGCCGAGACCCAGTAGTAGTAGATCTGACCCGGCGTCGCCGTCGTGTCGTTGAACGTCGTGTCGTCCGTCGCGGTCTGCCCGATGACCGTCGCGCTGGCCGGGATGTTCAACGTGTACCGCCAGATCGTGTAGCCCGTCTCGTCGTCCACGTTGGCCCAGGTCAATTCCACCCGATCGGTGTACAAGCCGTCCGAGGCGTCCAGCGCCGTCGGCGCATAGGGCGACCCGCTCCGCGTCGTCACGGTATTGGTCGTGGAATTGTCGCTGACGCAACCGCCGTCCCCTTCCGTCCGGAGGCGGAAGTAGTACGCCGTGGCTTCCTCGAGGCCCGTCACCGACGTGCTCGTGCCCGCCACGAACAGGTTCGAGAAGCCCGGCACGTAGGCCGGCGTTCCGCCGCTGCCGCTCCAGCCCTGCACGATGAAATTCGTCGTGCCGACGCCGGAACTGGCGGCGGCATACGGCGTCTGCCAGCGGATGCGCGTCTGCGCGAAGCCCAGGTTCGCCGTGTTCGTCAGCGTCGGCATCGTCTGGAACGTATTGACCCAAGGCGAGACCACGCCCATGACCGTCCAGTCCACGCCGTCGTTGGTCGAAATCGACACCGTGATGTTCGTCCGCTGCGTGCCCGACACCGTCCCGTAGGAACGCGCCCGGAAGTCCACCGTCAGGTTGGTGTAGCCCACCGTCGAGAACGCCGGCGACGTCACCACCGAGGAGGACGACAGCATCGTGAGATAGCCGGAACCCGACGTGAGATCCCAGCCGGACCACCCGTTGGTGATCGCGCCGGCCGAGGTGGCCGCGTTGCTGGCCAGCAGGAATTGGGTGCCCGCCCCGCCAGCGGCGGAGAAGGTGTCGCTCGCGCTGACGTCGATGTAGTAGCCGGCCGCGCCTTCCACCGCGTCCCAGGCCGCCGTGAAGTCGTAGTAGTTCGTCACGCTGACCCAGATCGTCGTCGGCGGATCGGGCGTCGTCGTCGTCGCGTCGTCGCTGATCGCCGTGGACCACATGGAGCCGGCCGGCAGGTACGACCAGGCCCGGTAGAAATACTGCGAGCAGGAATCCAGCCCGGTGTGGTTGTAGCTCGAGCCGGTCCCGTTGTAGATCAGGGTGCCGCCCGCGAACGCGTTGCCGATCGCCGGCGGATCGCCCGCCGGCGAATCGAAGATGCCCGTCGTGTTGAACACGATCACCACGGCTTGCTGGGCCGCGTTCGTCGCGAACGCCAGATCGATCTGCGACACGCTGGCCGCCGTCGCCGTCAGCAAGGTCGGCGGCGCCACGGAGCTGATCCGCGTCGTCACCGACCCCGTCGGGGAATTCCCGCTCTCGCAGTACGGCGATTCCGCCCGGACGCGGAAGTAATACGTCGTATCTTCTACCAGCCCCGTGACCGAGACGCTCGTGCCCGCAGATACCAGCCGGTCCTCGTAGCCGGGAACGAAGGAACCGGCCGGACCGGTCAGCGACACGTCGTCGATGTAGTAGTATTCTCCGGAATCGAGACCCACCGCATACACAACCACGTAGACTTGCGTCGCCGTCGCCGAAACGGCGACCGAATATGGATTCGGAGAAACAGTCGTGGGATCGGCCACGTTGGTATCCCCGAATTCGATCGGGGTGTTGTTGTAGCCGTCCACCAACTTGATCGTATTGGAACTGAGAACGCCTCCTTCGTAGGTGTAAATGGCCAGGAACAGATCTTCGCCGGAATCCGGTCCCGCCCCGGCGAAGGCCACCGTTACCGTCGCCGCCGCGGTGCCCGACAATGCAACGGGATCGAACGTTGCCGACGCCGTGGCAGTGCCGTCGAACCGGAGCGAGTAGCTGCCCGAGTTTTTCTTGGTCGTGCTCGTTGTCACCGTACCTGCAGTCGTATAGTCCCAAGTATCCCCCGCCCCTCCTTCAAATCCTTGGAAGCCGAGGTCGGACGAGCCGCCAAAATCAACAGCCGGACTCACGTCGATGCGGTAGGTGGCGGCGCCGCCCAGGGCCGACCAGTTCGCGGTGAAGTCGGTGAAGTTCGTCGGATTCGCCCAGACGCTCGCCACCGCGTTGGTGAAGCAGGAGTTGGTGAGGCCCTTGTTTTCGCCGTAGGCGACGCCGTAGCTGTTGCTGGCGTAGGCGCGCACGAAGTAGCTCTCGCCCGCGACCAGGCCGGAGATGAAGTTCGTGAAGGTCCCGGTGCCGCCGGCGGCCGCCGCGCTCTTGTTGTCGGCCGTCGTGGGATCCGGACTCGTGTCCCAGACCACGCCGCGCTCGGTCACCGTGTCGCCGCCGCCGTCGGTCACGTTGCCGCCGCCGTTGGCGCTGGACTGGGTGATCTCGGTGGGATCGTCCGTCGTCACGACGGGCAGGTTGGGATCCGTCCGCCGGCCGAGGGCGCCGTTGGCCTGCAGATCGCTCTGGCTGGCGCTGGTGCTGTTGGTCGCCCGCACCCAGTAGTAGTATTCCACGCCCGGCGTCGCCGTCGTGTCGGAATAGTTCGTCGCGTTGGCCGCCGCCGCGCCGACGTACGAGGCCGAAGCGCCGGCGTCCGACGTGTGCCGCCAGATGCCGTAGCCCGTCTCGCCCGTGCCGTCGGTCCATTGGACTTCGATCTTGTCGTTGTACAGGTCGTAGCTTGCCGTCACGCCGGCCACTTCCGCCAGCTTGCGGTAGCCCTGGTCGGAAGTGCCATAGGCGCTCTCGCTGCTGCTCGAACTGGCCAGCGCCGTCACCCAGTACCAATATTGCTGACCCGGCGTCGCCGTCGTGTCCGCAAAGGGGCTGGTCTGCGCTCCGAGATCCTCCGCGCCCGCCGGATCGGAATCCGTATCGCGGTAGACATTATAGGAGTCCGCACCCGTCACCGCATCCCAGGTCACCGTCACGTTGGCCGTCGAGGAACCATCCGTCGCGGCGACGTTCGCCGGCGCCTCCAAGGCGCGATAGCCGTCGTCCGACAGGCTTTCCGTGCCCAACCCCGACGCGTTCGAAGATGCCACCCAATAGTAGTAGAGAATGCCCGGCGAGGCCGTGTCGTCGTCGTAATCCACGTCGTTGGCGGCGTTCGTCCAGATCAGCGTCGCGCTGCCGAAAGTATCAGCCGTGTGGCGGTAGACGTAGTACGCCGTCTCCGTCGACGCATCGTCCCAGGTCAGGGCCACGTGGGCCGTGCTCGTGCCGTCCGAGGCCGCCAGGTTGGCCGGCGGCGCCGGCAAGGAGCTCGTCGTCAACACGCTGCCGGTGGGCGAATTGTCGCTGACGCAGCCGTCGACGCCTTCCGCCCGCACCCGGAAGTAGTAATAGGTGTTTTCCGTCAGCCCCGTCACCGAGGCTTCGGTCACCGCGCCGACCGACAGGTTCGAATAGCCCGGCACGTAGGAAGGCGTGCTGCTGCCCGACCCGGCGATCCGAATGTTGTCGAACGCCGCCATTTCTCCGCCGGAATCCATATACATCGCGACCCGCACTTGCAGGCCGGTGCCGGTGCCGGTCACGTTGAACGTATAATTGGAGAACGTGCCGGTCAATTGGTTGCCGTTGCCCGTTCCGTCCAGATTGGTGTCCTGGTACAGCTGCGTGTTGTAGGTCGTTCCGTCGTTTTCAAATGCGCCGATCAGCGTCCAGGCGCCACCGTCGATGCTGGCGAACACGTGGATGTAGTCGCCGGCGGCGTCGTAGGCGCCCGAACCGGGAGCCGCGAACATTCCGCTGACGGTGAGGGAAGAATATCCGGTGATGTTGACGGACGCCAGCGTCACCACGCCCGTGGGAATCGTCGTATCTCCGTCGATGTCTTGACCTGCGAAATAATAGGTCCCGTCCTCGCTGGAATATCCCGTCAAGCCGTTCGTGCGGATGAAGTAGTCCGACCCGTAGTCCGTGCACTGGTTGAACACGGTATAGCGGCTGCCCGCCCCTTCCGTTTCGAACGATTCCGTATAGAAGACGCCGCTGCCGCCGCCGCCGCCGCTGAAGTCCGCGTTGGTGCTGACGTCGAGGCGATAGCCGGTCGCGCCGGCGGAAGAAGCCCAATCGGCGAGGAACGACGTGTTGTTGGTTTCGCCGGCCCAGACCGTCGCCGGCGCCGCCGGCGTATCGGTGGCGTCGCTGTCGGTCAAGCCGGTGGCCGAATAGTTCGTCCCGTTGTAGCTCCACGCCTTATAATAATAGGTATCGCAAGCATCCAGGCCGGTGTGGTTTTGCGGCGAGGCGCTGCCCGCATAGACCACCGTGCCGCCCGCGAAGGGATTGCCCGCCGCCGGAACCGAGCCCGACGGATCGGAGAAGGTCCCGTCGAGGTCATACACGATCACCACGGGGTCGGAATTCGCATTCAACGTGAACGCCAGCTGGATCGTGTCCGGGCCGGTCGCCGTGGCCGTGAAGGCATCCGGGGGATCGACCGCCCGCGGCGAGAAGGTTACCACGATGTCGTTGCCCACGTTGGCGATGGCAAAGGCGCCGCCGTCCGTCGCCGACAGGAAGTTGTTCGTGTCGACCGCGAAGCGGCCGGCCGAGAAGTCCGTCACCGACGAGCCTTCCATGATCTTCCAGCTGTAGCCGACCGCCGAATCGAAGCCCGTCGGCGTGCCGTAGAGGTACACGGTGAAAGTGCCGCTGTCGTTCGCGGCGATCGCGCCGGTGGAGTCGATCAGGTCCCAATCCGTGCCGGCGGTGCCGCTGGCCGCGGAGATGTCCACGCGCATCGCGCCGCCGTCGTCCAGCAACAGCGAATCGCAAACCAAGGCCGCGCGCGCGGCGGCCGAATTGCCCGGATCCACCGTGCCCAGCACTTCCAAGGCGCCGACCGGGCCGTCGCCCATCAGCGTACCGCTCGGGTTGACCGTTATCGCCGTGTTCGCCGCGGAACCGCTCACCAGCAGGGTGCCCGCGCTGACCAGCGTGTTGCCGCTGTAGGTGTTGACGCCGGACAAGGTCAAGGTGCCCGCGCCGTTCTTGGTCAGCGTGCCCGTGCCGCTCATGGCCGCCGCGTACGTCACGTCGTCCGAGCGGTACCAGATCAGCGCCGCGTTGTTTTCGATGTCGGCCGCGACGGAGCCCGTCGTCCCGTTGTTGCCGATCTGGACCGTGCCCGCGCTGTTGGTCATTTTGCCGCTGAAGGTGTTCGCGCCCGTCAGCAGCAGCGTGCCCGTGCCCGTCTTGCCGAAGGCGCCCGAGCCGGAGATCGGGGCCGGATAGGTCAGCGTGTAGGTCGGGTCCACCTGGATGAAGCCGTTGTTCGCGCCCAGCGTCGTCGAATAGTTGGCGTTCAGCGTGAACGACGCCGTGGCCGCCAGCGTGCCGCCGTTCAGCGTGATCTTGTCGGCATACGCCCCGGCCGGATCGGCGCCCAGATTGCGCGAGGCCGAAATGCTCACCGTGCCGCCCTGCACCGTCACCTTCTTGTCGTGCGTGTTGCCGGCGTTGGACAGCACCAAGGTGCCCGCGCCGGTCTTGGTGATTTCGCCGCCGCCGCTGTCGCCGCTGACGAGACCGCTGATGGTCAGCGTCTTGCTGCTGGCCACGTCGACGACGAACAGATCGTCGTCCGTCTCGGCGATCGCCAGCGGCCCGCTCAAGGCGGCGGTTTCGGTCGCCCGGAAGGTCTTGACGCCGGTGCTGTCGGTCCGGACGGTCACGGCGTTGGTCAGCGTGATGGCGGCGCCGAGTTTCAGGGCCGCCGCGAAACTGCCCGAATCCTGGCCGACGAAAATGCCGCCCGTGCCCGCCGCATCCGCGTGGTTCAGCGTCAGGGTGCCGTTGTCGACGCAGGTGCCGCCGTCGTAGGCGTTGGCGCCGCCCAAGACCAGTTCGCCGGCCTGGTTCTTGACGACGTCGTAGCTGCCGGCGCCGTCCGCGATCACGCCGTTGTAGGTGTTGGTCTTGGTGTCCGCCACGCCCCAGTACATCCAATTCGACAGCACGAGGCCGCGGTTGGCGTTCAGCGTGAAGGTGTCCAACGCCACGAAGGCCGCCCCGGCGCCCGAAATCCGCAGGTGCCCCGGCGTGGCCGAGCCCGGCGCCGTGCCCAGTGCGCCGTCGGTGTAAGCCTGCAGCGTGCCGCTCGAAATGTCCGTGTAGAGCGTGTAGGTGTTGGTGTTGTTCAGCGTGACGACGCCCGTGCCGATCTTCTTCAGGAAGTTCGGGCTCAGGGTGTTCGTGCACTTCGGATTCGTGCCGTCGGTGATCTTGCCCGCGATCGTGTTCGTGTCGTTGCCCCCGCCCACTTCCACGTAGCCCAGGTTCGTGATCGTCGTGTCCTGCTTCCAGTACACGTCCGAATCGCCGTCGTTGTAGTAGATCGAGTAGCCGTCGATCCGGTCGCTGTCGCCGGGGCTGTTCATCATGGACAAGTCGTACTTGGGCGTCTGGCCCACGATGTCGGCCGAAAATTCCCGGCTGGACAGCACGTCGAACTGCATGGTGATCGTCGTGCCCCACGGCCGGATGCCCGACCAGCTCAGGGTGCTGCCGCTGCCATAGGTCACGTACAGGTCGCCCGATCCGTTGCCGCATTGGATGTAGCCGCGGGTGTTGCTGTGCCGGTTGGCCCACGAACCCGTGGACGCCCCGTCGTTCACCGACGCGCCCAGGATCCCGTTGGGGGAATAGCCGTAAACGCTGATGCGGAACCGGTCGCCCGGTTGCAGCTCGCGGTTCTCGCCGCCGCCGTTGCCGGAGGTCTTGAAGTTCCGCCACGCCACCGACTGCTCATCGCCAGTGTTGGCCCACTGGCCCAGCTCGTTGGTGTCGCTGCCGTTGTTGTAGATGCCGCCGCCGGATCCCCACGCCGTGTAGTAGGCCTCGCGCTGCAGCAGGCGCACCAGATCCGGAATGCAGGTGGCCGAAGCGGTGGTTTCGCTGCCGCTGAGCGGCGTACCGCCGGTATAGTAGTTCACGCCCGTGCCCGACCCATTGTATTCGAAGATCTTCACGTAGTAGGTCGTGTCCGCCGACAGGCCCGTCAGCGTGAAGTTCGTGGCGGAGCCGTCGTAGCAGATCTTGTTGCCGCTGCCCAGGTCGGTCGCGCTGGAATAGTTGGCGTTCACGCCCGAGGGCGCCGTGCCGTCCGTCGGCGTCCAGCTCACGGTGTCGCCTTCCCGCACCACCACGATGCGGTTCGCGCCGTTGCCGCTCGTCCAGTTCACCGTCATCTGCACGTCGGTCACGCCGGTGAACGACAGGCTCGTCGCGTGGACCGTCGGTTCCGCCGCCAAGGTGGCCTGGTTGCCGGTCGCCGGGCTGTCCTGCCGGTAGTTGATGCCGAGATCGGCGCCGCTGTCTGCGCCCGTTCCTTTATAGGCGAACACTTCCACGTAATAGGTCGTGGCGGCGCTCAGCCCGGTCACGTCCACCTGCGTCCCGGTGCTCCGATACACGACGTAGCTGCTGCCCAGCGCTTGGCTGCCGTAGGTCGCGCTCGCCGCATGTTCCGTGCCGTCCACCGGATCGTCCACCGTCGAATTGCCCGCGCGCACCACCACGATCGCGCCATCGGCGTCCGCGCCGGCCGTCCAGGTGATCCGCATGCCCGTCGCCGCCACGTTCGCGAACTGCACGTCGCTCGCCTGGCCCGGCTCGGCGTAGAAGCTGCCCTGCGCCGAATAGGCCGTGTTGACGGAATTGATCGCGTAGCCGCGGTAGTAGACCCGCGTGCCTTGGCCCAGGCCCGACGCGCTGACCGTGAAGACGTCCGGCATGGCGGGTTCGGTCGTGCTTTCCTGCACCTTGTTGTCGGCCGTCGTCGGCGTGCCGGCGGTGTTCCACACGACGCCGTAGTCGGTCACCGTCGCGCCGTTGTTCGCGGCCAGCGTCGCCCCCAGCGTCGCGCTCGTCTGGGTGATGTCCGCCGCCGTCGGCGTCGTGATGGACGGGGCCGTGACGATCGTCTGCGCGTTGCCGGCGGCCGTGCCGCTTTCGGTGCCGGTCGTCGTCACGTCGGTCGGCGCCGCGATATTGCAGGTAATGGTGCGGCCGGCCGTCGGCGACGCCGCCACGTCCGCGATCACCAGGTACCGCCGGGCCGCGCTGATGCCCGTCTGGCCCGTGATCGTGAAGCTGATCGGATCGCCCAGCGCCTGCGCCGCGCTCGAGACGATGCTGTCGCCGCCGTTGTATGTCCCGCTGTTGTCCGCGTCGTAGACCACCTCGAAGTTGCTCAGGTCGCCCGCGGTCGCGGTGCCGGCGGTGTCCAAGCTCAGACCCGTGAAATCGATGGTGCCCGTCGCGGGCGAGATCCGGAAGCCGAAGATCACCGCGTCGGAGGTGTTGGCGGCAAGGTTGCCCGCCACCGGCGCGCCGGTGTTGTCGATCGTCACGGCCGCCGTGATCGTCTGCGCCCCGCCCGCCGTCGTCGAACCGGACTTGGTGCCGGAGCTGAAGGTCAGGTCGCCCGCGGCAACCGCATTCACGCTGATCGTCTTGCCGGCCACGGCCGCCGCGTCGACGTCCACCGTGATGAAGACGTAGCCCGTCGCGTCCTTGGCGATTCCTTGCGTCAACGAAGAAAGCGAATGCGAACCCGCGCCCAAGCTCGACGAAATCGTCCCCAGCAACGTGTCGCTGCCGGGTTCCAAGGTGCTGTTTGCCGAGTAGTAGATCTTGAAGTTGTCCACGTCGGCGGCGGCGTAGGTCCCGGCCGAAGTAAAGCTTACGCCGGTCAGCGTCGCGCCCGCGTTCGTCGCGGTCAGCTGGAACTTGTGCAGCAGGTTGGTCGCCGAACCCGCCGGCACGTTCCCCGCCGCCACTTGCGTTCCGTTGTCCGCCAAAGCGATGTAGGGCGTCGACGCCACGGTCGTCACCGACGCCGTCGTCGAATGGTCGCTGGTGCAGCTGCCGCCTTCCGCCCGCACGCGGAAGTAATAGGTCACGCTCGTCGTCAGGCCCGTCACCGATTCGCTCGTCGCCGCCACCGCCCGGTTCGAGTAGCCCGCCACGTAGTTCGGCGTCCCGCCGCCGCCGCCGTCGAAGGCATGGCTGTCCAGATGCGTTTCGTCGCTGATGTTGTACTGGTCCCATTCCGTGCCCAGCGTCGGGAATCCGCTGCCTGGATTGCTGGTCACGCCGCCCAGGATCGACGATTTCCTCACCAGCGTCTTGTCGACCGTCGTGAACGCCCCATCCGTCCAGGCCGATCCCGGATCCTCGCCGATGCGCCCGAAGATGTCCACCCACGAGGAGGAAGATATCTTCCAGAGCGCGACGGCGTCGTCACCGTTGAAGTTGACGGACGAACTGACGGTATAACTGGTGTTCGTGGCGCTGGTATTGCGATATACGATCGTCCCGCCGTTGGTCAGCGTTCCGGACAGGATATTGCTGGCCGTGG
Source organism: uncultured Verrucomicrobiota bacterium (assembly GCA_937872095.1). Taxonomy (GTDB): domain Bacteria; phylum Verrucomicrobiota; class Kiritimatiellia; order CAIQIC01; family Lenti-01; genus Lenti-01. Next base: position 197,084 of record CALMNW010000014.1, read on the forward strand.
GGACCGTTCCGCCGTTCGCATAAAGCACCAAGGCATAACCCGACAGGTCCACGCTGGAACCGGTGCCGTTGAAGATCTCGATGTATTTTTCGCTGCTCGCGCCTTCGATGTATTCGGAAATGAACAAATCGGAGGCGGCGGCGCCGCCCGCGCCGCCGAATTCGCTGTTCGTGCTGACGTCGAGGCAGTAGCCGCTGGCGCCGTCGGCGGCCGACCAGTTGGCGGTGAAGTCGACGGAATTCGTCGGGTTGGCCCAGACCGTGGCCGGAGCCGCGGCCGCCAGCGTCGTGTCGTCGTCCGTCAGGCCCGAGGAGAAGATCGGCGTGGAGGAATACGACCAGGCCTTGTAGTAGTAGTGGGTGCAGCCCACCAGCCCCGCATGGGTGACGGTCGAGCCCGTACCCTTGTAGAGGATCGTTCCGCCCGCGAAGGCGTCGCCGACGTTGCCCGGTGCGCTCGCCGGCGCACTGAAGCTGCCGTCCGCGTCGTAGACGATCACGATGTCGTTGCCCGCCGCGTTCGTCGCGAAGGTCAATTCGATCGAATTGGCATTGGTATCCGAAATGTAGAACGCGGCGGGATCGGCCACCGTCTCCGTCAGCGTGAATACCTTCACGACCGGCCGGTGCGTCAGGTTCGTCGCTCGCGAATCGTAGGCCAGCGCGGGATATTGGTGGTCGCCCCATTCGCGCGTGTCGAAGAGGAACCCGTCGGCGAACGTCGTGCCCGCATAGGTCATCGTGGCGATGAAATTCGCCTGCAGATCGTTGCCCGGCAGCACGTAGTCGTACGGGCGCGTGTCGGACGGATTGGTGTTCTCGCCGCCCGCCTTGGTCTTCGGCACGCTCGCGTCGCTCACCAGCGTCGTCAGGATGTCCAGCACGTTCTCGTCGGTGCGGTTGGTCTGGTTCAGATCGCCCGCGATCGCCAGGTAGTTGCTTGTGCCGAAGTTCGCCTGCACGATGTAGTTCGTGATCGCCCGGGCTTCGTTTTCGCGGGTGGCCAGATCGCTGGCCAAATCGCCGGCCTTCAGGTGCACGCTGACGAGGTTCAGGTCCTTGGTGCCCGGCAGGTCGATGCGCGCATGCAGGTGTTCGCGGTAGCCCACGTACGCGTCGCTCCAGACGTTCGTTTCCAGGAACGGCCAGCGGCTGATGATGCCGTTGGGGATCGCGTATTGCCCGGTCGTGCCGTCCACGACGTAATGGTAGCCCGAACCGAAGATCGAGTCCACGAACGCCTGGTAGCTCGCGTTGGTGATCGCCCATTCCTGGATCGCCACGATGTCCGGCTGCAACGCCCGCAGCAACCGCTGGCCGGCATCGCCCCAGGCGGTGACGTCGCCCACCGTCACCGTGCCGTTCACCAGGTTGGCCGACACGAGCGAGAAGCCGTCGTCGTCGCGGATGAACAGGGTGTGCACGTCCGGACCCGCGACCAGGCAGCCATCCGCCTGCGTCAGCGTGAAGCGCACCATCTCCGGACCTTCCGCCGTCGCGTCGTTGACGAGGGTGATCTGGAGGTTGGCCGTGGTCGATCCGCCGGAGGTGAACACGACGTTCGTGGTCGTGGCCGTGAAGTCCGTGCCGCCGCCGACCGCCGTCCCGGCGATGGCCACCCGCACCGTCGCGTCCGCCGCCGCCGAGATCGCGATCGGAATGTTGAATGCGGTCGTGTTCGTTTCGATTTGGATCGTTTCCGTGCCGCTGAATTTGGCCGTCGGCAGGGTGCCCACGGCCGTCAGCTTCAGTTCGTCGACGTAGAATTCGTCGAAGCGGTTGTCGCCGGCCGCCGCCTCGTCGTAGCGGATCCGCACCCGCACGTTCGTCGCGTTGTCCACCAGACTAAGCACGTACGGATTCGCGTCCGCCGTCCGGTCCGCCACGACTTCGCCGAAATCCACGTTCTGGCTGCTGTAGCCGTCCACCAGTTGCGTCGAAACGCCCCAGGTCGAGCCGTTGTCATACGAGACTTCCAGATACAGGTCGTCGCCGGAATCCACTCCGTAGGCCGCATAGGCCACCGACAGCTGGATGCCGGAACTGTTCGCCGGCATCTTCACGTTGTCGAACGTGATCGTCGGATCGACGTCGCCCGCGTTGGACCCCGTCAGCATCAGGCTGTAGTTCCCCGCCGCGTTGGTGATGGTCCGCGGCCCCAGCTCCACCGCCGTCGTCGAAGGCGTCCACGACCAGTTGTCGTTGGTGGTGCCCTCGAATCCCGTCCGTCGCAGGGTCGTGACGGGCGCCTCGACCGTCACGGTGAAGGCCGCGCCGCCGCTGTCGCAGGTCGTCGTCGAGTTCGACACGTAGATCGTGCCGTTGTAGGCGGCCGCCCCCGCCGCGCCCGGCACCGTCAGCGCGATCGGGCTGGCGCCCAGCGCCGTCCACGACACGTCCGCGAAGCCCTGGCCTTCCGCGGTCCCGTCGTAGTCGATCCGATAGTGGCTCGGGCTGCCGCTCGTGCCGGAATACGGCAGGTTCGCGCTTGTGTCGCCCTGCGTCACGCTGGGACTGGCCCCCAGCGTGATCGTCGGCAGCGCATTCACGGTCACCGTGAACGCGTTGCTGGCGCTTTCGCAGCCCGTCGTCGAATTCCGGACGGTGATCGTCCCGTTGTAGGCCGCCGCCGCCGCTCCGCCCGGCACCGTCAGCGACACCGGACTGGCGCCCAGCGCCGTCCACGACACGTCCGCGAAGCCCGCGGTTTCCGCCGTCCCGTCGAAATCGATCCGATACTGGTTGGGACTGCCGGAAGTGCCGGTATACGGCAGATTCGCGCTCGTGTCGCCCGCGCACGTGCTCGGGCTGGAGCCCAGCGTGATCGTCGGCAGCGCGTAGACCGTCAGCACGCCGTTGGTGGTGATGGAGGACGCTCCGCCGAAGGGGTTGTAGACGACCACGTCGTAGGTGCCCGCGTCGGCGGCCTCCAGATTGCTGATCGTCAGCGTGTCCGACGTCGCCCCAGATATGTCCCCGCCGTTGGACAGCGGCTTCTGGCCGTAGTCGCCGCTCCAGGAGGAATACGCCGCCGCGTCGTCGTCGAACAGGGCGGCCGCCGGGGATTTCCCCACTTTCAGGCTGTTGAAGAACAGGTCGCCGCCCGACTGCCCGCTGGCCTCGTAGTAGAACGCCCGGAACCGGCTGATGGAGGACACGCCGTTGGCGTAGGTCCCGGTGAATGGCCCGTACGTGGAACCGCCCTTGACCGTGACCATCATCGAGTAGGTCGTCGTCGTCACGTTCGTTATCGTGATCAGCAGCCCGGCCTCCGTCCCGCCAATGCCCGAATCCGCCTCGCCGCCGTTGCGGTTGATCGTGTAGTTGCTGTCGCCGCCCTGGAAATAGAATTCGAGTCCGGTGGTCCCGCTGCTGTTCTGCAGGCTGAACCCGACGACCGACCCGCCGCCGACGCCGGCGTTGTCCATTTCGACGTAGAACATGTGGCCCGTGGCCACCGCGGTGAAATCGCGCTTGGCCTCGGTCGTGAAGCCGTTGTTGGCCCACATGCCCCACGCCTTGGTGCTGGTGTCGATGCTCGACTGGTTGTTGCCGATGAACACGCCGCCGTTGCTGGCATCGGTCGTGGTCGACCAGTTGGCGCTCCAGCCCGTGCCGCGCTTGCGCCAGGCGTAGCTGATGGGGGCCGTGCCCGAAGCCGTCACCGTCAGGTTCACGCTCGATCCGGCGCAACCGGAATAGGTCGCGTTCGGCTGGGTCGTGATGGACGCCGGCGAGCTGGCGGCCTGCGTCGCCTGGCTGCCGCTGGCCTCCGTGCCGGCCGTGTAGTACTTCACGTAGGTCGTCGTGCCGTTGTACTCGAAAATCGTCACGTAGTACGTCGTCGAGGCGCTCAGGCCGGACAGCGTGAACGTCGTGCCCGTCCCTTCGTAGCAGATCTTGTTGCCGCTGCCCTGGTCCGTCGCGCTGGAAAAGTCCGCGTTCACGCCCGTCGGCGCCGTGCCGTCCGAAGGCGTCCAGCTCGTCGCCGAACCCGCCCGCACCACCACGATGCGCCGCTCGCCGTTGCCGCTCGTCCAGTTCACGTCCATCTGGTAGCTGCCCACCGAGGAGAACGCCCCCAGCGATCCGTTGGACGTCGGCGCCGAGGCGACGATCGTCTGCGCCCCGCCCGCGGAGGCGGAACCCGACTTTGATCCGGCCGCAAAGGTCAAATCGGCATTCCCGATCGCCGCGACACTGGCCGTGTTCCCGTAGGTCGCGCTGCCCGCGATGTCCGCCGTGATGAAGAAATACCCCGTCGTGCCGTTGGTGATCACCTGGCTCAGCGAGCTGAACGTTTCGGCCCCCGCCGCCCCCGGGCCGCTGATCGTGCTGATCGTCGTGTCCGACCCGCTGCTGAAGGTGGCATCCCCGGAATACCACAGCTTCAGGTTCGTGATATCGTCCGAATCGTAGCCGGAGGTCGTGATCGCCACCGCGGTCAGCGTCGCATTGGCGGTCGTCACGGAAAGCTGGAACTTCGACAGCACGTGGCTGGTCGTCCCCGTCGCCACGTTCGCCGCCGCGATCTGCGTCCCGTTGTTCGTCAGCGCGACCGAGGGCGAAGCGGCCGCGTAGTCGCTGATGTAGGCGTCGTCGAACAACATGCGTTCGCCCGCCGTCTGTTGAATACGGAGGATGATGTTGTCGTTGGCGTTGTTCAGGTTGTTCGACCACAATTGGTACGTAAGCGTGGGATTCACAGAGCTCCCGATGTCCGTAAACGCCCCGCCGTTAACGCTGTACTGCACCTTGAACGTTTCCTGCGGATCGTTGTCCCAGCCGCGATACCAAAATGCGAAGTACCCCACGCCGCCGTCCTTGCCGTTGCCGTCGGAGCCTTGGTACTGGAGGTAGTTGGCCGATCCCGTGGACGCCGTGCGGGCGCAGGACCCCGAGCGCGCGGAGGAACTGCGCAAGCCGCTGTTGATGCGCCAGCCCGAAGAGGTCTGGTCGGCATAGGACGTGCCGAAAATGATGTCGAAATTCTCGCTAACGGCTGCCCGGACGGTCTGCGGCGACGCCGCGCACAACAGGCCCGCCGCCAGCGCCGCCCCCCAGATGGAGGCGCGTTTAACGGTGCCGCGGCGGAGCGCCGTCTCCACCGTGGATTCGCCGGCGGCGCGCGCGCGCCGTCCGAAAAGGTTGGTCAGCATGTTCATCGTGCGGTTCTCCCGTTCAGGATGGGTCCGTTCAGTGTCGTTCTGGCAAAAGGGTCCGGTTGCGTTCATGTTCACAGCGTCCTCGCATTCGAAACTACAAGCGCCTGGAGCGGTCCCCCGCGCCGCATCCCGGCGTCGGGCGACTGGGTCAGTTCGATGAAATCGGGATTTTCTCGCAGCGCCGCCAGGTCGGCGTCCGTCCGGGCGCCGTCGCGCAGCGTGGCGTCATAACGGATGGCCAGACGCAGGGCCGCCAGCGCTTCGTCCGCGCGCCCGCCCTTGGCCAGGAGACAGCCCTTGTTGTAGGCGGCGATGCCCAGTTTGCGGTCGAGGTTTTTCAGGTCCGCCGCGGACAGCGGACATTCCGTTCCGTCGGTGGCTGCTGCGCGGCGCCAGCAGGCCAGCGCGGACTCGTACTGCGCCAGGATCAGATCGTATTCCCGCAGGGCGCGCGCCTCGTCCTTGGCCCAGAAGTGCATTTCCTGCGCGAAATCGTAGGCGTCCGCGAACGTGCCGATCTCCGCGGCCAGCAACCGCGTCCGCGCCGGTTGGCGCGCCCAGTCCGGATCGTTCCGGGACAGGTAATCCCCGAATCCCGCCTGCATGGCCGGGGCCAGCTCCTGCGCCTTCTCCAGGCAGGCGACGGCGTTCGGCTCGTCGCCCAGATGCAGCGCCTGCCACGCCATCCCGCGGTAGAAATCGACGGCCGTCGGCTGCAGTTCCACGTAGGCGCTCAGCGCCAGGATGGCGCCGCGATGGTCGCCCGCCGCGCTGCGCAGTTTGGCTTCGATGTCCGCGCCAAGCAAGGGGGAAAGCCCCTTGGTCTTCGCGGTGGCCAAGTGCCGCTCGGCGGCCGCCAGATCGCCCTGCCGGTAGGCCAGCCGCGCCCGCAGCGCCCAAGTTTCCTCGAAGTCGGGATCCGCCTGCAGCGAGCGCTGCAGATAGGCGTCGGCCTGCTCCAGCTGGCCGGCGTCCAGCCGGGCCAGGGCCAGGCCGTTGAGCGCCACGGTCGCGTCGGGCACCTGCTCCAACACGCGGGTCCAGAGCGTCTCGCTGGACCGCCAGACCCGGCTCTGGGCGAAGGACAGCCCGCCCCAGCCAAGCACCAGGGCCGCCACCGCCGCGATCCGCAGCGGCCGCGCCGCGCCCGGTCGCCGGATCCACCGGACCAGCCCGTGGGCCAACAGCATCAGGAACCCGATTCCGGGGATATAGAAAAACCGGTCGGCGACCATGTAGCGGATGCCGATGGGCACCAGCCGCGACACCGGCAGCAGCGCAACGAGAAAGAAGAAGACCCCGAACGGCACCAGCCGCAGCCCGCGCCGCCACGCTTGCCAACCGAGCGCCGCGACCAGCGCCGCCACGCCCAGCGCGGCCAGGACGTAGGCCGCGGTCGTCGCCGCGCCGGCCGGCGGCACCGGCACGTAGGCGGTCAGCCCCACCGGCCACAGGCTCTTGCCGACGAACCAGAAGAAATTCCAGGAGGCCATCGCCGCGTTCTGGAGCACGTGCCCGACTTCCCCGGCGCGGATCACGCCGTAGCCGACGTGCGTGCGGAGCGTGAGCGCCGCGAAAACCAGGCTTAGCGCGGCGAAGGGCAGCAGCCAGGGCCGCCGCCACTGGTCCGCCAGCGGCCGGCCCAGATACAGATCGCACAGGAGCGCCGTCGCCGGCAACGTCACCGCCATCGGCTTGGACAGCAGCGCTAGCAGCCCGGCGGCGACGGACGCGGCGAAAAACCGGACCGGCCGCCCCTCGCGGAACTGCAGGTACAGGACGAGCGCGGCAAGATAGAACAGGGCGCACAGCACGTCCTTGCGCTCGGCGATCCACGCCACCGATTCGACGTGCAGCGGATGCACGGCGAACAGCGCCGCCGTCAACCACGCCCACGGCCGGTCCGCGCGCAATTTGCGCAGCAGGACGTAGACCAGCAAGACGTTCGCCGCGTGGATCAGCAGGTTCGTCGCGTGGAAAACCCAGGGCGTCAGGCCCGCCAGCCGGTGCTCGACCATCAGCGTCAGTTCCGCCAGCGGCGTGTATTGCCCGTTCGGAATCGGGCCGTTCCGCGGCTCCAGCCGAAATAGGTCGACGACGTTGGCCCACGCCATCTGGTGGATCCGAAAGTTGTGCGTCACGTAGTACGGATCGTCCCAGTCGAGGAATTCGCCCCGCAGCGCCGGTAGCATCGGCACCGTCGCCAGCAGGAGCAAGGCCAACGCGGCGGCGGCCCGGATCCGGCGGGACACCGGAGCAATCCGCACGGCGGCGTTGTTCTTGACCGGGTCGCGCGCCATCGCCGTTCCTCAGGGCACCACCAGTTTCACGCGGAACGTGCCCGAAAGCGCGTCCTCGGGAAGACCCACCACCACCATGTCGATCTCAAATTCGCCCGTGTCCGCCGTCTCCGCCGTGGATTCGCCGGCGGCGCGCGCGCGGCGTCCGAAAAGGTTGTTCAGCATGTTCATGTTTCGGTTCTCCCGGGTGGGAATGGTTCTGCCGTTCGTCGTCTCAGAAATCTTCATGGGTTCCGTCCTCGAAATCGCGCCTTCCGTCGCCGCCGCCGCGCCGACCGATCCGACCACGGATGCACACGGATGGACACGGATGGAAAATCCCTCTGTGTTTCTCTGTGTTCTCTGTGGTTCAAACCCGTCTCCATTCTCGCCATTCGCGAATTTCCGCCGCGGACGGGCAAGTGTCGTTTGGGCTGTCCGTTCCCGGCTCATTTCGCGCCTCGTTTGTCGATCTCGGCCTGCGCAAACGCGAAAGTTTCCCGCGCTTTTTCCACGGCGGCCAGCGCCTCGTCGATCGGAATTTCCCGCCAGTCGTCGGGATAGCGGCTTTGCGAAGCATAGCCCGTCAGTTCCGCGCCGACGTCGGCCAAACGCCCAAACGTAGGTTCCACCTCGGCGCAAAGTTCGACCAACCGGGGCAGGCTATGGGTCCGCTCCACGTGCCGGCCCGCTGCGGTCAAGAAAGCCTTGAGGCATTTCTCCACGCACTGCTGGGCGTGGTAGCAGCTCGTGTCCACGACGGGCGGGACGAGGGAAACCATCGTTTCCGCCGTCCGCAAGTCGTTGGCGGCTTTCGCCAGCCAACGCGCCACCGTCGTTTTGACCGCTTCATCCATGGCACAAAATTCCCGTTTCAAACACTTCCCGCGCCAGCGTGTTCGCCACGCGCTTCTGCGACTCGAACTCCTCCGGCGACATCACGAAAACGTCGAGGGGAATGGCCGGCTTCCGGAACAACCGCTGGGTCTTGATCTGGATCTCGCGCGGAGCTTCGTTCCCGGCGTACACCAGCAGGACGTCCACGTCGCTTTCCCGTTCTGCGGCTCCGGACGCGCGCGAACCAAACAGGTAGATTTTTTCCGGATGCACCGCCGCGGCGATTTTTTCGACCACGTGCCCGGCCACCGGATCGATCGGATGTCCGTTTTGCGACATGGACCCCGGACTCCTATTTCACCAGTTTCACGCGGAACGTGCCCGTGAGCGCGTCCTCGGGAAGACCCACCACCGCCATGTCGATCTCAAATTCGCCTTCGCCCGCCGTCACGACGTCGCCGACGGGAATGAACGTGCGGGGCTCGCCCGTCGCCGGGTCCGTCCCCAGCTGCAGCACGTATTCGAGCTGGTATTTCTTGCCCGGAACCGACTGCCAGCGCACGCGGATCGGCCGCACGGGGTCTTCGCCTTCCGCCAGCACCTGCGGTCCCGCTTCGCGCCGCACCAGCCGGAAGGACAGCTTCGAATCCGGATCGTCCGGCGCCGTGCCCGCCAGCATCTCGTGCAGGTCGCTCATGCCGTCGCCGTCGTAGTCGGACGTGAGCCGGTCGTCGGTGCCCAGCAGCTGCTCCCAGGAGTTTTCCAGCCCGTCGCCGTCGTCGTCGGCGGAATCGAGCGCCCGGAGCGCGCCGAAGGTGAACACCAGCGAACTTTCGTTGGTCGAGACCGGCACGATGTCGGCATCCGCGTAGAACGTGGCCGTCGCGGGATCGGGGGCGTTGAAAACGCGGGCGAAAATCTTGCTGCCGGCGGGCGGCCGATCGGGAAACACCGCGCAGAACAGGCCGGAGTGGGCCGTGGCCGCGTTGATGCCCATGCCGAACGTGGTGCCTGCGGGAACGAGCGGGTTGTACGGGCTGGATTCGCCGTGGAGACCCGGCGCGAATTTTTCCCCTTCGGGGAAGCGGTTCGTATACGCAAAACGCACTTCGATCCGCGGACGATCCGCCGCGGCCGCGAGCGCGGGCGACCCCCGCATGGGCCGGCCGAATTCGTCCAGCAGCGGAACGGCGTTGCCGGCATACAGCGGCACGGAGATGCCGTCGGCGGCATGGACGCCTGCGCAAGAGGCTGCCAGAACCAGCAATGCCCCGTACGCAACCCATCCGCGAAGGCCCGATTTGTTGTGTGTCTTGCTCATCGTTTTTCTCTCGTTTGAACTACGGAACAACCCGTCCATGCGGCACTCCAATTCCGCTCCGCGTTTTCTCCGGCGAAAACCCGCATTTGTATAGAAGTCCATAATTCGTCTTATTAGAAATATATAATGGCCCATCTGGGGCCGCAAGAGATATTAAACATATAAAGCGCTTTTTATTCGGGTTGTTTTTCCCCGGCGAAATCGATCGGACGGCGAGCGTTTTTCCGCCCCCCGCCCCCCTGTTTTCCACCCCCGCGCTTTTTCGGAACTCGGTATCCGCCGAAGCCGGTGGAGATTCCTAAAATATTTGCGCCCCGAATCGGTAAATCGTTTTATTGCAAAAAACAAACGGTATTATGCCGTTTTCAGTTTTCACATAACCTAAAATATTTACGGGCGCGGAGGGCGTTTCGGGACGGTCGCCGGGGCGAAAACATGGGAAACGACGATCGGGAAGATGGTTCTTTTCCAAGCTCGTTCTGCATGGCCCCGCGAGGAGCGCGGAAGAACTTTCCCCAAACCGCCGCGATCGACCGGCGTCGTTCCAGACGAATTCCAGCCCCCCACCCCCGCGCGGCGGGCTGCCCGTGCGGTCAATCGGCCGAAGCCTTCTCCGAGACGAAGCGGACGTCTTCCTTCATGCGCCGGCGTTCCCCGTCGGCCAACCCCTTCCAGCAAGCGGACCTTTTGGCCAGCGCCTGCATGGCGCCGATCTCGGCTTGATAACGGTCCAAGGCGGCCGGATCGTGTTTCGCCACGCGCGACAGCACGACGCTCAGCGCCACGAGGGCGGTCCGCCCGCCGCCTTGCGACTCGCTGCGGAACTCCACCAGACACCGGCTCGCCGCCTGCCCGACGGTATAGCCTTCCGCCAGCAAGACCTCGTAGAAAGTCTCCACGATCGCGCAGCGCAGTTCGTAGTAGGATTCCGGCTCCACGTCACTTTCTCCGATACAGGACCGACATGTTGACGTTGGTGTACTCGGCCATGAATTGCTTCATCACGTTCCAGCAACTGGCGCAGGGCGGCAGATCCGTATAGAGCTTGATGCGGCCCTTGACGGAACGGTCCGGCAGGCGGGCGGCCATGTCCTCGAGAATCTTGTATTCCGTGTCGACGACGCGAAGCCAGCAGTCGGGCCCGTCCACCACGTCGTTCTGGTTCACGCACAGCGCGTGGTAGTGCCCTTTCTCCGGCCGAAGGGAAATGCCGGCCAGTTCCTTGACCGTTTCCTTGGAGAAATCGTCCAGGCTTTGGATGCCGCTGTGGGCGAAGTACTCGGTCTTGTCCAGTCCGTTGATCTTGGCCACCGCCCAGGCGAAGTTGTTGCGGCGCCGATATTGCTCCGGCAGCTTGTCGCGCTGGAATTCGATCCGCTCCAGCACCAGCGCGTCCTTCTCGCGATGGGCTTTCCGCAGCGTCGGTTGGCGCACGGTCGGCAACATCTGCTCCGGCGTCGCCTCGTCCTGCACCGGCGCCCCCCCCGCCCACGCCAACGCGGCCATCGCCCAAACGATCAAAACAATCTTTTTCATGTCGCGCTTCCTTGCGGGGTTCTCTTGCATCGCATCGGGAGAATATACCCGAACCGGAGACGATCTCCTAATCATTTGTCTGCCGAATGCGAGCAACGAGTTCGCTCGCGCAATCCGGCAGCGAACAAAGTCCGCCGGTCCCGCCGGACTACGGCGGCCACTCGTAGAAGACTTCCATCTCGACGTTGGTGTAGAGCGCCAGGAACTGGTCCATCACGCCCCGGCAACTCGGACAGGGCTCCAGATTCGTGTACAACCGGATCTGGCCCGCCACCGATGGATCCGGCAATCGCGCGGCGACGTCCTCGAGCATCTTGTATTCCGTGTCGAACCAGCGCGGCAGCGCGTTGGGTCCGTCGACGTTGCCCAGATAGTCCACGAACAGGGTCTGGAATTTGCCCTTTCCTTTTGCGGGGGAAAACGACATGCCCTTGAGCCGCTTGGCCACGGTTTTCGAGAACCCGTCGAGGCTCTGGATGCCGCTGTGCGCGAAGTATTCTTTTTTCTTCAGGCCCGCGATCTCCGCCCAGGCCCAGCCGAAGTTGTTCCGGCGATAGAACTCTTCCGGCAACCTCTTGCGCCAGTACCAGATGCGCTTCAGGTCCGCAGCGTCTTTCTGGCGGTCCAGATGCCGGATTTCCGGCTTTCGCGCGGCCACCGAGGCCGGCCCGCACGCGGGCGTTTCGACCGCCGTCGGCGGCGTTTTTTCCGCCGTCTTTTTCTTCCGGGGCGCGGCCTCCGCCGTTCCGGTCCAGACCAGTCCCAGTCCGACCGCCAGCACCCATGTCATCCATGTTCGTTTCATCTCGCGAGAGCATACGGGAGCCGGAGGCCGACCCCAAGCGAAATGTGGAAAAATCTCCATGCGTTCGGAACGCCTCGGCGCGCTCTTCCGGAAAATGGACGACAAAAAACCCCTGCCGCGGGAACGGCAGGGGCGCAGGCCGGCGCAGACGCGCGGGTCTATTTGAACACGAACACTTTGACCGGCTTGCCGGGGCGTTCGTCGGACTCTTCGACCGTCGCGGTCAGGCTCATGCCGGTCTTGGGTTCCGCTACTTCCACCCGCCCGGACGCCCGCAGTCCGTTCTCGAACTGGACGATGCCGAACTGGAGGAATTTCTTCGTGTAGCCTTCGGGCAAATTCCACACCCGCGTCCAGGCCAGCAGCTGGCAGGGACCTTCCAGATCGAAGGTCGACCAGCCCTTGCCCGTCACGGGATCGCGCCGCGCGCCGCACTGGGAGCAGATCATCGGCGCCGGATAGAAGACGGCCCCGCAACCTTCGCACTTGTAGGCGGAAATCTTGGGCGTCTGGACGTCGTACATGCTGAAGTTGATCATGATCTTCTCCTAGTCCTTCGCGCAGATGACGGCGACGACGTTGTTCCCGAACCCGCCGAAGTTGACGGACATGCCGACCTTCGGGTCCTTGACCTGCCGGCCGGCTTCGGCCTCGCCCCGCAGTTGGCGGACGAGTTCCACCACCTGCGACACGCCCGTGCCGCCCACCGGATGACCCTTCGATTTCAGGCCGCCGGAGGGATTGATCGGGATGCGCCCGTCGATCTTCGTTTCGCCCTTGCGCACGGCCAGGAAGGCCTGGCCGCGTTCGAACAGGCCGATTTCCTCGCTGATGGCGAGTTCCAGGATGACGAACGCGTCGTGGAGCTCGGCGAAGGAAATGTCCTTGGGACCCATTCCAGCCATTTGATAGGCTTTTTCGCCCGCGATGCGCACGGCGTTGAGCTGCAGCGGATCCTTGCGGTTGTGCACGCAATGGGTGTCCGTCGCGCTCGCCACGCCGGCGATGCGGATGGGCTTTTTCTTGAATTCCTTCGCGATGGGCGCGTCCATGTTGACCAGCAGCACGGCGGCCGCGCCGTCCGTGACCGGACAGGTCGAATACATGCGCAGCGGCTCGGCGATGTAGTTGTTCACCACGCTCGCTTCGGGACCGTCCGCGATCGCCTCGATCGTGCAGGGAATCTGGACGTGGGCGTACTTGTTCTTCGCCCCGTTCTCGTGGTCCTTCACGGCGATCAGCGCGAGGTCGCGCTCGGTCAGGCCATACTTCTCCATGTACATCCGGGTGAACATGCCGCCGAAGCCCGGCAGCGTGAGGCCCATGTTGTACTCGGCTTCCGTGTGCAGCATGGTCGCGACGATGTCCGTCGCGTTCCAGCCCGTCACCTTGCGCATGATCTCGCCGCCGACGACGAGGACGACGTCCGCCATCCCCGAGGCCACGGCCATGGTGCCGACCTTGATCGCGCTGGCGCCCGAGGCCGGGCCGTTCTCGATCAGTTCGGCCGGCACGGGCTCCATGTCCATCCGGCTGACCATGGACGAGGCCACGGCGGTCTGGTGGCAGAACAGGCCCGAAGCCATGTTGGCGACGAAGACCTGGTCGATTTCCTTGCGGCGGGCCAAGAAACCCGCGTCCTTGAGGCAGTCCGTCGCCGCGTAGGCGAGGACGTCCGCCAAGTCGTATTCGGACGAATTCCCGAACCGGGTGTGCCCGATTCCGACGATGCCGACCCTGGCCGCCATGATCTACCTCTTGAAGCCGGGCAGCTGCGAGTATTCGCTCGGCATGATCAGCTTGTCGGCGGTCTTGAGATCGGCGGCGGAGATGGGCCGGCTGCCCGTGCACTTCACGTCGCGGACCGCGTTCCACAGCTCGCGGGTCAGCACGAAGGTGGGCACGCCGCCGAGTTCGTGGCGGACGTCGGGGAACTGCGCCGAGCGGTCTTCGAGCTGGTATTCGATCATCCAGCGCTTGAAGCCGTTGGGGCTTTCCGCGACGATCCAGACCTCGTCCTCGCCGAGGACGTCGATGTGGTGTTCCATCTTGGCCGCGAACAGCTGGGCGCCGACGCGCAGGCCGCGCTTGATCGTCATCGTGTGCAGGCTCATGCCGAGCTTGGGGCTCACGTGGCGGCTGGTGACGATGCCCGCGATCACGCCGTCGATGGCGCCGACGAGCACGAACTCGTTCGCCACGCGGTAGCGGTACCAGCCCAGGATCTCGGAATACATGCGCGCCGCGACGATGTCATAGAAATCGGTGGGCACGCCGATCAGCGGATACACCGTGCCGAGCAGCGCGCCGACTTCTTCGCGCTTCGCTTCGCGCACGACCATCTTCTCGCCCGAGGCGAGCGTGATCAGTTTCGGGGGATACGGCTTGAGGGCGATCTCGGGGGGACGAAGTTTCATTTCCATTGCATCGATTGCCATGATCTATTCTCCTTTTGAATTCACTTCCGCATAAGGTGCGATCTTTCAATCCCCGATTCAAGCCGTTTCCCGCGATTCGGTTCAACCGTTTCGACGCCGGCGGCGGCCCCCCGCGGCCTTTTTCTCCTCCGCCACGTTTCCCTGTTGAATCCGTTGCGGCGCTTCCTTTAGGATGCCCCCTTCACCCAAGGAAACGAGCATGAGCCCCACGCCCCCCTCTTCCCGCCGCCTTTCGAAGGACCGCCGCGTCGTCATCGCGGGCGCGCAGTTCGCGGTGGTGCCCAACGACATCCCGACGAACCTGTACCGTTGCATCTATTTCCTGCGCCGGGCGGTGGAAGACACCGGCGCCAAGCTGCTGGTGTTTCCCGAATCGATCACCACGGGGTTCAATCCGGCCCTGTCCGCGCGCGACCTCTGGGAATTGCTCCCGCGCACCGAGGAAATGCTCACCCCCGTCCAGCAAATCTGCAAGGAACTGAAGATCCATTGCGTGCTGCCGACCTACGAGCGCGGCGCCAAGCCCGGCGTCGTCTACAACTCCGCCTTCATGATCGATTCCCGCGGCCAGAACCTGGGCGTCTACCGCAAAACCCATCTGTTCCCGCCCGAGCGTCTGGAAAACAAGGGCTGGACCACCCCCGGCCGGACGTTCCCCGTCTTCAACACCGAAATCGGCGCCATCGGCATCCATCTCTGCTACGACGGCGATTTCCCCGAAATCTCCCGCATCCTCGCCGTGAAGGGCGCCCGCATCGTCTGCCGCCCCTCCGCCCTGTTGCGGAACTTCGAGATCTGGGAAGCCACCAACAAGATGCGGGCCTACGAAAACCACGTCTACCACGTCGCCGTCAACGCCATCGGTTCCGACGCCGCCCACACGACGTATTTCGGCCATTCGATGATCGTCTCGCCCATCGCGCAGACCCTCGCCCTCGGCCGCGCCGTCGACGATCTGATCTACGCCGAAATGTCGCCCAATCCCCTGGGACGCGTCAGCTACGGCTCCGACGCGCCGATGCTCTTCGACCATCTCGAAGACCGCAACGTCCAGAGCTACACGCGGGATCTCTTCCGTCCGGCCAGGTCGCCCTTCAATCCGTCGAAACGGATTACCCCGCCGAAGAAATAATGCGTGTGTTTTTCCGGAAGCTTTCCTATTCTCCCCGGCACATGATGCGAAGCACGGTTCATCGAATGGCGGCGTTTTGGGCGGCCGCGTGCGCGGCGGCGCTGCTGGCCGTCCCGGCCTTCGCCCAGGAAACGGAAGCGCCCGACGATTCCCCCGAGGCCCTCTACCAGAGCGGCATGAGCCGCTTCCTCGCCGGCAACTACGAGCAGTCCGTCGAATACCTCGACCAGCTCGTCAAGGTGTTCGGCAACGAACCCGAACTGCGCACGCAGATCGATCTGGCGATGTACGCCCGCGCCTGCGCCCTCTTCAACCTCGGCCGCTCCGCCGACGCCATCAAGGCCTTCGACGAATACGTGACGGCCTTCCCCGAATCGAAATTCGCGGACGAAGCGATGTTCCGCATCGGCTCGGCCCAGCAGCAGCTCGAGGAATACGAGCTGGCCGTCGCCGCCTACCAGAAGCTGCGCTCGACCTTCCCGCGCTCGGTCTATTCCGAAGACGGGCTGTTCCAGATCGGCATCTGCCGCCTCATCCAGGAACAGAGCGCGCTGGCCGCCGCCGCGTTCAAGGATTTCATGGCGCTCTATCCCGAGAGCCCCTTGTGGACCCAGGCCGGCGCCTTCTGCGCGCGCGCCACGTTCGACGACGGCAAAGGCGCCGAGGCCATCGCCCTGCTCGAAACCATCGAAAAGCGCCCCCGCACCTGGTCGGTCATCACCTACTGCAACTTCCTCGCCTTCGAAATCGGCGACTACATGTTCGACGACACCGAATACGAGCAGGCGCTCAAGGCCTACCGCCGCGTCAAGACGCGCCAGGCTCTCATGGGCCACATGCAGACCTACGTGCGCACGCTGGAAGCCCAGCTGAACGCCGTCCAGTCCGCCCGCCCCGATCCGCGCGACATCCGCTCCCGCTTCCAGCAGGAGCGCCGCATCTCTTCCGAACTCGCCCAGGCCCGCGAAATGGCCGGCAAGCTCGAAGCCCTGCCCGACTACGACGCCAACCTCTACCACCGCATCGGCCGCTGCTTCTTCAACACCGACCGCTACTGGGAAGCCCGCACCGCCTTCACCCGCGTCGTCGCCATCGCCACCGACGAAACCGTCCGCGAAGCCGGCCACTTCGACTTGATCCTCGCCATCTCCCGCCTGCGCCGCTTCGACGACCTCGTCATCGAAGCCGACCACTACCTGTCCACCTACGATCCCACGGGGAAATGGGAATGAGCGCGCTTCGCACCACGGCACGCATCGCCCTCGCCCTCCTGTTCGCGGGTTCCGCCGCCTCCGCCGGCGTCTCCGGCAAGTGGGAAAAACTGGAAGATTGCGTCCTCGCCGACGGCTACATGGACGGCGACAGCTTCCACGTCCGCCACGGCAACAAGGACGACATCATCCGCCTCTATTTCGTGGACACGCCGGAAAGCGACAAGACCCACGCGGAACGCAACGAAGACCAGGCGGCCTATTTCGGCATCTCCGACAGCCAAGTGGTGCCCCTCGGCGTCAAAGGCAAGAAATTCACGCAAAAGGCCCTCTCCGGCAAGAAATTCACCGTCTGGACGCGCTGGGAAGACGCCCGGGGCAGCAGCCAGCAGCAGCGCTTCTACGGCATCGTCCAGATCGGCAAGGAAGATCTCGGCGAGCTGCTCGTCGCCAACGGCCTCGCCCGCGTCTACGGCGGCTCCACCGTCCTGCCCAACGGCAATTCCATCGACGCGCAGTTCGAACGCCTGCGCCAGCTCGAGCGCCGCGCCAAGGCCAAGCGCCTCGGCGGCTGGGCCAAGAAAAAGAAACTCGCCAAGGACGGCGACGTGATCAAGGCCGACGACGCCGAAGGCATGTTCGACGACGCCTTCGGAGACGAAACCGCCGCCGCCGAACCCGGCGCGAAGCCGGCTTGGGCGATCGACGAAGAGGAAATCGGCGTCTACGAGGACAAGTGGCAGAACGTGCCCACCGTCGCCTTCCTGCGCGCCGAATCCTTCGTCAACCGCGAGCTTTTCGAAGACGCCGAAATCGAGATGCGCAAGCTGACGCGCCGCTTCCCCGAGCATTCCCAGAAGGCCCGCATCGATTTCTATCTGGCGCTGTCCATCGCCATGCAGGAGCGGTTCGAGGAAGCCGTCGCGCTCTTCAAGACCTGGTTGCAGAACTATCCCAGCCACGTCCTCGTCCCCGACGTCCAGTACTGGATGCCCATTTCCCTCTACTACGACGGCAAGTACGCCGAAGCCCTGCCTTTCTTCGACGACTACGCCAAGAACAACCCCATGAGCATCTACGCGCCGGAAGCGACCTATCGCGCCGCCTGCTGCCGCTATGCCCTCGAGGACTACGAACGCTGCGCCGCCGACACCCTCGCGTGGCTCGAGCAGAATCCCGACCACTACTTCCGCCGCGAAGCCGCCATCATGCGCGGCGACGCCCTCGCCGTCCTCGGCGAATTCGACGCCGCCAAGGAGGCCTACCGCCTCTCCATGAATCCGGATACCGGCCCGTTCTACTACATGGCCCTCACCCAGATGGCCCGCATCCACAAGGCCCTCGCCGAAACCAACGAATACGTCGAGATGTCGCAGGAATACGTCCAGTACATCAAGGACATGCCCAACGACGGCAACGTCATCGACGCCGCCTACAACGCCGGCTGGGCGCTCAAGCAGATCAAGCGCCCCGACCAGGCCCGCATCCTCTACTGGCAGATGATCGAACGCCACGGCAACACCCCCGCCTGGGAAGGCTTCGACCTCATGCTGACCGATCTCGCCGGCATGTATCCGCGCGACACCGACGAATACGCCAAGGAACTCCGCGCCCGCTACGAACGCGCCCTCGCCGGCCAGCGCCTGACCCTCGCCGCGCGCCTCGCCTGGGCCGAAGCCCAGATCCTTCCCGCCGACCAGCAGGCCCGCCAGCTCGCCATCTTCTCCGGCCGCTTCAAGCCCGAATATCTCGGCGCCGAAACCCTCGTCTGGCTCGGCCGCGCCTGGATCGAAAACGGCATGCCCGAATCCGGCGTCCCCAACCTCGAGCTGCTCCTCGAAAAATATCCCGATTCCCGCCACGTGCCCGAAGCCCAGATGCTCCTTTCGCAGCAAGCCCTCGAGCACAAGCAGTACGACGTCGCCCTGCTCCACGCCGAGGCCGTGCTCAACAACGCCGCCGAAATCCAGTTCATCCTCGAGGCCACCTTCTGCCGCGCCGAAGCGTTCCTCGGCCTGAAGCGCTACGCCGAGGCCATCAGCGACTACAACGCCATCCTCGCCAACCGCGCCGCGCCGCGCCGCCTCAAGCCCGAAGCTCTCCTCGGCATCGCCGCCTGCATGGAAGCCCAGCAGGAATACGCCCAGGCCATCGCCTACTACCAGCGCGTCTACGTCCTCTACGGCGCCTACCGGAAAGCCGTCATCCAGGCCTATCTCCGCAGCGGGCACTGCTTCGAAAAACTCAACGACAAGCCCGCCGCCCTCAAGACCTACCAGGAATTCCTCGAGAGCGATTTCTCCGCCGGCTCCGCTGCCGCCGCCTACGCCCGCCAGCGCATCGCCGCCCTGTCCGGAGGTGCCTCGTGATCCGCTCCCCAAAGTTTTTACGTAGCGTGGAAAAATCCATGAAAGTTTTTACGTTCCGTGGAAAAATCGGTCCGTTTTTTCCACACCGTGGAAAACTTTTTTCCACGCTGTGGAAAAATCCGAAATTCTTGATTCTTCATTTTTCATTCTGCATCGCGGCGCTGGCCCCGCAAGCGGCGCGCGCCCAGCTCGGTCCCTGGCCCATCCAGACGAAGCAGACCGCCTTCGAAGCCTCGATCGTCAAGCGCGACAAGGACATCCTCTGGGTCGAGCGCAAGTCCGCCGACGGCACGCGCACGCCCCAGATCGGCCTCGCCGTCGCCGACATCGTCCGGATCGGCATGCCCCGGCCCGCCTTGCTCGACGCCGTCGAGAAAATCCGCCTGTCTCCCGCCGCGACGGACGCGCAGTTCGCCGCCGGCCACGCCGCGCTCGACAAGATGATCCTCCAGCTCAAGCCCCTGCGCGACCTGGCCGGCATCCCCGCCAACGACGCCATCGTCGCCAAGGGCCGCCTGTACGACGCCAAGGGCCTCTGGCGCGAATCCACCCGCCTGTATGAAGACGTGCTGACCAAATCCCCCGGCACCGCCGCCGCCACCAACGCCCAGATCCTCGCCGGCATCGCCTACGCCCAAGGCGGCGAATACAATTCCGCCGTCGAATACCTCGGCGGCATCCCCCTCCCCGAAGAGGACGAGGAACTGCTGTCCAAGCTTCTCTTCGCCCTCGGCGATTCCTACTTCGCCCTCCAGAACTACGACAACGCCCTCCTGTCGTACCTCCCGCTCGTGGTCTTCTATCCCTTCGTCTACGACAACGAACCGCGCGGGCTCGCCGCCGCGCTCGGTTGCTACGCCGAACTCAAGGAGTGGGAACCCCTCTACCGCACCATCCAGGAAATCCAGAAGGATTACCCGACGTCTCCCGCCGCCAAGACCGCCGCCGAATTCCTCGAAAAGTACCAGAAGGAACTGATCGAGGCCGGCCAATTTGTCGATGCCGCCAAGGTGACCTCCGCCGATGCCCCCATCGCCCCCGTCGCGGCGGCGAAAGAGGAAACGCCGGCGGAACCCTCGGCGGAAGCGACGGAATAGATTTAAAAAAGGAGCGCGCCTCGGGCCCCTCGGTCCGCGGCGCCGGAAGGAAAGACAGCCATGAAAAAGACGTTCGCCATTCTCGCTCTCGCCGCCTTGCTGCTGCCCCTCGGTGCCGCGCTCGCCCAAGACCCGCCGCCGCCTGCGCCGCCCGCGGACACGGCCGCCGCCCCCGCCCCCACCAAGATCACCCTCTGGGGCATGATCAAGACCGGCGGCTGGGCCATGTGGCCGCTGGGCCTCTGCTCCGTCGGCGTCGTCACCATGATCGTGCTGTGCACCCGCATGGTCAGCCGCAAGAATCTCCTGCCCATGGCCGTGGTCGTGCCGCTGCGCGCCGCCGCCGAACAACGCGACGTCGGCCAGATGTACTCCCTCGCCCGCGCCACGCCCAATTTGTTCACCAACGGCCTGATCCCCGGCCTGCGCAAGATCAATCCCGAAGATCCCGCCGCGTCCAAGCCCGACATGGAAGGCGCCATCTCCGAGGCCGTCGGCCGCGAAGAAGCCCAGGTCAGCTTCTGGATCAACTTCCTGTCTCTTTTCGCCAGCATCTCCCCCATGATCGGGCTGCTCGGCACCGTCTCCGGCATGATCGGCGCCTTCCAGAAGATCGGCACCGGCGGCATGGGCAAGCCCGAGCTCCTCGCCGGCAACATCGGCGAAGCGCTCATCACCACCGCCACCGGCCTCATCATCGCCGTCCCCGCCATCTTCGCGTTCTTCATCTTCCGCAACAACCTGTCCCGCATCGTCCGCGACGCGGAAAGCGAATATTCCGCCCTGATCGACGGCCTCACCGGCACCGGCAACCTCTTCGCCGACCAGGAACCGGCGCCCATCGAGAACGAAAGCTAGGCTTTCCAACCGTTGAACCGTGAACCCTGAACCGTGAACCGCCCGGCATGAAACTCAAAAAGCAAGAAGAGCCCGAAGCCAGCGTCGACATGACCCCCATGATCGACTGCGTCTTCCTGCTGCTCATCTTCTTCATGGTGTGCGCCACGATGAGCAAAGTGGACCAGACCCCCGAAGTCGTCCTGCCCATCGCGCCCAAAGCCGCCATTCCGGACGACCTGCGCGGCCGCGGCGTCGTCAACATCGTGCCCCTCGGCACGCCCGTCGGCGGCGGCGCCACCTCGGAGGACACGCCCTTCATCATCTACGGCCAGGTCACCGACGAACCCGGCCTCGTCAAGGCCATCAGCGAACGCCGCGCCACCGAGCCCGAGCTGCGCATCTACATGCGCGTGGACCGGAACGCCGAGTTCAAGATCGTCAAGCGCGCCATCCGCGCCTGCGCCAACGCCGGCATCTTCGACATCATCTTCGGCACCTTCCAGAGCGCGTCCGCCGGGGGAGGTTCCTGATGAAGCTCAAGCACAAAGACGACGTCAAGGCCGTCGTCGACATGACCCCCATGATCGACTGCGTCTTCCTGCTGCTCGTGTTCTTCATGGTCTCCACCACGTTCAACAAGCAGGAAGCCGACATTTCCTTCGCCCTGCCCGGCACCGCCGAACAGTCCGATTCCGTCGAAATCCCCGACGAGCAGATCATCCAGATCACCGAAAACGGCAACGTCTTTCTCAACGACCTCGAATACGACGCGCCGACCGACAGCGACATGCCCGAACTGGTGAAGACCCTGATCCTGTTCCGCCAGACGGCCGACGCCAACCAGGTGCCGGCCATGATCACCATCGCCCCCGAGGACAACGTCAAGCAGCAGCGCGTCGTCGACGTCCTCAACGCCTGCACCGCCGCCAAGATCGCCAACGTCACATTCGCCGTCGGCAGCGAAGACGAGGAGATTTGATCATGAAAATCTTCGCCGTCTGGACCGCATTTTCGAAGACCAAAGCCGAGGACGCCGCGCAGAAGAAGCGCGCCCTCAACGCCATTCTCATCTCTCTGGGCATCCACGTCCTCCTGCTCATCGGCGCCGTTTCCCTGACCATCATGATCATCTCCCCCAAGCAGAAGATGATGTTCGAGGGCAAGAAATCCCCGTCGCTTCCCGCCCGCAAGCTCGAGCACGCCATCCGCGTCAAGCAGATGCAGAAGCAGACCCGCAAGCCCCAGATCCTCCAGCGTCTCGTCACCGAGGCCCCCTCCAAGGTCGCCCTGCCCGAAATGCCCGAAATGACCACGCCGGACGTGAAAAACCTCCGCGACACCCCGCTCATGAATTCCCGCGCCGGCTCCATCGGCGGCATCGGCGGCGGGGGCGGCGGCGCCGGCCGCGGCCTCACCGGCGGCATGGGCTACTCCGACACCAAGTTCTTCGGCGAAAACGTCCGCACCCGCGCCATCGTCATCTGCATGGACATCTCCCCCTCCATGATCGCCAAGGGCGTCACCGTCGACGTCCTCAACGAATCCATGAAGATGCTCGAAAACATGAACGTCGGCACGAAATTCAACGTCATCGTCTATGTCGACGGCGCCCTCCCGTTCGCCCCCCAGATGGTCTACGCCACGCAGGAAAACAAGGAAAAGGGCCTCGCCTGGCTCAAGCAGCCGTTCGACGGCCGCCAGCAAGGCAACCTCCGCGGCTACTCCGGCTCCACTCCCCACGAAGCCATCCGCATGGCCGTCGAGATGGGCGCCGATACCGTTTTCGTGCTTTCCGACGACCCGCCATACCTCAAGAAGGGCGACGTCAACACCGGCGTGGAAATCCCGGAACACATGGACAACATCGAGAAGTACGTCCGCTCCATCGAATCCACCACCGGCAAATCGGTGCGCTTCTACCCCATCCTCTACAAGCCGTTCGAAAACGATCGCGGCAAACAGGCCATCGACTACTACAAGGGCATCGCCCGGGCCACCGGCGGCCGGTGCCGCGTCATCCCGCGCGCACCCTGATTTTCCCCGCCCCGCTTGGAAACGGCCGGTTTCCCGGCGGATATCGCATTCTTCCGGCCGTTGCTCCCTTGACGCTCCCGCTAGCGGCGGATACCTTTGAGTCCGATGTCGCATCGGTTGGCCAGATCCCGAGCCCCGCAACCCAGGAGCACCGTGAACGCTTCCCTTCGTCGCTTCGTTTCTTTGCGTCTCTCCGTTCTTGCCTTGGCTTCGTGCGCATGGGCTTCCATGGCCCCAGCCGAGGAGGCCGCCCCCCGCGACATGACGTCCGTCTTTCTCGTCGCCCCCATCGCGGGCGCGGTCCGGAACGAAGTGGACGTGCAAGGACCGCCCGGAGCGCCGGCGCAAACCCTGACGGACACGTCCGCGGAATACGGCTTGTTCGCGATGTATGCCAACCCGCGACTGGTGATCAACGACACGCTCTTCAACACCGACGTCAACGACACGAAAGTCTGGGGCAACATCTCCACGTTGAACGTCTATGGCGATCCCGCGGCGAACGTCACTTGGCATCTGGGCCTCAGCTATCTGTGGCACGACCTCGACGGCGTCGTGGCCGATATCGTGGTCACCGAGCCGCTGGCGAAGGCCGGCCTCGTGTTCCGCGTGCCCGCCTGGCACCTCTCCGTCAATCCCTATCTGGGCTATGGCTGGCAGCGCGTGGAAACCACCGTTTCCACGCCGGGCGGCACGCTGGAATCGACCGAAAACACGGAATCCGTCATCTACGGCGTGATGGCCCAATGGCGCTGGCGGATGCTGGCCGCCTATGCCAAGTACTATCTCGAAGACAACCGCGACCGCGACAAGCAGTACCACGTGGTCCGGCTCTGGGGCACGGCCATGCTGTCGAAGCACGCCGGCCTCCTCGCCCGGGTCGAGTATTCGGAACAGGTGGGCTCCACCGACACCTCGGCGATGTTCGGCCCGGTGTTCGCTTTCTGACGGACCGCTTCGCATGCGAGATCGCCTTCTCAGCGCGGGAGCGGTTGCGACGGTCGCGCTGATCCTGTTTCTGCTCGCCGGCGCCATCCCCGTGCCCGGCGGCAATGCCGCGATCGTTTTCCAAACTCCCGCGTTTCTCGCCGCCGCCGCGGCAGGGGCGGCGCTCCTGTTGGCCGCGTGCTTCCTGCGCCGGCCGCCTCTGCGCCAGATCGCGTTCGCGCTGGCCCATGGCGGCTTGGTCCTGCTCATGGCCGGAGCCTTCATCGACTGGCGGGGCGAAGAGCGCATCGACGGCGTCCGCCTGCCGGTCGGCATGGGCCATGCCATCGGCAAACTCCGCGATGCGGCGGGCCGAACCGTCGATCTCGGCTTCACGCTGGAAGTGACGGATTTCTCGGTCTCGTTCTACGATCCGGTCTATTCCTTGTTCCGGCCCGACGCATCCGCGCCCGGCGGCGAAAGGTTCGTCCGGAAGATCGACTCGCGCGTTCCCGCCACCCTGCGCCAGGTTCCCGGCGGCGCGTTGGACGTCGCGGATCTCCAAGACCAAGGCCATTGGGTGCCGGAACGGCGGCTCGCCGACGGCTGGATCCTCCGGAAACAGGCGGAAATCCCCCGGTGGTTCGAAGCCGGCGTGCGGACCACCTGCGACGGCGTCGGCCGTTCGGCGGGGCTTGCCGTCAACCACCCCGTGTGGGTCAACGGCTGGCAGGTGCTCCTCGTCTCCTACGGCGGCGAGGCCATGACCTACGTCGAACTGGCGTTCAAAAAGAGTCCCGGCCGCCGGTTCGTGGTCGCCGGCATCTGGTGCGTGATCGCGGGCGTCTTCTGGCTGTGCCTCGTCCTGCCTCTCGCGCGAAAGGATCGCCATGCCGTCCTTTGATGCCATCGCCGGGCTTCTGCTGGGAACGGCGCTCGCCGGCTATCTGGCGGCAGACGTTTGGTTGCGGTTCGGCAAGAATCGGGCCGGCCATTGGGCCTTCGGGCTCGGTTGGTGCGCCAACGCCCTGACCGTTCTTGTCAACTGGCTGGCCTGCGGCCATCCCCCCTTCGGCAGCATGGTCCACGTGCTCGCGGCGGTCTCCCTCTGCTTTCTGCCGGCCTACCTGTTCCTGCGCCTGTCGCAGGGCTTGTCCTGGCTGGGCGCGAGTTTCGCCTTCACCTCCTTCGTGCCTTTGCTCGGCCCCCTCTTCATGGAGCGCGACATGTTCTGGCGGCGCATGCCCGCCCTGCAGTCGCCGTGGTTCGTCCCCCACGTCATGGCCTACTTGATCGCCTACGCCCTCGCCACCGTCGGCTTCCTCCTCGCGCTCCGGGCCCTGCGGGCGCAACGCGCCGCGCCGGACCAAGCCTTGAAACTGATTGCGGGCGTGGATGCCGTCGCGCGCCTGGCGTTTCCCTTCATGACGTTCGGCCTGCTGTCCGGCGCGCTGTGGGCCGAGACCGCCTGGGGCCGCTACTGGTCCTGGGATTCCAAGGAGACGTGGGCGCTGATCATGTGGCTGCTCTACGCCTTGTATTTCCATTGCCGCCGCAGTCCCGCGCTCCGGCGCTTCGCCCTGCCCGTCCAGATCGCCGGCTACGCCGCCCTGATCGTCACCTTCCTCTTCGTCAACCTGATCCCCCGCCTCGGCAGCGTCCTGCACGCCTATACGAAATAATTCCCGCGGTCTTCCGCCCCGATCCGCCGGCCGGCGCGCCTCAGTTCACGTGCAGCACGCGGAAATACATGACGGGCTCGTTGGTCTTGAGCGGACCGACGAACGGCAGCGAGGCGCCGGTGCCGAACATGGCGTTCGTGAATCCTTTCCAGCGGACGTATTGCAAATCCGGCGTCCGCTGGATCTGGTAATAGCGAAGCAAGAGCGACGGAAACGCCAACTGGAAGGTCTGGCCCAGGCCCGACGCGACGAACGACGAGATGCGCAACGCGCTGGTTTCGTCGGTGGGAATGGTTCCCGCCAGGTATTCCTGCAGGTTGCTCGCGCCGTCCAGATCGGGATCCAGATCGGGAACCGCATCGGGCGAATCCGGCGAACTGAAATAGAGCATCTGCCAGGAATCGGGCAGGCCGTCTCCGTTCACGTCCGCCGACATGCCGTCCTGCACCACCGTCACCGACTTGCCCGCGATCAGGAGCGTACCCATGCGCGAGGCGGCGTTGGTGTTGCGCGCCACGGAATACTGGACGTCGCCCGTGCCGGAACTGGACATGCCGGCGAGAATGCCCAGCCACAGCGTCTCGCTGGTTGCCGTCCAGGGGCAATCGTTGCCGGCAACGACGTGCACCGCATCCACGTGGCCCAATTCGTCGAAAAACTCGAGGTTCGTATCGAGAACGTAGGTGCATGGCCCGCCCTCGACCACGACCACCGTGCCCGTGGCCAAATTCGATTCGCGGGTCCCGCTGTCGGCGCAGAAGGTGAACGTCTCCGTCCCGATGAAACCGGCGGCGGGCGCATAGGTGGCGTTGGTGCCGGCCAGCCCCACCATGCCGAGTTCCGGCTGCGAGACGATCCGCCGGATGGACGTGCTGCCCGGCAACCCGAACGTCACCGCCTGGCCGACCGTGGTCGTCCGCGACACGCTGCTTGCCGTCGGCGCCGCGGGGGGCGACTGGCCCGTCTCGACCGGACCGTTGTGGCACTCGTAGCACCCGATCCGCCGGCCGCGCCAGAAATAGACGCCGTCCTGGGTCTGGTTCTTGAACGAACGCGACAGGACGCTGCCGTGGAAATCGGTCCCATGGCAAACCTTGCAGTTGGCGTTGTTCTTGCCGGGAGTCTTGTGCCCGTTGACCCAGGCCAGCGGATGCATGCCGTGCGGCCCGTTCGTGGTGGTGGTCGGATTGGACCCGTGGCACGCCGAACATTCCGAAACCTGCCCCACGTGGCCTTGGCGCTGCATGCTGGCGACGTTGTCGTTGCGGAACGCCGTCGGGAATTCCGCATGCGTCGAACCGTGGCACGCCGAACAGTAGAGCCCGCCATGCCCCTTGGAAAACCGGAACAGCGAATGGTTCGCCGACGGCGCGTTGCTGTTCGTCGCGAAGCGCCGGTTGACCGGCACGCGCAGGACGCCCGGGGCCGAATACGCGTTGTCGAAGCGGATCTGGCCGCTGTTGGTGACCGCGTCGCCCGTGTGGCAGGCCTGGCAGTTCGGTTCGTCCAGCCAGCCCGTGCGGTTGGTCGACCCCACCATCGCCATCGTGCCGTGGCAGTCCTGGCATTGCATCGCCAGCGATCCGTCCGCCGCCACCGCCCGTCCCATCGCCCCGCGCAGGCAGCGCGTCTCGCCGCCCGGATGGCAGCGGTAGCAGGCGGCGCGGTTCAGCGCCGTGCCCAGCGCCAAACCCGTGGCGGGATCGATGACCCCGGCGTGCAGCGTATGGACGGCTTCGGTCAGCGGCGGCACGTCGGGATGCCCCGAATCGGGAATGGCCTCCGAGAGATGGCAGCTGGCGCACAACACGGGATGGCCGTCCGCAAGCACCGACTCGTACAGCCCGCCGGCATTGAATCCTTTTTCCGCCAGGATGTTGGTGTAGGCCTCCGGCATCTCCGCAAACCGGATCTGGTCGTGCAAACGCAGGATGTTGAAGCGATAGTCCCGGGTCGGTATGGGATTCCACTCCCAATCCGGAACCGGCCGGGCCGCATCCTCCGAGCCCGACGAGTGGCACAGGCGGCAGTTCATTTCGACCGATACCGGCAGGACGATGTCCGTCGCCGCGCTGGCGACGCCTCCGTTGGTGGCCACGACGTGCATCAGCGGATAGGGATTCAGGTGCAATTCGTCGTCGTAGGGCGTGATCGGCACGCCCCACGCCACGAACCAATCCGGCGTAGCCTCGTAGTTCATCGGCCGCGGCGGATTGCCCGCGCCCGGCATCGACGCGCCCGGCGTGGAACCCGCCAGAGACAACCCCTCGTCCGGCGCCAGCGACACGCCCAGCATCGTCGCCGCATAGGTCCAGAAATTCCCCTTGTCGATCGACGTCGTGTTGATCGAGCCCTCCGCGTCGAGAATGGCCTGGTAGGTCAACTCGAGTCCCCCGCTGTCATCGAGCCGCTGCGCCACGCCGGACGTGCCGGTCACGACTTGGCCCAGCACCGTGTTGTAGGGCGGCAGAATGGCGAAGACGGAGTAGTCGTCGTCCATGCAATGCATGCCGAGATTGTTCCAGGAAAGCACCTGGGTGACCGCAAAAGCAGACAGGGAAAATGCACAGCTGAGGACCCCTAAGCCGCCCCACGCGACACGAGCGATGGAAAACCTCGTTTTCATCCCTTTGCTGGAAATCTATCACTCCGGTGCGCCGCCCCCAAAGACTATTTGTCATGAAGTAGACGATATTTCGTTCCCTTGGCGGAAGGCTGCCGGCCATTCTTCTTGCCTCTTCCCCATCCTCCGCATAGCCTTAGGGTTATGAAAGCCGACCGGGGCCAGAATATCATCCGAAAGATCCTGCGGCTTCTCCCTTGGTTCCTGCTCGCGGCGGGCCTGCTGGCCTACCTTGCGATCGGTACCGCGCACGGGCGCCGCAAGGTCGAAATCGCCCGCGCGGCGGAAGCGCTCCAAAACCTCCATCAATTCCTTTTCGACCGCTCGATCGTCCAGGACGTTCCCTTCCCCGCGACGCTGGACGACGTGCCCGAATGGCGACGGCTCGTCGAGAATATCGAAGATCTCCGCATGCGGGCGCTCTGCCGCAAAATCGTCTATGCCTGCGACCCCGCCGCCATTCCCGACAACCTGCCTCTCGCCGCGATCGACTTGGATCGGACGCGCGTCGTCCTCCTCTCCGGCGGCGCCGTTTTCGCCGTCCCCATCCGGAGCTGCGTCGAACTCCCCCTCGCCCCTTGCGCGCCGGAAAAATCCCCGGAGATGCCATGACTTCGGACGCTGAATTCGAATTGCTGGGAGAATACGAACTCCCGGACGCTCGGCGCCTCCTCGCCGATTTGGAAAACGCGCAGCTCTCCTTCGAGATCCAACCCGTCGATCTGCGCACGCACATTCCCTCGAAGGGCGCTTGCGGACGCTTTTCCCGGTTGCAAATCTGGATCCGCGCAACTGACCGGGAAGCGGCGGAAGCCTTGCAAGCCCGCAGCCTGAAAATCGAACTTTGAGAACCGCCGTCCTCTCGACGCGTCCCGGATTAATTTGGATTTCCGCGCTTTTGCGGTAGGCGCGCGGAGCGCCGTTTTGCTAGCGTCGATTCCAGCCCACCATGCGGACCTTCTTCTCCACGCTATTCCGTTCCGCCCGGGACGCGGGCCGAAATCCGGCCTCGATCCGGCGTCCCATCGGTCTGCCGCGCGCCCTGTTCCATTTCCTTCATCCCGGGCTTTGGGAGGCGTTTTTCTCTTCCCTGGGCATACCGGTCGTCCTGTCCACGCCGACCGCCCGCGCGACCCTCGAACGAGCCGATTTGATTTCCGAAACGGAACACTGCCTCCCCGTCAAGCTGCTGGACGCGCATCTGGAGGAACTCGCTTCCCGCGTGGACCGCGTGCTCGTGCCGCGCATCCTCTCGCAGCGCCGCGGATTCATCTCCTGCCCGAAATTGGCCGCGCTGCCGGACGCCGTCCGGGCACAGTTCCGCGGCCATTTCGAGGTCGTGACGGCGGATCTCGACGAAAACCGCCTCCCGCTGGCCCGCACGCTGGCCGGGTTGGGCAAGCAACTGGGATTCGACGCGGCGGAATCCGAACACGCAGCCGCCGCCGCGCTCCAGGCGCTCGCGGCCGCCGAGGCGTCCGCACCGCCTTCCGATGCCGGACCCAAGCGGTTTCTGCTGATCGGCCATCCGTACAATCTGGCGGATGCCTACCTCTCCGAGCCGGTCCTTTTGAAGATGGCGTCGCTGGGCGTGCCCATCGACCGCCTGGATTTCGGCTCCCCCAAAAGCGCCCCCGAGCCGCTCCGCTGGGACACCAGCGCCCACATGCTGGAAATCTTGCGGGCGCTCGACCCGGCACGCTGCGCGGGGGTGATCCAATTGACATCGTTCAACTGCGGCTGCGATTCGATGGCGGGACCCTATTACCGGGAAACGCTGAAGGCCGCCGGGATTCCGTTCATGGCGCTCACGCTGGATTCGCATTCGGCGCTGGCCGGGCTGGACACGCGCCTGGAAGCGTTCGTGGACTCGATCGAGGGGCGGTCGTGAAACCCGGCCTCGCCATCCAGCCGTGGGGCAACTACTCCATCGCCTTGGCGGCCTCCGTCGAGTGTCTGGGCGTGGAACCCTGGACGCAGCGCAGCACCACCCCCGAAACGATGCGCCTGGGCGTCGAGGCCTCGCCGGAGTTCGCCTGCCTGTCCTTCAAGGCCTGCACCGGCCATTTCATCCGGGCCGCCCAGCAAGGCATCCGCTACGGCGTCATGGTCAACAGCCGGGGCACCTGCCGCCTGCGCTACTACCGCGAAATCCAGCAGAAAATCCTCAAGGAACGCGGACTGGATCTGTTCATCTTCGGTCTGGGCTACGACGGCATCAAGCCGCCGTTGATCCGCCATTTCGATCCGGATTTGCTGTCCTTCCTGCAATGCTGCGCGCGGGCCCAGCAGAAAACCCTCGCCGTGGACGCCCTCGAGAAAGAAGCTTGGCGGGTCCGGGCCGTCGAACGGCAGCCGGGCGACGCCACGCGCGTCCTGAACGCCTGCCTCGCGGATCTGGAAAAGGCCCGCACGGTCCCGGAAATCCGCGCCTGCGCCCGGACCTTCCGGCCTCGGTTCGGCGCGGTGCCGATCGACGAGGCGCGCGTCCCGCTGCGCATCGGCCTGCTGGGCGAGGCCACCCTCCTGCGCGACCGCTACCTGAACCACAACCTGGAAGAACTCCTCGGAAGCCTCGGCGCGGAAGTCCGGAACTTCTTCCTCCTCGGCGACGAAATGCGCAACATTTTCCAGATCGGCTTGTTCAGCCGGAATTCGCGCTGGCGCCTCAAGCGCCTGGCCCGCCCCTATCTCGAGAATCTCGTCGGCGGCCATGCCCTGGATTCCGTCGCGCACGCCATCCGCTGCGCGCAGGAGGGCTACGACGGCATCGTGCACGTCGCCCCCGCCGGCTGCATGCCCGAGGTCAGCGTCCGGCCCATCCTGCGCCGGATCAGCCAGGATCTGGATCTGCCCGTTTTGGAATGTTCGTTCGACGAGCATTCGAGCCACGTCGGCGTGGTGACCCGGCTCGAAGCGTTCGTGAGCGTGCTGCGGGAGCGGCAGGACAAAAAGGCGAGGACACGGAAATGAACGGCCCCTTCTATCTCGGCATCGACGTCGGTTCCATCAGCGCGAATCTGGTGCTGATCGGGCCCGACGCCACCGTGGCCTTCGCCGATTACCGGCGCGTGGACGGCCGGCCCTTGCGCGCGGCCCAGGCCGCCTTGGCGGCCCTGCAGGCCGCGATGCCGCAGGCGGTCCTCGCCGGCGTCGGCGCGACCGGCAGCGCGCGCCATCTCGTCGCCGCGGCGCTGGGCGCCGACGTCGTCAAAAACGAGATCAGCGCGCACGCCTGCGCGGCCATCCACGCGCACCCGGAAGCGCAGACCGTCTTCGAAATCGGCGGCCAAGACAGCAAGGTCACGATCATCCGCGACCGGGTGGTGGTGGATTTCGCCATGAATCTGCTCTGCGCGGCCGGCACCGGCAGCTTTCTGGACGCGCAGGCCAAGCGCCTCAACATCACCATCGAAGAATTGAGCCGGCAGGCCGTCCTCTCCGACCGCCCGACCGGCATCGCCGGCCGCTGCACGGTCTTCGCCGAATCGGACATGATCCACAAGCAGCAGATCGGGCACCGGCAGGAGGACATCGTGATGGGCCTTTGCCTGGCCATGGCGCGCAATTTTCTCGGCAACGTGTGCGTCGGCAAGGAAATCCGCCCGCCCATCGTCTTCCAGGGCGGCGTCAGCGCCAATCTCGGCATGCGCAAGGCGTTCGCCGAACTCCTGAAATGCGAGCTGGTCATCCCCGAGCACCACATGGTGATGGGCGCGCTCGGCGCGGCCCTGCTGGCAAAACGCGCCGCGCCCGCCGCCACGCGCTTCCGGGGCTTCGACGTCTGCGAACGCGCCATCGACACCCGGAGCTTCACCTGCGGCGATTGCTCCAACGAATGCGAAGTCATCGAGATCGTCGATCGCGGCGAGGTGGTGGGCCGCAGCGGCGGCCGCTGCCGCAAATGGGAAGGCCGCGCCGGTCCCCGGTAGACGCCGGCCGATCCGGCTAGAGCATATTCTGTACCCATCGATCATCCCCCGACGGGGTCGTCGGGGGCTCCAAAGACATGGATTGATCTGGCTGTTTGGAGCCGGGACGACCTCGTCCCGGTCTTGTACGGGATTTGCAGAATAAACGAATTTGCCCTAGAAAATCGCCACGGCCAGCGAGTAGGCGCCGTCCAGCACGCGGCGCGACCACACGCGGACCCGCGTCGAAGGCTCCACCTGGCAGGCGGCGATTTCCAGCCGCGTGTTCCGCACGATGTTCCCGTTGGCCCAGCCGCAGCCCAGCGCCTTCAGGAGCGCCTCTTTTTGGCTCCAGAGCGCGAAAAACGCCTCCCGTCCGCCGGCCTGGGCCAAGGCCCGTTCGCTCTCGGAAAAAACCCGTTCGCCCAGCGCCGCCATGTCGGTCTTCCGCGCCAGCGACTCCAAATCCACCCCGATGGACGTCGCCTTCGCCAGCGCCGCCACAACGTAATCGCCGGCATGCGACAGATTGAAGCCCCAGCCCGCCGCCGCGCGGGCCGGCCGCGGCTTGCCGTGCGCGCCCGTTTTCCATTCCACGCGTTCCAGCCCCAGTTCGCGCGGCAGCCAGCAGGCCTTGAACCATTCCGACGCGCCCGCCCGCGCCCGCGCCTTCGGATCCGTAAACCGCTCCGCCCGCGCCCGCGCCTCGGCCGGCAGCCGTTCCGCCCAATCCGCGGCGTCGAGGGCCACGGCCAGCAGCCGGAACGGCTCGCCGGGCAACGCCCAGTCTTGCAGCGCGATGTCGGTTTCGGAATTCACGGCGGCCATCCTGCCAAATCGCGGCGCCCGGATAAATCTATTTGTCATTCCGCGGGTTCTGCGCCATCCTTTTTCCGGCATGCACGGCAAGTTGGCCATTTTGTCCATCGCGCTTCTCGCCGCGTTCATTCTGGGCGGATGCACCGTCTTTTTCCTCGATCAGGACGACGGGCTCACCTACGGGCGTTTCGTCCGCATCGAAACCACCGCCTACTGCCCCTGCGGCATCTGCTGCAGTTGGAAACTCGACAAAAGCGGCCGGCCCGTGATCTCCGCCGGCCGCGACCGCGGCAAACCCAAGGCCGTCGGCATCACCGCCAGCGGCAAGCGCGCGCACCCCGGGACGATCGCCGCCGATACCCGCTACTACCCCATCGGCACCGTCATCTACGTGCCCGGCTACGGCTACGGCGTCGTCGAGGACCGCGGCGGCGATATCCGCGGCCGGCGCCGCCTCGACCTGTTCTTCAACACACACCGGGAAGCCATCCGCTGGGGGCGCCGCAAAGTCAAAACCGTCGTCTTCCCTCCCGGCACCCCCGCGATGCCGATCAACGCCCCGCCGCCGCGATGAAGCCTAGCCGCCAACCCTCCGCGCGTCTTTCGTTGCCGGGTTTCCGCGCGTTCTTCCGGCCGGCGGTTTGGCTCCGGGCGGGCGCGGGCGCGCTGGCCGTCTTTTTCCTGAGCGGGTGCCTGATGCTGTCCCACGCGCCGCCACAGGCCCGGCTGTCCCGCGGCCGGCCGGTCGCGATCGAGACCACGGCCTATTGCCCCTGCGGGAAGTGCTGCGGCTGGAAACGCAACTGGCTCTTCCGACCCGTCGTCGCCTCGGGCCCGAACCGCGGCAAACCCAAAGCCGTCGGCATGACCGCCAGCGGCAAAAAGGCCAAACCCGGCACGATCGCCGCCGATACCCGCTACTACCCCATGGGCACCGTTCTCTACGTCCCCGGCTACGGCTATGGCGTCGTCGAAGACCGCGGCGGCGACATCAAAGGGCCCCAACGGCTCGACCTGTTTTTCAACAAACACTCCGAAGCTCTAACATTCGGACGGAAAAAGCTTTATGTCGTCGTTTTTCCTCCCGGAACCCGGCCCGTCCCCCACAAAATCCGGCCCGTCCGCTGAAAGTCCCGCCGGCCTCGCGGCGGGCCGGAAATTCCGGGCCCATCCGGATATTGAGGGTTGACAGAACCCCCTCGTTTACCTAGGGTTGCCGCGTTTTTACCGCTTGGACACCCGTTCCGGCGGCCCGCCTCACCGGCGGGAAACCTCGATAAAGGCAGGTGAGTTCCCCCCCATGACAGAAGTGAAGATCAGGAAAGGCGAGTCCGTCGAAAAGGCTCTGCGCCGCCTGAAGAAGAAACTGGACCGCGAAGGCATCATGCGCGACATCCGCGCCAAGCGGCATTTCGAGAAGCCGAGCGAGAAGCGGCGCCGCAAGGCGGCCCGCGCCCGCATCAATGCCCGCCGCGCCACGCGCGAAGC
>CALMNW010000015.1 GCA_937872095.1 uncultured Verrucomicrobiota bacterium
GTCTCCCACGCCGGTCCCAACGGCACTTTCCCCCCCCCGCCTGGCCGGTCCCACATGAACAGCGGCACCGCGTAGCCCGTCGTATGGCCGCACATTTCCCGCAAAATGGCTCGCCCTTTCGCCACCGTCGAGCGCAGATGCGCCGTCCCCGCCGCCAGATCGCCTTGGTGCAGATAGTACGGTTTCACGCCCAGCCGCAGCAATCCCTCGTTCAGCCGCAACATCGTGCCGAAATCGTCGTTGATGTCCCGCAGCAGCACCGTTTGGTTCATCAGCGGAATCCCCGCATCCAGCAGCCGGCGGCAGGCCGCCGCCGCGCGCGGCGTCAATTCGTCCGGATGCGTGAAATGCAGGCTCAGCCACAGCGGACGGTATTTCCGCAGCAGCCGCGCCAGCCGGGGCGTGACCCGTTGCGGCAGCGTCGCCGGAATTTTCGTTCCGATGCGGATCATTTCGACGTGCGGAATCGCCCGCAGCGACTTCAGCAACCCCTCGAGCTCCGCGTCGCCCATCGTCAGCGGATCGCCGCCCGAGACCAGCACGTCGCGGATTTCCGGCGTTTTCCGCAGCCACGCCAGCGCCTGCGGCAGGTCGCAGGCGGATTGGCCCACGGTCCGCGCCCGTGTGCAATAGCGGCAGAAACACGCGCAGTCCGCCGTCGCCAGCAGCAGCGCCTTGCGGGGATAGGACCGGATCAGGCCCGGCGCGACCTGATGCGCGACTTCGCCCAGCGGATCGCGCCGTTCGCCTTGCGACGTGCGCGCTTCGCGCGCGTCGGGCAACATCGTTCGCCGCAAAGGGCCGTCCGGCGCTTCCGCCGCCAGCAACGCCAGCATGTAGGGCGTGATCGCCAGCGGCATGCGCCAGGATTTCGCATCGGCCAGCGCCCGCCGTTCGCGCGGCGAAAGTTCCAGCATCCGGCTCAGCGTTTCGGGCGACCGCACCCGGTGCCGGAGCTGCCACCGGGCATCGGCCCATTCCGCCGCCGACGCCTCCGGAAACGCGCGGCGCCGGAAGGCCCGTTCGCGCCGCGCGAAGGTCTCGGATGGCGTCGCCCTTTTCATGAAGCGCCGATATTGCCAAAATCCGTCCTTCAGGTAAACTCTCCCGCGTGTCACATCCCCCCGTCCAATTCGACAAGACGACCGCGCTGGAAGTCGTTCCGGGCGCTTCGCCCGACGCCACCACGGTCGCGGACCCCAGTTCCGCCTCGGAACCGTCGATCCTGCGCGATCTGGCCCCCCGTGCCGTCGCCGGCCCCGGCGTCGGCAGCCGCCAGCTGGCCGCCAACTACCGCGCCATTCTCGCCGCCCGCGCCATCTATCATCCCGTCGCCTACCGGTTCCCGCGCGAACTCGGCCGCGGCCGCCAGGGCATCGTCTATCTCGGCCTGCGCCAAGGCGCCCGCGGCTGCGTCACGCGCCACGCCATCAAGCTGTTCGACCCCTCCATCTACAGCAGCGCGAAGAAATACTGGACGGACATGGGCCGCATCGCCGCCCAGACGTCCAAGCTCCAGCTGGTGAAAAATCCCGCGCTCGTCGCGCCCGACATCTACGAGGAGAGCAACGGCATCGGCTACATCCAGATGGAAGTCGTGGACGGCATCTCCCTGCGCGAACTGCTCGACGGCACCCATTTCGAACAAGCCCGGTCCCGCTCGACCGAAACCGAGTGGCGACGCTTCACCGACGTGATCTTCCGGCATGAAAACGGCAAGTGGATGATCCAGCCCGGCATCGCCCTCTACATCCTCCGCCAAGTGCTGCGCGGCCTCGAAACCCTGCATGAAATGGGCTTCATCCACTCCGACGTCAAACCGGCCAACATCATGATCGACCGGCTCGGTTACGTGAAGCTGATCGACTACGGCCGTGCCACCTTGGTCAACGAAAAGATCACTCTCCTGCTCGGCACGCCCGTCTACATGGCGCCCGAAACCCACGAAGAACGCATCGCCCTGACCCGTTCCGACCTCTACAGTCTCGGACTCGTCGGCCTCGAAATGCTCCGCGGCGAGCGCCTGTTCTCTCCCGACGTCGCCCGTTCCGAACCCGAACTGCTCCAGGCCAAGCGCGAACTGCCGGGCCGCCTCTACGACTTGCTGCCCGACCACGTCCGCCAAAACGCCCAGTTCCTGCTCCTGCTCCAGCATTTCCTCGAGCCCAATCCCGACGGGCGTTTCGCCTCGGCCGAGGAAGCCGAAGTCGGCAGCAACGGTCTTTCCATGCTCCACAAGCAGCTCACGCTCGCGGGCAAGGACACCGAATACGGCCGGGAACTCGAAAACTACCTCTCCAAAATCGTCAATCCCCTCGGCCCGGCCTAGCGCGTTTTCCAGACGCGCCGGCAGAAGGTTTTCCCGCCTTTGCTCTTGAAAAATCGCCCGGCATGGCCGACATTCAAGGCTTTTGAACCCGCCAACCGAAGGAACCCCAGCATGGCCTCCAAGAAACGCACCAGCGACATGGTCCTCAAGGGCCCCGAACGCGCCCCGCACCGCTCCCTCCTCTACGCGCTCGGTCTCACCGCCGAAGAAATGAAACGCCCCCTCATCGGCGTCGTCTCCGCCTTCAACGAAATCATCCCCGGCCACGTCCATCTCGACAAGATCGCCGAAGCCGTCAAGGCCGGCGTGCGCATGGCCGGCGGCACGCCCATCCTCGTGCCCGCCATCGGCGTGTGCGACGGCATCGCCATGGGCCACCCCGGCATGTGCTATTCCCTGCCCTCCCGCGAACTGATCGCCGATTCCGTCGAGACGATGGCCCTGGCGCATTGCTTCGACGCCTTGGTGCTCATCCCCAACTGCGACAAGATCATCCCCGGCATGCTCATGGCCGCGGCGCGCATCAACGTCCCCGCCATCGTCGTCAGCGGCGGCCCCATGCTCGGCGGCGACCTCGACGGACGCCACCTCAGCCTGTCGAACGTCTTCGAGGCCGTCGGCGCCTGCAAAGCCGGCAAGATCGGCCCCAAGGAACTGACCGACTACGAAGAAACCGCCTGCCCCGGCTGCGGCTCCTGCTCGGGCATGTTCACCGCCAATTCGATGAATTGCCTCAGCGAGGCCATCGGCATGGCCCTGCCCGGCAACGGCACGATTCCCGCCGTGGCCGCCGCCCGCCTGCGGTTGGCCAAGGAAGCCGGCATGCAGATCCTGAAGGTGCTGGAGAAGAACCTGCGCCCGCGCGACGTCATGACGCCGGCCGCCTTCACCAACGCCCTGCGCGTGGACATGGCCCTCGGCTGCTCTACGAACAGCGTCCTGCACCTGACGGCCATCGCCCACGAAGCGGGCGTGCCCATGCCGCTCGCGCGCATCAACGAGATCAGCGCCACCACGCCGAACCTCTGCCATCTGAGCCCGGCCGGCCCCGACCTGATCCAGGATCTCCATCTCGCCGGGGGCGTCCCCGCCGTCATGAAACAGTTGGCCGCGGCCAAGCTCATCGACACGAAGCTGATCACCGTGACGGGCAAGACCGTCGCCCAGAACATCGCCGGCGCGGTCAATCGCAATCCCAAGGTCCTGCGGCCGATCCGCGACCCCTACAGCCCCACCGGCGGCCTCGCCGTCCTGTTCGGCAACCTCGCGCCCCGCGGCGGCGTCGTCAAACGCTCGGCCGTCGCCCCCGAAATGCTCGTCAAAACCTGCACGGCGCGCGTGTTCGACAGCGAAGAACAGGCCATCGCCGCGATCTACGGCGGCCAGATCAAGAAGGGCCACGTCGTGGTCATCCGCTACGAAGGCCCCAAGGGCGGCCCCGGCATGCGCGAAATGCTCTCGCCCACCTCGGCCCTCGCCGGCATGGGCCTCGACAAGGACGTCGCCCTCGTCACCGACGGCCGGTTCAGCGGCGCCACGCGCGGGGCGGCCATCGGCCACGTCGCGCCGGAAGCCGCCGATGGCGGCCCCATCGCGCTGGTGAAGAACGGCGACCAGATCGCCATCGACATTCCCGCCTACAAGATCAATCTGCTGGTCTCCGCCAAGGAGCTCAAGGCCCGCGCCGCCAAGCTCAAGGCCTTCAAGCCGCGGGTCAAGACCGGCTGGCTGTCCCGCTACCAGCGCCTCGTCGGCCCGGCCGACATCGGCGCCGTGTTGCGGTAGGCCGGCTCCCGAAAACCGAGCGGCGCGGAATTTCCGCGCCGCTCTTTTTCATCGTCTCGTTCCGCGCTCTACGACGCCGGCACGGGTTCGACCGCCGGAGCCGGCGCGCATTTCGCCCGGCATCCCGGCGAACCCTTGTGCAGGCCGCAGGCTGCGCAGACGTCCGCATCGGCTTTGCAGCATTCCGCCGATTTCGCCACCTCGCCGCATTTCGGACAAACCTGCGCGGATACCTCCGCCTTCGCCTTGCTGGCCGAACAACATTGCGCCCAGGCCGCAGGCCCCGCCGCCCATACGCTCAACGCCGCCAAGATCATCACCATTTTTTTCATCGTTTTCTCCGTGGGTTTCTTTCTGTTGATCCGAAACCTACGCTCGAAACGCTGAATATCAACCGTTTTGCTGGATTATTTCGGTTGGCCGATTTCATCTGGTTTCCGCCGCTTCAGTTCCGTCTTGCGGACTCCGGAACGAATCCATAAGCTCAAGGCAGAAAAGGCAGCTTGTTCTTCCCATGCATTATCTGGACGAAAGCCACATCTTCCTGTTTCTGCTGCAGGTGTTCGTGCTGCTCCTGTGCGCGCGGGGCCTCGGCGAGCTGTTTCGCCGCTGGAAACAACCCGCGCTCACGGCTGAATTGCTGGTGGGCATCGTCCTTGGCCCCACGCTGCTCGGCCGCTTCCTGCCCGAAATCCAGCAGGCGCTGTTCCCGTCCGATGCCATCCAGCAATCCATGCTCGAAACCGTTGCCTGGCTCGGGGCGCTCTTTCTCCTGCTCGACACCGGTCTTGAAATCGATTTTTCCATCGCGTGGCGCCAGCGCGGCAAAGCGCTGGCCATCGCGCTGACCGACATCGTCACGCCGATCGCGCTCGCCTTCCTGGCGGTGTTTCTGATCCCCGATTCCTATCTGGTCGATCCCGGCCGCCGCATCATCTTCTCGCTGTTCATGGCCACCGTCATGGCCATCAGCGCCATGCCCGTGGCCGCCCGCTGCCTCCACGACCTCAATCTGCTCAAGACCGATCTCGGCTTCCTCGCGATGTCCGCGCTGGCCGTCAACGACATCATCGGGTGGGTTCTCTTCGCCGTCATCCTCGGCATCTTCACCACCCAAACGGTGGCGCTCGCTTCGATTCTGCTGGTCTTCGCGGGCACCGTCGGCTTCTCCATCCTGGTCTTGACCGTTGGCCGGAAAGGCTCTTCGCGGCTCTTCAACGAGCTGAAAGCGCGGCAATTTCCCGAACCGGCCACTTCGCTGACGGTGACGCTGCTGCTGGGCCTGCTGTTTGGATCCATCACCCAGAAACTGGGCATCCACGCCATGTTCGGCTTCTTCCTCGCCGGCGTCGTGGTCGGCGAAGCCAAGAGCTTG
Organism: uncultured Verrucomicrobiota bacterium; assembly: GCA_937872095.1. Taxonomy (GTDB): domain Bacteria; phylum Verrucomicrobiota; class Kiritimatiellia; order CAIQIC01; family Lenti-01; genus Lenti-01. Next base: position 5,490 of record CALMNW010000015.1, read on the forward strand.
TCCGAGGACACGCGGCGCGTCATCGCGCAGATGGTCTATTCCCTGTTCGTCCCGCTGTTTTTCGCGAACATCGGCCTCAAGATCGATTTCGCCGCGAATTTCAACCTCGGACTGGTCGCGCTGATCAGCGCGGTGGGCATCGGCGGACGCTATTTGGGCACTTGGATCGGCGTGAATCTCACGGGCGTGCCCCGCGTCAACCGCCATCTCCTCGCCATTACCCACACGCCCGGCGGCATGATGCAAATCGTGGTGGCCCTGCTGGCCCTCGAAAGCCATCTCATCCAGGCCTCCGTATTCGTGGCCATCGTGTTCAGCGCCGTCGTTTCCTCCGTCGTCATGGGTCCCTGGATGGCCCACGCCCTGGCGCGCCGCCGGGCGGTGTCGCCGCTGAAATTCCTGGACAAGGACACCGTGGTGCCGAACCTCCCCGAAACGGGACGCAACGCCGCTCTCCGGGTGCTCGCCGAACACGTCGCGCCGCATGCGTCCGGAATCCCCGCCGCCCAGATCGCCGCCCTGGCCCTGTCGCGCGAAATGGAATTCGGCACCGGCATCGGCTCGGGCGTCGCCATCCCGCACGTCCGGCTCGACGCTTTGCGCAATCCCGTTCTCGCCTACGGCCGCTGCGCGGAAGGCCTCGACTGGGATGCCCCCGACGCCGTCCCCGTCCACCATGTCTTCTTCCTCGCCAGCGCCGAGGGTGCCGAAGACGTCCACGTCCAGCTCCTGGCCCAGATCGCCCGCGCCCTGGCCCGGCCCGAGAATCGCCTGCACCTGGCCGAGGCCCCCGACGCGCCGGCCCTATACGAAGCCCTGAACGCCGTCCTGGCCCCGCCGGCCAAGGCCCCCTGAACCCCGCCCCGCGCCGGTTTTTCCACGCTATGGAAAAAAGTTTTCCACAGTGTGGAAAAAATCCGCAAAGTTTTTACGTAGCGTGGAAAAATCCGCCGACCCGCCTTCGCCAAGACTTCCTCCTTCGCCATAGCTCCGGAGGACAAGCCGGAGGGCAAGCCGCGATTCCCTGCGCCCGGGCGCGGCGGGTCACTCGGCGATGCGCCAGTATTTTTCCAGCCCCCAGCCGAAGTCGTGGCGCCGATAGTTGCGCAGGCGCGCGTGGCGCACACCGAAGGCCATCGGATGGCCCATGAGGATCCACGGGCAGTCCTCCAGCACGACGTCCGTCGCGGCGCGGCAGAGCGCCTCGCGCTCGGGCGAATCGGGCCGGGCGACCATCTCGCGATAGAGCCGGTCGAATTCGGCGCTGCGGTAGTTGGCGCGATTGGGGCCGGGCGAGACGTTCTCGCTCGCGAAGAGCTGCAGGAAATTCTGCGCGTCCGGATAGTCCCCCACCCACGTCAGGGTGAACAGCTGCGCCTGGCGCTGTTCGATCTTCTTCAGGAACGCGGGCCAGTTGTTGTAGCTGGGTTCCAGCACCACGCCGATGCGTTCGAAGAAACTGGCCATCACTTCGGCCCCCTGCCGCGTTTCGGGGTTGTCCGCCGAACCGAGTTCGAGCGTCAGTTTCAGCCGCCGGCCCGTGGCCGGATCGCGGCCGTCCGGATAGCCGGCCTCGGCCAGCAGGCGTTTCGCGCGCGCCAGATCGAAGCCGTAGGGCGGGTCGTCTTCCCGCGCGCCGGCCACGCCGGGCGGCACCGGCCCGCAGGGCTTCACGATGCGGCCGTTCTGGAAGTCCAGCCAGGCGCCGGAATCGAACGCGCAGGACAGCGCTTGGCGCAGTTTCCGGTTCGGCCCCACGACGGGATCGTCCAGGTTGAAGGCGGTATAGGTCACGTTGAGCTGCGGCGAGCGGCTCAGTTCGATGCCCCGCGCAACCAGCTCGGGCCGCAGTTCCTTGTCGGGCGTGATGATGCTGTCCCATTGATCGCGGCTCACGTCCGCCAGATCCAGATGGCCGGACAGGAACATCAGCCACGCGGTCGAGGGATCGCCCACCACGGAATCCACGATGCGCGGCGTCAGCGGCAAGGGCCGGCCCGCGTCCGGCGTGGGCGCGTCCGCCGGCATCGCGTCGGTCCGGCCCGTGGCGGCCCATTGGGGATTCGCGCGGTATTCGTAGCGGTAGTTCTGGCGGGCCGCGGCCAGCACGTAGGGCCCCGTGCCGACGGGATGGTTCACGAACTCGGCGCCGTAGAACTCGACGGCTTCGCGCGGAACCGCGAAGGCGTAGGGCATCGCCAGCACCCAGGGCAGTTGCGGATACGGCGCGACCAGGCGGATCTCCAGCTCGTGCGGGCCGATGGCGCGCAGGCCCGCCACGGGCCGGTCGTAGTCGGTCGGCGCCTCGCCCCGGCTCGCCTCGCGGAAATCGTCCAAGCCTTCGATCTTGCCGCGATAGACCCAGTAGCCGCCGGAACCGACCTTCACGTCGGCGATGCGCAGGATGGAATAGACGAAATCCTGCGCGACCAGTTCCCGCCCCTTCCCGCCCGTGGCGGCGAAACACGGATCGTCGGCGAAGAAAATGCCCGGCCGCAGGCGGATGCGCCACGCGAGGCCGTCGGGCGAAACTTCGGGCATGCCGGCCGCCAGTAAGGGTTCCACGCGGTACGGGCGATCCCAGTAGGCATATTGGAGCAGGCCTTCGTAGAGGCGGCCGACGGCGATCAGCGAGGCTTCGTCGGAGGCATGCGCCGGATCGAAGCCGCGGATGCGCGCGGTGGTCCGGCGCAGCGTCGGCATGTCGTCGCGGACGGATTCCGGCGCCGGGCCGCAGCCGGCCAGCAGCGCGGCCAGCGCCGCGCCCCACGCCGCGCGGCGCAAGAGGACCGGGACGAGGTCGTCCCGGCTCCAAACAGCCGTTGAATCCATGTCTTTGGAGCCCCCGACGACCCCGTCGGGGGACGGAAAACGGCGGCGGCGTTCCGGCCAAACCGTCGACCCCAAAAGAAAAATCCCCGCGCCGCGGCGCGGGGATGAGTTCATCCGGATGGAATTCACCCGTCCGCCCTAGGGAGCCGGTTCGGCCTCCGGCGCCGGTTCATCGGCGACGGGCGCCGCTTCGGCCGGGGCCAGTTCGCCGCCCTCGCCCATCTGCAGGGCAACCGGCGCGGAAGGCGCCGCCATCGGAACGGCGAGAGGCGCTTCGCTCGGCATCATCGGAGCCGAGGCTTGGGGCGCCGCCTGGGGCGCGGCCATCGGCGCCGCCGGCGCCAGCGGCGCTTCGGCAACCGCGCGATCCATCACGGATCCGGCGCGACCCTTGTTCTTGGCGAACAGGATGCCCAGCGCGATGGTCGTCAGCATGAAGACCGTCGCCAGCGTGATGGTCATGCGCGTCAGCACGTTGCCGGCCCGGCTGCCGAACAGGCTTTCGCCCATGCCGCTGCCGAAAGCCATGCCGAGGCCCTGGTCTTTGGACTTCTGGGCCAGAATGACCACGACCAGCAGGAACGCGGCCAGAACTTCGACGATCAACAACAGACTGATGAGAATGGACATCGGCGACTCCTACGATTGAAAGGACGTCTCTTTTAGACCGCCGCGCGCACAATGTCAATGAACGACTTGGCGTCGAGGGCCGCGCCGCCGATCAGGCCGCCATCGATGTCCGGCATGCCGAAGATCTCCTTGGCGTTGCCGGGCTTGACGCTGCCGCCGTACTGGATGCGGACGCCCTGGGCGACCGTGGCGTCGAACATCCCCGTCAGGACCTGGCGGATCAGGGCGTGCACGTCCTGCGCCTGCTGGCTGGTGGCGGTCTTGCCGGTGCCGATGGCCCAGACGGGCTCGTAGGCGATCACGGAATCGAGCACTTCCTTCGCGGAGAGGCCCGCGAGGCTGCCCTTGACCTGGGTGGTGATGACGTCTTCGACCTTGCCCGCTTCGCGTTCCTGCAGGGTTTCGCCCACGCAGACGATCGGGTGCAGGCTCGAGGCCAGCGCGGCCTTGGTCTTGCGGTTGACGATCGCGTCGGTCTCGCCGAAGTACTGCCGGCGTTCGCTGTGGCCGAGGATGACGTAGTGGCAATACAGCTCGCGCAGCATGCCCGCGCAGATTTCGCCCGTGTACGCCCCGCCCTTTTCCCAGTGCATGTTCTGGGCGCCCAGGTCGATGTGCGTGCCCTGGACCAGCTCGCTCACCGTCGAGAGCGCGGTGAACGGCGGGCACACGACGACTTCCACTTCGCGGAAATTCGCCAGGTCCGCCTTGAGGGCGTTCACGAGGGCCGCCGCTTCCGCGGTGGTCATGTTCATCT
>CALMNW010000016.1 GCA_937872095.1 uncultured Verrucomicrobiota bacterium
GAACTTCGGCTGGGGCTCGAAGACGCCCGTGCCGGCGGACGGCGACGGCGACGGCTTAGCCGATTTCGTCGCGTACCATCCGGCCACCGGCACTTGGTTTGTTCGCGATTCCTCCACGGAAGCGCATCGCCAGATCATGCTCGGCGGGCCGGACCAGATTCCCGCCCTGCTGTATCCCATGATCCATTCCTGGTTCGATCTTCCGTAAGAAGCAGGCGAACGGGCGGGAGCGCCGCGCGGCCGGTTCCCGCGAAGCTTGCGGGGCCGGCCGGAGACGGGTAGGATGCGGAAAGTCGATTTTCGAAAGGATTCCGCGTTTATGACGATCCGCACACGCTTTGCGCCCAGCCCGACGGGCAACGTCCACATCGGAAACATCCGGGCCGCGATCTACAACTGGCTGTTTTCCCGCCACGGCGGCGGCGAATTCCTGCTGCGCATCGAGGACACCGATCTCGAACGCTCGACGCCGGCGGCGGTGAAAACGGTGCTGGATTCGCTGGCGTGGCTGGGGCTGACGTACGACGGCGAGCCGCTTTTCCAGAGCACCCAGCGGGCGCACCATCTCGAAATCGCCGAAATGCTCCTCGCCAAGGGCGCGGCCTACAAGGAAGACAAGGGCGGCACGGGCAAGGGCGAGTGCATCGTCTTCAAGATGCCCGGCAAGGATATTTCCTTCCACGACGAGGTGAAGGGCGACCTGTCCAAGAAGGCCGAGGATCTGAAGGATTTCGTGATCGTCCGGTCCGACGGCTCGCCGGTGTTCCATCTGGGCAACGTGGTGGATGATATCACCATGGGCATCACGCACGTGATCCGGGGCGACGACCACGTGGAAAACACCTTCAAGCACGTGGCGATGTACGAAGCGATCGGCGCGCCGGCGCCGAAGTTCGCGCACTTGCCGATGATCGTGAACGCGCAGGGCAAACCGTATTCCAAGCGCGACGGGGCGGCCTACGTGGGCGAGTTCCAGGAGCGGGGCTTCCTGCCGGAGGCGCTCTTCAACTCGCTGGCGCTGCTGGGTTGGTCGCCGGGCGAGGATCTGGAAGTGATGTCGCGCGAAGACATGGTGAAGCTGTTCACGCTGGACCGCGTCCGCAGCGCCCCGAGCCAGCTGGACATGACGAAGCTGCTTTGGATGAACGGAGAGCACCTGAAACGGCGGGGCCCGGACGAGATCGCCGCCGGCTGCCAAGCCGCGATGGAACGCCAAGGACTGTGGCGGGAGGGCATCGATCCAGCCTACTTCCGCGCGGTCGTGGCCTGCATGGGCGAGCGCATCCGGCTCTATTCCGACCTGGGCGAGCAGGCGGCGTTCTTCTTCAACGAGGAATTCCCTTACGACGAGAAGAGCGTGAAGAAGCGCCTGCTCAAAGAAGGGGCGATCGGGATTTTGCGCGAGGAACTCGCGGCGCTGGAGGCGACCGAGCCGTTCACGACGGCCGCGACGGACGCGGCGCTGCACGCGCTGGGCGAGCGCACGGGACGGCAAATGGGCGACCTGGTGCATCCGGTGCGCGTGGCGGTGTCCGGCACCGGCGTCGGCCCGGGCCTGTTCGACATGCTGGCGACGATGGGCAAGGAACGCGTCCTGCGGCGCATCCGCCGGACGCTTTCGATCTACGGCGGGTAAAGGCGGCATGGCGCAGGCACGGCCCAGTTTTCCACGCTACGTAAAAACTTTGATGGATTTTTACGTAGCACGTAAAAACTTTGGCCGATTTTTCCACACCGTGGAAAAAAGTTTTCCACGCTACGTAAAATGTTTGGCGGGGATTTTGGCCGCGGCGGCCCTCGCCGGGGGGCTGGCGAGCTGCGCGAGCGTGAAGGCGTCCCGGCTGGCGGTCCCGAAAACCGTGCATTGGACCGCGACGGCGTCGGCTTCGGCGGAAGGACATGGCCCGGAATTGGCAATCGATGGGAAGGCCGACACGGGTTGGCGCAGCGGCGGCGAAAGCCCCCAGTGGATCCAGGTGGACATGGCCCGGTCGGCGATGGTGTGCGGATTCGCGCTGCAATGGGGCACGCCCTATGCGACGGCGTATTCGGTGCAGACGAGCCTCGACGGGACGGACTGGGCGCTGGGCTATGAAACAACCACCGGCGACGGGGGCTGGGACCAGGCGTCGATCGAACCGATCATGGCGCGCCACGTGCGCGTGACCGTGGCGAAGGGCCTGCGGGGGACGGGCGCGGAATTGCGGACGCTGGAAATCAAAGGAGTGGAGGATCAGCCCCAGGTCTGGGTGGACGGGGTCCTTGATCCCGCCGCCTTGGCGCTGCTGGACGGCGATCCGGCGACGACCTGGCGTTCGGCGGGCGCCGCGGCGGCGCTGGAACTGGACCTGCGCCGCGAAAGGCCCGTGGGCAGCGTCCGCGTGGATTGGGGCGCGGGCGGGTTCGCCTCGAACGCGGTCGTGGAACTGTCGACGGACGGCACGAATTGGACCTCGTTCGGCCGCATCCGGGCGCAGACGGGGGATTTCGACGTGTTGATGGGGGAAGGCGCGCTGCCGGCGCGATTCGTGAAGCTGTCGTTTTCGGGCGCGTCGTCGGAGACGGGCTTCGAAGTGTCGGGCGTGGCGCTGCAGGGCGAAGAGGGCACGTCGCGTCCGTGGGCGATGGTGAAAGTGGCGGCGTCGCACGCGCCGGAGGGAATTTATCCGGATGTGTTCCGGCACCGGCAGAATTACTGGACCGTGGCCGGCGGTCCGAAACGCGGGGACGCGGCGAGCCGTTTGGACGAGTGGGGCGTGTTTTCGCCGTCGCCGCGCGCCGCCACGCTCTCGCCGCTGATCGTGTCGGGCGGCGAAGTGCTCTCGGGGCATCAGGCGACAGAACGGGAATATCGGCTGGGCGGGGATGGCGCCCCGATGCCCGAGACGACCTGGAAGATGGCGTCCGGACTTTCCCTGCGGATCCGCGCGCTGGCGAAGTCGGGGGAAGCGGCGGCGACGACTTGGGTGCAGTACGAACTGGCCAACGAATCCATCATGGCGCAGACGGGCCGGCTGGTCTGGGTGGTGCGGCCGGTGCGCCTGGCGCCGACGACGGCCCGCAGCGCGCTGGCGCCGATCCACAAGATCCGCGCGGTGGAAACGGGCGAAGGGGGACAGGAACTGCAGGTGAACGACGAACCGCTGTTTGCGGTGGCCGCCGGCGCGCTTTCGTTCGGCGCGGCGGAATTCGAAGAGGGCGACGTGGTGGAATATTTCCGGCGGGGGGAATCGCCGCCGGCCCATTCGGCTTTGGATGAAAACGGATTGGCCTCGGGCGCGTGGTGGTTGGATTTCGCGCTGGAGCCGGGAGAAAAAATCCGCCAGGTGGTGGCGGCCAACGCCCAGAACGAACCCGAACCGGTCGTGCGGCGCTTCCCCTGGCCGTCCATGCCGGGGGGCGCGGAAGGAACGGCGGAGGCGTTCGACCGCGACTGGGTGGATTTCTCCTGGGTTTGGCGGGGCGAGACCAGTCACTATTATCCCAAAATCGCCCGCATGGACGCCATCGATTGCCTGCGCGCGCAGATGGGGTGGCTGTTGGCGGTGCGCGGGCCGGGGAAAGAAGACGTGGAGTCGATCGCGCTGCGGGTGGCGGCGTTGCTGCGGGGCGGGCAGACCGACGCGGCGCGGGAATGGATCGCGCAGGTGGCGGCGGGCATCCAGACGAACGGCCGGGTCCCGGCCCGGTTTGCGGAAAATGGTTCGCCGGATCTCTGGGCGGACGGGACGGAGGAGGGGGTTGCGGCCCAAGGGCAGTTCGCCTTCATGGCGATGGAATATTACCGCTTCACGCAGGATGCCGCGTTTTTGCACGAGACCTATCCGCTGATGAAGAGCGCGCTGGCCTATTTGCTGGGGTTGCGCGCGGAATTGGAAAAATCCGAATGGAGCTTGCCGGAGGAGGAGCGCTATTTGGTGGAGGGGCTCCTGCCGCCGTCGCGGGGACGCGAGGGAACCGCCCGACCGTTGCATCGCTATGCCGACCATTATTGGGCGCTGCTGGGATGGAAGGAAGTCCGGGCGGCGGCCTCCTTGCTGGGTCTGGACGCGGATGCCGGCTGGGCCCATGAACAGTATCGCGTCCTGAAATCTTCCGTCCGGCGGTCGCTCCGCGCGCGCATGGATCTGATGGATGCCTTCTGGATTCCGGCGGCGGCCGAAGAGGTCCGGTTGGATATCGGCTCGGTGGCCTTGATGTTCTGGCCGTGCGAGGAAACCGATCTGGCGGAACCGCACGAATTGAAAAGCAGCTTGGATGCGTTCTACGACGGATTTCTCCAGCGCATGCAGCCGAACGGAGCCGGGCTCGTTCCGTCGGACGAAGGCTTTCTGTTGGGGCCGTTGGCCGCGATGGGCCGCGGCGATTACGCGCGGGAAGTCCTGTATGCGTTGCTGGATCGCCGTCATCCTCCCGAATGGCAAACCTGGGCGGATGCGACCGCCAGCGATCTGCGTCAAGCCGGCCAAATCGGCGACATGCCGGATGTTCGCGCTGCGGCGACCTATTTCATTGGGGTGAGGGGAATTGCGGCTCGCGAAACCGGCAAAAAGCTGGATCTGTTTTCCGGCGCGCCCGCCGAATGGCTCCAATATGGGGATGGATTCCGGGTCTACGGCATGCCCACGGCCTTCGGTCCGCTGGACCTGTCCGGTTTCTGGCGCAAGAAGCAGTTCACGGTCGAAATCGGGGGCGGGGCGCAACCGCCGGGTGGCTATCGGATCTGGTGGCCGCGCCAAGCCCTGCCGGAACGGGTCCTGGCCAACGGGGAGCGTCTGGAAACGATCGATGCCCTGGGGGCCGACCTGCCCCACGACTTCAAAGGTACCGTCGAAGCGTACTTCCCGTACTTGGCCCCTTGGCCGCGGGATCCTTGATGCCGCCGACCCGAATATCGCGGGTCGGGAGCTTCCATAAAATCTTCGTTTGTCCCGGTGTTTTTCTTGACGCAACTACGCAAGGGGACTTATGTTCCATTTGTCAAGGGAGCCGTTGTGGCCCACAGGAAAGGCGAGGATGCGATGGAAAATGAAATGCAAAATTTGACCAAACGCAACTTGGCGATCCGCATCGCCGAGGAAACGGGCTTGACCCAGCAGCAGGTCGTCGCGGTGATCCAGAAAACGCTGGATGCCATCGTGGATTCCCTGCGCCAGGGCCAGACGATCGAATTCCGCAAGTTCGGCGTGTTCGACGTGCGCGAACGGCGCCAACGGATCGGCCGCAATCCGCACAAGCCCGACCAAGTCGTCGTGATCCCCAGCCGGAAAGTGGTTCGCTTCCGTCCCGGCAAGACGATGAAGGAAATGTTCAAGTAGATTTCTTTCGCAAGGTCTGATCCCGACTTACTATTCGCGCGCGCGAAACGGCGCGCCCTGCGAGGTTCCATGTCTTCCGCCAATCAACCCGTCCAAGGAATGTCCGACATCGCCGCGCCCGAGGTCCATCTCTGGCAGCGGATGGAACAGTTGGCCCGCGACGTGATGGTGCGCTACGGTTTCGAGGAATTGCGCACGCCGGTGGTGGAATTCGAGGCCGTCTTCACGCGCTCGCTGGGCGAGACGACCGACGTGGTGCAAAAGGAGATGTACGTGTTCGAAAAGGGGGGGCGTCGTCTCTGCCTGCGACCGGAAGGCACGGCCGGGGTCATGCGGTACGCGGCGGGATTGGGCGCGGCGGAAACCGACGGAGCGCGGTGGTACTATATCGGACCGATGTTCCGGAGCGAGCGCCCGCAAGCCGGGCGCAAACGCCAGTTCCACCAATGCGGCGTCGAATGCCTGGAACCGCCTTCTCCGCTGGTCGACGCGGAAATCCTCGCCTTGCAGGTGGATCTGTTGCGGGCGTGGGGACTGGGCGATTGCGAAGTGCGATTAAACACGCGCGGCGAGAGCGGCGGCCAGGCCCAGGTGGCCGAGGGGTTGCGCGCGGCGCTGGCGCCGCGCGCGGCGGAACTGTGCGAAGATTGCCGCCGGCGAATGGCCGCGAACGTCCTGCGCGTGCTCGATTGCAAGAACGAAACCTGCCGGGCCATCGTCGCGGAACTGCCGCCGTCGACCGATTTCATGAGCGAAGCCTCGCGCGCCTATCTGCAACAGGTGGCGGAGCATCTGGATGCCTTGGGCGTGAGCTATCGGCTCGATCCCTTGCTCGTGCGCGGATTGGATTACTACGAGCATACGGTTTGGGAAATCGCCAGCACGGCGCTGGGTGCGCAAAACGCCGTGGCCGGCGGCGGTCGCTATCGCATGCGTTTGGGCGGTCGCGAATTGGTCGGCACGGGTTTCGCCATCGGGTTGGAGCGCGTGGTGGGGGTGCTGCAGGCGCTCGGTCGCGAAAACGCCTTGCAGACGCCGCCGCCGAAATTGGTTTGGTTGGTCGGCCTCGGCGACGAAGCGCTGCGGCAGAATCTGGCGCTGATGCAGCAGTTGCGCGCGGCGGGCATCGCCTGCCGGATGGCGTCCGGCGGCAGCATGAAGTCGCAGATGCGCGCCGCGAACAAATCCGGCGCGGCTTGGGCGCTCATCCGCGGCGACGACGAATTGGCGCAAGGCGTAGCCGCGCTCAAAGACATGGTTGCCGGCACGCAGGAAACCCTGCCCGTGGATCAACTGGCGACCGTTCTGGCGGCTCGGATCGCCGGACCGGCCAGCTAGCGCCGGGGCGGGGAACGGGGATCAGGAAACGGGGCGGTTGCCGAGGAGATCCAGCAGGCAGCGCGCCAGCGGATGCTCCGTTTCAGTCAGGCTGATGGTTTTGTCGCTCCGGCGGATCAATCCGGCCTTTTCCAGAAGACGCAGATTGCGCTGCAGGGTGAGGTGCGTCATCCCGGCGATTTCTTCCAGTTCATGGAGCTCCCAAGGCCCGCGCAAGAGGAGTTGAAGCAAGGCGAGGCGGCGCGCATGGGAACCGGCCTGGGCAATGGCGATGAGGACGTCGTTTGCCGGATCGAGCTGGAAACTGTTTTGCACGGCCCGCAAAAGAGGTTTGGCGGTGGGTACCGAGGGGTCGGGCTCGGGACGATACCGCACGAAAAGCCCGCGTCGCTCCGCTTGGACGAGACCCCGCGATTGGATGCGCCGGAGTTCTTGGCTGGCCCGCGGAAGACTGATTCGCAACTGGGACGCCAAATCGGAGACCGTCAGACCGGGATGGGCAACGATCCGCCGGAAAAGCTCCAGGCGGGTCTGGCCGGAAAGCATACGGCAGGTTCGCCACAGAGTCGGATGCAGTTTGTACATGTCGGGCCTCTCATAGATGCATAGTTAATTAACTATGAACGGATTTAACAGAACATATTTTGAAATCCACTTAAAATCTTAAAAATGAACCATCCGAATGGATCAAAAATGGTGCACATAGTTAATTAAGTATGATGGGATGAAGACGGAGAAAAAGTGTGACGTTTCTTGTGCCGCATGAGACATAATGACCCATTCTGGGAGTGTTTTTAACAGGTGGTCTGGCGGCGAGATAATCTATAATATGTTCCTATGCAGCATAATGCAACAATATTGCTCAAGTTGGCATGGGGCATGCTGCATTAGGGCGGACATGTGTAATTTGAAATTGAGGACGTAGGAAGGAAGATCGATATGGCAAAAGTACTGGGAATCGATTTGGGGACGACGAATTCCTGCATGGCGGTCATGGAAGGCGGACAGCCGACCGTGGTACCCAATGCGGAAGGCGGGCGCACGACGCCCTCCATCGTGGCGTTCACCAAGAGCGGGGAGCGTTTGGTCGGCAGCGCCGCCAAGCGGCAGGCGGTGACGAATCCCAAGCAGACGGTTTTTTCCATCAAGCGCTTCATGGGCCGCAAGTTCGATGAAATGTCGGCCGAAATCAAGCGCATGCCCTACGAAGTGGTGCGCGCGGCCAACGGCGATGCGCACGTGAAAATCGGCGACAAGACCTATTCGCCGCCGGAAATCTCTTCGATGATCCTCCAGAAGATGAAAGCCGACGCCGAAGCGTTCCTGGGCGAAACGATCACCCAGGCGGTCATTACCGTGCCGGCGTATTTCAACGACAGCCAGCGCCAGGCGACGAAGGACGCCGGCCGCATCGCCGGTCTCGAGGTGCTGCGCATCATCAACGAGCCGACGGCTTCGTCGCTGGCCTACGGCCTCGACAAGAAGTCAGAGGAGAAGGTCGCGGTGTACGATCTGGGCGGCGGCACGTTCGACATTTCCGTGCTGGAAATCGGCGACGGCGTTTTCGAGGTGAAAGCCACCAACGGCGACACCCATCTGGGCGGCGACGATTTCGACCAGCGCGTCATGGATTGGCTGGTGGCCGAATTCAAGAAGGAGCAGGGCATCGATCTGTCCAAAGACGCGATGGCGCTTCAGCGTTTGAAGGAAGCCGCGGAAAAGGCCAAATGCGAGCTGTCGAGCTCCCAGAGCACCGACATCAACCTGCCGTTCATCACGGCGGACGCGAGCGGCCCCAAGCACCTGAACGTGACGCTGAGCCGCGCCAAGCTGGAACAGCTGGTCGGCGATCTCATCGACCGCTCCATGGCGCCGGTGGAGAGCTGCCTCAAGGATTCGGGCCTCGCGAAGGACAAGATCGACGAAGTGATCTTGGTCGGCGGCATGACGCGCATGCCCCGGGTGCAGCAGGAAGTCGAGAAGCAGCTCGGCAAGGAGCCGCACAAGGGCGTGAATCCGGACGAAGTCGTGGCGGTCGGCGCGGCGATCCAGGGCGGCGTGCTCAAGGGCGAAGTGAAGGACGTGCTGTTGCTGGACGTGACGCCCCTGACGCTGGGCATCGAAACGCTCGGCGGCGTGATGACGCCCCTCATCGAGCGCAACACGACGATCCCGACGAAGAAAAGCGAGATCTTCAGCACGGCGGCCGACAACCAGAACACGGTGGAAATCCACGTGCTGCAGGGCGAACGCAAAATGGCGAACGACAACAAGTCCATCGGCAAGTTCCATCTGGACGGAATTCCGCCGGCGCCGCGCGGCATGCCGCAGATCGAGGTGGCGTTCGACCTGGACGCCAACGGCATCCTGAAAGTCCACGCGAAGGATCTGGGCACGGGCAAGGAGCAGAAGATCACCATCACCGCCTCCAGCGGCCTGAGCAAGGACGAGGTGGAGAAGATGGTGAAGGACGCCGAAGCCCATGCCGACGAAGACGCCAAGCGGCGCGAATCGGTCGATTCCAAGAACCGGGCCGAAGCGCTGGCGTACGAGACGGAGAAGTTCCTGAAGGAAAACGGCGAAAAGATCCCGTCCGACAAGAAGATGAAGGTCGAAAACGGCATCCAGGCCCTGAAGGACGCCCTGAAGGGCGGCGACGCCGACGCGATCAAGAAGGCCAGCGAAGCGCTGACGGCCGACATGCAGGCGGTTTCGGCCGACCTCTACGCGCAAGCCAAGCAAACGCCGCCCGGCGGCGGCGCGGCGGGCGCCGGACAGCCGCCGCCCCCGAACGCGGGCGGCAAGGCCGACGGCGACGTGATGGACGCCGACTTCGAAATGGTCGACGACGACAAGAAGAATTCAAAATAAAACAAACGGGCGGTTCGGCGGCGGGAGTCTTTCCGCCGTCTGGCCGTCCATCATCCACAAGCAAGGAGACGAGTCAGATATGAAGATCCAACCGTTGGGAGATCGCGTGCTGGTCGAGCCCGTGAAGGAAGAAGAAGTCAAGAAGGGCGGGATCATCATTCCCGACACCGCGAAAGAAAAACCCCAGCAGGGCAAAGTCATCGCCATCGGCACCGGCAAGATCGACGAAAAGGGCAACAAGATTCCCTTCAACGTCAAGAAGGGCGACAAGGTCCTGATGCCGAAGTACGGCGGCACGGAGATCAAATTGGACGGCAAGGAATACCAGATCATGCGCGAGGAAGACATCCTCGGCATCCTGGAAGGCTAATTACACAGGAGCATCGAGAAAATCATGGCAGCAAAACAGATCGCATACGATTCGGAAGCCCGGCAGCACGTGCTGAAGGGCATCGAGAAACTGAGCAAGGCCGTTAAAAGCACGCTCGGTCCGCGCGGCCGCACCGTCGTCATCGAAAAGAAGTTCGGCAGCCCGACCATCACCAAGGACGGCGTGAGCGTCGCCAAGGAAATCGAGCTGGAGAATCCGTTCGAGAACATGGGCGCCCAGATGGTGCGCGAAGTCGCGAGCAAGACGAGCGACATCGCCGGCGACGGAACGACGACGGCCACGGTGCTGGTCGAGTCGATCTATCGCGAAGGCCTGAAGAACGTGACCGCCGGCGCGAGCCCGATGGAAATCCGCCGCGGCATCGACCTGGCCACGGAAACCGTGGTCGCGGCCCTGCAGAAGCAGAGCAAGAAGGTGAAGGACAACGAGGAAATCGCGCAGGTCGGCACGATTTCGGCGAACGGCGAAACCACCATCGGAACCATCATCGCGCAGGCGATGGAAAAGGTGGGCAAGGACGGGACGATCACCGTCGAGGAAGCCAAGGGCATCGAGACCACGCTGGACGTGGTGGAAGGCATGCAGTTCGACAAGGGCTACCTGAGCCCGTACTTCGTGACGAAACCGGACACGATGGAAGTGCTGCTGGACGACGCCTACCTCCTGCTGTTCGAGAAGAAGATTTCGAACCTGCAGGAACTGCTGCCCGTGCTGCAGAACGTGGCGAAGAGCGGCAAGCCCCTGCTGATCATCGCGGAAGACATCGAAGGCGAGGCGCTGGCCACGCTGGTGGTGAACAAGCTGCGCGGAACCCTCCAGGTATGCGCGGTCAAGAGCCCCGGCTTCGGCGATCGCCGCAAGGCCATGATGGAAGACATCGCGGTCCTGACGGGCGGCAAGTTCATCAGCGAGGATCTCGGCATCAAGCTCGAGAGCCTGTCGCTGGCGGACATGGGCCGGGCCAAGCGGATCTCGATCGACAAGGAAAACACCACGATCGTGGAAGGCGCGGGCAAGACGGCGGACATCCAGGGCCGCATCGCCCAAATCCGGCGCCAGATCGAGGAAACCACCTCGGACTACGACCGCGAGAAGCTCCAGGAACGCCTGGCGAAGCTCGCCGGCGGCGTGGCGGTCATCAACGTGGGCGCCTCCACCGAGACGGAAATGAAGGAGAAGAAGGCCCGCGTCGAGGACGCGCTGCACGCCACGCGCGCGGCGGTCGAGGAAGGCATCGTTCCCGGCGGCGGCGTGGCGTTGATCCGCGCGCAGGCCGCGCTGGACGACGTGAAGGCCTCCGGCGAAGCCAAGATCGGCGTCGAGATCGTCCGTCGGGCCTGCGAGGCCCCGCTGCGCCAGCTGACCGAAAATGCGGGCGTGGACGGCTCCATCGTCGTGCAGGAAGTGCGCAACGGCAAGGGCGCCTACGGCTACGACGTGGCGAAGGGCTCCTACGGCGACATGATCAAGTCCGGCATCATCGATCCGACCAAGGTCACGCGCAGCGCGCTGCAGAACGCCGCGAGCATCGCGGGATTGCTGCTGGTCACCGAAGCGATGATCGCGGAAATCCCCCAGAAGAAGGAGGCGATGCCTCCGATGCCGGGCGGCGGCGGCATGGGCGGCATGGGCGACATGTACTAACCCGGTACGGCCTTTGACCCCTCGGCGGGGCGCGCTTCGGCGCGCCCCGCTTTTTCGTGGTCCGGGTTCCCAGGGCGGCGGGCGCAGTTTGTGCGTTGCCAGCGGGACCGGCGACGTGATAGAAGCTACCCTGAGAGTCGGAGCGTTTTCCGGCTGGCAGGAACGGAGCGAAGATTCCACGCGGTGGGATTCTTCAGAGCGGTTTCCGGCGACGCGGAAGCCCACAACGGAATGAGCATGAGCATGGACGACGAGGTCGACTCGGCAAGCGGAGCGCAAGACAAGCCGGAAGTGGCGCTGGATTTGAATTTCGTGCCGACGTGGGCACGGAAGCCGCCGGAGAATCCGTACGTGAACCGCGAGGATTCTTCGCGGGAAGATCGGGGAGGGCGTCCGGGCCGTCGGGACGATCGTCGCGGGAATTTCGGGAATCGCGCATCCGGCGATCGGCGTGGACCTCGGCCTTCCGGTTTTCGCCCGGGCGGCGCGCCTGCGGGCGCTCCTCGGCCAGGCGGCGGCTTCCGCCGTCCGGAAGGTGGCGGACGTCCTGAAGGCGGATCGCGGCCTGGCGGCGGCTTCCGCCGCGAAGGCGGAGATCGTTTTGACCGTTCGCGCCGCGGAGATGGTTTTCGCCGCGAGGGCGGGGACATGCGGCGCCCGCCGCGCGAAGCTTTGCCGCGGTTGAACGTGAAGATCGCCTTTTTGCCGGACCGCGAGCGTTTGGCGCTGGTGGTCCGCGACATCCAAGCCAGCCGTCGCGCCTTTCCGCTGATCGAGATCGCCAACCGCTTTCTGGGCCGCGAAGACCTGTATCTGGTCAAGCTCGAGCTGCCGTCGGCGCCGGAAGGCGCGGAGCGCCAGACGTTCGTGCAGTGCCTGGAATGCAAACGGGTTTTCCGCACCCGCGCGAACGCCGAAGCCCATCTGCTGAACGACCACCTCGACAAGTATTTCGCCGTCGAGGAAACCGAAGTGGAACCGCCGGCCGGGGCGTTTACCTGCGTGGGGCGTTGCCGGTTGAGCGGCGTCTTGCTGGGGCCGCCGAATTACCATGGCTACAACGAGAAGATCCAGGAGCTCTGGTCTTCGCGTTTCGCGCACATGTCCAAGGCCGATTATCTCGGCCACGTCGAGACGGTGCGCGACGAGGCGCTGGTCGAGCAGTGGAAGGAATCGCTTCGCAAGAAGACGGTCTATCGCCTGAAAGAGGTGCCGGAAGGGCAGGAAGCGCAGGCGATGAGCCGCGCGGAGGCGCAGGATTGGATGCGCGCGGGCAAGTTGAATCCGCTGTTGCGCGAATCGGGCCGCTGCATGGTGCCGGGGCCCCAATCCAAGAAGTTCGACGACGCGGCGTTGCGATCCGCGGTGTCGTTGGCGTGGCAGCGCGAAACGCGGTTTCCTTTTTCGCTTTCCCTGGCGCTGCGGCCGGCGTTTCGGCACATGCACTTGCATCTGTTCAAGGTGAACGCCAAGGAAACCTACGTGACGGCGGTGCCGCCCGCGCCGGTGGATTTGGCCGCGGCGCCGGAAATCGTGAAGGAAATCGTGGCGTTCATGGAGGCGCACCCCGGCGCGACGCGCCAGCAGGTGCTCGAAGGGCTTCGGCCCGGCGCGAACCCGGAATCGTCCGAGGCGGCGGAGCTTTTGCTGCATCTCAACAATCTGGTCGCCAACGGAGGCGTGATCGAATTTTTCAATGCGACGCTGGTTTTGCCCCGCGGGGGCGTGCGGCCCGAGGAAAAGAAGCCGGAAGAGCCTGCGGCCGCCGCGGTCGCGGACGAAAAAACGGAACCGGCCGCCGCCGACGCGGCTCCGGCGGAATCCGTCGAGCCGGAAGCCGCTCCCCAGGCCGAAGTCGCTCCCCAGGCCGAAACCGACCTGCCGGCAACGGAGGAACCGCCGTTGACCGCGGAGGAACCGCCGCCGGCGACGCCGGAAGAAGCCGCCGCGACGGCGGATGAGGACGTCAGACCGGAGTAGCGCGACATGGGCCTGAAATACGCCATTCTGGGTGACATCCACGCCAACTGGGAAGCGTTGAGCGCGGTGTTGGCCGATGCGCAAACGCAGGGCGTCACGAACTACTGCTGCGTGGGCGACATCGTCGGCTACAACGCCGATCCGGAACAGTGCATCGAAAAAGTGCGCGAACTGGCCGGCGACGCGGTCGTGCGGGGCAACCACGACCATTATTGTTCGCGGCAGGAAAACCTCAACGGCTTCCATCCGCTGGCGGCGGACGTGGTGGACTGGACGCGGAAGCGCCTGAACGACGATCAGCGCGCCTGGCTGGGCAATCTGCGCTATTCGCGAACGGTCGAGACGTTCATGCTGGTCCATGCGACGCTCGACAACCCCGAAATGTGGGGCTATGTCTTCGACAAGCTGGAAGCGGAGGCGAATTTCGCCTACCAGATGTGCTCCGTTTGCTTCTTCGGCCACACGCACGTGCCGCTGGCCTTCGAAAAGGCGGGCATCGTGCGCGGCGGGCTCTACACCAAGCTGCTGATCACGGCCGGTCGCAAGTACTACATCAACGTGGGCAGCGTCGGCCAGCCCCGGGACGGCGATCCGCGCGCCGCCTATGCCGTCTACGACCTGATGCGGAACGTGGTCGAACTGCGCCGCGTCGAATACGACATCGCCACGACGCAGCGCAAAATCCTCGCCGCCGGCCTGCCTTCCCGGGCGGCCTCGCGCCTGGAAATCGGCCGATAGGCCGCGGAGGAAGATTTTCGCATGAAACGCATGCCGCTGGGATTTTGGGTCGGGCTCGTCTGGGCGTTCGCCGTGGCCGCGCAGGCCCAAGTCGAACTGTCCTGGAAATTGGCCAACAACCGGACGGTCTTGATGGAGCCGGTGAAGGCGGTGGTTTCCATCGTCAACAACTCCGGCCGGCCCCTCGATCTGACGGCGCGCGGCAATGCCAAGTTGTCCTTCGACGTGGAGGACCAGCCGACCTCGACCGTGGCGGGCACCGGCCAACCCCTCCTGCGCCGGCCCGTCATCATCCCCGCGGGCGAGACGCGGGAGGTGGAGGTGAACCTGCTCGACGCCTACCGCATCGTCAAGGGCCAGTCTTACATGCTGACGCCGATGCTGGAGTTCGACGGTATCCGTTTTTCGGGCCAGCGGCTGTCCCTGGAAGTCCAGCCGGGCATCGAATTGCTCAAACGCGACTACGGCACGCTGTCGTCGGGCGATGCGCGCCAGATTTCCCTGCGGCTGATCCATCGCGATCGCAGCGACCGCCTGTTTTTCCGCATCGACAATTCCTCCACGGGCTATTGCCTCGGGGTCTACGATCTGGGGCGGGTGATCCGCTTTTTCACGCCTTGCCTCGAACAGGACCGGAACGGATCGTTCCACGTGCTGCACCAAACCGGTCCCGACCGGTTCGTCCTTTCGTCGTTCGGTTACGACGGCGCGCCGCAGGGCGTCGCGTTCTATGCCGCGCAGGTGGGCAGCATCCGGTTGGCGCGAAGCGCGATGGGCGACGTCGTGGTGCAGGGCGCCACGGCCTACGTGGCGGATCCTGCGAATCCCGGCATGCTGGTGGCGCCGGCGCTGCCGCCTTCGCATCCCTACAACATGACCTTGGGCGAATCGTCCGCGAAAAGCCCGCCCGCGGCTCCGGTCGCTCCGGCGGCGCCGCCCGCCGCCGCCAAGGAAAACGCCCGGCCGCGAGCCAACAGCGAGAAAAGCAATGCAGGATCCGAACCCGTTTCTTGGTAGTCTGTTGATCGGTCTGGGCGCGCTCGGCCTGCTCGCCGGGATCGTTTTGCTGCGCTTTCCCGCCGCCTTGCGGAAGGGCCTAGAGGCGTTTCCCCGCTCGAAAATTCCGGGTTGGCTGTTGACCGCGATCGGCGTGTTCTGGGTTTCGTGGGTGATCCGGCATGCCGCGCTGGGCCCGTTCGACGTGGTCAAGCCGCTGATTCCCGTGCTGGCGCTCGTCGCGTACGCCGCCATCGTCTGGTTCCTGGACGAGTTGCTGGCGCCGCGCGCGCTGGGCGGGTTGCTGCTGCTGCTGGCCAATCCGATGCTCAACGGCGTGCGCTGGACCGATTCCGCCTGGCGTTTCGCGGTCGTGCTGATCGCCTATGCCTGGGTGATCGCCGGTTGCGTCCTGATGCTGCATCCTTGGGCGTTCCGCCGGATGGTCGAGAAATTCATGGCGTCGCCGGGAGCGGTGCGCGCGGCGGGGTGGGGCAAGTTGCTGGCCGGCGCGGTTCTGGCGGCGGCGGGGCTGTGGCTCCTGCGGTGAGGCGCCCGCGGTGGCCGAGCCCATCCATTCCCACGCCCCGCGTTTCTTGATCCTGCGCGGCGGGGCCATCGGCGATTTCATCGCCACGCTGCCGGTCCTGCAGGCGCTGCGCGCGCAATGGCCGGAGGCCCGCATCGAGATCTGGGGCTATCCCCACGTCGCGGAACTGGCCGTCGCGGCGGGCTGGGCGCAGTCGGTGGTTTCCCTGGACCGCGCCGAGATGTCGCGGTTTTTCGTGCCCGAGCCGCGCTTTACGGATGCGCAGGTGGCGGCGATCCGCTCGTTCGATCTGGTTTTCAACTATCTGCACGACCCGGTGGGACAGGTGCGCAGCAATTTGCTGCTGGCGGGCGCGAAGCAAGTGCTGTCCGGCTCGCCGATCATCAAGCGCGGCCACGCCGTGCCGTTCCTGCTCGAGCCGCTGCAGGCGCTGGCGCTGTACGACGTGGATCTCGTGCCCACGCTGGATTTTCCCGAAGCCTTGCGCGCGGCGGGGCGCGAGCGCCTGCGGTCGCGCGGCGTGCGCGGCAAGCCCGTCGCGGTGCATCCAGGCAGCGGCAGCCCCCTGAAAAACTGGCCCGTCGAGCGCTTCGTGGAAATCATCCGCCGGCTGCGGTCGCAAAGCAAAGAAACGGTCGCGATTCTCGGCGAGGCCGACGTCGCCGAGGCCGCCGTTTTGGCGCGCGAACTGCCGGAGGTGCCGGTCTTGGAAGGCCTGACGCTGGTCGAATTGGCGGCGACGCTGGCGGAATGCGCGGCCTATCTGGGCAACGATTCGGGCATCACGCATCTGGCGGCGGCGGTGGGGCTGCCGGTGGTGGCGCTGTTCGGTCCGTCGAACGCCGACGTCTGGGCGCCGCGGGGACGCGGCGGCGCGCACGTGCTGCGCGCGCCCGAAGGCGAACTGGAGCGCTTGACGGTGTCCGCCGTGTGGGCGGCGCTGGAAAAGACCTGAAATGGTTTGCGCGCAGCGGCGGGGTGCGGTACAACCGTTCGCCGACAGGAGCCCTTGGATGAAACCCGAATCCTACTACGTCACGACGCCGATCTACTACGTGAACGACAAGCCGCACCTCGGCCATGCCTATACGACGGTGTTGGCCGACGTGCTGGCGCGTTGCCAGCGCCTGTTCGGGCGCGACGTCTGGTTCCTGACGGGCACCGACGAGCACGGCCAGAAGGTCCAGGAAGCCGCGGCGAAGCTGGGCATCGATCCGCAAACCCACGTCGACGGCACGGTGCAGCGCTTCCAGGAGGCGTGGAAACGCCTGGAAATCCGCAACGACGACTTCATCCGCACGACCGAGCCGCGCCACAAGGCCATCGTGCAGGAAATCCTGCAGGACCTCTACGACCGCGGGGAAATCTACCGCGACGAATACGACGGCTGGTACTGCGTGCCGTGCGAGCGGTTTTTCACCGAGAAGGACCTGAAGGACGGCAACTGTCCGGAGTGCGGCCGGCCGGTGCAGCGCGTGCGCGAAGCCAACTATTTCTTCAAGATGAGCGCCTACCAGGATTGGCTGGTGGAATACATCCAGGCGCATCCCGAATTCATCCAGCCCGAATTCCGCCGCAACGAGACGCTGGGCTTTCTGCGCAAGCCGCTGCAGGATCTGTGCATCTCGCGGCCCAAGTCCCGCTTGGCGTGGGGCATCGAACTGCCGTTCGACCGGGACTACGTGACCTACGTCTGGTTCGACGCGCTGGTCAACTACGTCAGCGCGATCGGCTACCGTCGCGACGACGCGCGGTTCGCGCGCTGGTGGCCGGCGATCCATCTGATGGCCAAGGACATCCTGACGACGCACACGGTCTACTGGCCCTGCATGCTGAAGGCCATGGGCGTGGCGATGCCCAAGACGATCTTCGCGCACGGCTGGTGGCTGATGGGCTCGACCAAAATGAGCAAGAGCCTCGGCAACGTGGTGAATCCCATGGACATGATGGACCGCTACGGCGTCGATCCGTTCCGCTACTTCCTGATGGCGGAGATGGTGCTCGGGCAAGACGCTTCCTTCACGGAGGACGCGTTCATCCGCCGCTACAACGCCGATCTGGCCAACGACCTGGGCAATTTGCTCAACCGCGTGGTCAGCATGGTCGGCAAGTACTGCGGCGGCAAGCTGCCGGCGCCGACCGCCGGCGCATTCAAAAACGGTCCCGCCGCCGACCTGTTCAACCAGGTCGCCGCCGCCGCGACGGGCCTGAAGGCATCCATCGACGATTTCACGCTGAGCGCCGGCATCGCGCAGGTGATCGACGCCGTGCGCGCCACGAACAAGTTCATCGAAGCCCAGCAACCCTGGACGCAGGCCCGCGCGGCCGATCCGGGGCCGCTGCATACCACCTTGTACGCCGCCGCCGAGTCCCTGCGCGTTTGCGCCGGCCTGCTGTCGCCGTTGATGCCCACCAAAATGGCCGAGCTGCGCGCCGCGCTCGGCATGGAGAATCCCATGACCGTGAATCCCGAAGAACTGACGAAATCCGAAGTGCTGAAGCCCGGTACGCCGGTGGCCGCGCCCGGGGCGCTGTTCCCGCGCATCGAGGCGCCGGCGCCCGCGGCCGAGACGAAGATCGAGACGCCGGCCGCGAAGCCCGCGGAAGGCAAAAAAGCGCCCCCGCCGGGCACGATCGGCAATCCGGAAGGCGTGATCGTCTACGACGATTTCGCGAAGGTGCAGCTGCGCACCGCCAAGATCATGGGCGCCGAAGCCATCGAAGGCGCGGTCAAGCTCCTGAAGCTGAGCGTCCTGATGGGCGACGAGCGCCGGCAGATCGTCGCCGGCATCGCGCTCTACTACAAGCCCGAGGAGCTGATCGGCAAGACGGTGGTCGTGGTGTCGAACCTCGCGCCGATCAAGCTGCGCGGGGTCGAAAGCCAGGGCATGCTGCTCGCCGCCAGCAAAGGCGAACGCCTGCGCCTGGTGACCGTGGACGGCGACCTCTCCAGCGGCGCCGTCGTCAAGTAGCGGCCCGTCCGGCGATCTCCCGCCGCGCCCGGGCGCGGAAAACCGCGGCTCGCGATTTTTACGTAGCGTGGAAAAAAGTTTTCCACGGTGTGGAAAAATCCGCCAAAGTTTTTACGTGCTACCAGGGCTGTCCCGTTTAAAACCCTTGTAAACACAGCTGATTGTCGATGTCAGGCT
>CALMNW010000017.1 GCA_937872095.1 uncultured Verrucomicrobiota bacterium
CGATGATGTAGGTCTGCCCCTTCGCCGCCGGCTTCTCCGCCGCCAGCTCGTGCGCGTCCACGAAGTTCTCGACGTAGACCGGGTGGTAGAACACCTTGCCGTCGCCGAAGAACGGGAAAAAGCCCTTCTCCACCCACTTGTACATCATCAGGAAGCGCCCCGGATCGCCCGGGCCGTAGAGCGCCGTCGGCCGCAGGATGGTGATGTCCATCCCCTTCGCCATGAATTCCTGCGCCACGAGCTCGCCCTGGTGCTTGGAGAACTGGTAGTAGTCCTCGGGCTTGATGGGCGAATTCTCGTCGCCGGGCGGGTTGTCGATGTTGCCGTGCACGCCCTGCGTGCTGCAATAGACGATCTTCCTCACGCCCTTCTTCTGCGCCAGTTCGAGCAGGCTGCGGAAGCCGCCTTGGTTGATCTCGGTGTAGACCCGGTCGGCCATGTTGATCCGGCGGAACGCCGCCGCGAGATGGTGCACCACCTCGACGCCGTCCAGCGCTTCTTCCAGCGCCTTCGGATCCGTCACGGTGCCGTAGATGATCTTCGCGCCGCGCGCCTTGAATTCGTCGTCGAACAGCCCCTTCTGGTTGTCCAACACGACCGTTTCGTAGCCGCGGTCCAGCATCCGCCGCGTCAAATGGCTGCCCGTGAAACCCGTACCGCCCGTCACCAATACCTTCATGCCTGTTTCCTCGCTAAAAAGACTCGATTAGACACCTTACGGAAAATCCCGGCCCTTGGGAAGCCCAAGATGCCCCCCCCAACGGCCCCTTGCGGGGACTCGCGGCTCGTGCCGTCCCCCCGGTTTTTCCACGCTACGGAAATAGCCGAGTGCCGAGCCCAAGCCGAAGGCGCAGGGCGAACGCGAGGTCTATAGCGCCGCGCCTTGCGCGGCGAGCGAGCAAGGCTCCGCGAGCGGAGCGGCAAAAACTTTGGGCCGTTTTTCCACGCTACGTAAAAACTTTGGGCCGTTTTTCCACGCTACGTAAAAACTTTGGGCTTTTTTTCCACGCTGTGGAAAAAAAGTTTCCACGGCGTGGAAACCCAGCGAGCCCCGCCTCCGCCAAGGCTACGGCGGGCAAGCGCGATTCCCGGCGGCGGGCGGAGCCTACTTCCGGCGATGCCAGGCGCGCGGTTCCTTGAGGACGACGACGGCGTTGGTGCCGGCGGGCACGGCGATCGAGCGGTGGCGGCGGACGTAGTCGATGACCATGTCGCGGACGGGCTCGTCGAACGGCTGCAGGCGGGCGCGGGGATCGGCCGCGGCCTTCGCGATTGCGGGAAAGCGGCCGCCGCCGCCGGAGAGATGGTAGCTGTTGAACGCGACGCGCAACCGCTTCTTGCCGTTGATGGGATTCCCTGCGGCGTCGCGCAGTTTGCGGATGCGCCGGCCGAGCGGAGCTTTCGGATGCAGTTCGTAGCGCAGGCCCCAGGCGCCGAAGTAGCGCTCCGTGCCCAGATAGGCGGTGCTTTCCTCGAGGATGGCGCGGATTTGCCCGGGCGTCAGCGACAGCACGCCGGCCGTGTTTTCGTAGGGCACGATCTTCCAGGCGTCGGCCACGCGGAAATCGCCGGCGGGCACGTCGTTGGGCGACAGGATGTCGTGCAGCACGGCGTCGGCGCCGGTTTTCTCCGCGATGGCGAGGCAGATCAGCTGCTGGACGGAACACAGGCCCGGCAGCGCGATCGAGGCGACCAGATCGGTCCGGGTCTTTCCGATCACGGTGCCCAGCCATTCGTCGGCCCGGGCCAGATCGTTGGTCGCCTGCGCATAGATTTCGGCGTCCTCCGGGATATCGGGATCGGCGGGCAGGAATTCGATTTTCTTCTCCGTCACGGCGTTTTCGACGGTATCGAAGAACAAGTCGACCCGCAGCACGCCCTCGGCACCGGCGCCGGCCTGGGCGTAGGTCACCTTGCCGAGCTGGGTGCGGGTGGCGACCGCATGCAGATGGCCGCCCAGCACCAGATCGAATTCGCCGAAACGCCGGGAGATGGCGCGCAGCTGGTTGGCCTCGTCGTCCCGCGCCAGCAGGCCCTGATGGACCAGAAGAATCATGACCTGGGGCCGCTCCTTCCGGACCAGCGGCAACGTTTGCTCCAGCGCGCGGCGCGAATCCAGGAAGCGGAGGCCCCGCGCGTCGAGCCCCCGCGTCCAGTTCGGGATGTTCGGCGTGGTTAACCCCACGATGGCCACCCGGATGCCGTCGATCTCCTTGACGATGAACGGCAGCACGCGCCGGAAGGGCGCGGGAGCTTCCGGCCCCGCCTGCAGGTTCGCGACGAGCGCGGGGGCCCGCATCTGCTCCATGAATCCGACGAGCGCGTCGACGCCCCAGTCGAACTCGTGGTTGCCCAGGACGTAGGCGTCGTAGCCCATGGCGTTCATCGCCTTCGCCATGACGGCGCCTTGGGTCAAATAGCTGACCGCCGTGCCCTGGATGGCGTCGCCGCAATCGACCAGCAGCGCGTCCGGCTTCTCCGCGCGGACGCGCTGGACGATCGTGGCGCAGCGCAGCAGCGAGCCGTCGTTGCGCTCGGCGTAGACGCCGGGGGTCTGGCAGAGCGCGCCGTGCAGGTCGGTGGTGTTCAGGATCGCGACGTCGACCACGCGGGCCTCGCCCGCCGCCGCGCACAGACCGACCGCCGCCCCAACAAAAAACCTGCGCGCCGAGGCCCGCAGGTTTTGGAATGGGAGCCGGCGGCGATTCATCCGGCCGCTTCCAGGGGTTTGTCCGCCGCCGGGGGCGCCGGTTTGGGGGCCGCTTTCGCGAGGGTCTCCAGCGCGTTTTCGTGGCCGCGCACCACGTTTTCGCCGATGACGTAGCGGCCGGCGCTCTGGCGGCGGGGGGCCTCGTACATCACGTCGAGCATGATGTTCTCCAGCAGCGCCCGCAGTCCGCGCGCGCCGGTTTCCCGGCGGACGGCTTCGCGCGCCAGTTCCCGCAACGCGCCGGGCGTGAATTCCAGGTCCACGCCTTCCATCGCCAGCAGTTTCTGGTATTGCCGGATCATCGCGTTCTTCGGCTCGGTCAGGATGCGGATCAGATCCGCTTCCGTCAGCGCCTCGAGCGCGGCGACCACCGGAATCCGGCCCACGAATTCGGGGATCAGGCCGAACTTCACGAGATCTTCGGGTTCCACCGCCGGCAGGACGGGATTGGATTTCGGCTTCTTGCGTTGTTCGGATTCGCTTTCGAACCCGATCACGCCCTTGCCCACGCGCCGCTTGACGATGTCGTCGAGCCCGACGAACGCCCCGCCGCAGATGAACAGGATGTTCTCGGTGTTGATCTGGATCATTTCCTGCTGGGGATGCTTGCGCCCGCCCTGCGGCGGCACGCTGGCGATCGTCCCTTCCAGGATCTTCAGGAGGCCCTGCTGCACGCCCTCGCCGGAGACGTCGCGGGTGATGGACACGTTCTCCATCCGCCGGGCGATCTTGTCGATCTCGTCGATGTAGACGATGCCCAGTTCGGCGCGCGGCACGTCGCCGTCCGCGGCGCGGATGAGGCGCAGCAGGACGTTCTCGACGTCTTCGCCGACGTAGCCGGCCTCGGTGATGGTGGTCGCGTCGGAAATGCTGAAGGGCACGTCGAGGATGCGCGCGAGCGTCCGGGCCAGCAGCGTCTTGCCGCAGCCCGTCGGCCCGAGCATCAGGATGTTGCTCTTTTCGATCTCGACGCCGTCGTCCGCCTTCCCCGCGAGCCGCGATTTGACGCGCTTGTAGTGGTTGTGGACGGCGACGGCGAGCACCTTCTTCACGCGGTCCTGGCCCACGACGAACTCGTCGAGCTTCGCGTGGATTTCGTGCGGCTTGGGCACCTGCAGGCGGGCGACCGGCGCCGGTTCGCCGGCGCGGGCCTTGGCCTCGGGCCGCTTGACCATCGTGCTGCAGATGTCCACGCATTCGTCGCAGATGTTCAGGCCGTCGGGCCCCGCGATGAGGGTCTTGACGGCGGACCGCGGCCGGCCGCAGAACGAGCAGGACGCTTCGGGCGGATGGGGCTTCTTGCCGGCCATGGCCTACGCCTTCGTCGGAGCCGCGCCGAGCACGTCGTCCACGAGGCCGTACTTCGCGGCTTCGTCGGCCGACATGAAGAAGTCGCGATCCGTGTCCTTGGCCACGTCCTTGACGGACTTGCCGGTATGCTTGGCGAGGATGCCGTTGAGGTAGTCCTTCAGGCGAAGGATTTCCTGGGCCTGGATGTGGATGTCGCTCGCGGTGCCCTGCGTGCCGCCCCAGGGCTGGTGGATCATGATGCGCGCGCCGGGCAGCGCGTGGCGCTTGCCCTTGGCGCCGGCCGCCAGCAGGACGGCGCCCATGCTGGCCGCCTGGCCGACGCAATAGGTCACGACGTCGCACTTCAGGAACTGCATGGTGTCGTAGATCGCCAGGCCGGCCGTCACGGAGCCGCCGGGCGAGTTGATGTAGACGCTGACGTCCTTGGCCGCGTCCTCGCTCTGCAGGAACAGGAGCTGCGCCACCACCAGATTCGCCAGGTCGTCGGTGATTTCGGAGCCGATGAAGATGATCCGCTCCTTGAGCAGGCGCGAATAGATGTCGTAGGACCGCTCGCCGCGGCCCGTCTGCTCCACGACGATCGGGATCAGATAGGAATTTTCGTTGCTCATGCGGGAACCCTCCTCTTCCTTACTTCGGCTCGGCGGCGCCGGCGCCGGTCAGCTTCGCGTGCCCCATCAGGGCATCGATCGTCTTCGTCGTCAGCAGGTCGGCGCGCAGGCCCTTGCGGACCTCGGTTTCCTTGAGCTTCGCGCGCTGCAGCCATTCCTTCGCGGACTTCGCGCCGGAGCGCGCCGCGTGCGCGTTCATCAGGCCGGCCACTTCGGCGTCGGTCACCTCGATCTTCTCTTCGCGGGCGATGCGCTTCAAAAGATAACGCAGCTTCAGGCGGTC
Organism: uncultured Verrucomicrobiota bacterium; assembly: GCA_937872095.1. Taxonomy (GTDB): domain Bacteria; phylum Verrucomicrobiota; class Kiritimatiellia; order CAIQIC01; family Lenti-01; genus Lenti-01. The sequence goes on from CALMNW010000017.1 coordinate 4,916, forward strand.
CTTCGCCGCGGTCTTGGCCGATTCGGAGATCTTGGCGATGTTGTCGCGGATTTCCTGCTCGGGCACGCCGCGGCGGGTGTTTTCCTCGACCATCTCGTAGACGATGCGGTGGGATTCCTCCTGCTCCTCGGATTCCGGCACGTCGAGGACCGCGTTCTTCATCAGGGATTCGATCAGGAGATTGCGGCGGCGGGCCATTTCCTGGCGGTCCGCTTCGCCCTGCAGCATGTTCTTGAACGTCGCGCGCAGATCGGCTTCGTCCTTCACGCCGAGCTGCTTGAACAGCGCCTCGTCCAGCGCCGGCTTCGTGCGGGCGCGGATCTTCTTGACCGTCGCAGCGAACACCGCCGTCTTGCCGCGCAGCTCCTCGATGGGCGACTGGGCGTCGAACGCCACGGAAATATCCTTGGAATCGCCGACGGACAACCCGACCAGCTGCGGACCGAAGGCGGGCAGGAAGGAATACTCCTCGTTGGCGATCACCCAGAAATCGGTGCCGGTCGCCAAGCCCTTGGCCTTGTCGGAAATCTCCGCCATGGGCTGGCCGTCCACGGTGGCGACGTAATCCACGGCCACCATGTCGCCCTCCTTCACGGGGCGGGCTTCGGCCAAGTCTTCGTACTTGCCCATGTTCTCGAGATAGCGATCGATGGCCTGCGTCGTCGCGTCTTCGGTAATTTCCACCTTCTTGGCGTCCACTTCGATGCCCTTGTAGGTCGGCAGCTCGAATTCCGGCTCCACGTCCACGACCAGGGAGAACGAAAACGGCTCGCCCGCCTTGAGCGCGGACTTCTGCAGGTCGTATTCGGCCACGGTGTTGAGCTTGTGCTCCCGCAGGGCCTGCTGGAAGCCCTTGGCCAACAGATGCTCGTGCAGGCCTTCGAGGATCTGCTTGTCGTACATCCGGCGGATCATGTCCGCGGGCGCCTTGCCGGGGCGGAAGCCTTTCACGCGGCCGTGCTTGGCGTACATCGCGAGCGATTCGTCGTATTCCTGCTGGATTTCCTCTCCGGAAAACTCCACTTTCAGCGATTTGCGGCACGGGCCGGTATTTTCAACGGTGACCTTCATGGGGGACGGTTCCTTTCAAATAAAGGGGTTTCAAATAGCGCGCCACCATACGCCCCCCCCCGCCCCCGCGTCAAGCCGCCCCACAAGGCCGGGATACCCCCCGCCCCGTCCGGACCGTTCCGCGCGGTTGCCCCGGGACGGTTCAATCG
>CALMNW010000018.1 GCA_937872095.1 uncultured Verrucomicrobiota bacterium
GCGCGGCGGCCGCGGACCGCGTGCGGCAGGCGGCCGGCGACGAAGCCGCCAGCAAGATCGGCCAGCTCTCGGCCAACACGAAGATCCTGGCGGACAAGCGCACCAACACGCTGCTGCTGATGGGCACCAAGGGCGACATCGCCGCCCTGCAGGACATCGTCAAGAAGGTCGACATCATGCTGGCGCAGGTGCTGATCGAGACGGTCATCCTGGAGGTCAACCTCAACAACAACACGGCCTACGGCGTGAGCTGGCTGCAGAAGTCCATGACGGCCTACAACCAGCGGCTGGCCGGCGCCAACGGCGGCGTGAGCCTCCGGGAACCGGTCGCCTCGTGGGGCGGCAACTTCGGCGAGAATTCCTTCGCCTCCATCGCGGGCGACACCGTCACGCGCGCCGTCGCCGGGGGAGAGGCCCTGAGCTACTATTTCACTTTCGCGGACCTCAACATCGACGCGGTGCTGAACATGATGGCCAAGTCGAGCGAAGGCCGCGTGCTGGCCACGCCGGTGATCCTGACCACGGACAACACGGAAGCCACGATCAACAGCGGCCAGCAGATCCCCATCCGCACCGGCGACGTCGACAGCGGCGGCACCACGCGCTCGAACTACGAGTACAAGGACGTGGGCATCATCCTGAAGGTCAAGCCGCGGATCAATCCCTCCCGCTACGTGACGCTCGAGATCACGCAGACGGCCGACACATTGGGCTCCTCCGTGGACGTGGGCACCGCTGGCAAGATGACCTCGATCAACAAGCGTGAGATGACGGCTTCGGTCTCCGTTCCGAGCCGTTCGACGATCGTCCTCGGCGGTCTCGTCCAGACGGACTACCTGAACGACTCGACCCGCGTGCCCATCCTCGGCAGCATCCCGCTGATCGGCGCCTTGTTTCGCAGCGAAAGCACGTTGCGCAATCGCACGGAACTGCTGGTGCTGATCACGCCCTACGTGCTGATGACGCCCGCCGAAGCCCGCGAGGAAACCGAACGGCTGCACCGCTCGTCGAACGTGGCTGCGGAAGACTGGTATCGCGGCTGGTCGGACAGCTCGCTCGCGCCGTTCTCGCCGCAGAAGCTGCGCGAAATGGAACAGGAACAGAAAAAGCAGCGCCGCGGCCAGATCGTCGCCTCGGAAAAAGGCACGCCCGATTCCGCGCCGCCCGTCGCCTTGATCGCTCCCGCGGAACCCATGCCCAAGCCGGCGCCCGACGCGCAGGATCCGGAATCCTTCGGCCGCGAAATCGAACGCGCGATGAGCGCGCCGGCGGCCGCCGCCGAGGAAACGGCCGAGCCCCCTCCGGAGCCCGCGTTGCCGGCGCCGGAAGAACCGACCGCCACCGCGCCGTTCGCGTTCGATCCGGCCGTTCCCGCCGCGCCCGAGGAAAAACCGGAACCGGCGGAACCCAAGGCGAAGAAGTCCCGCCGTTCTTCCAAGGCCAAGAAGGAAGAACCCAAACCGTCGATGTTCCCCGCGCCCGAACCGACCCTTGTGCCCGAAGCCGATGAAAATGGAGGAACCCCATGAGCACCGATCCCACCCAGTTGATCGACACCTCGGATATCCGGGAAGGCGACATCCTGTTCGACTGTCCGTATTGCGGGAAGAACTTGGCCATCGAGGCGGCCGGCGCCGGCCTGATGGTGCCCTGCGTCGGTTGCGGCAAGCCCGTGCAGGTGCCGATTCCCGATGCGGCCACGCCCGAGGCTCCGGTCGCGACCGGGCCGAGTCCGATCGCGGCCGAAGGCGAAGAGTCCCAGGACACCATCCAGCAGCTGGACGCGGCCCTGGCGATGGCCAACCAGCAGATCGACCAGCTGCGGGCCGAGAAGGAAGCCCTGCAGGAGCGGCGCGCCTTCCTTGAACAGATCCGGGTCACGAGCGCCGCCCGTCTGGAACAGGTCGCCCAGGAACTGGCGGCGCTGCAGGACGCGCTCGACCGCGCCTTGGTGCTGTTGACCGAAATCCGGGCGGAGAAACCCGTCTAGGCGGCGCATGGCCGGAACCGCATCCAGCCGCTGGGGCGCGCTTCTCGAAGCGACGGGGTTGTTCACCCCGTCGCAGATCGAAGAGCTCTCCATCAAGCAGCGCGAGAACGACGGCGTGCTCACGGCCACCGTCGTCGCCTTGGAATACGCCCGCGAAGACGTGTTCCTGCCGGCGCTGGCCAAGGCGATGCGCGTGCCCTACGTAAAGGTCGGCGACAAGCCCATCGCGGGCGAGATCCTCGAGAAGGTGCCGACCAAAGCCGTTTTCCAGTACAACGTCATCCCCGTCGGCATCGAGAACGGCACGCTGCGCGTGGCCACCAGCGAGCCTTTCCGCCCGGGCTTGGCCGATTCCCTGCGCCTGGCGTCCGGCTTGCGCGTCAAATTCGCGCTCAGCCCCGCCGCCGACATCGAAAAGGCCTCCAAGAAATTCTACGGCGTCGGCGCCGACACGCTCGACCGGCTGATCGCCGACAACCAGATCGATCTCGACCAGGACGCGGGGACGTCCGTCGGCGACCTGAGCAATCTCGACCAGGAAGCCAGCGTCGTGAAGTTCGTCAACCAGATCATCTGGGAGGCCCACCACGACCGCGGCACCGACATCCACATCGAGCCGATGGAAAACGACCTGCGCATCCGCTACCGCATCGACGGCGTTTTGCACCCTACGCCGCTGCCGCCGCAGATGAAGCGCTTCCAGTCCGCCATCATCAGCCGCATCAAGGTCATGGCCGGCATGGACATCGCCGAAAAGCGCCTGCCGCAGGATGGCCGCATCAGTCTGCGCGTGAAAGGCGAGGAAATCGACGTGCGCGTGTCCACCATGCCCACCGTCTACGGCGAAAGCGTCAGCCTGCGCCTCTTGATGCGCTCCAGCGGCATGTACGGCATGGACAAGCTGGGCTTGTTCAAGGACGACGAGGACATCTTGCACCGCCTGATCCGCCGCCCGCACGGCATCCTGCTCGTCACCGGCCCCACCGGTTCCGGCAAGTCCACCAGCCTCTACGCCTGGCTCCACACCATCAATTCCGTGGACAAGCGCATCCTGACCGTCGAGGACCCGATCGAATACGAGATGGCCGGCATCAACCAGATCCAGATGAAGCCCGAAATCGGCCTGACCTTCGCCGTGGGCCTCCGGCACATCCTGCGCCAGGACCCCGACGTCATCATGGTCGGTGAAATCCGCGACCAGGAAACCGCGGACATCGCGATCCGCGCCGCGCTGACCGGCCATTTGGTGTTTAGCACGCTGCACACGAACGATTCCGCGGGCGGCGTGACGCGGCTGGTCGACATGGGCATCGAGCCGTTCCTCGTCGCCAGCTCGGTGGAAGCGCTCGTGGCCCAGCGCCTGGTTCGCCGCCTGTGCCCCAAGTGCAAGCGCCCCTGGACCGTGGAAATGCCTTTTCTCGAAAGCATCGGGTTCCCGATTTCCAAGCTGCTGACCGGCACGATCTGCGAACCGGTCGGCTGCGAGGAATGCCGCGGCACCGGCTACGTCGGCCGGACCGGCATCTATGAAATCCTCCTCATCAGCGATGCCATCCGGCAGATGATCGTGGAGCGCCAGTCCGCCGCGGACATCAAGATCCACGCCCTCGAACACGGCATGCGCACGCTGCGCATGGACGGCTGGCGCAAGGTGCTGGCCGGCGTGACCACCCTGGAAGAAGTGCTCCGCGTCACCTCGGAGGACGAAGCCTAGGGCGGCGCGAGCCGCTCCGGCGCGATAGACCATGGCGCAATTCAAGTACATCGCCAAAAGCCGGACGGGCGAGCGCCAAGAGGGGGTGCTCGACGCGGCCGACAAGCGCGCGCTGATGGCCCAGCTGAGCCGCCTGGGGCTCGTGCCGATTTCGATGTCCGAGTTGACGTCGTCCGCCGTTGCGCCGCCCGCGGCCGACAAATCCAAGGCGGGATCCAAACCCGCGGCCAAGCCTGCCGCCAAGCCGTCGCCGGCGCCCGCGGCTTCGCCGGAATCCCCGGGAAAAAAGTGGTTCCGTTTCGAGAAGCGCGCGCGCACCCATTCCCGGATGAAAATGGGCGACCTGCTGCTGTTCACCAGCGAGCTGTCCGACCTGCTGGCGTCGGGCATGACGCTGGGCTCGGCGCTGCATGCGCTGGCCCAGCGCAAGACCGGTAAGGCGCAGGACGTCGTCGTGACCAACCTGCGCGACGAGGTCGTGTCGGGCGCGAGCCTGTCCGGCGCCTTGGCGCGGTGGCCCGACAGCTTTCCGCCGCTCTACGTCAGCATGGTGAAAGCCGGCGAGGCCAGCGGCCAGCTTCCCGGCGTGCTGGAACGGCTGGTGAAGCATTACGAACGGGTGCTGGCCGCGCGCGAAAAGGTGAGCATGGCCATGGTCTATCCGCTCATCGTCGCGCTGGTCGGGTTCAGCGCCATGATCTTCATGATGGCGTTCGTCATTCCGCGGTTCTCCGCCATGTTCGAGGAACTGGGCGGCACGTTGCCGTTGCCGACGCGGATCCTCATCGGCATGAGCAAAGGGCTGATCAAATACGGCTGGGCGCTGGCCATCGGCGGCTTTTTCGGCATCGCGGCGCTGCGGCGCCTGCTCAAGACCCCGGCCGGGCGCGATTGGAAAGACCGGCTGGCGCTGCGCCTGCCGGTGGCGGGAAACATCGTCCGCGCGAACGCCTTCGCCAATTTCGCCCACACGCTCGGCACGCTGCTGGCCAACGGCGTCCAGGTGCTGCAGGCGCTTTCCATCGTCGAGCACACGGTCGACAATTCCATCATCGCCAAGGCCATCCATGCGGCGAAGGACCGCGTCACCGACGGCTCGACCATTTCCCGGCCGCTGTCGCAGGACGGCACGTTTCCGCGGCTGCTGACCGACATGCTGGCCATCGGCGAGGAATCGGGCGACATGAGCGGCGCCCTCGAGCACATCGGCCGGCGCTACGACAACGAACTGGACCGCGCCGTCAAGGTCTTCACCACGATCTTGGAACCCGTCATGATGCTGCTGATCGCCATCGGCGTCGGTTTCGTCGCCATCAGCATGCTGATGGCCGTCTTCGAACTGACCAGCGGCCTCAACACCTGAACCGCCGGGGGGAGTCTCGGATGAAAATCAGCGCCTTCACGTTCCTGCGAAACGCCCACCGCCTGCGCTTTCCCTTCGTGGAATCGATCCGCTCCGCGCTGCCGCTGGTGGATGAGTTCGTCGTCGCGCTGGGACCGTGCGACGACGACACGGAAGCGATGCTCCGCGCCATCGGCGATCCCAAGATCCGGATCGTGCCCACCGCGTGGAACGAAAACCTCGACGGCCGTTGGAAGGTCAAGGGGTTCATCTACGGCCAGCAGAAAACCATCGCGCTCTTCAACTGCACGGGCGACTGGGCGCTCTATCTGGAAGGCGACGAACTGCTGCACGAGGACGACCTGCCGCGGATCCGGGCCGCGATGGAACGGCATCTGGACGACCGCGGCGTCGAGGCGCTCTATTTCCGCTACCTGCACTTCTACGGCAACCGGAACACGGTGGCGAATTCGCCCCGCTGGTACCGGCGGGAAGTGCGCGCGGTGCGCAACAACATCCCCGTCTGGGGTCCCAAAGGGCTGTTTTTCTCGGTGGTGACCGGCTACAAGCGCATGCGCTATCCGCGCGCGGCGTTCGCCGACGCCACGATCTACCACTACGGCTGGATCCGGCCCGAAGAAAAATTCAACGAAAAGTGGGCCGGTACCATCCACCACTGGAGCGACAAGCCTTTCCCCCGCGTGGAATACGCCGAGATCGACCCGCAGGTGCTCCGGCCGTTCGCCGGCACGCATCCGCAGGCCATCCAGGACTGGCTGCCGCCCGCCGAGGGCCTGTTCCAGGCCAATCCGGACCACGTGCTCACGCGCCGCGAACGCAAGAACCGCCTCATGATGGCGGTCGAAAAGTGGACCGGCCTCGACACCTCGCGGAAACATTTCCAGAAGGTGGACTGATCGGAACGCCGACCGTGAAGCTCTTCGACACGCACGCGCATTTCGACTCGTTCGCGGCGGAAGGATCCGTCGGCGCCGTGCTGTCGCGCGCCGCGGTGGCGGGCGTGGAACGGATGTGCGCCGTCGGCAGTTCGGAGGCGTCGAACGACCTCGTCGTGCGGCTCGCGCGGGAAAACCCGGGCGTCCTGGCGGCGGCCGTGGGCTACGACCGCGACCAGCTCGACAAGCCGCGCGATTTGGACAAGCTGGCGGCGCTCGCGGCGGATCCGGCCGTGGTCGCGGTGGGGGAAATCGGCCTGGATTACTACTATTCCGCGGAAACCGCGCCCGCCCAGCGCGCGCTGTTCGGCCAGATGCTGGAATTCGCGGCCCATCGCGGCTTGCCGGTGATCGTCCACAGCCGCTATGCGGACGACGACACGATCGACCTGCTCGGCGAGTTTTCCACAGTGTGGAAAAAAACTTTCCACAGTGTGGAAAACTTGCCTCCGCCGGGCATTTTGCATTGTTTCACGGGCGATGCGGCGTTCGCGGAGGAGCTGCTGGCGCTGGGCTATTTCATCAGCTTCAGCGGCATCGTCAGCTTCAACAACGCGGGACCGCTGCGGGAGACGGCGCGACACGTCCCGGAAGACCGGCTGCTGATCGAGACGGATTGTCCCTATTTGACACCCAAGCCGTTTCGCGGGAAAGTAAACGAACCGGCGTTCGTGGCGCGCGTGGCCGAAGTCTTGGCCGAAGCGCGCGGAACGACCGCCGAGGCGCTCGCGGAGGCGACCTTCGCGAACGCGTTGCGGATGTTCCGGATGGAAGGATGAACATGGACGAGAACAAAAAACGGTGCGCGATCGGCGTGGACTTCGGCGGAACCTTCGTGAAGATGGCGCGCGTGGACGAGCGCGGCGCGATCGGCGCGCGGGCCAGTTTCGCGACGACGGATCTGAAGGGCGTCCCCGGCTGGCTGGACGAAGTGGAGCGCCACGTCGGCGCGCTGCTGGCGGATATGCCCCGGGACGCGGAATGGGCCGGCATCGGCGTGGGCGTGCCGGGCTTCGTGGACTACGCCAAGGGCTTCGTGCACGATCTGACCAACGTGCCGGGCTGGACGGCGGTGCCGCTGGCGGAATTGCTGGCCAAGCGCTTCGGCAAGATCGCGCGGGTGGACAACGACGTCAACGCCATGGCCGTGGGCGAATGCACCTACGGCGCGGGCCAGGCCTACCAGCACGCGGTCTTCCTGACGCTCGGCACGGGCGTCGGCGGCGGCCTGCTCATCAACAACAACCTCTATCGCGGCGCGTATTCGATGGCCGGCGAAATCGGCCACGTTTCCATCGACATGAACGGCGTCGCGGCGCCCATGGGCAAGGGCGGCGTGGAACAGTACGTCGGCAACAAGCGCATTGTCGAACGCGCGCTGAAAGATATTGATGCCGGCCGCAAGAGTTCCATCCTGGAGCGCGCGGGCGGCAAGCCGGAGGCCGTGAGCCCCAAGATCATCTGCGAAGCCGCCGAAGCCGGCGACGAACTGGCGCGGGAAATCTTCGATTTCGTGGCGGATTGCCTCGCGACGATGATGGCTTCGGTGTCGTATTTGCTGCAACCGCAGGCGTTCATCGTCGGCGGCGGGGTGTCGGCCGCGGGGCCGGTGCTGTTCGATCCGCTGCGCAAGCACCTGAACGAGCGCCTGAGTCCCTATTTCGCGGAGCGCCTGGTGATCAAGCGGGCGGAACTGGGCAACGACGCGGGCGTGATCGGTTCGGCCACGTTGACGTTCCTGGAGTAGCCGCGACGGGGGCGCATGAGCCGGTTCGGAAAGCACAAACGGGTCGGGCTGGCGCTCGGGAGCGGCGGCGCGCGGGGCTGGGCGCATCTCGGCGTGCTGCAGGCCTTGCGCGAAATGGACGTTCGCGTCGATTTCGTTGCGGGCACCAGCATGGGGTCGGTCGTGGGCGCGTTTCTCGCGGCGGGCCGCGAGAACGTCTTGCGCGAACTGGCGCAGGATCTGGATTGGAAGCGGTTGCGGCCGTTCTTCTGGGAGGTTTCGCTGTCGCGTTCGGGGCTGACGGATGGCCGGAAATTGCTGGAAGAGACCCGCAAAATGCTGGGCGTTCGGGAATTTCGCGAGTTGGAATTGCCGTTTCGCGCCGTCGCGACGGATCTGGACTCGGGCGGGGAGGTCGTGCTGAGTTCCGGGAATTTGCTGCAGGCCATGCGGGCCAGCATTTCGATTCCGGGATTGTTTTCGCCGGTCCGGGTGGGCCGGCGTTTGCTGGTGGACGGGGGCCTCGTCAACCCGGTGCCGGTCAGCGTGGCCCGGGACATGGGCGCGCAAATCGTGATCGCCGTGGACGTCTCGCAAGGCATCGTGGCGGAAAAGCAGACCGACCCCCGGAAGAGCAAGGACCCGGAGCCTTCGCGCGGACCTTTGGCTTTGCCGAAGCCGACGATAGAGGAAGAGCGGCACGGCGCGGTGCGCATGCTGGACGGATTCCGCGCTGAAATCGAAAAGAAGGTGAACCGCCTTCGCGCGGTCGCCGCCGACGCGGCCTCCCGGCCCGCCGTGACGGACGTGCTGGTGCAGTCGGTCCGGATCGCGGAAGCGCGGATCGCGTTGGCGCGGCGGCAGTGCGAACCGCCGGACGTCCTCGTGGAACCCAAGCTGAGAAACATCGGCACGCTGGAATTCCACCGCGCCAAAGAAGCCATGGCCGCCGGTTACGCCGCCGCCATGCAAGCCCTTGGCTGAAAATCCATTCCCGATCCGGCGGACGGCGTCCGTCGATTTACCTGTCGTCGATGGCTTGCGCCTTTCCGGAACGGCATGGTTAATCAACAAATATTTATTGCGCTTTTTGGTGGGATGGGAGTAGCATGCTCGTCGGAACGAGCTTTCATATGGAATGGAAGCCATCGGTTCCCAAGTGCGGGCGGATGGCCGGGCATGGATTGGAGAACGCATATGAAGACACCGGGTTGGAAATTCCTTGGCATGGGGGTCTTGCTGTTGTCCGGTCTGATTGTCTCTGCACATGCCCAGCGCATGCCGCAGGATTCGTGGGTGCTGAGCCAGATATGGGGAGGGTCGGGGACGGCAGACGGCCAATTCAACAATATTCGGGATGTTGCCTTGGGCCCTGACGGCCGACTATATATGACGGATAGTGGCAATCAACGCATTCAGGTGTTCGAATCGGATGGAACGTTCGTGCGGCAATGGGGTGGGGGGCTTACGGGCCCTTGGGGCATCGCGGTGTCGTCCAGCGGCCAAGTGTTTGTCGTGGAAAACGTGGGTGCCTGTATTCAGGTGTTCGAATCAAATGGCACGTTTGTGCGAAAGTGGGGTAGTTACGGGTCGGGAGAGGGGCAATTTATCGTGCCCAAAGGCATCGCGTTAGCCCCGGACGGACGGGTTTGGGTTTCGGACAGCGGCAACAACCGGATCCAGATATTTGAGACAGATGGAACCTTTGTGCGCCAATTCGGAAGTAGCGGATCTTCGGCTGGCCAGTTCAATCTTCCCCGCGGGATTGCCATCACGCCTGACGGGATGGTGTATGTTGCCGATACGGGAAACAATCGGATTCAGGTGCTTGATCTGGAGGGATCGTTTATCCGCTCGTGGGGGAGCGCCGCACCTTGGGATGTCTTTGTTGCGCCGGATGCATTGGTCTATGTCGCACACTCCGGGGTCAAGGTGTACGAACAGGATGGGACCTATGTTCATGCTTGGAGCAATTCTTGCTACGGAGTAGCCGCAGTGCCCGATGGAAGTGTCATCGTGGTGGGGGACGACTCCGATGACAGCATCAAGAGATTTTCAAGAATTTATCGGGTGGCGGGAAGCGATGGGGGTGTTCCGCTCCCGATGGTATTGTCCTGCGAACAACGGCCGGGAACGACCTGTCTGGATGTCGACTACACGATCATGGATGCCGACAGTTCCGTCGTAAGCGTGGCGGTGGCGGCATTCGAGGGCGGGACAAATTCGCTGGATCGTTATGTCTCCGTTCGCTCACTGCTGGAGGGCACGGAAGTCAATCTCGGGACAAACATTCCGGCCAACGTGACGAATCGCCTTTCGTGGAACGTGGCGGCGGACTGGCAGGCGGATTACGTGAACCTCAAGGTTCGCGTGATGGCCAACGATGGACGGGGGTTGCTGGACATCGGGTTTATCACCCTCCCGCCTAGCGGAACGAATGCGGCCCTGACCATCAGCGCCTCTCCCATTACCGGAGAAGACCTCCTGCCGGATTGGTATTGGTTGCTGGCGACGGGCGACCCATCCATCAATTTGTCTACAGGCATGGTCCATGGAGTAGGCGGCGCCTACGACGGACAACTGCTAGCCCAGGGTTCCAACACAACCGACACGGGGCGGGCCTTCTTGTTTGACCGCATGGGAGTCCGGGAAGCCACGGCGCCGGAAGTGGAGCGTGCCCGTACCGGTCCGTCGGGCGTGACCAACCTGTGGCCCCCGCGGGTCACGGCGGGGCCTCTAGATCGACCGAAAGCGGTCAACGAATACGGATTTGATACGGGGGCCTGGGGTCCCAGCGCCTGGTGGGTGGTTAAGGAATAGGATTTCCGAGATCATGAGGCTCGCCTTTTCCAGTCGGTTGCCGATGCTTCTGTGGAGCCTGTTCTGGGTCGCACAGACAGCTTCGGCGGCGGTGGTCGAGGTGGTTCAACGTTCGGTTCCGGCCGGCATCGTGAACCAGTCCACGATGGTCAGCACGCCCACGAATTTCATTTCCGAGTCGGCCTCCATGCTTTCCACCAGCTATCGTTTTACGCATTGGACGGTCAATGGAACGCGGATGAATGACTTCAGCGGACGAGCGCTGAATCCGGCTCGTTTCGACGTGTATGAGGCGATCGATGCCGTGGCGAATTACATGACGGCCACCGACGATACCGACTCCGATGGAATTCCGGATTGGTTTGAAATCCATTTCTATGGGGATCTGGCGCAGACCGCCGGTTCGGATACGGAGGGGGATGGATTGACGCTGGCGCAGGAATACCAGTGGGATCTGCATCCGGGCCTGTCCAATTCGTTCCTCTCGGGCGGCATTTCCATGCGGGATTCCGGGCTGGTGCTGGTGAATCTAGCTCAATATTTCGAATGGTCGATTTCCAGCGATCCCGTCGGTTTGATCGCCGGTTCGTCGGGACTGGCGCAAACGGGCGCCGTGATCAGCACCGCAAGTCTTGGGCCCGAGATATCGGGATACACTTTCGGCCAGTGGACGCTCAATGGAGTGCGGCAGGCCGACGACTTGGGAATGGCGCTCTCCCAGCTAAACTTCACGGTGGTGACCGGCATGACGGCCGTGGCGCAGTATTTTCCCACTTCGCAGGATACGGATGGCGATGGCCTGCCGGACTGGTGGGAATATCGCTATTTCGGCAATTCCGATTCGTCTCCCGATGCGGATTCGGATGGCGATGGGCTGACCCTGCTGCGGGAATACCAATGGAATTTGTGTCCGGCGATCTCCAACTCCTTCGTCTCGGGCGGCGTGTCCATGCGGAATTCGGAGCCGACGCTGGTCAATTTGGTCGGCTTCTATGGATGGTCCATTTCAGGAGATCCGGCGGGGTTGATTGCCGCGCAGACGGGCGTGGCGCAGACCGGCACGGTGATTTCCACGGCAAGCCTCGGCGAGCCGATGTCGGGATATGAATTCGGCTATTGGAGCCTGAACGGGACGCGGCAAGCCGACGAGTTGGGCGTGGCGCTGTCGATGATCAGCTTCGAGGTGACGACGGACATGGCGGCGGTGGCGCATTTCTTCGTGGCAGATGCCGACGCGGATGCCAACGGCCTTCCCGATTGGTGGGAGTGCCGCTATTTCGGATCGACGGGACAAGATCCAAATGTGGCTGTTTCCGGGGGGCTGACGCTCGGCGATGCCTATCGCTACGGATTCAGTCCCGTGCTCTCGAATTCCTTCCTTTCGGGCGGCGTGTCCATGCGCAACAGCGAGTTGTTGGCGGTGAACCTGCAACCCTACGAACGGGTCGAGCACGTGTTGGTGGATGGAATGCTGATGCGGTTTTTCACGGTGTGGCCGACGAATGCGACGGCGAGCGGGGAGGATTTCGGCGACGACACGGCGCCCGGCGCCGGCGATTGGGATGGCGATGGCGATCTCGACCTGTTTGTCGGAGCCTCGGGCGGCGTGGTCCGGGTCTACGAGAACATCGGGTCCGAATACACGCTGAACTTCTCGGAACGCACCGAAGCCTTCGCGGGATTGTCGGCGGCCTGGAACGAAATTCCTCATCCGTACCCGTCGCTCGGTGATTGGAACGGGGACGGGCGGGACGACTTGGCCATCGGCGGCGATACAGGCCGGATCCGAATCGTGTCGTCGCCGGGAAACTTCGCCGATCCGCAAAGTCCGGCAACGAGCTACGATCTGGCCATTGCCGGCACCGCGGCGGCCCTTCCGGCCTTTGCCGAGGTCACCGGCGATGGCCTGCTGGACTTGCTGGTGATGACGGATGACGGAAGCGTGCGAGCGTATGCAAACTCCGGAAATCCAACGGCGCCGTTCGGCGGGGAACCCGTGGAGAGCAACCAGCTGGGCGGGGCGGTGACGGCCGGGACGGGACTCTCGATGCGGGACATCAACGACGACGACGGGTGCGATGCGCTGGCGTCCGATTCGGAAGGACGCATCTGGGAGTTTTACCGGACGGCATCGAGCAACTTCGCGTTGCAGAGCAAGGTCTGGGGCGGGTCGGGCCCCGGCTTCGCCAACCGGCTGACGATTGGCGCGGCCGATCTGGACGGCGATGGCGATGCGGATGCCTATGCAGGATACGACCACGGGGGACTGATGTTCCTGCGCGATCCCAAGATCGGGCCGCCTTCGGGATTGCAGGCGTTTGGCGGACCGAGCTCGATCCTGTTGCAGTGGGAGCCCGACCGGCAGACGCGGGTCCTAGGCTACTACGTCTATCGCGGCGCTTCGGCCACGGGAACCTTTGAGCGGTTGACGAAATCTCCGCTGGCCTTGCCCGAGTACCGGGATGCGGCGGCACCGGCGGGCGCAACAAACTATTACTATGTCACCGCCGTGAGTGCGGCCTATCTGCCGGGAAATACGATCCCGCGGCTGGCGGAGAGCCCACCTTCGGACGTCGTTTCCGCCGTTGCGCGGAGCGCGGTGCTGTGGATGCCGGACTATGCGGGGCGTCGCGGGGATTGGGCCATTCTCCAAGTGAACGTGGAAAATGCGGACGGGCTGTCGGGCAATGGACTGGACATCCGCATTTCTTACGATCCTGCCGTCATTCGTCCGGCTGCGCAGGTGGATGCGACCAACGCGACGGTGCACCTGACGCCGCTGTCGGAGTCGTTCACCCTGACGGACAATGGAGCCGCCGCCGCGGGGATTCTGGAAATCACCGGCAGCGGCGGCACGGCGGCCGCCGGCGAAGGGCGGCTGCTGGACGTGGTCTTTGGCGTCGATACCGGCGCGGTGTTGGGAGCCCGGACGACCAACGTCATCCTCCAGGCGACGTTGTTCGACGCTGGCGGGCAGGCGTTGGCGGTGGACTTCTCCGACGTGGCCGTTTTGACGGTCGCGACCGCCTACTTCCTGGGCGACGTGGATGGCGATGGCGATCTCGACATGGACGACCACCGGCGTTTGCTGGAGCTTCTGAAGAAAAATTCGCCTCCGCCGACGCCGGAGGAACTGTACGCGGGCGACATCAACGGCAACGGCGAACTGGATCAGGGCGACATTCCCTTGCTGAACCGCCTGATTCACGGGCTTCCGATTTATCCGAACGAGTGAACATGCGCACGAAAAACGCCATTATGATTTGGATCGCATCGCTGGCGCTGCAAGCCCCCGCGTCCATGGCGGCGACCTACGGGATTTCGCTGGGCGAGGGTCAGGGCGAGCCGGGGCAGGTTGGATCCGTCTCCGTCTATCTGAATTCCGCCGCCGACGTGGCCAGCGTGGAATTCCAGCTCAACTACGATGCTTCGCTGCTGGCGGTCGTCGGCGTGACGAATCCGCCGGACAGCCTGGGCGGGGCGTTCGGCGTCGATTGCGAAGCGGAGGACGGGCGGTTGATCATCCGCTTGTTCCGGACGGACGGTCTGACGAGCGGCAGTGGGCAGCTATGCCAAGTGCTGTTCGCCGTCAATGCCGGAGCGGAACCGGGATTGTGGTGCGACTTGGCTCTGGCCGACGCGGCGTTATCCACGCAGTACGGCGCAGATCTGAGGTGGAAGAACACGGTGGTGCGGGAGAACAACCAGTTCTGGGCCACCTACTCCCATGCGAACGATGCGGATCACGACGGATTGTCGGACTACGAAGAACAGATGATGAACGGTTCTGCGGATTACGTTCCTGGCGAAGGGGACACCGCCATAGATGATTCGGATACCGATGGCGATGGCATGGGAGATGGCTGGGAAGCTGGATATGGCCTGGATCCGCTGGCCGACGATGCGGATGGCGATGCGGACGGCGACGGCCTGACCAACGGGCAGGAGGCGCCGCTGGGCTTTGATCCGACAAAGACCGATACGGATGGCGATGGATATCCCGACCGGTCGGAATACGTCGCGGGAACCTGCGGGACAAACAACGGCGACTATCTGATGCTGGGAATGGAACCGGAATCGGACGGGGAAGGGCGAGAGATCTTCTGCTGGCGCTCGGAAACGGGCCGCGTCTATTCGGTGTTCTATTCGTCCAATCTGATGGGCCTGTGGCCGACGACGCCCTTGCACGTGGTCCATGGCGACGGGACGGACCAGGCTTTCACCAATGAGAGCGCGGCGGATCCGAAAGGGTACTTCCGCCTGAAGGTCGATCTGGAATAAGTCGGCTGGGCAAAACCGGATCGGAGCCGGATGGGGATTTGGGGTGGGGGGGCATGGGAATCCAGCGGCGGCTTTCGTTCATGCGGAAGCCGATCGGCGCGCTTACGTCGAAAAGATGCGATCACGTCCGGAAGGCATCCGGTCTCACATTATCGTTTTAACGGGACCCTAACTTGACCGGCTCTTTCCATCTTTCTACGCTTTGAGCGTTGGGAGGCGCTCTTCCAGATTGGGTTGCGATGGATATCAAGTCCGTGGCGTCTGAAAGGTGGTTCCCTGATGGCGGGAGGAACCGATGAAGATGCGGAGAAGTCTGGTTGGAGGAATTTCGCAGATCGTCTGGACGTTGACGGCCCTGCTTGCGGGGTTCATCTCGACGACGGGTTGGGCTTGGACTCATACGGGAACCGCCACCGTGCAAAGCGCGATGGGGGTGGGGACGGAAACGCCCATTCGGCAAATGCACGTGAAAGGAACCAACGCGGTCTTTCGGATGGATCGCGATCGGGACGGTCCGGCGTTCATGCTGGTGGAAACGGCGTTGGGCAATTTCAACTCCATCTACAAGACCTTCGTGGTCAGCACGATCGCTTCGGGCGTCAACAACGGTTCCTTCGTCATCAACGATCTGGGCACGGCCGTCAGCGGCGCGGGGACCCGGCGCTTGACCATTGCGAACAACGGCCTGATCGGCAATACGGAGACCCCGGCGGCGGCGTTGCACATCCGGAATCCGTCCACGGGCAACAGTCTGCGCTTGGACAGCAACGCCGGGACTCCGAATTTCTACGTCCAGAACGACGGGGATCTGTACGCGATCGGAGCCGACCTGGAACTGCGGTTGGCCACCACCACGGCGGGGGGGCATGCCTTTTCACAACCCTCGACCCTGCTGGCCAATACGTTGGAAGGGAGCGGCGAGGAGTCCTTTTTGGCGCTCAACGGCATAACGGCGACCATCTCCAGCCCCGGCGACAGCGGTCTTTTGGGGATCGTGGATTCGGATACCTACAAGACCAACTACCTATTCGCCGAGGAAGAAATGGTGATCCGCACGGAAGAGACCTATTTCAACTTCAATATCCAAGTCACGAACCAGGGTGAGAATGGATGGACAAAGTTGTCGACGACCGGCGAGGGGTTCTATTTCGTTGGAGACTCGGACAACGACACGGCTGGATTCACGTCGTTCGGGTGGTACAACAACGGAACGAGCAATACCAACCGGCTCATGGAATTGGCTTCCATTGGAAATCTCATCATTAAGGGCACCTTGTTCGAAAGCGCCGCCTTTGACCTGGCGGAAGCGTACTGGAAGAGCGACGTGGCGATCGAGGCCGGCGACGTGGTCTGCATCAACCCGGAGCAACCGAATGCCGTCGTCTTGGCGCGCGCGGCAAAGGACCGCTCGGTGATTGGGGTCGTCAGCACGAAGCCAGGCCTCGTCATGGGCGGTCGTTCTTTCTCCGTCGGCGATCTGACGGAACTCTGGGGGGACGACATTACCGCCCTGTACGTCGCCGAGCGGAAGAGCCTCAAGAAGCGCTTGGCGTCCTCCGAACCCGAATTCAAGGAGCGCATGGCCCAGGCCGTCCAGCTGAAGTCTTCCTTGGCGAAGAACGTCAAGGCGGCGGACGCCGCCCGAGCCAAGGCGGCTTTCGCAGCGAAGAGCCAGCAACTCGAGGATGACCTAGAGGCCGCTGCGTTGACGGCTTTCTGCGAGGAGCATCTTGCGCTGGTCGCCATGGCGGGGCGGGTGCCCGTGAAGGTGGACGCCTCCTATGGGGCGATCGGAGTCGGCGATTTGTTGGTGGCCTCGGCCACGCCGGGGCAGGCGATGCGCGCCGTCGATCCGACGCCCGGCACCGTGATCGGAAAGGCGTTGGAGCCGTTTGTTTCGGGCCAAGGAGCGATCATGATGATGGTCATGAACCGCTGACCCGATCGCCCCGAGACCGGGGTGGTCGAAATGGCGGTTCCATCGGCGCCGGCAAAGAAAAGCCCCTCCACGCTGGCGGAACCAGCGGCGGCAATCGTTGTGTCCGAGTCGGCCGGCGCCCTTGCGCGCAGGCGCTGCCGATTTGGTCTTGCGGCCACCAGGATCCGGAGCCTGCATTTTAATGCGACCCGAACTTGACCTGCACATTCCGGCTTCTTACTCTTTCGAGCGTGGGAGATGAACTTCCAGATGGGTGGCGGTGGACGTGCGTCCGCCGCGTCTGAAAGGGAATTTTCCGGGAGCGGGAGAAGCCAATGAGAATGCGGAGAAGTCGGGTTGGAAGATTATCGCAAGCCATGCTGGCGTTGACGTTGGCCGTCGCGTTCGTCGGACTCGTGCCGACGGCGGTCTGGGCCTGGACCATTGCGGGCACCGCCACCATCCAGAACTCGCTGGGGGTCGGGACGGAAGCCCCGGCCCGGCAAGTGCACGTGCGGGGCGAAAACGCGGTCTTCCGCATGGACCGCGACCGGGATGGTCCGGCCTTCATGCTGGTGGAAACGGCGTTGGGCAACTTCAACACCGTCTACAAGACCTTCGTGGTCAGCACCATTGCTTCGGGCGTCAACAATGGTTCTTTCGTCATCAATGACTTGGGCACGGCCGTGAGCGGTTCCGGCACGCGGCGGTTGACCATCGCGAACAACGGCCTGATCGGCAACGTGGAAACGCCGGCGGCGGCCCTGCACATCAAGAATCCATCCACCGGCAACAGCCTGCGTCTGGACAGCAACGGCGGAACTCCGAATTTCTACGTTCAGAACGACGGGGATCTGTACGCGATCGGCGCCGATCTCGAACTGCGGCTGACCACCACCACGGCGGGGGGCTATTCCTTGGGAGGCATTTATTCGACGCTGCTGGCCAACACGACGGACGGAAGCGACGAAGAAGCCTTCTTGGCGCTCAACGGCAATACGGCCATCCTGTGCAGCCCGGGCGACAATGGCCTATTCAATATCATTGATCAAGACAACTCCGGCAACTATTATAAATTCGGCAGCAGCTATCTTTACCTCGGCACCATCGCCGACTACACGTTGGCCGCCACAAACCAGAACGTGGGCGACCAATTGATGCTGACGACGACGGGCGACGGGATGTTTTTCGTCACGGACTCCAACAACGACACGGCCTCGCCGACCTGGTCCTACTACTGGTACGACGGAGGAATGGCCACCGCCAACATCCGGATGGGATTGACCACCTCTTCGGGGAATCTCTACACGTCCGGGTCCATGACTCAAAATCACGCGTTCGATCTGGCGGAAGCGTATTGGAAGAGCGAGGACGGCATCGAGGCCGGCGACGTGGTCAGCATCGACCCGGAAGCGCCGAATGCGGTGGTGCTGGCCCGCGCGGCCAATGAGCGCGCGGTGGTGGGCGTGGTCAGCACTGATCCGGGTCTCATCATGGGCGGCGGCGCATTTTCCGCCGAAAAACTGGCGAGCCTGTGGGGCGAAGAAGTCGGCGCTCGATTTGCCAAGGAGCGGGTCAAGATCGAAAAGAATCTGGCCGCGACGGATGCCTACATCCAGAAGCGCGTGGCCAAATCGGCCATGATGAAGTCGGCGCTGGCGAAGGGCGGCAAGGCGGCGGATGTGGCTCAAGCCAAGGCGGACCTCGCGCAGGAAGAGCAGGAAATCGCGAGTGCCTTGGAAGTGGCGGCGCTCCAGTCGTTCTGCGAAGAGCACCTCGCGAAGGTGGCGCTTGCCGGCCGGGTGCCGGTGAAAGTGGATGCCTCCTACGGGGCGATTCAAATCGGCGACTTGCTGGTGGCCTCGGCCACGCCGGGGCATGCGATGCGCTCCGAGAATCCCGCGCCGGGCACCGTGGTCGGCAAGGCCCTCGAAGCCTATGCTTCGGGCCAGGGCACGATCATGATGCTGGTCCTGAGCCGCTAAATCAGTCGTCCCGAAATCGGGGCGGTTGAAATGGCCGCCGTCATCGGCGCCTGAGGAAAAGAGGTTTCTCCCCCCTCTGGACCTCCGGCGCCGATACTCGTCCAAGATCCCGCATGGCTTGACCGGCTCTTTCGATTTCCATATGCTCCACCGAGTTGGGAAGTTTCTTCTGGGTGGATTGCGATGGATGCGTGTCCGTGACGTCTGGACGGGGACTCCCTGGTAACGGGAGAAGCGAAGATGCGGAAACGTCAAGGTGGAGGGGGGGCGTCGTTCGTTGGGAGATGGATGCGGGTCGCCGTGCTTGCGGGAGGAATGCCGACGGCGGCTTTGGCTTGGACGATCGCAGGGAACGCCACCGTGCAGGGGGCGATGGGAGTGGGGACAGAAGCGCCCGCCCGGCAAATGCACGTGAGGGGAGATAATGCGGTCTTCCGCATGGACCGCGACCGGGACGGCCCGGCCTTCATGCTGGTGGAGACGGCGCTGGGCAATTTCAACTCCATCTACAAGACCTTCGTGGTCAGCACCATCGCTTCCGGCGTCAACAACGGATCTTTCGTCATCAACGACTTGGGCACGGCCACGAGCGGTGCCGGCACCCGCCGGCTCACCATCGCGAACAACGGCCTGATCGGCAATACGGAAACGCCGGCGGCCGCGTTGCACATCCGGAACCCGTCCACGGGCAACAGTCTCCGCTTGGACAGCAACACCGGAACACCGAATTTCTACGTCCAGAACGACGGCGATCTGTATGCGATCGGTGCCGACCTCGAACTGCGATTGGCCACTGCCACGGCCGGTGGCTATTCCCTCGGGCAAACCTCGACCTTGCTGGCCAACACGTCGGACGGAAGCGCCGAAGAATCCTTTTTGGCGCTCAACAGCGACACGGCCACCATCTGCAACCCGGGGCATCAAGGTTATTTGAAACTCATGGATCAGGACGGATACAGCACCAACTACATATTTCATCGCAGCTCGCTCTGGATCAGCAGTCCCTACACCAACTGGGACTTCTATATCACCGTCGCGAACCAGGGGGACAATGCCGATCTGGTTCTGTCCACGACCGGCGAGGAGATCAAATTCATCGCCGACGTGGACAACAACACGGTCCAAATCGAGGCGTTCGACTGGTACAGCAACGGAAACCTCGCGGCAAACAAGCTCATGGAATTGATTTCGACGCAGGGCGATCTCCGCATCCGTGGCGCCCTGAGCCAAAATTATGCCTTCGATCTGGCGGAAGCGTACTGGAAGAGCGACGCCGCGATCGAGGCCGGCGACGTGGTCTGCATCGATCCGGAAGCGCCGAATGCCGTCGTTTTGGCGCGCGCGGCCAACGATCGCGCGGTGGTGGGCGTGGTCAGCACCGATCCCGGCCTCATCATGGGCGGCGGCGCTTTCTCCGCCGGCCATCTGGAGGACCTCTGGGGGGCCGACGTCGCCGCCCGGTTTGCCGCCGAGCGGAAGGACATTGAAAAGAAACTGGCGTCTTCCCATCCCTATCTCAAGGGGCGCATGGCCCAAGTGGTTCGAATGAAGTCGTCTCTGGCCAAGAGCGCCCAGGCGGCGGACGCGGCTCGCGCCAAGGAAGCCTATGAATCGGAAGTGCAGCAACTCGCGGCTTCCATGGAGAGCGAAGCGCTCAAGATTTTCTGCCAGAACCATCTCGCGCGGGTCGCGCTGGCGGGGCGGGTTCCCGTGAAGGTGGATGCTTCCTGCGGGGCCATCCAGATCGGCGACGCGCTGGTGGCGTCGGCCACTCCGGGGCGGGCGATGCGTTCCGGCAATCCGGCGTCTTGCACCGTGGTGGGCAAGGCCCTCGAGCCGTTCGCTTCGGGCCAGGGCACGATCATGATGATGGTTCTGAACCGCTAGATCGTGCGTTCCGAAGCCGGGGCAACAAAGCGCCCCGCGCGCCGGAAGGCGGGCGGGGCGTTCTGCGGTCTGGAGCCGAAGAGGAAAATTACTTGGCGGCGGACTTGCGGAGCAACGTGGCCGCGCGGGCCTTTTTCCGGATGGCCGTGTTTTTGGCGATGATGCCGTGCTTCGCGCCCTTGTCGAGGGCGGAGCAGAAGGCGCGATAAGCGGCGGCGGTTTTGGGCGCCTCGTTGGCCGCGATGGCCGCCAGCAGGCCCTTGCGCAGGGTCTTCAGGGCGGATTTGGTCTCCGCGTTGCGTTGGCGGGATTTTTCGGACGTCTTGGCTCGCTTGGCGGCGCTCTTGATGTTGGGCATGTTCTCTTACTCCTCTTCCAATTCAAAAAGTCCGGCCAGTGTAGCGGCGGGGCGGGGGAAGTCAATGGTTTTTACGGGCGGCGGCAAACGATTGTCTTGCGTTTTCGGGGGGGAGCGGCGAGAATTCGGCCCCGATTTGACAACCAAAGGATGGATCGCCCATGGACGAGAAAAAACCGGATGACGTGAACGACCCGCAAGTGCCCGAGCAACCTTCGGCTCCGGCGGCGCACGAGGGCGAAGATGCGCAGCAGTTTTCGCGGTGGCTGGCCGAATACGGCCGGCCGGCGCTGATCGGCTTGGCGGTGGCCGTGGCGGTTCTGCTGGGCATCCAGGTCTGGCGCGGCCAGAAGGAAAGCAAGGCGGCGGCGGCGGTGCAGGCGCTGTTCCGGAGCACCAGCCCCGAAGAACTGCAACAGCTGGCTTCGGCCGATCCGGAAGCCCCGACCGCTCCGATGGCCTTGGCTTCGGCCGCCGCGGAATTCTATGCCCAGAATCGCTACGACGAGGCGATGGCGGCCTATCAGCGTTTTCTGAGCCTGTATCCCGAGCACATGCTGGCGCCCGAGGCCACGGTGGGCGTGGCGGCCAGCCTCGAGGCGCTGGACAGTTTCGAGGAAGCCGCCGCCAGCTACGAGACGTTCGCCAAAGACCATCCGGGCAGCCCGCTCCAGCCGCAGGCCGTCTCCGGCGCCGCGCGCTGCCTCGAACAGCTCGGCAAGTTCGATGAAGCCCGCGCGCTCTACGAGGATTTCATCGCCGCGAACCCCGACAGCCCCTGGCTATCGCAGGCGGAATCGGGTCTCCTGTTCCTGAAGAAAGCCGAACGCGCCAAGAACGCGCCGGCCCCGCGGGAAGTCGTTTTCGACTCGTCCCAGGACGGAGCCATGGCGGAAAACGTCGTCATCGCCGAGCCGGCGTCCGTTTCCGCGGAAAAACCCGCGGCCCAGGAAGACGCCAAGCCGAAGAAGAAAAAGTCTTCGAAGAAAAAGAAAACGTCCAAGGCGCCGGAAGCCGGCGGCGCGGACGCCGGGGATCCGGCGGCCGAATAAATCGAGGCATCGGGATCGATGACGAAGCGCCGGAATCCGCAAGGGCTCCGGCGTTTGCGTTGAGCGGAGGAGGCAGATCATGATCGAGCGATATACCCGGCCCGAAATGGGCGCGCTGTGGACCGACGAACATCGGTTCCAAACCTGGCTGGCGGTGGAATTGGCCGCGTGCGAAGCCCTGGCGCAGGCGGGGAAGATTCCGCGGAAGGACTGGCTCGCGATTCGCCGCAAGGCGGCCTTCGACGTGAAACGCATCCGGAAAATCGAAGCGGACGTCCGCCACGACGTGATCGCCTTCCTGACGAACGTGGCGGAGAACGTCGGTCCGGCGGCGCGGCACGTCCACAAGGGTCTGACCAGTTCCGACGTGGTGGACACGGCGCTTTCCGTGAATCTGGTGAAGGCGGCGGACTTGCTGATCGCCGGCGCGGAACGGGTGCGGACGGCGGCGGCGAAGCAGGCGCGCAAGCACGCCTTTACGCCGATGATCGGTCGCAGCCACGGCATCCATGCCGAGCCCACGACGTTCGGCTTGAAAATGGCCCTGATGTACGACGAGTTCGGCCGCGCGTTGGCGCGGCTGGAAAGCGCCCGCGAGACCGTGCGCGTGGGCAAGCTGTCGGGCGCCGTCGGAACGCACGCCCATCTGGAGCCGAAGATCGAAGCGGCGGTCTGCCGCAAGCTGGGCCTGAAGCCGGCGGCGATTTCCACGCAGATCCTGCAGCGGGACCGGCATGCGGAATTCGTGGCGGCGCTTGCCCTGGCCGGGACGAGCGTCGAACGGTGGGCCCAGGAATTCCGCCATCTCCAGCGCACCGAAGTACGGGAAGTGGAGGAAGGATTCGGTCGGGGACAGAAGGGCTCCAGCGCGATGCCGCACAAGAAAAACCCGATCGTGGCCGAACAGCTGTGCGGCCTGGCCCGGGTGCTGCGCGGCCATGCGCTGACGGCCATGGAAAACGTCCCGCTGTGGCACGAGCGCGACATTTCCCATTCCTCCGCCGAGCGGATCGTTTTGCCGGACGCGACGATCCTGCTGGACTACATGCTGGACAAGCTGGCGGCGCTGGTGACGGGGATGAAGGTGGATGCCGGGCGCATGCGGGCGAACCTCGACCTGACGCACGGCCTGATCCATTCTCAGCAGGTCTTGCTGTTGCTGGTGGAAAAAGGCGCGTCGCGCGAAGACGCCTATCGCTGGGTGCAGCGCAACGCGATGGAATCGTGGCGGACCGGCCGGCCGTTGCTGGAATTGGCGGCGGCGGATGCCGAGGTCGCCAAGTGGACGTCGCGACGGGAGCTGGCGGCCTGTTTCGACCTGAAGCGGCACTTTCGCGACGTGAAGCGCACGTTCCGCGCGCTGGGATTGGCTCTCGACTGACGCTTTTCCGCTGGCGCGGAATTCCGTCCGCCTAGGGCTCCGGCGCCGGTTCGGCGTCGCGTTGGGCGATGCGGAAGGGGAGGTCCGTCTGCGCCTGGCACTGCATGGCGGTTCCGTCGCGGACGACCAGCGTCAACACGTGCGGGCCGGGTTCGAAGCCGGAAAGATCGAGGGGGTATTCGATGTCGTAGGCGCGGACATCGCCCAGATGGAGGGCCGCGGCGGCGCGTCCCACGCCGTCTTCGACGACGAGCTGATCGGTGCCGGCGACCGCGCCGATATAGATCGCCTTGGCGAAGCCCTGTTCGGCGGAAACGGAAAAGGGCAACGGCAGGGTGTCTTGCCCCAGGGGGTTGCGGACGGAGACCTCGAGGCGGTCGGATTTGGCGCTGGCCGTGATTTCTCCGCCGCCCTTGGAATTGATGGCCCAGGCGAGGCCGGCGGCGGCGGCGAAAAGATCCTCTCCGGGGGCGACGGCATAGACGAACCGGTTGGTGCCGATCTGCGCGACGAGGTCGTTGCCGACCGGAGCGAAGGGGCGCGTGACGGGCGCCTGGTGCCGGCCGTCGACGTAGAGGTCGAGGTAGACCGGCGGCGCGCCGCGCGGATGCGCGGCGACGGCGATCTGCAGCGGGGTTTCGCCGGAGATCTCCGCGTTTCGCGCGGGACTCCGGATCTGGACCGAAGGCGGGGCGGCGAACGGCGCGGCCAGGGGGTCGCCGACCCAGATGCCTTGGTAGGGATTCCGGACGGACATGGCGAGGGCTTCCCCGGCGGTGAACCCGCGCGAATACCAGAAGGCGATCATCGGATCGGGGAACTTCTCCTGGAAAGCGCACGGTTCGCAGACAGTCCCGTAAGAGGCAGTGGCGCCGAAGCGCATCCAGTCCCAAACGCTGCTTTGGCCGAGGCAGGGATCGGGAATCATGCCGGCGCAGGATGTGAGATGTTCGGCGATGGCGCCGGGAGCGAAGACGGCGTCGACCAGATTGCTGGGCAAGTTGGACAGGCCGTTGAGATAGCCCAAAACGGGGCGCGGGGGCGGAGGACTGGCCGCCACGTTGACGTCGAGCCGAGCGGACTTGCCGAAGAGCGCGAAGTGGCGGGCGACGGTCGGATAAGCGCGATAGCGGATGTTGCGCGCGGAATCGCCGGAACCATAGAGACAGAACGCGCCCTCCGTAAAGGCGGCGGCGGAAGCCACGCCGCGATCCACGACTTGCTTGGCGGTTTCCAGATTGGCGGCGGTGAGCAGGAACGGAATCGGGGCGTTCGTTCGGTTCCAGCCCGCCGTGGACGTATAGGCGGTTTCGGCGCCGAAGTACTGGTTGACGGAATTGGAGGCGATGTGGCATTTCGGCGCGGCCGGCGTCGGCGGCTTGTAGCCGTAGAAAAGCGCGGAGGTGATGCCGTTGTCGTTTTCGACCCGGGACGGGATGTCCATGCAGAGCACGAGAAAATGGATCTGGCCGTCGAGCCGGTTGTTGGCGACGTGCGCGAGAATGGGCGTGCGGACGTTGCGTTCGAAATCGCCGAGGGAAATGGAAGGCGACCGGGGATCGACCTTGATCGAACAGAGATGGGAAGGCGGAATGCCGTGCCGTTCGGCGTAGTAGGCGCCGAGCGCGCGCGAATCGCGGCTCGAGCCATTGACCACCACCAGCGTGTTCAACGGGCCCCCGCCGGCCAGCGCGAATCCGGGCAGCAGCAGCAAAACGAACAACAGCGATCGAAAGCGGCCTTCCATACCCGATCATTCTCGCGGATGGCGGCGGAAACTTCAAGGCGGGAAACGGACCGATGAACCTGCGGCCGGCCGGCGGCGTTCAATCGGGAAAGGAGAACTTCCATGAGACAAGACAAACGGATTTGTTTGGCGGTGGCGCTGACGGTTGGATTCGGCGCGGGCTGGACGGCGGCGGAGGAACCGGCGACGTTGCCGGAGGTGGTGGTGACGGCGTTGCGCGCCGAAACGGCTTTGGCCGAGGTGCCCGGCACAGTCCACGTCGTCGATCGGGACGACCTGCAGGCCAACGCTCCGCGGACGACGCCGGATGCGCTCCGCGGGTTGCCGTCGGTCATGGTCCAGAAAACCGCCTATGGACAAGGGTCGCCCTATCTGCGCGGATTCACGGGTTTCCGCACGCTGATGATGGTGGATGGGATCCGGCTCAACAATTCCACGTTCCGCGACGGGCCCAACCAGTATTGGAACACGGTCGATCCGTGGTCGGTGGCCCGCTATGAAACCGTCATGGGGCCGGCGTCGGTGCTGTACGGCAGCGACGCGGTGGGCGGGGCGGTGAACGCCCTGACCCTCGCGCCGCCGGCGTGGGCCGGGCAGCCGACCTGGGAACGCACGCTGGCCGTGCGCGCCGCGACGGCCGACGAATCCCTCCAGGCCCGCGCGGGCGTGCGCGGCCGGGCGACCGAAAAGCTCGGATATTCCGCGGGAATCACCTGGAAGAAATTCAACGACGTGCGCGGCGGGGCCGACGTGGGCCGCCAGCGGCACACGGGTTACGACGAGGCGGATTTCGACCTGCGCGCGGACTACGCGTTCGATTCGGGCGCGACGCTGACCCTGGCCCACCAGCAAGTGGCCCAAGACGACGCCTGGCGCACCCACAGCACGGTCTACGGCATCGATTGGGAAGGGCTGAAAACGGGCGACGACCAGAAGCGCGTCTACGACCAGAACCGCGCGCTGACCTATTTGCGCCTGGCGGACGACGAGCGCGCGGGCGCCGTCGCCGCCTACCGCCTGACATTGTCCCGGCAGGCGCAAGACGAGCGATTGCACCGCTTGCGCGCGGACGGCCGCCGCGACGAATCGGGCGTGGACGTGACGACGTGGGCCGCCGCCTTCGAACTGGAAAGCCCGAGCCCCGTGGGGCGGTGGGTCTACGGCGTGGACGTTTCGCACGACGAAGTGGATTCCTTCAGCCGGCGCTACAAGGCCGATGGATCGCTGAACAAGGAGGAAATCCAGGGGCCCGTCGCCGACGATGCCGCCTACGATCTGGTCGGCGTTTTCGTGCAGGATACCGCGTCGCTCTTCGACGGAGCGCTCGAAGTGACGCCGGGCGTCCGCTATACCTATGCGGCGCTGGACGCGGACCGCGTCTTGGATCCCGTCGGCGGGGAGGCCACGTCGCGGGAAGACGACTGGGACAGCGTTGTCGGGTCGCTGCGCGCGCTGGCGCCGCTCGGGGCGGAACGCCGCCATGCCGTCTATGCCGGTCTGTCGCAGGGCTTCCGCGCGCCGAACCTGTCCGACCTGACCCGCCTGGACACGGCCCGCAGCGACGAGATCGAAACCCCGGTGGAAGATCTCGATCCGGAACGCTTCGTCTCCGCGGAAGTGGGGGCGCGCTACGACGACGGCCGGCGTTCGGCCGAAATCGCGGGCTACTACACGTGGATCGAAAACCTGATCGTGCGCACGCCGACGGGGGAAATCGTGGACGATCTGCGGGAAGTGACGAAGAAAAACGCCGGGGAAGGCTACGTGGCGGGGGTCGAACTGACCTTGGGCTGGCAGGTGGCCGAAGATTGGCATTTGCGCTTGTCGGGATCGTGGATGGACGGCAAGGTGGACACCTATCCGACGTCCGATCCGGTCGCCGAGCGCGACTACGTCAGCCGCCTGATGCCGTTGACCGGCCAGGCCGCGGTGCGTTGGCAACCGGTGGGCCAGCCGTTCTGGCTGGAGGCCGTGGTGGATGCCGCCGAAAAGGCCACGCGCCTGTCGGCGGACGACGAACGCGACACGCAGCGCATCCCGCCCGGCGGCACGCCGGGCTACGCCGTCCTGACGCTGCGCGGCGGCGCGACCGTGATGGACGACCTGCAATTGACGGTGGCGCTGGAGAACGTGGCCGACGAGGACTACCGGATCCACGGTTCCGGCGTGAACGAACCCGGCCGCAACCTCGTCGTGCAGGCGGAGTGGACGTTCTAAGCGGCGTCGCGGGGCGGGACCAGCAAGACGGGCCGGGTGGAGCCGGCGAGGACTTCCTTGCTGACGCTGCCCAGCAGCAGCGTGCGCAGCGGGCCGTGGGCGCGGGTGCCCATCACGATGGCGTCGGCACCGACCCGGTCGGCTTCCCGCAGGATCGTTTCGGCGGTGGCGCCTTGCAGGAGGAGCGCGGTGGCGGCGATGCCGTCTTTGCGCAGTTCCACGGCGAGGGCTTCGATCCGCTGGTGGGCGCGGGTGAACTTGTGGGCCACGGCGAGCCGGACGCTTTCGGGCCCCGCGCCGTAGCCGACGAAGTCGGGATCGGGTTCCGCCACGTGGATGAGGATCAGTTCGCAAGCGAGGCGGCGGGCCCACAGGCGAGCCTCGCGGAGCACGGCGGGCGTCGTTTGGGCGAGATCCAAGGCGGCAAGCAATTTCATGGCGGATGTCCTTCTTTTCCGAAGAAATCCTACGGCGGAAGCTGGCCCGAAGCAAGCGCGCGTCCGAGGGTTTTGAGCGTCGCGCGGACGGGCGGAGAAAGGCGGTCGCCGGGACGGACCGTGGCCGGCTGGATGCCGAAAACGACGACGCGTCCGGCGCAGTCGGAAAGATAGTCGGCCAGCTGGCCGATGGAGGGGGCGTGGGTGCCGAAATCGCGCCCGCGGATTTTGCCGGGGTCCAGCCGGCGGAGCGTGCCTGGCGGCAGGCCCATGTCGGCGGCATCGAGCAGCACGAGCAGTTCGGGGCGCAGGCGCCGGACCAAACCGGTGAAATTTTCCGGCGCCGTGGCCGCGTTGATGCCGCGCCAATCGGGATGCCGGAAGGCGCGGGCAAAAAGCGGACCCAGGCCATCATCGCCATGGCGGGGATTGCCGATGCCGAGAAGCAGGTTCATGTGTCGGCCACTGTAGGCTGAAAGCGGCGCCCGGGGAAAGGATGGAATGCGGAGCGCCGGCCGCGACGAAAAAACGGCCGCCGTTCGGCGAACGGCGGCCGTTGCGAAGCATCGGGAATTAGCCGACGGTGATGGCGCCGACGGGGCAGCTACCGGCGGCTTCCGAAGCAGAAGCTTCGGCGGCGGCGGGGACTTCTTCGGCCTTGGCATGCGCCAGACCGTCGTCGCCCATGGCGAAGACGTCGGGGGCGATGTCGCAGCAAAGGGTGCAACCGGTGCAGGTTCCAGCGTCGATCGTGGCTTTCATGGTTTTCGTTCCTTTCGGGGTTGTTTCTTTAAATTGGCAGGCTACCAGTTTTCGCCGAGGATTTCAAAGAAAGCCTGGGGATGGAGGCAGGCGGGGCACAATTTGGGTGCATCCTTGGCCTCGTGGAGATAGCCGCAATTGATGCAGCGCCAGACGACCACGCCGTCGCGCTTGAAGACCTTGCCGTCGGACAGGTTCTTCCAAAGGTCGAGATAGCGTTTTTCATGCTGCTTTTCGGCGTTGCAGACCTTGTCCCAGAGGACGGCGATCTGTTCGAATCCCTCTTCGCGGGCGATGCGGGCGAATTCGGGATAGAGTTCGGTCCATTCCTCGTGCTCGCCGCCGGCGGCCGCCTTGAGATTGTCGAGGGTGGAGCCGATCACGCCGGCCGGATAGGCGGCGGTGATTTCGACCATGCCGCCCTCCAGGAAGCTGAAAAAGCGCTTGGCGTGTTCCTTTTCCTGATTGGCGGTTTCTTCGAAGATCTGGGAGATCTGGACGAGGCCTTCCTTCTTGGCGGCGGAGGCGAAATAGGTGTAGCGGTTGCGGGCCTGCGATTCGCCGGCGAACGAGGCGAGCAGGTTTTTTTCCGTGCGGGTTCCTTTGATGCTTTTCATGTCGATTCTCCTATGGGGGTTGGGGGCGCGCGGCCCGACACTGTCAATCGTTATACATTATCTTCCGGAAGGGGGGGCGGTGTCAAGGGGGGAAGCGCCCCTTCTTTGAAAACGCCCATGGCGCGGAACTTGTCGTAGCGCTGGTCGAGCAGCTGTTTCGGGGTCAGTTTCTTGAGCTGGGCGATGTTTTTCCGGAGCGATTGGCAGACGTTTTCGGCCGCGGCGGCGGGATCCGCATGCGCGCCGCCGACGGGTTCGGGCACGATTTCGTCGGCGATGCCGAGTTCGACCAGGTCGGGCGCCGTAAGCTTGAGGGCGGCGGCGGCCGTGTCGGCATGCGAGCGGTTTTTCCAGAGGATGGCCGCGCAACCTTCCGGGGAAATGACGGAGTAGTAGGAATGCTCGAGGATGAGGATGCGGTTGGCCACGCCGATGCCGAGCGCGCCGCCGGAGCCGCCCTCGCCGATGACGATGGCGACGATCGGGACGGGCAAGCGGAACATCTCGCGGAGATTGACCGCGATGGCTTCGGCCACGTGGCGCTCTTCACCCTCGATGCCGGGAAACGCGCCGGGGGTGTCGATGAACGTGACGATGGGGACGTTGAACTTGGTGGCGAGGCGCATCAGGCGCAGGGCCTTGCGGTAGCCCTCGGGGTAGGGACAGCCGAAGTTGCAGGCGAGGTTGCTCTTGGTGTCGCGGCCCTTCTGCGTGCCGATGACCATCGCCGCATGCTCCCCGATCCAGCCGAGACCGCCGACGATGGATTGATCGTCGGACAGGAGCCGGTCGCCGTGGAGCTCGGAGAAGTCCCGGACGAACGCGGCGATGTAGTCGCGGGTGTAGGGGCGGCGGGGATGCCGCGCGACCATGACTTTCTGCCACGGGGAGAGCGAGGCGTAGAGATCGCGGCGCGTTTCGGCCAGTTGGGTTTCGAGGCGGGCGACGTCCTGCGGGGAATCGATGCCCTGGTCCTTGGAAAACTGGCGGAGCTCCTCGATCTTGTTTTGGAGATCGAGCAGGGGTTTTTCGAAAGGGAGGGTGTAGGCGGCCACGGGTAAACCTCTATTCGGCGATGGTGACGACCGTGCCCTTGGGCAGGATCGTGTACAGTTCTTCGACGTCGGAATTGAGCAGGCGGATGCAGCCGGCGCTGGTCTGTTTGCCGATGGAATCGGGTTCCCAGGTGCCGTGGATGCCGTAGCCCGGCAGGTCGAGCGCGAGCCAATGGGTGCCCAGCAGGTTTTCGGGATCGCCGTAGGGAATGGCCTTGCCGCCGGGCTTGTGCCAGGCGGGCTGGGCGATCTTGTCGGTGATCTTGAAGGTGCCGACGGGGGTCTTGGAGTTTTCGCCGGTGCTGACGCGATAGCGCTTGAAGAACTTGCCGTCGAGGGTGACGACCAGGTCGTTGCGGCTCTTGCTGATCGCGAGGGCGAAGGCGTGGGCGTTGCCGTCGAGCAGGCGGAGGGTTTCCCCGACGCGGATGGTCGCGCCTTGGACGTTGTTGGCCTTGGCGATGAGCGCGACGGGGGTGTTGTAGGTGGCGGCGAGCTTGCCGAGGTAGTCGCCGGACTGGACGACGTGTTCGACCTTCTCGGGCATGGGCCGCTGCGAGGCCAGCAGGGGCATGGCGAGCTCGTTCAGGAAGGATTCGATCTCGGCGTCGCCGGGACGGACGGCGAGCGCGTCGAGCGCGGCCTGGCGCGCGCCCTGGTGATCGCCGGCCTGGAGACGTTCGCGCGCCTGGGCGAGCAGTTGTGCGGCGTCGCCCGTCGCGGCCGGGGCCGCCGCGGGCGAC
>CALMNW010000019.1 GCA_937872095.1 uncultured Verrucomicrobiota bacterium
GAACTTCGGCTGGGGCTCGAAGACGCCCGTGCCGGCGGACGGCGACGGCGACGGCCTCGTCGATTTCGTTGCGTACCATCCGGCCACCGGCATCTGGTACATCCGGGATTCCGCCACGGAACTGCACCGCCAAATCGAACTCGGCGGCCCGGACCAGATCCCGGTCCTGCCTCTCAACCTGATCCACTCCTGGTTCGGTTTGCCTTAATCCGCATTTCTTGTCGCATTCCGCATGTGGGGGGTGTCGGTATGCGCTCGTTGGCTCGACTTCAAGGAAAGGGTATGCCTTCGGAGCCGATAAAACCCATGGCCTCCGCGAAGGAAAATAGTTCCAGAAACTCCTTGTCCCATTATGCGATTAACCCTATTTTACAATGACATGCGGCGTTCTAGTCGGTCGTTACGCAATTTTAATGTTGGGTTGGTTTCGGTGGAATGTACCGTGGCGGACCTGATCGAGGAGGATGGATGAAAAATCCGATGTCCGGTCGATTCAGAATCAGCGTGGTGCTGGCCGCGATGTCGCTTTATGGGGGGTGGACGGAGACGGCCAGCGCGCAAATGCTCGAGTCGTTCGAAAATTGGTCGCTCACGCCCGGTCAGACGGCGCCGGCCGGTTGGCGCAAGTGGCAAGAAGCGGGGGGCCGGGGGTGGTCGAACACCTGGGTGGGGCGCCAGCCGATGCCGGGGTGGATGAGCGGAACCAACGAAGC
Source organism: uncultured Verrucomicrobiota bacterium (assembly GCA_937872095.1). Taxonomy (GTDB): domain Bacteria; phylum Verrucomicrobiota; class Kiritimatiellia; order CAIQIC01; family Lenti-01; genus Lenti-01. The sequence continues at coordinate 714 of CALMNW010000019.1, forward strand.
CCCGCCGGATCCGGACGCCGGCAGCCGCATGGCCTACGCGACCTATACCCATGGCGGAGCGAAGACCAACGATCTGTGGCTGATCACGCCGACCCTGAAGGGCATGACGGCGACCTCGACGGTCAGTTTCTGGTATCGGTCCAGTTTTTCGAACTTCGCCGACTCCATTCGCGTGCAGGTGTCGGTGAACACCGGCGCCTATCGGAAGTCCGACTTCACCATCACGGCTTTCAGCCAGGACTTTCCCCGCAACTGGCCGAACGATTGCGGCGCGGGCGTGAAGTGCGATTTCCCGACGTGGACGAACGTCGTGGTGGACCTCGGTTCGCTGGTGGCGACGGGAACGCCCATCCGGCTCGGGTTCCAGGAGTATTACAACAACAACTGGTACGACGTGCGGGCGAATGAAATGGACGTGATCCGCAGCGACCTGTGGGCGGAGCCGGTGTTGCAGACCTACGGCGTGCGGCTGACGGATCCGACGACGATCGAGGTGGACTACGACAATTTTCCGGGATATCCGACGGGGGTCTGCTACATGGGGTGGAGCCCGGATCCGGAAACGATGCAGACGTATCAGGCCGTGCCGCTGGCGCCGGGCAGCAACACCTGCGTGATCAGCAATTTGCCGACCTTCCAGACGCTGTATGTCCGGCCGTTCACGGATCATCCCCGGGCGGGACGGGTATATGGAAACGCGGTGGAAGTGAATCCCGGGGATTCGGCCGGCGAGGGATTCCTGTTCGAGTCGTTCGAGGACTGGTCGCTCACGCCCGGCCAGACGGCGCCGGGGGGATGGAAGAAATGGCAGGAGGCTGGGGGCCGGGGGTGGTCGAACACGTGGGTGGGGCGCAAGCCGATGCCGGGCTGGATGAGTGGAACGAACGAGGCGCCGCCGGATCCGGAGGCGGGCAGCCGCATGGCCTACGTGACCTATACCCACGGCGGGGCCAAAACCAACGACCTGTGGCTGATCAGCCCGACCATCAAGAACGTGCCGTCGAATTGCCCGGTCAGCTTCTGGTACCGGTCGAGTTTCAGCAATTTTGCCGACAGCATCCGCGTGCACGTGTCGGAGAACACCAACGCCTATCGCCAGTCCGATTTTTCCATCGAAGCCCATCGTCGGGATTTTCCGCGGAACTGGCCGGTCGGCGATTTCATGGGGTGGACGAACATCGTGGTGGACATCGGGCCGCTGGTGACGCCGGGATCGGACGTGCGGCTCGGATTCCAGGAGTACTACAACAACAACTGGTACGACGTGCGCGCCAATGAAATGGACGTGATCCGGGCCGGTGCGCGGGTGCGCAACGCGCTGCGTTTCGACGGGACGGATGACCAGGTGATCCTGCCGCTGACGAATCATCCGACGGCCTATTCCATCGAAGCATGGGTGAAGCCGGAGGCGATCGGGGCGATGAGCATTCTGGCGGCTACGGACAACGATCCGATGGCGGCGTATTCCCACCAGCTGCGCATGACGGCCGGCGGCACCTTCGAGCACTACCTGACGGACGGTGCGGCCAAGACCGTGACGGGAACGACGGTGGCGCAGACGGGCCGGTGGTACCACGTGTGCGGCACGGCGCAGAACGGCGGCTCGATGCGGCTCTACGTGAACGGCACGGAAGAGGGCACCGCGGCGGCGCTGGGAACGATGTCGACGCTGCGCGATGCGGTCTACGTCGGGGCCGCCACGGGCGGCGGATTCGCCGCATTCGATGGCTGGATCGACGAAGTGCGGACCTGGACCGACGTGCGCACGCCGACGGAGATCCTGGATTGCATGAACCTTTATCTGCGCGGGATCGAGGCCGGCCTGGAATCCTGCTACCGATTCGACGCCACGTGGGGCAGCGATCTGTTCGACTCCAGCCAAGGCGGGCACGACGGCTGGTTCGGACCTTCGGTCGATTCCTACATCTGGACTCATGATGCGCAGACCTACGACGGCGTGGACGATCTCGCCGTGTTGCCGCAGACGGCGGTGGACCCGGCCTACACGGTCGAGGCGTGGGTGCGTCCGCAATCGACGGGCGCGCGCAACATCCTGGCCTGGACGGGCGGGGATCCGCTGACCTCCTACAATCGGCAACTCCGCATCAACGCGGCGGGACAGGCGGAATTCTATGCCTACGACGGCTCCGCGCGCCTGGTGACGGGAACGACGGTGCTGCCGAGCAACCGGTGGACGCATGTGGCGGGAACGGCGGCGAACGGCGGAACGATGCGGCTGTACGTGAACGGAATCGAGGAAAACACCGGTGCCGCGGGCAACACGCTGTGGTCGACGGGGACGTTGGTCATGGTGGGCACGCAGACGGACGGGAGCATCGGTTGGTTCAAGGGCCGCATCCGGAACGTGGGCATCACCAACCGGGTGAAAAACGCCGCGGAACTGCTGGCGACGGTGTCGAATGACACCTGGTGCGCCACCAACCAGATGCCGCAGTGGGGCGAGGCGGAGACGCCGCTGGGCGACTATGTGGCGGCGCGGCAGTGGAGCAACCGCGGCGTGTGGCAAGCGCGCACCAACGCCGGGGCCGGCCGGGGCCTGAGCCTGTCGTCGGCGTCGGCGGTTCCGACGAACTTCATCGTGGCGGGGGACAACAATCTGAGCGGAGCCTCGAACCGGACGATCGCCGGCGGGGCGGCGATCGGCGTTCTAAATCGCGCATGGCATTTGGACGTGCATGGCGCGACGCAACAGGTGGTGGAATTGGCGTTCGACCCGGCGACGGCGGGCGTCACCCTGTTGCCGACGGAACTCAACGCATATCTGCTGCTCCGCGGCAATAGTTCGACGGGAACCTACGTCGCCGTGCGCGCCGCGGCGGACCGGCTGGCGGGCGGCGTGGCCTATTTCGATGCGGTGGCGTTGGACGAAGGCACCTACACGCTGGGACTGGGACCGCCACCGCCCCCGGACGCGCTCTCTGCAACCGGTATCGCGGCGCACGTCTTCTGGGCCAACTGGGGCTCGGTGTCGAACGTGTCGGGGTACCGGCTGGATGTCGGGACGGATGCGGCGTTCGGTGGATATGTGCCGGGATACGACAACCGGGATGCGGGCATGCTGCTGACCACGGCGGTGACGGGGCTCCTGCCGGGTGTCACATATCATTTCCGGGTGCGCTCGGTGCGCGACGGAGTGGCGAGCACGAACTCGGCGGTGATGACGGCGACCACGCTGACGGAAGGTGCGATCGGGATCGAACCGGCGGTGCTGAACTTCAACTGCATGTACGGGACGAGTCCCGCGGCCCAGACCTTTGCGCTGACGAACGGCGGCGAAACGGCGTATGCCTACAGCAACGTCGTGAGCGATTATTCTCCGGGAGCGTCGGGATGGCTGGCGGCGTTGCCGTCCGGGAGCGTCGCTGCGGGAGGTTCCATCGCGGTTACGGCCAGCGTGTCGGCGGCAAGCGTCAATGCGGGCAGTTATTGGGCGACCAGCCAAGTGCTCTCGGCCACGGCGACGAACAGTCCGCAGGCGCAGTTCGTTTCGCTGACGGTGGCCAAGGCCGACCAGACGATCGCCTTCCCGGCGATCGTGGATCAGGAGTCCACGAACGAATTGGGCTTGGCGGCCACGGCGACCAGCGGCCTGGCGGTTTCTTTCGCGGTGGGGTCTGGGCCGGCATCGATCGCCGGCGGCACGAACCTGACGTTCACGGGCGCTGGAACGGTGAGCATCGTGGCCAGTCAAACCGGCAATTCCAATTGGAACGCGGCCGCGGACGTGACGAACACGTTCAACGTGACGAAGGCGGTGGCGCCGGTCACTTTGGGCAGTCTGGCGCAAGCCTACGACGGGACGCCGCGCGAAGCCACGGCCACGACCGTGCCGGCAGGCCTGACGGTGAACTTTACCTACGACGGCGGCGCGACGGCGCCGACCATCGTAGGCACCTATGCCGTCACCGGCACGATCAACGACGCGATGTACCAAGGATTCTCCTCCGGTTCCCTCGTGATCTCCAAAGGAGACCAGACCATCGCGTTCCCGGCCATCGCGGATCAGGACACCACGAACGAAGTCGGGTTGGCGGCCACGGCGTCGAGCGGGCTGGGGGTTTCGTTCGCCGTGGGTTCGGGCCCGGCATCGATCGCCGGCGGCACGAACTTGACCTTCTCGACCTCGGGACAGGTGAGCATCGTGGCCTCGCAGGCCGGCGACTCCAATTGGAACGCCGCCCCGGATGCGACCAACACGTTCAACGTGGCCAAGGCCGTGGCGGCCGTCTTCCTGCAAAATCTGGCTCAAACCTACGACGGGACGGCGCGGACGGTTACGGCGACGTCGATGCCGGCGGGGCTGACGATCGAAATCACATACGACGGCGGTGCCACGGCTCCGAGCAATGCGGGCACCTATGCGGTGACCGGCACGGTCGACGACATCGTCTATCAGGGCGTGGCCACCGGCGCATTGATCGTGGCGCGGGCGCTCGATGCCATCGCCTTCGGCGATACGAACCACGTCTACGACGGGACGGGCAAAACCGCTACGGCCGTTGCGGATTCCGGTTCGACGGTGGAGCTGACCTACGACGGGGCGACCAATCTGCCGGTCAACGTCGGCACGTACGCCGTGACCGGCATCGTCGATGCGCTGAACTGGGAGGCGACCAACGCGACGTTCCTGACCATCGTCAAGGCGGACCAGACCATCGCGTTCCCGGCGATCGCGGATCAGGAGACGACGAACGAAGTGG
>CALMNW010000020.1 GCA_937872095.1 uncultured Verrucomicrobiota bacterium
CGCCGGCGGCAGCTGGAAGAGGAATTGCGCCGCCACGAGGAAGAGGCGCGGTTGGCCCAGGAAGAGGCCGAACGCCGGGCGCAGGAAGATGCCGAGAGCCGCGCCCAGATGGAGGCCGAGCACCAGGCGCGCGAAGAAGCCGAACGCCAGGCCCGCGAGGAAGCGGAACGGCAAGCCCTCGAAATCGAGGAACGCCGCCGCCAGCTGGAAGCCGAACTTCGCCGCAAGGAGGAGCTGGCCCGGCAGGAGCGCGAAAAGCTGGAAAGCCTTTTGCGGGAAGCGGCCGAGCGCCGCGCCCAGATGGAAGCCGAGCATCAGGCGCGCGAAGAGGCCGAACGGCAGGCGCGCGAGGAGGCCGAACGGCAGCAAAAGCGGCTGGAAGAGGAATTCCAGCGCCGCGAAGTGGAAGTGCGGATCGCCCGCGAAGAAGCGGTGCGCATCCACGAGGAATCCAACCGGCAGACCCGCGAAGCCGCGGAGCACAAGGTGCGCGAGGTGGAAGACCAGCGCCGCGAGCTGGAAGAGGAATTGAAGCGCCGCGAAGAGGCGGCCCGCGAGGCGCGGGAAGAAGCCGAACGCCGCATGCAGGAAGAGGTGGAGCGCCGCGCCCAGGTGGAAGCGGAGTGGAAAGCCCGCGAGGAAGCCGAACGCCAAGCCCGCGAAGAGGTGGAACTGCAGGTGCAGGTGGCCGGAACCCGCCTGCAGGAACTCGAAGAGGAACTGCGCCGCCGCGAGCAGGAGGCCATCGCCGCGAGCGAAGAGGCCGAACGCAAGGCGCAGGAAGAGGCCGAGCGCCGCGCCCAGGTCGAGGCCGAGTGGCAGGCGCGCGAAGAAACCGAACGCCAGGCGCGCGAGGAAATCGAGCGCAAGGCGCAGATGACCGCGACGAAGCTTCGCGATCTGGAAGAAGAACTGGTCGCCCGCGAAGCCGAAGCCCGTTCGGCCCGCGAAGAACTGGAAAAGCGCGTCCAGGAGGAAACCGAAAACCGCGCCCGCGTCGAACAGGAATTGCAGGCCCGCGAGGAATCCGCGAACCAGGCCCAGAAAGAATACGAAGCGCACGCGAAGAAGGCCGCCCGCAAACTGCAGGAACTGGAAAAAGAATTGGTGCAGCGGGAGGAAGCCGCCCGCCAGGCCCGCGAGGAAGCGGAACTGCGCGCGCGGGAGGAAGCGGAGCGCCGCGCCCAGATCGAGGCGGAACTGCAGGCCCAAGGGGAGGCCGAGCGCAAGGCGCGCGAAGACGCCGAGCTGAAGGTCCGGATTTCCGAAGAGCGCCTGGCCGAACTGGAAAACGAGATGGTGCGCCGGGAAGAAGAGGCCCGCCAGGCCCGCGAGGAAGCCGAAGCCCAGGCCCGCGAAGAAGCGGAACGCCGCGCGCGGATGGAAGAAGAACACCAGCGCCGCGCGGCGGAGGAGCGGAAAGCCCGCGCCGCCGCCGAACAGGAGGCGCAGGAGATCGAAGAGCGCCGCCGGAACCTGGAGAAGCTTCTGCGGGAGAAAGAGCGCGAAGTGGTGCAGGCGCGCGAAGCGGCGGAGGCCAAGGCGGCGGAAGAAGCGGCGTTCCGCGCCCAGCAGGAAGCCGAACGGAAGGCCCGGGAAGAGGCCGAACGGCAAGTTCGCGACGAGGCCGCCCACAAGATCCGCGAGGCGGAGGACCGCATCGGCCAGCTGGCGGAAGAATTGCGGCGCCGGGAAGAAGAGGCCCGGCAGGCCCGGGAAGAAGTCGTGCTGCGCGCCAACGCCGAGGCGGAAACCCGCGCGCGGGAAACCGCCGAACGCCAGGCCCGCGAAAAGGCCGAGCGGGAAGAACGGGAAGCCGCCGAGGAGCGGTTCCGCTCGGAAGAACAGCGCCGGTTCCAGCTGGAAGAGGAACTGAAGAAGCGCGAAGAGGAATCGGTCCGCATCCGCGAAGAAGCGGAGCGGAAGATCCAGGAAGAATCCCGCCGCCGCGCGCAGGCCGAAACCGAACTGGCCGCCCATGCGGCGGCCGAAGCCAAAGTGCGCGAAGAAGCGGAACGCAAGGTCCAGCAGGCGGAAGAATACCGGCGCCAATTCGAAGAGGCGCTGCGCGCGAAAGAGCGCGAGGTGGCGCTGGCGCGCGAAGAAATCGAACGCGTGATGCAGGAAGCGGAAGATCGCCGCGCGCGCGAAGCCGCCGAACGGCTTTCCAGCGAAGAAAGCGTCCGCAAGCTCCATGCCGAGGAAATCCGCCGCGCCCGCGAGGAAGCGGCGCGGCGCGCGCGCGAGGAAGCCGAAGCGAAAGTGGCGGCAGAATTCGCCCGCCGGGAAGAAGAGCGCATCGCCATCCACAAGCAGGAGGAAGCGAAGCGCCTCCAGCGCGAGGCCGCCTTGCGCGCCCAGGAACAGCAGGCCCAGCAAAAGCGCCTCCAGGAAATGGAGCGGGCCAACCAGGCCGTCGCGCAGGCCCAGGCCGAACAGGATCGACTCCGGAAGGAACTGGCGCAGCGAGCCGCGGAAGACCAGCGGCGGCGCGAGGAAACGGCGGAGCGGGAACGGGCCGCGAAGGAAAAGAAATCCATTCGGGTGGCGCCTCCGGCCACCGTCGTTCCGCCGGCTGCGGTCGCGGTTCCGGCGGCTCCGCCGAAAAAGGAGCCGGGGATTCCGGTGCGGGTCCGCTTGGCCCAGGCGGGCGAAGGCGTTCGGAAAGCCGTTGCGGCGGTTCCCTGGCAAGCGTGGCGCACTCTGGCCGGGCTGGTGGTCGTGGCCTTGGTGTGGGTCTGGATCGCCCGGGCGTGCGACAAACCCGAATCCAAATCCGCGGCTTCGCCCGTGCCGACCCGGCCCCTGACGTCGTCCTGCCGTCCGGCGCCCGAACCCTATCTGGACTGAGAACGCCATGAACCTGCCCAATATGTTGACCGTGAGCCGGCTGGTCGCCGCCGTGGTGGTGATGCTGGCGATGGCCCTGCCGATCCCGTTTTCCTCGACGCTGGCGTTCGCCGTTTTCGTGGTGGCCAGCATCACGGACTACTGGGACGGCCGGCTGGCGCGGACGCACTACGGCGTGACGGCGTTCGGCAAGCTGATGGATCCGCTGGCGGACAAGGTGCTGGTGTGCGCGGCGCTGGTGAGCTTCGTGGGCATCCGGCTGCCGTACGAGCCGGCCTATTCGCTGGTGCCGGCGTGGGTGGTGGTGGTGATCATCGCGCGCGAATTCGCCGTGACCGGCCTGCGCTTGCTGGTGGCGACGCGCCAGCACGGGCAGATCGTCAGCGCCGGCAGCTGGGGCAAGCTCAAGACGGTTTGGCAGATGATCGCGATCATCGCGACGTTCGTTCTGCTGGCGGCCCGGGAAGACGTGTTCCGGTTCCTGAACCTGTCCGAAACGTTCCTGAGGCAATACGACGCGGCGTTCGTGATCACGTCGTGGATCCTGTCCACGCTCGTGGTCGTGATCACGTTGATTTCGGGGTGGAAGTATTTTGCCAACCATTGGGATCTGGTGACGGCGGAGATGTAGAAGGCGGGCGATTCGCCCGAAAACAGAGAGGAAGAACATGAACAAGACTTGGAAATGGACGTTCGCCGCTTGGCTGCTTTCCGCGTGCGCCGGCTTCGCGCAGGCGGGCGAAGGGGCGACCCCGGGGGCCGAAATGCTGACGCTGGCGGAACTGATGCGGATGGGCGGCTGGCTGATGTACGTGCTGGGGGTCCTGTCGGTGCTGGGCCTGGCCTTGATCGCCTACTATTCGATGGTCTTGCGGACGCGATACGTCGCTCCGACGGCGCAGGCGCTCCGCCTGCGGGAGCTGTTCAAGGAACGGCGCGGCCGCGAGGCGCGCGAACTGTGCGCCCAGCAGCCGACGGCGCTGGCGGCCGTGGCCGCCTCGGGTTTGGATTTCCTGAAGGAAAATCCCGGCGCGGCGCCGGGCATGCTGAAGGAAGTCATGGAAAGCGAAGGCGCCCGCCAGGCCGGCCGCATGCAGAACATGATCCATTACCTGGTGGATTTGTCGGCCGTGGCGCCGATGGTCGGTCTGCTGGGCACCGTGATCGGCATGCTCAAGGCCTTCAACAGCGTCGCGTTCGATCTGGCCAAGGCCCGGCCCATGGAATTGGCGGGCGGGGTGGGGCAGGCGCTGATCACGACGATCGCGGGCCTGATCGTGGCGATTCCGGCCATGATGGCGTATTCCTGGTTCCGGGGCCGGGTCATCAAGCTGACGGGCCTGCTGGAAGGGGCTTCCACGGATCTGCTGGCGATCTTGGAAAACAAAGGGGAATAGGAATGAACTTCCGGAAGAAGACCCCGCTGACGGCCAATCCGGGGGTGCCGCTGACGCCGATGATCGACGTGGTTTTCCTGCTGCTATGTTTCTTCGTGACCAGCCAGATCTTCGCGCAGTGGGAAACCGAGATCGACGTCGCGCTGCCGACGGCCGCCACGGGCGGCATGCCGCAGCGCCTGCCGGGCGAAGTGATCATCAACGTGCGGGCGGACGGCGCAACCGTGGTCAACGGGCAGACGCTGGACGACGCGCAGCTGCGGTCCATGATGGATCGGCTCGTGGAACTTTTCCCCGGCCAACCGGTCCTGCTGCGCGCGGACAAGTCGACGGCCTACGAGCACGTGGTCCGGGTTCTGGACACCTGCCGGCAAGCCGACATCTGGAACATCTCGTTCGCCACGCTGGCTCCGGGCTCCTGATGAAGCGCTGGCTGCTTTGTTTACTGCTCGCGACGTTCGGGGCCGCCTCGGCCTGGGCGCTGAGCGCCGACGAGCAGATGCGCTTCGCCGACGGCATCTACCTGCGCGGGTTCTACGAGACGGCCGTGGCGGAATATCTGGCCTTGCTGCGGGATTATCCGGACAGCCCGCACGTGCCGGCCGCGCTCTACCGCACCGGGGAATGCTACCGGCAGATGGGCAACCAGGCGGGCGCGGAACGCTTCTACAAGCAACTGGTGGTCCAGCATCCGGAAAGCGAGCAGGTGCCCCGGGCGGAACTGCGCCGCGCCGAGCTGGCGATCGCCGAAGACCGCTTCAGCGACGCGGCGACCATCCTGAACGCCTTGCTGATAGGCGAACCGTCCAAGGACGTCGCGGCGTCGGCTTCGTACTATCTGGGCTATAGCCGCTTGAAGGCGGGCGACGACAGCGGCGCGAGCGACGCCTACGCGCGCCTGCTGGCCGAGCACGGCGATTCGCCCTATGCCTCCTTTGCCGCGCTGGATCTCGCCGCGCTGCATGCCGGCGACAAGAACAACGCCGACCAAATGGAGGCGTGGTTCGAGAAAGCGCTGGCGGCGGCGGCCACGCCCGCCGCCAAGGCGGAAGCGCTGTTCCGCTGGGGCGACTGGGCCTATCGCAACGAGCGCTACCAGCAGGCGGCCGACACGTTGCAATCGCTGTTGCTCGAATGGCCGGACGAGCGCCGGGCGCGGGACGCGCTGCTGGCCGCCGCCTGGAGCCTGTATTACCTGGATCGCGCGCCCGAAGCCTTGTCTTTGGCCGACAAGCTGGAACAAAACGCGGCCGACGCGGAGACGGCGGCGTCCGGCGTCTATTTGCGGGCGAATTGCCTGCGGAAAATGAACCGCGACGGCGAAGCGCTGGCCGAATACGAACGGGTGGCGCGGGATTATCCCGGCACCCGTTTCGCGAGCCGCGCCGCCTATGAAACCATGGTCACCCGCTTCAAGCGCGGCGAATACGAGAAAACGCTGGTGGCGGCTCCGGCGCAGCCGGAAGCCGCGAACGAAGCGGACGTGTTGTGGATGCGGGCCGAATCCGAACGGGCGCTGGGCCGGTTGGACGCCGCGCGCGGGCGCTACGAAGAGCTGGTGGGGCAATTCCCGAAATCGGCCCAGGCGGCGCCGTCGCTGCTGCGATTGGGCGAAATGGCGCGCGAAGCGGGCCGGCTGGACGAGGCCGCCGAGTGGTTCGGGCGCGTGGCGGCGGAGTACCCGAAAAACGAGGCGGTGGGCGAGGCGCTGAAGGCTTCCGCCTTGGCGCGCATGCGGGCCGGCGACGCCAAAGGGGCGCTGGCCGACTGGGACGCCCTGCTGGCGCGCAAGCTGGACGCCTCGGCCGCGGCGGGCGCCCGCCTGCAGAAAGCCCTGGTCCTGATCGAGCTGAAGAAGGAAAAAGACGCGCTGGAAACGCTGGACGAGATCGTGAAGGATCCGTCCGGCGGGGAATCCGTCGCGCTGGCCCACTATTGGCGGGGGGTGCTGTTGGCCGAGAAGTCGAAATGGCCGGAGGCGGAAGCCGCCCTGCGCGCCAGCCTGGCGGCGACGCCGGACGCCCAGACGTCGGCGTTGGCCCGCTTGCGGCTGGCGGTGGTTTTGCAGCGGCAGGACCGCATGGACGAGGCGGCCGACCAGATCGCGCCGTTGCTGGACAATCCGCGGCTGGTCGCGGAAAATCCCGCGCTGGTGGAGTGGGCCGTGCGCCGCCGCTTCGATCAAGGCCAATACGACCGTGCGCTGGAGGCGGCGGTCGCGCTGGCGAAAAACGCCGCGGAACCCTCCTGGCGCCAGATCGGCTGGTATTGGGCGGGATCGAGCCAAGCGCAGCTCGGACACGACAAGGAGGCGCTGGCCGGCTACGAGAAAGCCGTCGCGGAAGACGCGCAGACCCGCGAAGGCGCGGAATCGCAGTTGCTGCTGGCCAGCCTGGAACTGAAGGAGGGGCGCTACGACAAGGCGGAGGAACGCTTCGCGGAGGCCGCGCGATCCGCCGCCGGCGACGATGCGCTGGCTCTGCGCGCGCGCGCCTACTTCGGTCTGGGCGAGACCGCCGAGGCGGCCGGCCAGATCGAACGGGCCGCCCGCCACTTCATGAGCGTCGCCGTCTTGTTCGACGATCCCGAATGGACGCCGCACGCCCTGTACCGGGCGGGTCGGCTCTTCGGCCAGGCCGGCAAGACGGCCGAGCAGAAAAGCGCCTGGAAAGAACTGCGGGAGCGCTATCCCGATTCGAGTTTCGCCCGGCAAGTGGAAGAGGACGCACCGTGAACCCCGAATGGAACATTCGCTCCTGCGCCGACCAATGCGCGGCCTGCCAAAAGAAGTTCGCCGACAAGGAAACGCTGACGTCGCGCCTGCGCTTTACGGAGGACGGCTATCTGCGCGAGGATTTCTGCGCGGAGTGCTGGCCCAAGCGCGATGGGGCGGACGCGAGCGAAGTCAGCGTCTGGTCGGCCGTCTGGGCCGCGCCTGCGCCCAAGACGCCGGAAGCCCTCAAGAAGGAGACCGCCGAATCTCTCCTGCGCGAATTGATGGAAACGGACGATCCAACCAAGCGGAACGTCATTTTCATTCTGGCCGTGATGCTGGAACGCCGCCGCATCCTGGTCGAAAAGGAAGTCCAGATGCCCGAGGGCAATGGACTGAAAATCCGCGTGTATGAGCACAAGCAGACCGGCGAAAGCTTCGTGGTGCCCGATCCGCAGCTGAAACTGAAGGAAATCGAGAGCGTCCAACTGGAAGTCATGGAATTGCTCGGCGTGCCGCCGCCGCCCGGCAAAATCGCGAAATCCGCTTCCGGCGAAGCGCCGGCCGCCGCCGAAGCCAAAAATGGCTGAAAAATCGCCCATTTTCATGAAAAATCGCCCAAAAATGGCTATTTTGGCCGTTTTTTCGGTTTTTTGGGCGATTTTGGGCGGATTTTCGCCGGTTTTCGCCGAAAAATCGCTTCCGGGGCTGCCGTGGGACGATCCGGCGCCCGAATTGTGGTTTCCGGTCGGGGAAGAGATCGATTACCAAGTGTATTGGGGCGTTTTCATGGTGGGCGAGGCCACGGCCAAGGCCGAATGGATCGAGCGGGACGGCCGCCGGCTGCTGTCGCTGTCGATGAAGGCCGAATCGAACGGCATCGTGGAGAAGCTCTATCCGGTGCGGGAGACGCTGCAAACGATCCTGGATCCGGTCTCTTTCCTGCCGCTGAGCTTCGAAAAAGAGAGCCGCGAAGGCCGTCACCGCTACCACGAGATCACCACCTTCGATCACGCCGCGAAACAGGGCCACTGGCGGTCCTTGCTGTCGGAGAAAAAGAAGGATTTCGAGATCGAGGCCGACACGCGCGACCTGATGGGGTTGATGTACTGGATCCGCAAGGACCCGATCCGGGCGGACGAAACCCGGAACTATTGGGTGATGACGGACGAGAAGATGTACGAACTGATCGTCGAAGCCGGCAAAAAAGAAGAGCTGAAGCTGGACGAGTACGGCAAGGTGCCCACCATCAAGATGGAACCCAAGGGCAAGTTCAACGGCATGTTCGTCCGGAAGGGCCGGATGTTCCTGTGGATTTCGGACGACGCGCGCTATACGATCTGCCGCGCGACCGCCAGCGTGCCCGTGGCCAGCATCAAGATCATCCTGAAACGGGTGCGCGGTCCCGGCGACGATTTTTGGGTCCAGGACGCCAAGAAAAAGTGAAGAGGGAAACGGCATGAACATCACCCAGAAGAGGGCTTTGCAGTTGCTGAGGAAATTTTCGCGCCGGCGGGTGCTGGTCGTGGGCGATTTGATGCTGGATCGCTACGTCTACGGAACCGTGAGCCGGATTTCCCCCGAAGCCCCGGTTCCGGTGGTGAAGGTGGTTCAGGAGACCAGCATGCCGGGCGGGGCCAGCAACGTGGCGTGCAACGTCCGCGCGCTCCACGGGAAGGCCGCCGTGGCCGGCATGCTCGGCAAAGACGCGGCGGGCGTGGAATTGCGCTGGCTGCTGACGGATTCCGAGGTGGACGTGGAATGCGCGATGATGTTCGCGGGGGCCGGCACGATCGTCAAGGAACGCATCATCGCCGAGCGCCAGCAGGTGGTGCGCGTCGATTTCGACCGGATTACGGACTGGTCGCCGCGCCAAAGCGAAAAATTCCGCGCGTTGCTGGCCGTCGAACTGGGCCGGGCCGACGGCGTCGTCATCGAAGACTACGGCAAGGGCGCCGTGACCCAGGAAGTGGTGGATTTGATCCTGGCGACGGCCGCCAAGCGGAAGATTCCGGTGGGGCTCGATCCGAAGGAGGGCCACGAGCTCGACATGAAAGGCATCACCATCGCCACGCCCAACCGCAAGGAAGCGTTCGCCATCGCCGGGGTGGTCGATCCCGGCGCGAAGGAAGATCCGCTCGCGGACAAGGCGTTGCGGAAGGTCGGCGAGACTCTGCTGGAGAAGTGGGGGGCCGAGAACCTGGCCATCACGCTGGGACCGCAGGGCATGTTCCTGGCGACGCGCGGGCGGCCGCCTCGCCACGTGCCGACGCGCGCCCGCGAGGTGTTCGACGTCAGCGGAGCGGGCGATACGGTCATCGCGGCCTGCGTGACCGCCTTGGCGGCGGGCGCGGATTTCCTCGAAGCGGCGGAGCTGGCGAACATCGCGGCGGGCGTCGTCGTCGGCAAGCTGGGCACCGCGTCGTGCACGCCGGACGAATTGCTGAACCACATGAAAAGCTTGAGGAAATGACCATGCGCGCGGTCGGCGTCATTCCGTCCCGGTGGGGATCCACCCGGTTTCCGGGCAAGAGCCTGGCCCCGATCGGCGGCAAGCCGCTGCTGGCCTGGGTGGTGGAGCGCGTGCGCCAAGCCAAGCGACTGGATGAAATCCTCGTGGCGACGGACGACGAACGCATCGCGGCGGCGGCGCGCTCGCTGGGCGCGGCGGTGGCGATGACGCGCGCCGATCATCCCTCCGGCACGGATCGGATCGCGGAAGCCATCCGGACGATCGCCGCCGACGTCGTGGTCAACGTGCAGGGCGACGAGCCGCTCATCGATCCGGCGCTGATCGACCGGGTGGCCGGCGCGCTCCTCGATTCCGGCGATTGGGACATGTCGACGGCGGTTTCGCCGATCCGGTCGACCGAAGAACTGCACAATCCCGACGTGGTGAAGGCGGTGCGGGCCTTGGATGGCCGGGCGCTCTATTTCTCGCGGTCCGTCATTCCGTTCCGGCGCGGCGCCGAACCGGGTTTCGCCCCGGTTCCCGGCCAGTACCTCCGGCACGTCGGCATCTACGGCTATCGCCGCGCGTTCCTGGAGCGGTTGGTGGCGGAGCCGCCTTGCGCCTTGGAGAACCTGGAAAAGCTGGAACAGCTGCGGGCGCTGTCGATCGGCGGCCGCATGGTCGTCTTGGATTGCGATGCGGCGGGCATCGGCGTGGATTCGCCCGCCGACGTGCCCCGGGCGGAAACGTTGCTGCGGGAAGCCGGCCTGCTGGCGTAAAGCCGGAGCGGCGAAGAGCTACTTCGCCTTGAGCAGAAGCGTCGGCGGGGGGAAGCGCCCGGCATCCTCGCTCGACGTGATCCGCCAGCCGTTTTTCTGGTCGGTGTCGGCATCGGCCGTCAGCACGAGCGTGACTTCGTTGCCGGTGAAATCGCGCAGGAAGGGCACCAGCGGATTCACGTCGATCAACAGGCGGTCGCCGGTTTCCGGGTTGGCCGGCATGTCGAAGGTCGCGACCTGAACGGCTTCGTCGGCCAGCATGCCGTCGACGCTCTTGGGATCGTTGCCGGGGGCGCCGGCCCAGGTCAAGGTGTCGTCCCAGGCGGCTTGGGCGTTCTTGAGCGCCCAGACCGTGAGCTTGTAGGGATTGCTCTTGGTCTTGATGCTGCCCTTGCGTCCGGCGGTCAGCTGGAGCGAAGCCTGATCGAGACGCTCGCGGTCGACGCCGGCCAGCGGGAAGCGGAGGTAGATCTTGCTCGCTTCTTCCAAGGCGGTTTTGTTCCCCGCGCGCAACAGCAGGATGGCGGGATCCTTGAAATCGGCCGAGCCGACGTCGCGCGAGACGGCGGCATCCAGATCCGCGGGGAGCGTCCATTCGTTGGCGGGCGTCGCCGCGGCGCCGGCGGCGGCGGGAGCGGCGGCATCCACGCGCACCCAGACGAGCTGGCCGTTGCGCATGACCTGCTTGAGCCGTCCGGCCGCGATATCCGCCGCGCGCTGCGCCTGAGCCTTTTTCTCGGCTTGCTTGACCTTGATGATGTTCAGGCCGAGGACGGAAAGGCCGCCGATGAGCGCCAAGACGACGAGGCCGATCATGATCGGGACGGCGAGGCTGCGCCTCTCCGGCGTTTTTTTCTTTCCGGAGCGCGCTTCGAGCAGGGGAGCCAGCGCGTTGGAGACGTCTTTCAGCAGGGACTCGTAGGTCGGATAGCGGGCGAAGGGATCCATTTCCAGAGTGCGCAGGAGGATGGCGGCCGTCTTGGGGGTGACGGAATTCTTGAAGACGCGGGGATCGGGCGGCGGCTCCTTGAAGCGGAGCAGCACGGTGTCGGTGACCGTTTCGCAATTGAACGGCGGCTCGCCGGTGAGCACGTGGTAGAGGGTGCCCCCGAGGGAATAGATGTCGGAACCGGCGTTGGGCGCCTGGCCCTTGACGACTTCGGGGGCGACGTAATAGGGGGTGCCCCAGACTTCGCCGGGTTTGGGGCGTTCGCCCTTGAAGCGCGCGAGGCCGAAATCGGCCACCTTGGCGCTGCCGGCCTTGTCGAACAGGATGTTGGCGGGTTTGATGTCGCCGTGGGTCATGCCGGCGGCATTGGCCGCCTGCAGGCCTTGGATGACCTGGATCGCGGTCTGGAGGACGAACGCTTCGTCCAAGGCCTTGTGTTTTTCCTGCAGATGGTCGAGGCGGTTGCCGTCCACCAATTCCATCACGATGTAGGGCTGGCCGTTTTCCTCGCCGTAGCTGTAGATCTGGACGATGTGGGGATTGTTGATGGCGGCGAGGGCGCGGGCTTCCTGAAGGAACTGTTCGACGAAGGCGCGGTCCTGGCCGATGGACTGCTGCATGACCTTGAGGGCGACCGTGCGGCCGAGGGTTTCATCGTAGGCCTTGTAGACGGCGCCCATGCCGCCCTTGCCGAGCTGCTCCAGCAGAATGAAGTTGGCGAACCGGGCCGGCACCCGCATTTCTTGCCCGCAGACGGGACAATGGATCTGGGTGAAGGGGGCGGATTGGGAAGTGTCGATGGGCTGGGAGCACTTGGAGCAGGCGATGACCTCGAATCGCTCGATGAGAATGTCGCCTGCCAGCTCGTTGCTCATGGATAATTGCCTTAGCCTTGGATGGTGCCGGCTTCCTTCAGCAGAATCAACATCAAAGCCTTGTGCATGTGCATTCGGTTTTCGGCCTGGTCGAACACGACGGATTGCGGGCCGTCGATGACCTCCGCGGTTTGCTCGAGTCCGCGCAGGGCGGGCAGGCAATTGAGGAAAATGGCGTCCGGCTTGGCCTGTTTCATCAAAACGGCGGTGACCTGGTAGGGGCCGAAGATTTTCTTGCGCTCGCCGGCCTTGTCTTTCGGGATATGGTAGCTCATCCAGGAGTCGGTATAGACCACGTCGGCGTCGCGGACGGCTTCGGCGGCGTCGTGCGTCACGGCGAACGCCACGCCGTTTTTCGCGGAATCGGCCCGGGCGGCCGCGAAGGCCTTGGGATCGGGTTCGTAGTCCTTGCCGGCGGGACAGCCGATGGACAGGTGCATGCCCATCTTCGGGCAGGCGAAGAGGAGCGAATGGGTCACGTTGTTGAAGCTGTCGCCCAGATAGGCCAATTTCAGGCCGGCGAGGCGGCCTTTGTGTTCTTCGATCGTCTGCAGATCGGCCAAGATCTGGCCGGGGTGGGAAAAATTGGTCAGGGCGTTGATGAGCGGGACGGTGGTATGGCGGGCCATTTCCAGCAGGTCTTCGTGCTTGAAGAGCCGGGCCATGATGATATCGACGTACCGGCACATGGTCCGCACGGTGTCGGCGATGGATTCCTTGCCGGCGCCGATGGGCGAGGTGGAGGTATCGTAGTAGATGGCGTGGCCGCCCATCTGGTTCATGCCGGCCTCGAACGACAGGCGGGTGCGCAGGGAGGGCTTTTCGAAAATCATGCAGAGCGTCTTGCGGCGCAGGACGTCCGCGTATTTCTCCGGATTCGCCTTGATGGTACGGGCCATGGCGACGGCCTCGGCGATCTGCGCGGGGGTCCAATCTTCTAGGGTCAACAAATGTCTCATGGGATGCCTCGTCTACAACACAAGATCGGCATCCTACCTGAAAGCCGGCGGCAGGTAAAACATTTTCGCGTTTCCGGCCGGGTTTGCGCTTTGGAGAGCGGTTCGCTAGAATGCCGGCCATGAACGTCGCTTTTTTGCTGCAAGACACTCGCGCGTTGTACGGCGCCGAGCAAGCGACGATCCGTCTGATCGAGGGGCTCGTCGCGGCCGGAATTTCCGTGCGGGCGCTTCTGCTCCATGAGACGCGGCTGGGGGCGGGCGGCAGCCCGTTGGCGGAGGCCTTGCGGCGGACGGTGCCCGTGGCGGAAATCCCGGTGCGGGGCCGGTTTTCCCGGTCAGCCATCGGGAAGATCCGCGACGTCGTGGCGCAGGAGCGGATCGACGTGCTCCATTCCACCGGCTACAAGGCCGACTGGCATGCGGCCATCGCCTCGAAGCAGGGCCGGCTCTTTCCGGTGGTCGGCACCGTCCACGGGTGGCTGTTTCGCTGGGACTGGAAAGAGCGCCTGTTCCAGGCGCTGAACGTCGCCGCGCTGCGCCGTTTCTCGCGCGTGATCGTCCTGTGCGACTTCTACGAACGCTACCTGCGCCGGTGCGGCCTGGGCCCGCTGCAGATCGCCCGGATTCCCACGGGGCTGCGGGCGGATGCGGTCGTTTCCCGCAACGAAGCCCGGACGTTGTGGGACGCGCCGGGCGCGGTGTTCACCTTTGGCCTGCTGGGGCGGCTCAGCGAGGAAAAGAACCACGCGCTGCTGCTGCGGGCCGTCGCCCGCCTGGCGCGGGATTTGGAGGCGTCGCCCCGGTCTTGGCGGGTCCTGATCGCGGGGAACGGCCCCCTGCGGGAGAAACTCCGGCGGCAAATCGCGCGGCTCGGTCTGGCGGATCGCGTCGAATTGGCGGACTGGATGCCGGCGGCCGACTTCTTCCGCCGCGTCCACGTCTTGGTGCAATGCTCGCGGGTGGAAAACCAGCCCCTGAGCGTGATGGAAGCGATGGCCTGGATGCGGCCGACCATCGCCACCCGTGCGGGGGGGCTGCCCGAACTGGTCCAAGACGGCGAAACGGGCTGCTTGGTCCGGAAGGGCCGCGTCCGCGCGCTGGCGGGCGCCATGAAAGAATGCCTCGTGGCCCCCGAAAAGGCCCACGCCGCCGGCTTGCGGGCCCGGGATCGCCTGGAACGGGATTTCTCGTTCGACCGGATGATCCGCGACCATATCGGGCTGTACGCGGCGGAATGCAAAGGTTGACATTGGCGGGGAAAATGGTACAAGTTCGCGACTCATTCATTCAGAAGCGAAACGATTGAAACGGAGAGAAACCCATGTCCATGCATCGCAGTTTGAAGGCCGCCAGCAAGGTGGCGACGCGCCGCAACGTCCTGAAGCGCTTTGAGCGCATCGAGGTCATGAAGGCGGAAGGCAAGTGGAAAGAAGGCGACCGCGGCCGCGGCCTGCCGAAGACCAAGCCGCCCGCGTAATCCGCCGTTCCGGCGCAAGAAAAGCCCTTGGGCTCCGCAAGGAACCCAAGGGTTTTTGCTGGTCCGATCGGGCCGGCGCGCTAGGGCACGTAGCCGATGCGGAAGAAGCGGTTCGGCAACGGGTTGTTGGTGGTCGTCAGGTCGATGGGGCCGCCGACGGCGTTGCTTTCGGTGCCGACGACCTTCTGCCAGTTCTGGCTCGGGAACAGGGTGACGCTGGCCCACACGGCGTATTCCGCGCCGGATACGCTGCTGCCGAGGCTGAACTGCAGGCCGTCTCCGCCCGCGCCGAGCGCCATTTCGCCGATGACGGGCGGATCGCTTTCGCTCGCCTCGCGGACGACGTGGACGGTGGCCGTGCTGTTGGATTCGGCGCCATCGCCCGCCACGCTGGTGATCAGCAGATCATCCACGAAGAAGTTGCGATTGGTGTTTTGCCCGTCATCCGTCCCGTTGTTGTAGGACCAAGCCCGGAAGTCGGAGATGTTCCCCGTGAAAGTGCCGGTGTATTGACGGGAAACGCCGCCGACCGGCCGCACTTCGACGGCGTACGCGCCGACATCGGCGATCAAAAAAGCAATGTCGAGGCCGTCGCCGGTCCACGCGATGTCGGTGGCGCCCGCGGGAGTGTTGTAGAAGGTGTCGCCGCCATTGAAATAGAATTGCCAGATCGTGGCTCCTTCGCCGTCGCGCAAGGCTACGCCGATCGATCCGCCCGTTTCCCAGATCCAGCCGTTCTGCATGTGGACGCGGAACGTCTGGCCCGTGGCCAGCGGAGTGGAGAACGGGCGGATGGCTTCCGCGAGATTCGTGCCGTCATGCGACCAGAAGCCCCATCCTCGACTGTCCAGAAAATGGCCGGCATTCGCATCGCTGTACAGCGTCCACGGAGCAAATCCAGCGCCCTCGTTGCTGCCATGGGTCCAGTCCGCGTAGGCGCTGGCGGAATCCACCGCCGCGGTAACGGTTCCGGCACCCGTTCCGGTGATGGCGGCGGAGACGGAGATGACGTTGTCGCCGACGGACAGCGCAGCCGGAAGGCTCCAAAAAGTTTCACGGGGCAACGTTCCGCCTTGTCCGCTGAGGCGGTTGGTCCAAGTCATGAGACCACCGGTCAAATTGGTTCCGGCGGTGCCTTGCAGGGTGTAGTTCGCGACGGCATGGGCGACCGTCGTGGTGGCGACGACGGGGTTGGTGATCGCAACGCCATCCGGAACGGGCGGAGGCGGATCGGCGGGGGTGACCGCAAAGGTCCAGTTGTTGCCGCCATTGTTGTCCCAGGTGGTGCCGTCGTTGAAGCACATGACAATGCTGGTGGCCGCCACGGGGATCGTGTAGACGTACGTCCAGCAGGAAGCGGGCTTCGTCATGGCCACGCCCGGAGCCGTGGTCCAGTTGGCGCCGTTGTAGCCGTAGTGGACGTTGACGTTGCCCGCCGCGGCCAACGAACGTCCGGTCGGATCGTAGGACACGGTCGCGGTTTGGCCGGCCGTGGGAACCGCTGGCGCGATGCTGACGCCATCGACGAATTCCGGGGCGTCGCAATCCCGGATGGAGACCTTCCAATTGGCTCCGCCGTTGTTTTCCCAATGCACGCCGTCGTTGAAGGCGAGTTCGATCTGCGGGGCGTTGTCGGGAATCTCATTGGTGGGGAACGTGATCGAGAAGTCGTTGGTCCCCAGCCGCGTCATGGCGCTCGATGCCCAGTCGTCGCCATTGGTGGAGAAATGATAGAAGGCGTTGACGGTCGCCGCCGTGGCCAGCACGGAGGTGGCGGCATTGAAGGTTACCGTGATGGGGGCGCAATCGGAAGGGGCGGATGGCGAAAACGAGGCCGAGGGGCCGCCGCCGCCCGGGGTTCCGTCGTCTTCGACGTAGACGTGCTGGATGCCGGATTTGGAGAGGTTTCCCTTGGTGTCCGTTGATTCAACGTAGTAATCGAGCAAGACATCTCGGTACCCCGTTACCTTGGCCCAGCAATAATCCGATATCTGATCCGGCAAGACGTAATAGTTCAGGTTGGGGTTGCCGGTGGGGTCGTTCTTGGGCATGGCCCGGCGGGTCATGGGAATCGAGATCCAGCCTCCCACGCCGCTGCCGCCGGCATAGGTTTCGTTGGCGTTGTCCGCCAGCGGATTGATTCCGTCCTCGTCCACGCGGATCTTGAGGGTTGCGGACGAAACGCCGGAGACGTCGTAGGCAAAGGTCCAGATGTAGAAGTCGGAAGACCAAGGCGGCGTGGTGAAGCCGACCGTCGCATTTCCGGTGGTCAGGCCTCCCAGATATTGTCCCTTGCCCTTTCCGCCGGGATTCCATGGGAACCGCTGGGGTTTGAACACGGTCGGGGGAGTGGCGTCCGCGGAAGCGTCGCCGATGACGGCCGACGCAATGGAGATGGCCCGGTTCGCGGCGACGGTATGTTTGACTTCGTCGTCCAGATCGGTGCCGAAATACACGAAGCCGCTGTCGAAGCCCCAGAGCAGGAAATGCCAAGCCTGTTCCGCCGCGTTGGGATTGTTGTCGGTCCCGTCGTCCTGATACGGCTCCTCGATGCGCCAGGAAAGCACTTCGCCGCCGCCGTCCGCGAAGATCTGTTCGGCGGTTTCGCAGTGGTTCACGCCGGCGAGCATGATCGCCCAGTTGCGCATGTCGGAATGCCAACCGTTTTCCAGATCGAAGATGGAATTGGGATCGGCCCAATCGATGCCGCTGATGCGCCGGGGCGGTTCCAGCCAGCGATAGAATTGGGGACTTCCCTGATCGGCCGCCAGCCAGGATCCGTCTTCCACGTGCACGACGTCGTTTTCGGGTGCGGGATGGGCCGCCACAAAATCCGGAATGGTGATGGCCTTCTTGCCGTGGTTGGGCGCATCGTTCATGAACTGGGGCGCAAATTCGTTCCAGAAACTGCTGCCGCCGCCCCAAAAATTCTCGCCGTCGTTGGTGAGCATCACCAGGCAAGGTTGATCGGGGTCGTTGTACTGCGCGATTTTTCCGTCGATATAGTCCCAGCCCACGGCTGCATATCCGCTTTGGTAGCCGTGGTAGTCGCATTGCGGCACCACCGTCATTTTCGTTTCGGCGCCGGTCGCGGGGTTCACGTATTTGGCCTTGTGGAGCTGGTAGGAGAAGGGGACGGGGAACACGTTGCCATAGGTGTCGCGATTCGCCCCGTACCACTGCGTGAGCGGAACGGTCGGTCCCAGCTGGTCGGCGCGATTGGGCGGGTCCGCCTTCAGTTCCGCGCCGGGATTGGGCTGGGCGAGGGCCTCCATGTAGTTCGGGCAGGTTCGCGCGAGATGGCTGTTGGGAACCATGACCCAGTGGTAGCCATATTCCGCGAGGATCGGGATGAGGTGTTCGGAAAAGGCCAATTCAATGGGCCAGAAACCGTCGGGCTGGTCGGACATGTCGGCGTTGAGCCCCCAGGATTTGCGGGTTCGCTCGCGTTGCATTTCGATTTCCTTGCGGAGCGCGCTTTCCGGGAGAAGCGGCGTGAAGGCATGGTGGTAGGTTTGCCCGAGCACCTGCGCCCGCGAGTGGACGCCGCCGGCGGTCTTCCAGCCGAAGGCCGCGACGTTGTTCGCGTTCCACGCCGGGGAGTAGCCCGCTTGGGAATAGCGGCCGAAGCTCCACAGATTCCGTTGCAGGGCGCCGGAGAAGCTGATGGTCATTCCGGCATCCGCGGAACTCATGGCGCCGATGGAATTCTTGATGTTGATCTGGTACGCGTTTTGCTTGTCGGGGTTCTCGAAAACCGAACTGTTGCCGCCGACCAGTTGGACCTCGGGGTGTTGAATGGAGTCGCCGTAATAGGCGTTGTTCGCATCCTTCAGGGCCTGCGAGTCCTGTCCGTATTGGCTCTGCTTGGGGCGGCCCGCCGCGGTGGCCGGTTCCCCCCAATAGTTTGGCTGATGCAAGTGGCGATGGATGCCGACGTGCACCGAGGTGTCGGCCGCCACCGGAGAAACGCTTCCCGGCCCGATGCCGAACAGGCCGATTCCAAGCCATAAGCGCAGGGCAATTTTCACGTTCATCCGATGACCATCCGGCTGTTTTTCAATGTTGATTCGACTCGTCCCGAGGGGGACGTCTGGCAAAGACGATATGTCGCGAACTGGCGGGGCGGAGGTCGCAGGCATTCCTTATGGCAGGACGTAGCCGACGCGGAAGAAGTTGGTCGGCAGCAGGCCGTTGGTAAGGGTCAGGTCGATGGGACCGCCGTCGGCGTTGCTTTCGGTGCCGACGATCTTCTGCCAATTCTGGCTCGGGAACAGGGTGACGCTGGCCCACACGGCGTATTCCGCGCCGGATACGCTGCTGCCGAGGCTGAACTGCAGGCCGTCTCCGCCCGCGCCGAGCGCCATTTCGCCGATGACGGGAGGGACGCCGTTGGTATCCGCTTGGCGAACGATGGTGATGGTGTCGTTGGTGACGATGCCGGCGCCGGATCCGACATCGGTGGTGGTCACCCGGTTGAAAAACACGTCGTAATCCGGTCCCGAGCCGGCGCTGTTGTTCCAGGCGCGGAACAGCGTGATGGCCGAATCGGCATTGGCGTTGAGATTCCCTTCGTAGGTGCGGGCGCTGCTGCCGTTCGGGGAAATCTTCGCGCTGTAGTTCGTCGGACCGGTCAAGGTGAACTCCACATCCATGCCGGAACTGGTCCAGCCGATATCGGTTGTTCCGCCGCTGATGCTGTAGTTGATGTCGCCGCCGTTGAAGAAGAACTCCCACAGCGTGTCGCCGTTGCTGTTTTGCAGGGCTACGCCCATGCCTCGGCCCGTGTCCAGATAGCCATTGTCGAAGGCGACGTGGAACACTTGGCCGACCGCCAAGGCATTGGTCAGAATGCGCTTGGCCTCGGAAAGGTTCCCGCTGTTGGCGTAGAGGCCCCAAGCCGGCTTTCCAATGTCCACCGAGGTGGCGTTGGCCATGAACTGGCCCGCCTGCGAGCTGTCGTTTGTGCTCACGTACAGCAGCCATTCGCCGAATCCGATTCCGCCGTTGTCCGTGCTCACCCAGCCATCGCCATAGACGCCGCTGCCTCCGTTGTCCGTGGCATTGGTGACGACGTCGGATACGCGATTGGTTCCCGTCACGGTGATGACGTTCGATCCGACGCCCAACGGGATTCCGCCCAGCGACCAGTATTGGCCGGCAAAACCCGTGCCGGAAGCGCCGGTCAGCGCGTTGGTCCAGTGGATGAATCCGGCCACGCTTTCGCCGACGCCTTCGAGCGCGTAGGAAGTGGTGGCATATCCCACCGTGACGTCGTTGGACGGGGTGGTGATGTAGAACCCGGTCACGGGCTCCGGTCCGGCGCAGGCGTTCAGGGGAAACGCCCAATCGGCGCCGCTGTTGTTGTCCCACGTGCTGGCGCCGTTGTTGAAGACCACGTCGATCTGGGTCACGTCCGTGGTCGGGGCAAGGGTGATCCGCCACAGGTTGTTGGAGATCTTGCTCATCACCTGGCCGGGCCACACGATGGCATAATCGTTGAACCCGATGTGGGCATAGACCTGGGTGGCCGTCTGCAGCGCATGGCTGTTGGGGTGGTAATCGATGGTCACCGGATCGCAGGCCGGGGCATTGGAGAAACTCGCCGTGCTGGGGCCGGTCGGCGAATCGCAGTCGCGGATGGTGGTGGACCAGTTCAGTCCGCTGCGGTTGTCCGTGATGGTTTCGGCGTCGTTTTGGAAATACGCCGTCGCGCTGGGCGCATTGTCCGGCACGGCGGCGATGGCATAGACGGAGGTTCCGCCGCCGGTGTTGGTCATGGCGTAGGCCGTGAACGGCGCGCCGCCGCTGAAGCTGAGCCACATCTTGACCGGAACCGAATTGCTCAGGGGGCCGCCGCCGGCCACGTAGGTGATGGTCAGCGGAGCGCAATCGCTGGGATCGGCCGAGAAAGTCGCCGTGGAGGCGGGCGGGCCGCCGAGGCCGTCGTCCGCGACCCAGACGTGTTGGATGTCGGACTTGGAGACGTTGCCCCGTCCATCCGCCGCTTCGATGTAATAGTCGAACAGGTTGCCCCGGAAGTTGGGGAAGCTGCTGTCGTCGATTTTGGCGAAATAGTAGTCGGCCACTTCGGGCGAAACGCCTTGGCTGAAATATTCGATCTGGCCGTTGTTGGCGGCGGCGGTCAGTTCAGCGGCCGTGCCGGGCAGCTCGCGCTTGGTCATGGGGATGGACACCCAGCTCCCGACTTCGCTGCCGCCCGCATACATCTCGTTTTGGTTGCTGTTCAGGGGGTTGGTCCCGTCGTTGTCCTTGCGGATTTTCAGCGCGATGTTGGTGATGCCGTTCACGTCGTAGGCGTGCGTCCAGACGTAGAATTCCGAATGCATTTTCTTCAGGGCGCTGTTGTTGCCGGGGATGACGTTGAACCAGCCGAACGTGTACCAGCCGGGGTTGTAGGGGAAGCGCTGGGGTTTGAACACGGTGGGCGGGGTATGGTCGTTCACCAAGTTGGTGCTCATATAGCTCTGCAGCAATTCCACCGCCCGGCGGGTGGCCAGGGAGGACTTGATTTCATCGTCGTTGCCCAGTCCGCCGTAGTAGTTGAAGCCGGAATCCAGTCCGCACAGATAAATGTGCCAGGCGCGCTCGGCGATATTGGGCGAGGTGCTGTTGCCGTCGACGAAATTGTTGTAGGGATCTTGGATTTTCCACGCGGCCACGGAACCCGCCCCGTTCAGGTTGGTCCAGATCTGCTCGGCCGTCGCGCACCAATTGGCGCCGGCGATGACCGGAGCCCAGCTGTAGAACTTGGTGGCGAATCCAGGCGTTTCGATGTCCACCTGGGTGTTGTAGACCCGGTTGGTCGCGGTGGCGTTGGCCACCGGAGGCTCCACCCATTTGAGGAACTGCGGGGACCCATAGTCGCTTTCCGGGAAGATCCAGGCGCCGTCTTCCACGTGCACCGTGTCGGCCGCGCCGCCGTACCAGTTCACGAAATCCTGCACGGCCACGCCCGGGTAGCTGCCGTTGTTCATCAGGCTGGGGGCGTCGCCTTCCCACGAGGAGGACCCGCCGCCCCAGGCGTTGTCGCCGTCCGTCGCCGGCATCACCAGGCAGGGCCGGCTCGAATCGTTCGCATAGGGCGCGATGTTTGCGTCGATCAGTCCCTGCTGCCAGCCGGAATAACCCGCCTTGTAGCTTTGGATGTCGTCCGACGGCACCAGAAGGATGGTCTTTTCGTCGCCGGTTTCCGGATTCACGTATTTGGCTTTGTGCAGTTGGTAGGCGAACGGGGCCAAATTCCAAGCGGTCTCGCCCACGTTGCCGGTGCCGAACCACCAGCCGTTGGCCTCCGCAGGCCCGAGCTAGTCGGCTTTGTTCGGCGGACTGGAAAAGACGTTGTAGCTCCCTTCCGGGTTGGCCTTGTCGTTGTAATTCGGGCTTGTGCGGCTCAAATGGTGGCTGGCCACGATGGCCCACTGGTATCCCTCGTCCGCCAAGACGTCGATCATGGTTTCGGAAAAGGCCATTTCGGTGGGGAAGAAGCCCTTCGACCGGTTGGTCACGCTGCCGGTGTTCCACGCTTTATAGGCCGCTTCGTGGAAAATCTGCAGTTCCTTGCGGAACACTTCCTTTGGCAGCACCGAACCCAGCGAGTGATGGTAGGTGAAACCAACCAAATCCAACTTGGGACTGCTGCCGCCGCCGGCGGTCCATGTCCGCGCTTCTCGGTTGCCGCTCCACCAGCCGCTGCCGTATCCCAGCTGGCCATTGGCGGCCAGATTCTGGACGTTGTTCATCAGCGAGCCCGAATAGCTCATGGCGTAGCCGCCGGAATTCACCATGGCCAGCGAGTTGCGGGGGCCGTCCTGATACGCCTTCTTGCGGTCGTCCACCCCGAAGATCGCGCCCAGATCGTTTTCGGGATGTTTGCTCCCAGAGTCATATCCTTGGCCGTCTTTGAGCACGATGGAATCCCACGCGAATTGGACGCGCTCGGTTTGAGACCCGTTGCCGTTCCACTCGGGCCAGTAGATCGGCTGGTGGTTGTGCCAGAAACGCGAAACGCGCACTTCGGCCGAGTGCGCGTTCAAGGGTTGTCCCGCGATCAGAGCGAGGAAGGCGGCGCCCCAGAGGGGCAGGGAGAGAAATCGGCGTGCTGTATTCATGATCACCAACCGTACGGTAAAAGGCCCAAGATTTCCACCCGGAGACACGCGCCTGCGGGAACCTAAATGGAACGCTACAATAAAACGCTCTACCGATCCAAGATTTTTTCGGCCGAAATGATCAAGCGTTTTACTTGCCGGAAAACGAAAAAGGCCGGGAGGTTCGCTCCCGGCCCGTGAACGGCAAGTGCCGCTGCTTTACTTCTTGTTGGCCTGGATGTAGGCCCGGGCGTCGTCCACCTGGCCGGCGCTGCCGAGCAGCACGTTCTTGGCCGCGATGAACTTCGCGTATTCGGGCATGAACACTTTGCCGGGATCGCGCAAGTCGAACTTCTCGGGATGGTCCCGGAAGAATTCGCGGTGCACGCGGCACCAGACCAAGCGGCCGTCGGTGTCGATGTTGATCTTCGTCACGCCGAGCTTGGCCGCGCCGAGGAACTGGCTGGCATCCACGCCCGAGGCGCCCTTGAGGTTGCCGCCGGCGGCGTTGATGCGGGCCACTTCGTCCTGCGGCACCGAGGAGGAGCCGTGCATGACGAGCGGGAAGCCGGGCAGCAGCTTCTGGATCTTCTCGAGGA
>CALMNW010000021.1 GCA_937872095.1 uncultured Verrucomicrobiota bacterium
TCCTCTCCGCCACCTAGCCGTCACACGCTTTCGGACATTCCCAAAAACTTTGCGGGATTTTTCCACGCTGTGGAAAAAAGTTTTCCACGCCATGGAAAACGTCACGGCCCGCCGTCCCAGATTTCCACCTGGCCCGTTTTGTTCCGGATCCGCACGACCACCGTCGTTCCCCCCGGGACCGGATCGGGCCCGGTCAGCGCGCCGCCGGCTTCGCCGTAGGCTTTCGCCGCCGTCACGTGGATTTTCGAGCCGTCCACGTCCTGCCAATAGCTTCCGCTCGGCGAGTTGTCGTGCATCACGTACGCCCGGCCGTTCGGCTTGAACAGCACCGCCCCCATCGGCCGAACCAGCACGTGCGGCTGCGCCGGATCCAGCGGGAACAGGAACGCCCCCGTGTACGTGTCCTGCGCCCCGTTCGGCGCCCCGAACGTGAAATTCCCGGGCAGCGCCGGATCGTCGTCGAAGGTGATCCCCTCCGGCAAATAGGTCCAATCCGTCACGAAGGCGAAATCCATGTTGGCCGGAATCTGGGCCGTCTTGTCCAGCCGTTCCATGTCGTTGGCCACGGCCAGCACCGCGAACCCGCGCAGGCACTTGACGAGATCGTTCCCGGCGTAGGCCCCGCCGTCCCGGTTGGGAAACACCGCGAAGGTCCATTGCCGCTGGGCGATCGCATGCTGCCGCGCCAGCCGCAGCGTCGTCATCAACGTCGTCGCCCCTCGTTCCGGATTCCGCTTCCCGGCGTTCGCGAACACCGCCAGCCCCACCGCGAACAGCACTCCGACGATGGCCACCGCCACCAGCAGTTCGATCAAGGAAAATCCCCGCATCCGCAGTTTGTCCGTTTTCATGGTCCGTCTCCCGCTCGCGCCCGGAAATGGAGGGGCGCCTGGCCGCTTTGTTACGCCTTCCCCCGCGCCACGTCCATCCCAAACGCCCCTTTCCCGCTTGCCTTTCCCCCCGCCCAGCCCATAACCTACCCCCCCACAACCACCCAACCGAACAAGTCCCATGAGCACCAAGACCTTTCCCCTCACCCGCGAACAGACCGAAGCCCTGACCCAGCGCTTCCCCACCCCATTCCATCTCTACGACGAAGCCGCCATCCGCGCCAACGCCCGGCGCCTGACGCAGGCGTTTTCCGTCTTTCCGAATTTCCGCGAGTTCTTCGCCGTCAAGGCCGCGCCCAATCCGTTCCTGCTCAAGATCCTCGCGTCTGAAGGCTTCGGCGCCGATTGCTCCTCCCTCGCCGAGCTCCGCCTGTGCGAAGCCGTCGGCCTGCGCGGCGACCGCGTCATGTTCACCTCCAACGAAACCCCCGACGCCGAATTCCGCGCCGCGCGCGAACTCGGCGCCATCGTCAATCTCGACGACGTCACGCATATCGACGCCCTCGTCGCCGCCACCGGCTCGCTGCCCGAAACGATCTGCTTCCGCTACAACCCCGGCCCTCTCAAGGCCGGCAACGCCATCATCGGCCACCCCGAGGAAGCCAAGTACGGCCTCACCCGCGACCAGCTCTTCGCCGCCTACGCCCGCGCCCGCGACCTCGGCGCGAAGACCTTCGGCCTGCATACCATGGTCGTCTCCAACGAACTCGACGAGCAATACCACGTCGAAACCGCCCGCATGCTGTTCGAGCTGGCCGTCGAGATCAAGAACCGCCTCGGCGTGCGCATCTCCTTCGTCAACACCGGCGGCGGCATCGGCATCCCGTACCGGCCCGAACAGAAGGCCGTGGACTACGAAACCATCGCCCGCGGCGCGCGCAAGCTCTACGACGAGATCGTCGTGCCCGCCGGCCTCGATCCGCTCGCGTACAACATGGAATGCGGCCGCGCCATCACCGGTCCCTACGGCTGGCTCGTCACCCGCGCCATCCGCCGGAAGGAAACCTATCGTTCCTACGTCGGCGTGGACGCCTCCATGGCCAATCTCATGCGGCCCGGCATGTACGGCGCCTACCACCACGTCACCGTCCTCGGCAAGGAATCCGCTCCCGCCGCGAAGACCTACGACGTCGTCGGCTCGCTGTGCGAGAACTGCGACAAGTTCGCCGTGCAGCGGCAACTGCCCGAAATCGCCATGGGCGACCTGCTCGTCCTCCACGACGCCGGCGCGCACGGCCACGCCATGGGCTACAACTACAACGGCAAGACCCGCTCCGCGGAGCTGCTGCTGCGCCCCGACGGCTCCGTCGTTCCGATCCGCCGCGCCGAGACGCTGGACGACCTGTTCGCCACCCTCGATCTCGGCGCCGCCGCCGGATTCGAATAAGCCCCGCCCGGGCTGCGGAAGCGGATCATGTTCGATTCCGCCCAGATCCTGCCGCAGGTTCTCGAACGCTACGCCCTCGACGTCGTGCGCCACGAACACGTGCGCACGTCCGAAAACGTCGTGCTGAAACTGCTGGCCCGCGATGGCCGGGCGTTCGCCCTGCGGATCCGCAAAACCGCGGGTGCCGGCTCCGCGCACATCCTGTCCGAACTCGCCGTCCTGCGCGATTTCGGCGCGCGCGCCGGCGCGACCGTGCCCGTCCCCCTGCCCGCCCGCGACGGCCGGCTCTTCTGCCCGGTCGCCGTCGAGCAGGAAACCTTCCAGTGCGCGATCTTCAGCTGGGTGTCTGGCGTTCACGTCGCCGCGGACCAAATTTCGCCGCCGCAAATGGCCGCCATGGCACGGGCCGTCGCGCAGTTGCACGCCTTCTCCGCCGCATATCGTCCCCCGGCGGATTTCGTCCGGCCCGTCTACGACGACGCTTGGTTCTTCGGCCCCGGAACCTGGAGCGCGGATCCGGAATTCGTCGCCCGGCTGGCGCCCGATGCCGCCGCCTATTTGCAGGAAGCCAATCGGACCGTCCGCGACCGCTTGCGGAGTTTTCCCCGCGCCCCGGACAGCTTCGGCCTCATCCACTACGACCCGCATCCCGGCAATTTCCTGTTTGAAAACGATGCCGCCCACCTGCTCGATTTCGACGAGTGCGGCTTCGGCCCCTACCTCTTCGATCTGGCCCACGTCCTGTTCGAATTCATCGAAAATTCCCGTTTCCCGGATTACCGCGACGCCGCGCACGCGGAATACGCCGCCGCCCGGAACGGCCGGGCTATTTCGGAGGCCGACCTGCAGCTGTTCCTCGCCCTGCAGGCCATCGCCTACGTCAATTGGCTGCACCGGATTTTCCGGCGCGACGGCAACGCGAACGCCGCCGCCGGGTGGATTCCCCGGATCGTCCGGCGCCTCCAAGCCGTCTTGGCCTGAACACGCTTCCTGTTGTTTCACCGCGCGGCGCGGCGTATGCTGGTTGCCCATCGAAGAACGCGCATGAAATTCCTGCGAGCAAAAATCGTCCGGGCGCTGCTCGAGCATTTTGCCGGCGACGACCGGCGGATCGAGCATGCGCTCTGCGTGCTCCAGCAGGCCGAGCGCCGGCTGGACGAATACCCCGGGTGCGATCCGGACGTCGTCGTGGCCGTCGCCTTGTTGCACGACGTGGGCATCACGGTTTCGGAAGCGAAACACGGCTACAACAACGGGAAAACCCAGGAAGAATATGGACCGCCCGTCGCCGCCGGCCTGCTGGCGGCCATCGGGTTCCCGGCCGACAAGATCGCCGTCGTGAAGGAGATCATCGGGAACCACCATTCGCCGTCGCGCTTCGCCTACCCCGAACTGGCCCTGCTGAAAGAAGCGGACCGGATCGTGAATCGGAACGAAGACGGCCCCGCGGCTCCGGAAGCCGCGCCTTCCGAACCTCTCTTCTGACGAATCCGCGCATCGCCGGCGATTTCGCGCGGTCGTCGCCGCCGCCCATCGCCCCGTTTCGGGTTTGTCATCTCCGCCGGGTGTGCTAGACTGTCTCCATTCGGAGGTGACCATGAACATCGTCAGACTGACTTATGCGAGCCGCTTGAAGAAACCGCTGGGGCATGCCGCCCTGGAAAAAATCATGGACGTGTCGCGCCGCAACAACAAGAAGCTGGGCGTGACCGGCGCGCTCTGTTCCTCCCCGCGCGGTTTCCTGCAGATCCTCGAAGGCCCGGCCGCCGCCGTGAACGACCTCTACAACCGCATCGTCCGCGACCCGCGCCACTCCCAGGTTACGCTGCTCGAATACGTGAAGGTCCCCTTCCGGGAATTCGAAAACTGGTCCATGGCGTATATCCGCACCGACGAGATCGCCAAGGCCCTCCTGCACAAATACAGCACCCACCACGTGTTCGATCCCTTCAGCATGGGGCCGATGCAGGCGCGCGTTTTCCTGCTGGCGATCACCGAATTGCGCGCCCACTACCTCGCCAAGCAGCACGCCGGCAGCCGCACGCGTTCGTCCTGAACGCCCCGCGCCCGTTTCCGAAACCCAGACCCCCGGATTTCCCATGCCGCATTTCGTCCAAAACTGGCCCTACATGCCGAAACCGATCCGGACGCAGAAGCCGACCGGCAAGGACCGGCTGCGCGCCTTCGGCGTGCATTTCTTCTTCGGCGCGATTTTGGGCTCCGTGCTGGGGTTGGGATTCTGGGCCGCGTACTTCGCCGACGAAAAAACGGCGCCCCTCGGCTTGCAGTGCATCGCGGGCGGCGCGCTGCTCTGCGGCCTCGTCGCCGGCATCGCGAAGGACGAATTCTGGACCAATCTCCGGAAATAACCGGCCGGATCGGATTGCCTTTCCCGCGCCCGTTGCGGAGTTCTCGCTTTGCGGCGACCAAAATGGGATAAATCGATCCGAAGGAGACGTCCCGCGTGAAAGCGAACTGGTTTTTCGTTGGTTGGGTCTATCTGGGCTTGGTCCTCTCCTCCTCCGCCCAGTCCGCCCGTCCCGGCCTGGGTTCGCTCCCGCATGAAAGCGGGACCACCTTCCGCGTCTGGGCGCCGTTCGCCGATTCCGCCGCCGTGGCCGGCGAATTCAACGGCTGGGGCCGCACGGTCATGACGCGCGACGCGACCGGCGGCACCTGGTCGGTCGACGTCCCCGCGGCGCGCGCCGGTCAACGGTACAAGTACGTCTTCAACGACGCCCTCTGGAAACGCGACCCGCGCGCGCGCCGGGTCAACCATTCCAACGGCGATTCCGTCGTCTACGATCCCGCCGCGTTCGATTGGGGCGCCGACCGCGCGCCGGCCATCGACCGAGCCGACCTCGTGATCTACGAAATGCACGTCGGCACCTTCGGCGGCGGCCCGCCGCCCGCCACTCTCGACGACGCCATCCCGCACCTCGACCATCTCCGCGACCTGGGCGTCACCGCCATCCAGCTCATGCCCGTCAACGAATTCCCCGGCGGCCTCAGCTGGGGCTACAATCCGTCCGATCTTTTCGCCATCGAAACCGATTACGGCGGCCCCGACGCCCTCAAGCGCTTCGTCCGCGCCGCGCACGAACGCGGGCTGGCCGTCTTTGCCGACGTCGTCCACAACCACTACGGTCCGACCGACCTCGACTTGTGGCGGTTCGACGGCTGGGCCGAAGGCGATTTCGGCGGCATCTACTTCTACTGCGACAGCCGCGCCTACACCCCCTGGGGCGCCACTCGCCCCGACTACGGCCGCCCCGAAGTCCGGGCCTTCATCCGCGACCAGATTTTCATGTTCGCCGACGAATACCGCGTCGATGGCTTCCGCTGGGACTCCGTCTACAACATGCTCAACACCGACCAGAGCCACAACGAGCAGGGCGTCGAGCTCCTCCGCGACGTCAACGCGGAACTGGCGGAAACCCATCCCCGCGTTTTCCGCATCGCCGAAGACCACGCCTTCGACGCCGACATGCGGTTCGACGCCCAGTGGGACATCGGCCACCGCTGGGCGCTTTTCCAGCAATTGGCCACCGCTTTCGACCCCGAACGCAACCTGCGCACCGTGGCCGGCACCTACTTCGATTGGCCCGGTTTCCAGCGCGTCATCTTCACCGAAGCCCACGACTACGTCGGGCGGATGAACGACAACCGCAGCCGCGTGCCGACCATGATCCACCCCGAAGAACCGGACAGCATCTGGGCCCGCAAGCGCGCGCTGCTCGGCGCCGCCGTCCTCCTGACCACTCCCGGAATCCCCATGATCTTCCAAGGCCAGGAAATGGGCGAAACCCAATCCTTCCACGACGATACTCCGCTGCGCTGGGAACTCGCCGATGCCCATGCCGGCACCGTTCGCGCCTATGCCGATCTGATCCGCCTCCGCCGCAATCTCGATGGCGCCACCCCCGGCCTGAAGGGCGTCGGCGTCAACGTGCACCACCTCGACCACGACAACAAGGTGCTCGCCTGCGTCCGCTGGGACCAGGGCGGCCCAACCGACGACGTCGTGGTCGTCGCCAACTTCTCCGATCTCGATTTCGACCGCAACGACTACGAAATCGAATTTCCCTCCGCCGGCACCTGGTACCGCCACTTCAACGGCGATTCCTCCCGCTATGCCCCCGATTTCCGCGACGTCGGCGCCGACCGCGTCGAAGCCGCCGGCGAACCGCCCAAAGCCGCCGTCGGCATGGGCCGCTACAGCCTCCAGATCTTTTCCCGGAATCCCCCGCCGGCCCGACCGGATTGATTCCCTTTCTTCATCTTAATCGTAATCATAATCGCACTATTATTCGCCGCCCGCCGACATCTGGATCCATTCGCGATTTTCCGCCTGACGCGGGCGCCCGGTTGGGCTAGGCTTCGGAACAGCCACCGGAGAATCGCCATGAACATCCTCGCCATCGTCGGCAGCTACCGCAAAGGCCACGTCGTCGACACTCTCGTGGACCGCGTCCTCGAGGGCGCACTCCAAACCCACCCCGGGGCCGGCAGCGAGAAGATCCATCTCGGCGACCGCCGCATCGAATACTGCCGGAACTGCATGGTTTGCAAAAAGGACGACCCCGCCAAGCCCATCGCGCACTGCGCGGTCCGCGACGACATGGACGAGCTCCTGCCCAAGCTCGTCGCGGCCGACGCGCTGGTTTTCGGCACGCCCGTCAACATCGGCGCGGCCACGGCGCTGACGAAAACCTTCCTCGAACGCGCCTGCTGGACGCTCGCCAAACCCGGCCACCGTCCCATCGAAGGCTGCCCCGAACCGCGCACGACGAAATCCCGCCGCGCCGTGTTCGTCGTCTCGGCCGGCACCGTCCCGTGCTGGCTGCGCTGGTTCTGCGACGATGCGACCAAGCTCCTCAAATCCTGGTGCGGCTCCTGCCTCGGCGCCAAGGCCGTCGGCTCCCTGTATGCCGGCGCCGTCGAGAAACGCGGCGTCGCCGCCTACGAAGCCAAGGCGCGCGCGCTCGGCCGCCGCTTGACGGCGGCGCCGCCATAAAGAAAGGACATCGGCAAAATGAAAACGATCGCGGTCGCGATGCTGGCCATGCTTTTGGCGCTGGCGCGCGCGGGAACGGCGCAGGAAACGAACGCCTTTTCCTTCGCCGGCACGGTGGTCCACAAAACCCTGGAAGGCGGCTTTTTCGCCATCGAGGCCGACGACGGCCGGAAATTCATGCCCCTTGGCCTGCCGCCGGAATTCGCCGTGGATGGGCTCCGCGTCCAGGTGACAGCGCGATCCCGGGGCGACGCGCTGGGCATCCAGATGTACGGAACGATCATCGAAATCGCCGAAATTTCCAGACTCCTGGAGCCTCCATGTCCCTGATGGCGCCGGCCCGCCGCCGCGCGCGATCGGGCTTGTCCCGCCTCGGACCGGGGTTTATGATGGCCGCGTTTTCCGGAGAAATGCCATGAAACCGATCCAGACCGAAAATGCCCCCGCCGCCATCGGGCCCTATTCCCAGGCGGTTTCGAACAACGGATTGCTCTTCGTTTCCGGCCAGCTCGGTCTCGATCCCGCCAGCGGCGCGCTGGCCGCAGGCGTCGAAGCCCAGACCCGCCGCGCGCTGCAGAATCTCGCCGCGATCCTCGCGGCCGCCGGCCTCGGCCCCCGGAACGTCCTCAAAGCCACCGTCTACGTGGCGAACATGGACGACTTCGCCCTCGTGAACAAACTCTACGCCGAAGTCTTCGCGCCGCCCTATCCGGCGCGCGAAGTCGTCCAGGCCGCGCGCCTGCCCAAAGACGCCCTCGTCGAAATCTCCGCCATCGCAGCCGCGCCATGATCATCATCGAACCCCACGTCCATATGTTGTCGCGCACGACGGACGACTACACGGCGATGTACCACGCCGGCATCCGCTGCGTCGTCGAACCGTCCTTCTGGCAGGGCTCCAACCGCCGCCACGCGGGCACGTTCTTCGACTATTTCCGGCTTTCCCTGGAATTCGAGCATACCCGCGCCCTGCGCTACGGCGTGGACCACTACTCCTGCATCTCCGTCAATCCCAAGGAGGCGGAAGACATCGACCTCGCCCGCGAAACCCTCGCCGGCATCGGCCCCTATCTCGAACATCCCCGTTGCGTTTGCGTCGGCGAAATCGGCTTCAACCGCATCACGCCGAACGAGGAAGAAGTCTTCCTGCGCCAGCTCGAAATGGCCAAGCTCCACGCCCTCCCCGTGCTCGTGCACACGCCGCACGATACGCCGGAGATCAGCAAGAAAAAGGGGACGGCGCGCATCCTCGACATCCTGCGCGAATTCGCCTACGACCCTTCCCTCATCGTCGTCGACCACAACACGGAAGAAACGATGCCGCTGACGCGCAAGACCGATTACTGGGCCGGCCTGACCGTCTATCCCTATTCCAAGCTCAATCCCCGCCGCGTGGTCGACATCCTCCAGCGCTGGGGACTCGAGCGAACGCTCGTCAATTCCTCCGCCGACTGGGGCGTTTCCGACCCCTGTTCGCTGCCGAAGACCGCCGCGTTCATGGCGGAGCAGGGCTTTTCCAAGCCGCAAATCCGCAAAATCATGTACGACCATCCGCTCGCGTTCTATTCGCAAACCCCGAAGTTCAAACCCCAACTCGATCTGCCCTATATTGACCCCGCCACCTACCAGCGATGACCGGCCCGCGCGCCGCGAAAGCCGCCTGGCCACGCTCCGGGAAAAGGCGATCGAAGCCTATTACCTGGTGGAGGATTTCATTCCGCGCCCGGAAAACGGCCGCGCCTGGCTCCGGCTCCTGCGCCTGCCCAACCTGCTGACCGTGCCCGGCGACGTCCTCGCCGGTTTCCTGCTCGCGCCGGCGGCAACGGGCCGGGATTGGGCCCAGCTGTTGCTGGCGATCCCGTCCGGCCTTCTGCTCTACGCCGCCGGCCTCGTCCTCAACGATCTCTTCGACTACGCCGAGGATCTCCGCGACCGGCCGGACCGCCCCCTCCCGGCCAAGGAAATCTCGCGCGAAGCGGCCGCCGCCGCCGCGCTGATCTTTTTCTGG
This sequence comes from uncultured Verrucomicrobiota bacterium, assembly GCA_937872095.1. Taxonomy (GTDB): domain Bacteria; phylum Verrucomicrobiota; class Kiritimatiellia; order CAIQIC01; family Lenti-01; genus Lenti-01. Next base: position 9,303 of record CALMNW010000021.1, read on the forward strand.
GTTGCCGCGTTCCTCGCCGCGTTCTTCGACGCCCTGCCGATCGCGATTCCCCTCATCCTGGGCATCGTCCTCTACGACGTCGGGCTCAAGCGCCGGCCGCGGATCGGTCCCGGTCTCATGGGCGCCTGCCGCGCCGGCAACCTCCTGCTCGGCGCCGCGGCCGCCTCCGATGGATTGCCCGCGACTCCGTTCCCCTGGATCGGCGCGCTTCTTCTGGGAGGCTATATCGGCGCCGTGACCCATCTGGCCCGGCGCGAAATGGAGCCCGGCACGAAATTCCCTCCGGAACGGATCGGCAAGCTGCTGGGCCTCCTCATCCCCCTGCAAGCGCTGCTGGGCGTCCTCGCCGTCCATCGCTTTCCCGCCAACCTCCTCGCCCTCGCCCTCCTCCCCCTGCAAAAGCTCCACCACCAGCTCGCCCGGCGCTTTCCTCCGAGCTAGCGGGCGGCGATCGGCCGAAAAGAAGCGCCCGGGTTCCTTGGGGAACCCGGGCGTTCGTCCGCCCAAACGGGCGGTTTGGCTCTCGGCTTACAGCTTGTAGCCGAGCGACAGGCCGATCAGGTGCGCGTCGCCGTCGTTGAATTCGCCGGGCAGCACGCCTTCTTCGGCGCGTTCGGCCGACACCGCGATGTCGCGATCCTCGATCATGAGGTAGGTGTAGGACAGGTCGCAGGAGAAGTCGCCCTTCTGGTAGCCCACGCCCAGGGAAATCAGGTTCCGGTTGTTGCCGGGGACGATGTAGTCCACGTGGGCATCCGGATCCGGGGTTTCGTCGTAGATGTAGCCCGCGCGCAGCGCCCAGGTCTCGTTCAGCGCGTATTCCGCGCCGATCTGGTAGCGGAACACGTCGTCCCAGTTCTTTTCGGTCACGCTCGATTCCCGCTGGCCCAGCAGCGCGGGATCGAAATCGATGGCCAGTTCGTCGTAGGAGCTCCACATCGTGTAGACGATGCCGGCGTTCACCGTCAGCTTGTCGGTCGCCTTGACCGAGGTGCCGAAGCGCAGGATGCCCGGGGTCGTGATGTCGCCGCTGCCGTCGCCGCCGGCCAGCAGCGGGTGCGTCGTGTCGTACTCGCCTTCGACTTCCTGTTCGATTTCGCTGTCGTAGGCCAAGCCGAACGCCAGCCAATCGGTCGCCTGGTAGTACGCGCCGAGGTTGTAGCCGATGCCCCAGCTGTCGCCCTTCATGTGGAACTGCAGGTCCGGATCCACGAACGGGGTGCCCGTGGGGATCGCCTTGTTCAGTTCGAACTCGAACCATTCGGCGCGCAGCCCGACGGCCAGCGAAAGGTTGTCCAGCGCCTTGAAGGCCACGGACGGATTGACGTCGATGCTCTGGATGGTGGCTTTCTGGCAGTTGTAGCGGCCGGCCCAGTCGTCTTCGTATTCCACGCCCAGCCCGTAGCGGCTGAAGATGCCGATGCCGGTCCAGACCTTGTCGTTGAACTGATGCGTCGCGTAGGCGTGCGGCGGCGTCCACCACTTGCTGTCCGCATAGTTGTTGTCGACGCCCGCCAGCGTCCTCGTCTGGACGGTCTGGCTCGGGCGAATGAACGTCGCGCCGGCTTCCATCTGAGTGCCTTCGAGTTCGGTCATGCCGGCGGCGTTGTTGTACAACACCGAGGGCGAGGCCGGATCGGCCGTGACTTCCGTGCCCATGGCGTTGCCGCGGGCGCTACCTTCATAGATGCCAAAACCCGCGCCGAAAGCGCTCTGCGCGGCCAATGCCGCCGCGACGCCCAGCGTCCCGGCGAGGAGCTTCATTTGTTTCATTCTTTTTTCCTTTTGTATCTTACAGCGGCAAAGACCGTTGCGGAAAATAATCCCGCGCCAGCCCATGCCGGTTCAACCCATTCCGCATCCACGCTGGAAACGGATGTTCCCATGATTGGACGTCATTGCGTTAGGGCTGGCAAGCCCTTTTTCGAACTATTTTCGCCCCCCGCTTCTATTTAAACGGCCGTTTCCACAAGGCGAGACTTCGATCCGGCCGTCCCGTCGGCGAGGGCCAGGGAATCACGGCCGTCGGCGCCCCAAAAGAAAATGGCGGCCGGCAGAAATTCAGCGGTCGATGATCCCCGCAAGCCGTATCCCAGTTCTTCTCCAGCAACGGATGGTGCGAAAAAGAAACAAACGAGTATCCCGCCTCGAAGATCCGCCTCCAGATGCGCAGAGCCTCGCTGAACGAGATCCATTCCAGATATTCCGGGCAAACGAACAAATCCCCCTTGGGCAGTTCCGAATACAGCAAGTTGATCTGCCGCAAAACGCGTGAACTCGCCCCGAGAACTTGTTTTCGTTTCGCCACGACCGAGCGCGCGGGATTTCCGCCCGCGCACCGCACCCCTTTCGGCAGTTCGCCGCCCCCGACGACGCTGCCCGTCACCTCGACCACCCGTTCGATTCCGTTTTCCCGAATGAAAGGCGCCAGCAGATCCAAAACCCGGTTCCCAGGCGCGCCGCTTTCTGCGGCCTGTTTTCCAAACAGCTCCTCGTGGGCATGCGGAACCAAATGGCGAAAATACAGATCCTTGAGTTTCCGTTGAATGAAGGGCGCAGGGGGCGGCAGGGGCGCGGCCGGCTGCCCGTTTTGCGCGGCGGGCGCCTCGGTCCGCCAAGATCCCGCGTAATGCAGTTTCAGCATGCGGCGGCTATCGGCCAAGCTCACGACTTCCACGCTCGCGTCGTTTTTGCCGAACCGGTCATAGCCCGTGCTGGCCGCCGCGTTGCCGGCAATGAACAGAACGTCGTAATCGCGGCGCGGGACGTACTGCCGCAGACGACCCGTCAGGAACTGGATCATTTCCCCGACGAACTTCGCTCCCTGCGCAGCCGCGAACACCCCAATCAATATCCGCTTGGATTCTTCCGGTTCCCTCTGCCGGATCGGTTCATCCGCGGCTTTTCGGCATTGGTCTGCCGACAAGTCGAATTCCGTGAACAGGCGGACGCTTTTCCCGGCGGCAGGTAAAAACGACTCCATCGGAACCAGCGGCGTCGTGTTCATCTGCCAGTAGATGCCGCCTAGATGGTGGACCACCACCCAGCGCAGCACGTCCACCAGCATCACGGGCCGCGCCACCGTCCGCAAGGCCGCCCACACGTCCGGATAATGCTCCTCGCAAAGGGCCCGGGCCTGCGGATAGGTCCAGAGCCGCACGTCCATTCCCGGGGCATAGGCGCGCATGGTTTCATAGGGGGCATGGTCGAAATCGTCGCAATCCGCCTTGAGTTTCTGGTTCCGATCCCAAGGAAAATACAGCATGTGGATGATGGGGACGCTGCACATACTGTTGCCAATCTATGGAAAAACCGTTTAGATGGCGATTGTTTTCCAGCATGAAAAAACGCCTTGCGATCGTAGTACGTCCTGGCCCGGAGAACCGGCGATCGAATCCAGAGGGCCGGCCATGGCGATGAACATCCCCATGTCCGAAATACCGATTTTGCGAAGCTCCCCCGGCGGAATCCGCCGTGCGTTCCGGGCTTGGCGGCATTCGCTTTTGCTGCCCTGGATCGGCCTGGATGCGTTTCGCGTGGTGCAAACCACCGAACGCGCCCACTCCCTGCTGGTGACCACGCCAAGCCGTTTTTACAAGATCGGACGCAACCCGCGCAATACGATCGCCCTCGAATACGATCAATATCGGCTGGTGGCGGCCAGTTGCGGCGAATTGACCCCCCATCTCCCCGCCGTCCACTATGCGGTCCGCTGCGGGCGGCCCGTCCTGCAGATGAACCGGATCCCCTTTTCCGCCGGGGACGAATGGACCGGCCGCCATGCCCACGCGGCGCTGGAACTCTTGAAGCGAAAAGGACGTCCCGGAACCCCGGCCGATTGGCGGACCTTCCCCTTTCTCCAGGCCGGCACGCTCCTGGCCCGGTCCATCTTGGATCCACCCCGCCAGGCCAAACTCGACCGGATCATGCAAAAGGCGTCCGCGCGACCTTGCCGGATCGGACCCGTCTACGGCGATTTCCACCATGAAAATCTGTTGAGCGTCGGCCCCGAGCAATTTTATCTGATCGACCCGACCGGCTTCATGCCGACCGGGATCCAATCCTACGACGCCCTTCATTTCATCGCCTATCGGGCCTGGAAGACCTCCGGAAAGGGGTGGTCGTTCTGGATGGACGGAGTCGACGATTGCCAAACTTCCCGCTGGCAGATTCCCGGCTGCGAATCCATCGCCCGAGACTTCATCGACGTCGATCTCGACGTCGCCGGCGTTTTCTACGCGACCTGCCGACTCGGGCAGCTTTCCGTCCTCTTGGGCGACAAGTGGACGATGCCCGAGCGGCAGCGGGCCGGCTGGGCCGCGTTGGTGGATCGGCACCCGGAAAATGGCTGACAAAGCCGAACAATCTCGGCAAACCGAACGGCCGGCCGCCGCACCCTCCGCTGGTTTCGATGTGGACATCGCCACGGCCGGCCTCCATGATAATGCCTTTCGAAACGGCACAGCATGAATGATCGACACATGGCCCCCGGCGGAATTCCCGCGCAGCGGTACGAGTTGCACAAGCTCCACTACGCGTACGATCCCCGCCAGCGCTGTTTTCGCCATAATCTCGCCCGGGATCTCCATTGTTTCGTGGTTTGGGAAGATGCCCTGCCCGTCTGCGACCGGATCCGGAGCGTGCTGGCCGACCAGTACGCGATTCGGTGCGACGTGCGCATCCGCTGGAGTCCCGAGCGTCTGGTCGAAAACTCCTATCGGCTGTACAACCGCGCCGTTCCGTGGCTGGAAGATCGGGAATTCGACGGCGTGCCCGACGAAAAAATCGGAAACGGCCATTTCCAGTTTTTCGTGGTGGAGGACCGCGAACCCCGCTACGTGTACGATCAGTCGGTTTCGCAATGCGTCGAACTCGTCAACCCCAAGGTCGTGGAGCACAAGCGGCTCTTCCGGAGCTGGGTCCCGGCGCCCTTCCGCGTTCATTCCAGCGGCAACGCCGAAGAATTCTTCGCGCAGACCGTTCTGATTCTGGGTCTCCGGAAATTGGAAATGCTATTGGGCGATGCCGAAGCGTTCGTGGGCGGAGAGTTGACCCAGGATCTGGAGGGCAGCGCGGGCTGGGATTCCTACGAACAACTTTTCCAAACGCTGAATTACGGAGCCGACTACCTCGTGCTCCGCAACTTCGAGTCCCTGCCCCGTCTTTTGGAAGATGCGGACGTCGACTTCCTGGCCCGTTCCTGCCAGCGCTTGGCCTCCGTCGCCAACGTCAGGCAATTGGTCTACTCGGGAAGGCTCTACAAGGGCAAGCTGTCGGTGGCGGGACAACTCATCCCGGTCGACATTCGCCACGTGAAGGACGGCTACTACGACGACAACTGGGAAGCCGACATGTTGCGCCGGAAAACGCTCCACAACGGATGCCTGTACGTGCCGCGCACCGACGATTATTTCTTCTCCCTGCTGTACCACGCCAAGGTTCAAAAATCGTCCGTCAAACCGATCTATCGCGAGCGGCTGGAGACCTTGGCGCGCCAAATCGGTCTGGACTGGTGGACCCGCGAAAGCCTGGACGACGACGAGGCCTGCGGCCGCTTTCTGGCGGGCTACATGAAAAACCTGGGATATGAATACGACGTGCCGCGCGATCCGGACGTGTACAAGAATCCCGGCGTGATTGCGAATCTACCCCAGGCCCCGCTCGCCACCCCGCCGGCCGATCCCCGCTGGGCCCGCGCAGCCAAAACGTTCCTGAAAACCGTCCTGCCCTACAGGCTCATTCGCTTGCTGCGAAACCCGGAGAAATGATTTTGCCCGCTTCGGCAACGCCGGCGCGGGAACGAAGGCTTCGCGCCATCCGCAAATCCCGCTAGAGCAGCGGCGCCAGCAGGCGCTTCAGATCGGCGGCGAGGTCCTGTTTCTCGTAGCGGGCCAGGCGCTCGCGCTGGCCCTTCAGGATCGCCGCGCGCAGGGGCTCGTCTTCCGTCACCCGGCCGAGCGTCTCGGCGATCAGGTCGTAGTTCTTTTCGCGCGCGAGAACGCCTGCGCCGTCCAGCGTTTCGGGCACGGCTCCGGCGGCAAAGGCCACCACGGGCACGTCGTGCGTCATGGCCTCCAGCAGCGGGATGCAGAATCCTTCGTGGTCGCTCAGGCACAGGAACGCCTTGGCCACCTCGTAGTAGGCGTTCAGCTCGTTCTGCCGCACCGAACCGACGAATTCCACGTTCTTGAGCTGCAGCTCGCGCGACCGCGTCAACAGCAGGGCGTGGTACTGTTCCATGCCCGCGTAGGAGCCCACGTGGATGAAACGCGACGCCGGCTGCACGTAGCGCTGGAAATAGTAGAACGCGTTCAGCAGGTCTTCGATCTTCTTGTTCGGCGCGCAGCGCCCCACGAACAGGACGTTGACCAGCCCATCGCGATATTGCCGCAGGATCCGCCGGTCCGGCTTGGCCCGCAGCATCGAAAAATCCAGCACCAGCGGCAGCACCTGCGGATCGGCGTGGCCCATCGCGGCGATTTCCTCCGCGTTGAAACGGCTGTCGGCCATGACGATCTCGGCCGAGCCCGCCAAGGCCTGCGCCTGGCGGCGGCCGCGGTCCAGCAGGCTCGCGGTCTGCTCCTGCACCCCGCGGAAGAACTCCGGCGGCGTGATGTTGTGGTAGAGGATCGCCTTCCGCCCGGGCAGGGCCGGAAACGCGTCGTTCACGTCCGAGCCGATGGACAGGTGCAGCAGGACGACGTCCTGCGGGCGGAAATCCCCGCGGCTCGCCTCCAGGTCACGCGCCTCGCCCCGCAGCTCGGGCAGGATGCGCTTGCGCTCGGAATAGATCTGCGATTCGTAGCCCCACGAACGGAACAGGGCGCGCATCGTCCGCGCCTCGTTGCTGATGGCGTCCCCGTTGGCGTAGCCCGCCACGATCTGATGAATCGCTCGCATTGGTCCCGCATCCTAGAAGGAACCCCCCGCCGAATCCAGTCCCATTTCGCCCCGGCGGGCGGGCAGCGGTTAGGACTCCGGCCCGGCGTCGTCCGCGGGCAGGAACCGCCGGCCCAGCGCCGCGGAGAAATCCTCCGCCAGGCTGAACATCGTCGGCACCAGCACCAGCGTCAGCATCGTCGCCGCCGTCAGGCCGAACAGGACGGCCACGGCCATCGGCGACCACCAGGCGCTGGATTCCGCGCCCGCGATGATCTTCGGCGGCCACTGGTGGATTTCCAGGCTGTAGCCGACCACCATCGGCAGCAGGCCCAACACCGTCGTCGAGGCCGTCAGCAGCACCGGCCGCAGCCGCAGCCGCCCCGCCGCGACGATCGCCTCGAGGGAGGACAGTCCTTCGGCCTTGCGCTGGAGCGCGCAGTCGATCAGCACGATCGCGTTGTTCACCACGATCCCCGCCAGGCTGATCACCCCCACCCCCGTCATGATCACGCCGAAGCGCATGCGGAAAACCAGCAGGCCCCACATCACGCCGATCATCGACAGGATCACGGAGAAGAAGATGATCAGCGGCAGCAGCACCGAATTGAACTGGACGACCAGGATGACCAGGATCAGGCCGGCGGCCACGCCGAACGCCTTCATCAGGAAGAGGCCGGATTCCCGCATTTCCTCGGTGTCGCCCGTGTATTCGATGGCGTAGCCCCGCGGCAGCGGCAGCTGGGCGATGCGCGGGCGCACATCGGCCAGGATCTTGTCCACGCCGCGACCCTGGTTGTTGCCGGTGATCGTCACCACGCGCTTCTGCTGCTTGCGCTGGATCGCCCCGCGCCCGCCGGTGTATTCCAGCCGCCCCAGCGAGGACAGCGGCACCGGCGCGCCCGCCGGCACGGGAATGAACACCTGGTCGAGCAGGTTCATCGTGTTGCGCTGTCCCTCCGGCAGGCGCAGCGTGATGTCGTACTCGTCTTCGTCCGCGCGGAAGCGGCTGCCTTCGGTGCCGTAGATGGCCATCCGCAGGAATTGCCCGATTTCGGCCGTGTCGAGCCCCAGCAGCGCCGCGCGCGGCCGGTCCACGTGGAACTGGATTTCCGGCAGCGCCTTCTCCAGGTCGCTCTTCAGGTCCACCAGCCCCGGCACCGTTTCGATTTCGCGCATGACGTCGGCCGCATATTGCTCCAGCGTCTCGAAGTCGTCGCCCGAGATCTCGATGGACACCGGCGCCCCCGTGGGCGGCCCTTCCTCTTCCTGCGCCACCGTCACCTCCGCGCCGGCCACCACGCCGACGTCCTTGCGGATGGCGTCGATCACCAGCAGGGAATTGGTCTGGCGCTGCGCGGCCTCCACGAACTCGACGTAGAGGCTGCCCTGATGCGTCGCGCCCGCGCCGCCGCCGAACCCCATCTGGCTCGCGCCGCCCACGGTCGTCAGGGTGAACTTGACGTCGGGAAAGGCGGTCAGCTTCCGTTCGATGCCGCGGAAGACCTCGTCCGTCCGCTCGATGCTCGTGCCCTGCGGGAATTTCACGGAGACGGTGGCGTTGCGCGGTTCCACTTCCGGGAACAGCTCGACGCCCTTCCCGTAGCGGGCGTAGATCTGCACGCTCAGGATCAGGAACGCGAACCCCAGCAGCAGCACCGGGATGCGGTGGCGCAGCGCCGCCCGCAGCAGCCGTTCGTAGCCCGTCACGAACCAATGCGGACGTTCCCCCGCGTCCCGCGGGCGCGCCTGGATGAACACCGAGCAAATCGCCGGGTTGATCACCATCGCCACGAACAGCGAGGACGCCAGCACCAGGATCAGCGTGCGCGGCAGGAAACCCATGAACTGCCCCATCACGTCCGGCCAGAACAGCAGCGGCCAAAACGCCACCAGCGTCGTCAGCGTCGACGTGATCACCGGCCACGCCACTTCGCTGGCGCCGCGGCGCGCCGCTTCCGCGCGCGACAGCCCCATGGTCCGCAGCCGGTAGATGTTCTCCACGATCACGATCGCGTTGTCCACCAGCATGCCCACCGCCAGCACCAGGCTGAACAGCACGATCATGTTCAGCGTCGTGCCCCGGATCGCCATCAGCGTGAATCCGATCAGCAGCGACAGGGGAATCGCCATCCCCACGAACAGCGCGTTGCGCACGCCCAGGAACACCAGCAGCACCGCCACCACCAGGATGAACCCCGACACGATGTTGTTTTCCAGCTCTTCGATCATGGACTTGATGTAGTCCGACTGGTCCATCACTTCGGTCAGCTTCACTTCCGGCGGCAGCCGGGTGCCGTCGAGGATCTCCTTCACCTGCCGGATCAGCGCCACGGCGTTGACGCCCGCGCGCTTCTTCAGGCTCACCGACACGCACGGCTCCCCGTTCAGCCGGGAAATCGACGAAAGATCCTTGTAGGTGTCGGAAACCGTCGCGATGTCCGTCAGGTAGATCGGCCGCCCGCCGCGCTCCGCCAGCAGGATGTCCCGCAGTTCCGACACCATCTGGAACTCGCCGGGAATGCGCACCTGGAACTTGTCTCCCGCCATCTCGATGTTGCCGGCCGACACCGTCGCGTTTTCCTGCGCGATGCGGTTCATCACCAGCCCGAGCGGAATCTGGTACGCGATCATCCGGGGCAGGTCGATTTCCACCCGGATTTCCCGCTCGCGGACGCCCGCGATGTCCGCGCTCTGGATGCCCGTCAGCCGCTCGATCCGGTCCTGCAGGTCTTCGGCCAGGTTCTTCAGGCGCTCCGGCTCCGTCTCGCCCGACAGCGCGAAGATGTAGACCGGATAGTCGGAACTGAAGTTGAAGGCGTCCACCACCGGCTCGTCGAGATCCTGCGGCAGGTCCGGCTTCGCCAGGTCCACCTTGTCCTTCACCCGCTGCTTGGCTTGCTCGATGTCCTCGCCGGCCATGAATTCGATGACGATGCTGGCGACGTTCTCCGCCGACGTCGAGCGCACCTCCTTGATGCCTTCGACGTCGTTGAGCTGCTTCTCGAGCTGGACCGTCACCAGCTTTTCCATTTCCTGCGGGGCCGTCCCCTCGTAGTACGCCGTGACGAAGACGTACGGGATGGTGATGTCGGGCGCGCCCTCGCGCGGCAGCGTCAGGTAGCTCACCGTGCCGGCCAGCGCCAGCACGACGACGAACACGAGCACCGCGACGTGGAATTTGATGGCGTAGTTGGACAGAATCATGGCCGCGTTCCCCGCCCGCCTATTCCGCGGAATCCGCCGGCGCCTCAGGCGCCGCCGCGGCGACTTCTTCGATCGGCAGGCCGTCCTGCAGGCCGCGGTGGCCTTCCACGACGATCCGGTCGCCCGGCGCCACGCCGGATTCCAGCACCGCTTCGTGGCCCACCAGCGCGGCGATCCGCACCCGCTGGCGCACCGCGTGGCCGTCCACCGCGACGAACACGTAGTGTTCGCCCTTGCGCGGCACGATGGCCGCCAGCGGCACCACGAGGGCGTCCTCGCGTTCTTGCCGGACCAGCGACACCTGCGCGATCATCCCGGCCTTCAGCGCGCCGTCGGCGTTGTCGGTTTCCATTTCCGCCGCGAACGAATTGCTCGCCCGGTCCGCCTGGTCCGACACGAACGTCACCTCGCCCGCGAACGTCCGCCCCGGCAGCGCCGCCAGCGCGAACGCCTTCTTCTGGCCCGTTTGCAGCGTGGCGACGTCCTGCTCCGGCACGTCGAACGCCACCTTCACGCGGTCCAGCCGGATCAGCCGCAAAACCGCCTGCCCCTCGTTCGCGTAATCGCCCACCTCCACCAGCCGGTCCACGATCGTCCCGGCGAACGGCGCGCGCACGTCGCATTGCGACCGCATCGTCTCCGCCTCTTCCAGCGCGATGTCCGCCGCTTCCTGGCGGCGCTGGATGCCTTCGTAGTCGCTGGCCGAAACGGCCCCCGTCTTCTCCAGTTCCTTCCAGCGCTTCAGGTCGCGCGCGGCGTCCCGCGCCTCGATTTCGGCGCGGCGCCGGGCCGCATCCCACAGGCGGCCGTCGACGCGCAGCAACAGCTGCCCCGCTTCCACGGCATCGCCCTTGTCGGCCAGCAGCTCGACGACCCGCCCGGCCCGTTCCGCGGCCAGCGCCGCTTCCTGCAGCGGCTCGATGCGCCCGGGCACCTGCAGGGCGTCTTCCACCCGGCGCGGCTCGATCGCGATCGTCCGAACCGCCACCGGTTTTTCCGCTTCGGCTTCCGCCGGCTCCGCCGGCTTTCGCAGCACCGCGAAGACGACGATCAGCGCCACGACGATCGCCAGCGCGACCCAGATGAGGAGCGACCCGCTTTTGGTGGACATCGGTTTCGGCGCATTCATGGTGTTTCTCCCGTTTCAAATCCCTCGCCGCTGGCCTGCTGCAGGCGGGCCAAGGCGTTCCGGTGGTCGTGCAGCGCCTGCAGGCGCGTCAGCTGCGCCGTGCGCAGCGCCAAATTGGCGTCCGTGAAATCCAGATAGGTGGCCAGCCCGTTCTCGTAGCGCACGCGCGCGATCTCCAGGCTCTTTTCGGCCAGTTCCACGGTCTCGCGGCTCGCGGCCACCGTTTCCGCCGCCTGCTTCAAATCCAGATAATGCGTCTGGATTTCCAGCGCGACCTGCCGGTCGGCGTCCGCCAGCGTTTCGCGCGCCTTGGCCAGTTCCAGCTGCTTTTCCCGCACCCGGTTCCGCCGCAGCAGGCCGTCGAACACGTCCCACTCCGCGGAAAGGCCCGCGTTCCAGCCCCATTCCCAGCCGTCGCGCGCGGAGCCGCTCTCCGGATTGTTGCCGTCGTAGTTGGCGAACGCCCGGATCTGCGGCAGGAAGCCGCCCTTTTCCGAACGGACGTCCGCCTCCCGCATGCCCAGGTACTTCCGCTGTTCGATCAAATCCGGACGCCGTTCCGCGCCTTGGGCCTGCCAGTCTTCGAGCGGACGCTCCGACGGCTCGAACGCGAGATCGCCGACCAGATCGAAGTCCACGGGATCCAGCTGGACCAGGTTCCGGAACGCCGCCCGCGCCAATTCGGCCTGCTTGCGCGCCGCGATCAGCAGCGGCCGGTGGTTCGCCACCTTCACCCGCGCCGTCAGCACGTCGAATTCCGCCGCCGTCTGCTGGCGATAGCGGTTCTCCGCCTGCGCCAACAAGTCTTCCAGCTGCGCCAGCGACGCTTCCTGCACCTTCACCTGCTCGTCGGCGAGCAGGATGTCGTTGAACGCGACGCGGACGTCGCGGACCAGTTCGTTGTCCACGCCCCGCACGCGGGCCTGCGCGGCCGCGCGGTACAGCCGGGCCGCCTTCAGCGCCGCCCCGACCGAGCCGCCCGAATACAGCAGCTGGCTCGCCTCCACCCCCGCCGAATAGTTGTCCTCGCGCCCCATTTCGTAGCGTTCGCCGTCGAATTCGAACGCCGTCACTTCGTCCAGCCGCGTGTAGCCCCCCTTGGCCTTCAGCTGCGGCAGCAGCTGCGCCCGCACCTGCCCGATCCGCGTTCCCGCGATCTGCTCGTCGCGGGCGGCGTTCCGCGCCGACGCCGCCTGTTGCAACCCGATCGCGATGCATTCCTCGAGCGTGAACGAGGGCTTGGATTCCTCCGCTTCCGCCTGCGCGAACGACCCGGCGACGCAACATCCCATCAGGCCGAAAACGGCCCATATCCCATTTCGCTTCATGACGTTGAAACCGCGCCCGGCGGGCGCGGCCCTTCCCTGTTTCCATCCCATATGCCGCCGATTTTCCGAAAGAGGCGATTTTTGTCCCATAAACGCCCCGGCAAGTCGAGAGTCTTTGTCCAAAATTTTCACGCCCGCATCCTGCCCGAGTCGCGCGGCGCGCGCGTCTCCTCCGTTGCGCGTTATGGTTCCCGCCTTGCGGCCGCCGGCGGCCGCAGCGCCAAGACGGCGCCCGCCGCCAGCAGGAACGGCGCGTTGTTTTGCAGCCACGCCGGCTTGGCCGCATAGGAAAACAGCGTCCACGCATACAGGAAACCCAGCGCGGCCAGCCGCCCCGCCGCGGCGAGCCCGCGGAGGCTCCCCCGCTCCGCCGGTTCCGCCGCGGCGACGAACGGCGCGAACGCCATCGAAAACGCGACCAGCTTGTAGTCGTGGCTCACGCCCGGCACCAGCATCGCCCCCAGCGCAGCCAGCAGCGCCAGCTCCGCGAAGGCCGCGCGGCCGCCGGCCCGCGCCGCGCGGATTCCCGCCACCGCGAAGCAAGCCGCGAACGCCGCGAACAGCGCCGGCGCAAGGCCCGGATGTCCCGCCCACGCCGCGAAGCTCTGGAGGGAGTGGTTGCCCGCCCACGTGAACGGGGCCGCCGCTTGCGCCCGCAGCGAAAGCAGGAAATCCGCGAAGACCTGCGGCCCCAGCGCGAACAATAGCGCGACGTTCGCCGCCCCCAGCGCCGTCCAGCGCGCCAGGTTCGCCCGCCACGCCCGCGCGTCTTTCGCGAACAGGAAAACGAAAATCGCCGGATACAGCTTGAGCTGGATCGCCGCGCTGAACAGGACGTACGCCCCCGCCCGCGCCCCGCGGCCCCCGCCGCGATGGAACAGATACAAACCCCACGCCGCGCCCGCCAGCGCCAGGGCGTTGAACTGCCCCCAGCGCAGTTCGAAGGCCAACCCGTACGACAGCGCGCCCGCCAGCGCCGCCAGCAGCGTCGCGCCCCGGTCCGCCCGCGGAAACGCCAGCAACGGCAAGATCCCCACGACCGAAACGAACGCCGCCAGCGTCAGCGCCGTCAGCAACGCATAGGCCGCCGCGAACGGCAGGGCCGCCAGCGGCGCGAACAGCACCGCCGCCAGCGGCGGATACGGATTCAACCCGGCGAACGGATTGCCCGTCGTCCACCACGCCCGCGCATAATCCAGCATCATCGCCAGATCCACCCCCGCCGGCTGCGTCGGCGTTTCCCACGCCCCTCCGCCGCCGCGCGCGCACAGTCCAAGCGGCAAGATCGCGCAAACCCCGCCCGCGGCCACCGCCGCCCAGACCGGAATGGATCGCTTCTCCCGCATGGCCGCCATCTTTCCAAAATGCCCGGCGCGCGTCCATCCCGCCGCGCGGTCCGGCCCGCGGATCGCCGACCGGCCTTCATTATTCGGTGGCGCTATCGCCCCGGCGATGTTATGACGGATGCAGTCAAACGAAAAGGAATCCCCGATGGCCAGACCCAACTACGCATTCGCCAAACGACAGAGAGAACTCGCCAAAAAGCAGAAGAAGGAAGAAAAGCGCAAGCGCAAGGCCGAAGCGGCCCAAAGCGGAACCGCGACGCTTCCCGCCGCCCCGGCAGCGGATGCCGCGGCGATTCCGCCCCCGCCTCCGCCCGTTGCCCCTTCCTGACGTCCGCCCCGCCCGCCGGACGGCCGTCAGCCTTCGAGATTGACCAGGCGCACGCCGCCGGTCCGGCGGATCTGCTGGAAACAGCCGCCTTCCTGGATCACCCGCACGACGGCTTCCGCATCCACGACGCGCGCGCCGCACACCGCCGCGAATCCCAGCTCGAGCGCGGCGCGGCACAGGGGCGCGGAAGGCCCCACCAGCAATTTCCACGCGTCCGGCCGCGCCGCCGCCAGCACCCCGCCCAGCGTCCGGTTCGGCAGCGCCGAAGCGGTCACGCACAACCCGTCGCACGCCGCCAGCCGTTCGGCCCGATCCGGCGTCAGCGCATAGCCCGTCGCCGGGTCCTTCTCGAACACCTCCACGCGAGCCGCGATTTTCCGCAGCTCCGGAACGAACGGGAACCAGCCCACCACGCCGACGGTTTGGCCCGCGCCCTTTTCGGCGGCCAGTTCCCCGGCGTTGCGCTCCGTGATCCGTCCTTGCGGCTCCGGCAGCAGCGCGTTCAGCGCGGCCAGCCCCGCGCTGCGCGCGAGGGGAAAATCGGACGCCGCGCCGGCGGCGAGTTCGCGCGCGTCGCGGCCGATCCATTCGCCGGCGCCGGCCATCCGCTGCGCGTGCTCGCCGTGCGTGGGCCCCGGATCCAGCAGCGTCGTGGCCAGCCCCGTGCCCAGATCGGTCCGCACCGCCGTCCAGTAGGGCCCGATCCAGAAACCCCGGATGGGCGCAGGCGTCTTCGGCAGGCGCGCCAACAGTTGTTCCAGGAAATCCATCGCGAAAAAATCAAAACCCGTTCATCAGGATGACCGATGAGAGCTTCGGTACTTCGATCTCGCCGGTCCAGCCCGCGGGCCAGACGGGCGGCGGCTTGCCGGCCGGCCAACCGCTCGGGGCCAGCCCGTTGCGGTCGATTTCCTGCCCGTTGCCGATCATCTTCCAGGCCGTGGCGCCGCCCAATTCCACCTCGAATTTGCGGGCGCGGGCGTCGGCGTTGAGCAGCACGGCGAAGCCCCGCCCGGCGTGCAGCTCCGGCACGTTGACGAGATAGCCCATCAGCTTGGGATTTTCGGGCATCAGCCAGCGGTAGTAGCTGCGCGGCGGCCGCTGCGCCACCCGGAACGAAGACCCCTCCTCGCTCATGCGCAGCTGCATCAGCCCGGCGTAGTAGTCCAGCGCCTGCTTCGCCAGCGGCCGGTCCCGGTCCGTCCAGCGCACCGCGTTCACCGCGTCCCCGCGGTTGTACGTGTTGTTGAGGCCCCACTTGCTGCGCAGGAATTCCTGCCCTTCGTAGATCATCGACTTGCCCAGCGAGGTGAACAGGATCGTCGCCGCCAGCCGGTTCATCGCCGCCTCGCGGTCGGTCAGCTCGCGCCCGTCGCGGTTCGCGTTGCCGCTGATTTCGTCCACGAACGCCATGTCGTCGTGGCTTTCCAGGTAGTTCACCGGCTGCAGCGGATTCAGCGCCCAGCTGTCCACCGAGCCGAACACGCTGCCCTGGAGCCAGTCGCGGTTGCCCGATCCGCGCACGAAATCCTTCGCCGCGTAGCGGAAATCGTTGTTCCACGCCGACCAGCCCGTGCCCCGCAGCTGGTACTTGTTTTCGCCGCGCCCCGGGCTCCACGGCTCGGAAATCAGGATCGCCTTCGGATTGATCGACCGCGCCACGTCGCGGATCGCCAGCATCGTCGTCATGTCGATCAGCTCCGCCAGGTCGAGGCGGAATCCGTCCACGTGGAACTCCTCCATGAAGTAGCGGACGTTGTCGAGGATCAGCTTGCGCATCATCGGCGATTCCGTCTTCACGTCGTTGCCGCACGCGCTGTGGTTGGAGAAGCTCAGATCGGGGTTCAGGCGGAAATAGCACTTTTTGTCGATCAGCCCGAAGACGTTGGGCCCGCCCACGTGGTTGTAGACCATGTCCAGCACCACCGCGAACCCCTGCCGGTGCAGGTCGTCCACCAGCTGCTTCAGCTCGTAGTAGCCCGAGCCCTGCTCCGGCGCCGTCGCATACGTCGATTCCGGCGCGAAATAATACACCGTCGAATAGCCCCAGTTGTAGGGATCGGCGCTCTCCGAAAATTCGCTGACGGGCAGCAGCTCGACCACGTTCGCGCCCAGCCGCTTCAGGTGGTCGAGGCCCGTGCCCTTGCCCAGCGTGCCGACGAGGCCCGCGAATTTTCCGCGCTTCGCCGCCGGCGCGCCGGACGACGGATGCACCGTCATGCCGCGCACGTGGCATTCGTAGATCACCGCGTCTTGCGGGTCCGGCGTCTCCCAGGCCTGGTCCGTCCACCCGGCGAACCACTGGTTCGTTGCCCCGGGATCGACCACGATCGACAGCCCGTCGGCGTTCGCCGCCGCGCGGCAGTACGGATCGCCCACCACGGCGTCGGGATCGAAGCCTTCGCTGTCGCCGCGCGGCCCATCCACGCGGAATCCGTAGAATCGGCCGACGTCCAGCCCGCGCACCGTGATTTCCCAGACGCCGTCCGCCGGATCCTTCCACATCCGGTATTCCTCCGCCGGCGGGAAGCGCTTGAAGCTGGGCGTCCACGTCACCGCCATGGGCCGATTGAAGAAGCACAGCCACGCGTTGCGCGCGCGCGGCGCGAAAATCCGGTAGGTCGTCGTGCCCCGCTCCTTGTCCAGCGTCGCGCCCATCGGCTTGTCGCTGCGGATTTTCTCGAAGACGCCGTCCGGCGTCGTCATCACGCCCAGCGGCCGGTCCGCCACGCCGTCGAGCTTCAGCACGGTCGCCTGCGTCAGGTCCAGCGGTTCCGCGGTGTGCACGCGGATTTCCGCGCCGCCGGTGCGCAGCAAGTCCAACTTCAGGTTCACGCTGCCCTTGCCGTCCGCCAGCGCGTTCGGCGCGTCGGCCGGCGGCAACAGCCAATCCGTGTCGTTCAGCACGAACTTGAAGACCAGATCCTTTTCGCCCGGCGGCAGGCGCATGCCGTCGAGCTGCGCGGTGCCCTCCCAGGTGCCCGGCAGGCGCCCGCGCTTCAGCAGCCACTTGCCGCCCCAGCCGCCGCCGTCCCAGCCCGTGAAATTCCCCGCCACCACCACCTTCGTGTCTCGCGGCAGATCCAGCCCGTACGACGCCTGGTCGAACAGGAACGTCACCACCCCCTGCGAAAACAGATAGCCCGTCCGCCGCGCGTCCTCCATCTCCGTCACGACTTCCGTCCAGATCACCGGCACCGGCGGGTCCAGCGTCGCCTTCGGTTCGATTCCCGGCGGCAGGCTCTGCTTGAAGAACACGCGGATCATCTTGAAATCGTCGATCGTCGCCCGCTGGATCATCGCCGGCGGCCGTTCGATTTCCCCGTCGAGATTGATCGGCAGCACGCGGTTGTCGCCGCTTTCCCATTCGCCGTTGACGATGAACTTGAACTCGTGGCGGCCCAGCCGCGCCCCCAGCGTGCGCACGTCCAGTTCCCACAGGTCCGGACCCGTTTGCGCCATCGGCACCGGCGACGTCCACGAATTCCAGGTCCCCGAAATCTGCACGTTCGTGACCGCCGCGACCTGCTTCAGCGCGTTGGTGAACGGCGCGGACGAATCGTAGCGCAAGAACGGCGTCGCTTCGTTCCCCAGAATGGGCCGGGCGTTCAGCCGTTGCGGCTCCTCCGCCCCGGCTCCGAGCGCCCACGCCCAGAAAACCGGCGCGACCCACCGAACCCATTTGTAGTGTGATGCCGACATGCGCTTCAAGTTAAGCGTTATCGCAGAATCCCCGCCCGCCGTCAAAAGATTAGAAGCGCCCCCGAACCCGATCCCCCAAAAAAATTGGCACCCCCAACCGGATTCGAACCGGTGTTACCAGGATGAGAACCTGGCGTCC